>NZ_CADEAR010000002.1 GCF_902825325.1 Brucella tritici | reverse complement strand
TCAGCGTGTCAACCCATTTTTTTGAAGAAAATCACAAACTTAAAAGCCGTTCTTTTCTTCCAACATCAACAGAACTCGCGCCCCGCTAATGCCGCCGGTCTACTCAAATCCAACGTTACCGCCAAACCCTTTCAACCAACTCAAGGGACGAACCAGTCTGCCGCTAGCAGCGTCGCCGCCCTCGTTGTGGAGGCGTATATAGGGGGCACCCCTCATATCTGTCAACAGCATCGTTGAAGTTTTTTGATGTTTTTTTGACAGCTTTCCACAAGCCGTCGGATTTCCACGTATTCACCTTATATTATAGGGCACTCATTGCACCGAGCACACTTGGGAGGGCCATAAACCGGCCTTATTAGCCAAATAGCGTCCGCCTAACTTTCGAAACTGGCAATCAAGCACGACTTGGCACTGCTGTGGAAATCCTGGTCCGGCAGGCTTGTCGTTGACTTACGTTTCTTCGGAAGGCAAAACTCTCATGCCCGTTTGGGAGCCTTCCAAAACGATGGAAGACACCTTAGCACCGGATTGGCGGCTCAACCGCTTTTCCGACAAATGATTTCAAGCACGTTTTGTGCAGTCTGTTTCTGAAGAAGGGCCGGCTATAGCAGTATGAAAGAGATGGGGCCGAACAATCTCGATCCGGGTGACGAGCCCCCGCTTAGCGTAGGCGGACGGCGACGGCCACCAGATCGTCGTGAAGTTTCTGCCCGCTGGCTTGCTGGCACCTTTCTGACCGGCGTTACATCCTGCATGCTGATCGGCGTTGCATTATTTGCAGCACTCGATGGCCGCGAACAATTGGCGACCCCGCCCGAAATTCTTGCCCGCACCGACATGCCGGGAGCGACTGACGAGGCCGCCATCATCAAGGGCGCGCGTCTTGTCAGCACAGTTTCCCAGCAGAAGGCGCGAGATCGTCGCCGCTTTGATCTTTCGACAATGCAGAAAGTGGGTGAACGGGAAGTCATCCGGACGCGACCATTCGAATTTGTCCGCATGGCTCTTGCTGTCGATCATCCGACCAACCGCAAATATCCGGCTTTCAATGCTCTAACCGTGTTCTCCGAAGGGCCCACGGCGCCTCAGCCGGCCGATGCCGGTCAGATTTACGGCGCGAAGGTCGAAAGCGAAGTCAGCCTGCATGTCGTCGATTTTCCGATGAACAGCGCAACATTCGATGCTTCCAGCGACCTTACCGTCGACGAGGTCGAAAAGGTTGTACGCGATACGGGCGGTCTTCTGACGGACGGTGACGTTCAGGTCGCTTCACTTCATTATGTCGATCCTGCCCGGTTCGGCGGCACCGACTCTCCATTTGCGCTCGGACCTGCGCTTGGCGTGAAAATTACGCAGGAGAATGTCAGTGTGGCGCAGCGCGGTGATGACGAAACGGTTGGCGAAGGATTTTCGGAGGAGTTGATCCCTTTCCGCCAGACAGCTGAGATTGCGCAGACGCTCGAAGATGCTGGCTATACCGGCGACGATGCCGAGAACATGGCCGACTCTCTTGCCAAGTTGATGAACTCACCGCGCCTCAAGGAAGGCAGCGTCCTGCGCATCGGTACCGAGACGCAGGATGGCCGGGACCGCATCGTGCGTGCAAGCATCTACAATCGCACGACCCATCTGGTGACCGTCGCCCTCAACGACCGGGGACAATATATTCCGTCTGACGAACCAGAACAGACTCCGCTCCTGCAGACAGCTTTCGACGGTAACGCCCTTCCGACAGCCATTCGAGGCAATCTGCCAAGTGTCTATGACGGGATCAGCCGTGCCGCGCTTGCCTATGGCATGTCGGAGACGATGCGCGAACAGCTCGTCAAGATGCTGGCAAGCGATGTCGATCTCCAGTCGCGGCTGTCGCCGAGCGACCAGATCGACGCATTCTTCTCGCTGCCGGACGACCCCGACAAACCGGAAGCCGATTCGCAGCTTCTGTATGTATCGGCCAATTTTGGTGGAACAACCCGCAAATTCTATCGCTATCAGGCCCCGGACGGCAGCGTCGATTACTTCAATGGCGACGGCAAGAGTGCGAAGCAGTTCCTGCTCCGTAATCCGGTTCCCAATGGTGTATTCCGCTCACCGTTCGGCATGCGCCGCCATCCGATCCTTGGCTATAGCCGCATGCATACCGGCGTGGACTGGGCTGCACCGCGCGGCACGCCGATCATCGCTTCCGGTAATGGCGTGGTGGAGAAGGCGGGCTGGACCAACGGTTATGGCAACCAGACCCTGATTCGTCATGCCAATGGTTATGTAAGCAGCTATAGCCACCAGAACGCCATCGCCCGCGGCGTTACCGCCGGTGCGCGCGTGCGGCAGGGACAGGTGATCGGCTATGTGGGGTCGACGGGTCTTTCGACCGGTCCTCACCTTCACTACGAAATGATTGTGAACGGTACCAAGGTCGATCCGCTGCGCATTCGTCTACCCGACAACAAGGCCCTTTCGGGCAAGGATCTTGAAGCCTTCAAGCAGGAACGGGATCGCATTGACACGCTTTTGAACAGCGATGAAAACGGTACCAAGCTTGCCTCGAACGGATCGACGAAGAGCTGATAAAGAGAAAGGCCGGGGAAACGCCCCCGGCCTTTTCTTTGAAATTACAGGAATGCTTATAGCAGGGCGCTAAGATGCTAGCGCATCACGCCCTGAAAATGCTCAATCGCCACACGGCTTAACCAAGCCTCGATGTGAAAAACTCAACGAGACTTGGTATTACTCGGTAAACTCGACCGTTACGCCAGCTTTCACCAGCTTTGCCAGCTCTTCCGCATCCCAATTGGTCAATCGGACACAGCCATGACTTGACGTCTTGCCGATTCTCGATGGTTCCGGCGTACCGTGAATGCCGTAAGTCGGCTTTGAAAGCGCAATCCAGACCGTTCCGACCGGCCCATTCGGTCCCGGCGGAATGGTCAGCACCTTGTCGTTATTGCCCTGCTTGAAGTTGATCTTCGGATTGTAGGTGTAGTTCGGGTTGATCGCGATGCGCTCGACCTGAACGATGCCGGATGGCGACGGATTGTCCGACGAACCGATCGTCGACGGATAGGCAACGACCAGCTTGCCGGTTTCGTCGTAGCCGCGAACCTGCTTACGTCCCTTGTCGGCGATAATGCGGGCCACCTTGGTCCGGACAGGTTTCCCAAGATTGGGAATCTTCACAATCGAGCCGGGCTGGTTGAAGTTCACGCCGGGATTGATCTCTTTCAGATAGGCCTCGTCTATATGAAACTTTTCGCCCAGCATTTCGGTCACCGATGTATAGGCCATCGCCGGCAGCTGCGCCTTGTGAGCGTAATCTTCTGGAATCGACGCAACATATTGTCGACCAACGTCCTCATTGGTGATCGTGTATTCCGTAAAAGCTGGACCGCCGGTGGCTTCTAACTCGGCATTGACAGCTGCTTCATCCGTTGGATTGATCGACTTTCCTGTCAATTCGCCGTAAGCCGCCGCCGCCTTGTCGACATTGCTGCCCGAGCGACCGTCAATGACGCCCGGCGATGCACCGGCGCGGTCGAGGAGTATCTGGAAGGCTGCGATCTTTGCCTTTGCGCCCTGCCCCTTCGGCATTTCGATGGCCGGGGCCATGTCGCCTGGATCGGGAACGCCCCTTGGCTGTTCATAACCCGGCTGGCCGTAATCCTGCTGCCCGTTATAGCCGGGATTAGCGCTGGCTGAATTCGTGTTGGTATTGTCAGGATACTGATCGCCAGCGGGAGGCAGTACCGAGCGCTGCACCTGTCCATCCCGGTTGCCGCCATATTGTGGCGCCGCCGGAGCGTCCGGGTAATAGTTCGGGTCTTCGGGCACATTACCGAAGCCGTCATAGGGCGCGCCACCGTCGACCGGACCATCGAGTGTCCAGTTGTCGTCTGGCTGCGGCGCACGACGAACCCGACGGTCATAGGCGTTCGGGTCATAATTATTGGCGTCCTCGACACTGAGAATGCGCCCGCGACGATCCATGGTAACGCGGCGGCCATACTGGTCGATAAAAACCCGTACCCGGCGATCATGATAGATTTCTTCACCCGGATCATAAAGCTGCGCAAGCTGTACCGGGCGTTCGGTAGCCGCTGCAGAACTGACTTCCTCTGCGCGCGCAATACCGTTGAAGGCAGTTACCGCAACGGAAGCGAACAAAGCGAAACGAAGCATGCGTGTGTAATGCGCCATGAAGAATGCCCTGGGTGATCGAGAGATCATGGATGCCGCTAATATGGTTAACAACTGATTAGTTGATAGAGCAGATGCCAGATGAACTGGACATGAAAATGGCCGACATCGAAGGAAAGCCAGAAAACTTGTCAGGACAGATATGAAAAAGGCGCCGCAACCTATCCGGTTGCGACGCCCAGCCTTCAACTCAAGAACGTTCAGGCGTTCTCACCGACCTTCTGGCCTTCATCTTCAAGCGCACCGCGAACCGGACGGAAGTTGAGCCTATCCGAACCTGCGGTAATCTTGACGATGGAACCATCCAGAATGTCGCCCAGAAGAATGCGCTCGGCGAGCGGGTCCTGAACTTCCTTCTGGATGACACGCTTCAACGGACGTGCGCCATAGGCCGGATCGTAACCCTTGTTGGCCAGCCATTCGCGTGCATCCTCTTCCAGCTGCAGCACGATCTTGCGATCGGTCAGCAGCATCTGGAGACGCTGCATCTGGATATCGACAATCGCACCCATGTCTTCGCGGCGCAGCCGGTGGAACAGGATGATTTCATCGACACGATTCAGGAATTCCGGGCGGAAGGCAGCCCGCACCACGCCCATCACTTCGTCACGAACCGACTCGACATCGTCCTTCTCGCCAAGATTGACGAGATACTCGGCACCGAGATTCGAGGTCATGATGATGACCGTATTGCGGAAATCGACCGTACGGCCCTGCCCGTCAGTCAGGCGTCCGTCGTCCAGCACCTGCAACAGCACGTTGAACACGTCCGGATGCGCCTTTTCGATCTCATCGAACAGGATCACCTGATAAGGCCTGCGACGAACCGCTTCCGTCAGAACGCCACCTTCTTCGTAGCCGACATAGCCGGGAGGCGCGCCGATCAGTCGGCTCACGGAATGCTTTTCCATGAACTCCGACATGTCGATACGCACCATGGCCGTATCGTCCTGAAACAGGAATGAAGCAAGCGCCTTGGTCAGTTCCGTCTTACCGACGCCCGTGGGGCCGAGGAAGATGAACGAGCCGATAGGCCGGTTGGGGTCCTGAAGCCCGGCGCGCGCACGGCGAACCGCCTTCGAGATAGCCTGTACCGCTTCGCCCTGCCCGACGACCCGTTTCGCGAGTTCATCTTCCATGCGCAGCAGCTTCTCACGCTCGCCCTCCAGCATCCGGTCGACCGGAATACCGGTCCAGCGCGAAATGATCTGCGCGACGTGGTCAGGCGTAACAGTCTCTTCAAGCAGAGAGCCCTTGTTTTCATGGCTTTCAGCTTCGACAAGCTGCTTTTCCAGCTGTGGAATCTTGCCATAGGCCAGTTCGCCCGCTTTCTGGAACTCGCCGCTGCGCTGCGCAATGGCAAGGGCATTGCGCGCCTCTTCAAGCTGACGCTTGAGATCGGCGGCAAGTCCAAGCTTCTGCTTTTCAGACTGCCATTTCGACGTCAGTTCCGCCGATTCCTCTTCCAGATCGGTCAGTTCCTTTTCGAGGCGCTGGAAACGATCCTTGGAAGCAGCGTCGGTTTCAACCTTCAGCGCTTCGCGCTCGATCTTCAACTGCATGATGCGACGGTCGATTTCATCCAGCTCTTCCGGCTTGGAATCAACCTGCATGCGCAGGCGCGATGCCGCCTCGTCGACAAGATCAATTGCCTTGTCGGGCAGAAAACGGTCGGTGATGTAACGGTTCGACAAGGTCGCCGCAGCAACCAGAGCCGAATCCGAAACGCGCACCTTGTGATGCTGCTCGTATTTTTCCTTCAGGCCACGCAGGATCGAAATCGTGTCCTCGACTGTCGGTTCATCGACGAATACCGGCTGAAAGCGACGGGCAAGCGCTGCGTCCTTCTCGACATATTTGCGGTATTCTTCCAGTGTCGTCGCGCCGACGCAGTGCAGTTCACCACGTGCAAGAGCAGGCTTCAAAAGGTTCGATGCATCCATGGCGCCATCGGATTTGCCTGCGCCGACAAGCGTGTGCATTTCATCGATGAAGAGGATGATCTGGCCAGCAGCGGTCTGCACTTCCGAAAGCACCGCTTTCAGACGTTCTTCGAACTCACCGCGATATTTGGCACCGGCAATCAGCGCTCCCATATCGAGCGCCATCAACTGCTTGTCCTTCAGGGATTCGGGCACGTCGCCATTGACGATGCGAAGCGCCAGACCTTCCGCAATTGCGGTCTTGCCGACGCCCGGCTCGCCGATCAGCACCGGATTGTTCTTGGTGCGGCGCGACAGAACCTGAATCGTGCGGCGAATTTCCTCGTCACGACCGATCACAGGATCGAGTTTGCCTGCCCGCGCATCCTCGGTCAGATCGCGAGCATATTTCTTCAACGCATCATAATTGCTTTCAGCGGACGCCGAATCGGCGGTGCGGCCTTTGCGCATATCGTTTATGACCTTGTTGAGCGCCGTCGGGGTCACACCGGCAGCGGAAAGAATTTCAGACGTCTTTGCGGATTTTTCCATCGCCAGCGCCGTCAGCAGGCGCTCGACGGTGACGAAGCTGTCACCGGCCTTGCTTGCAAGTTCCTCGGCAAGCGAGAAGACCTTGGCAAGCGGCTGCGATAAATATAGCTGGTCGTTGCCGCCCGACACTTTGGGCAGCTTTTCGAGCGCGTTCTGCAGACCGGTGCGTACATCGGCAATGCGTCCGCCCGCACGTTCGATCAAGGATGAGGCAAGCCCTTCGTCATCATCGACGAGAACCTTCAACACGTGTTCCGGCGTGAATTGCTGGTTGCCCGACGACAGCGCAAAAGTCTGTGCAGACTGGATGAAGCCCCGGACGCGCTCTGTATATTTTTCGATGTTCATGATGTCTCCTTTGCCTTCCGGCCCGTCATGCGGCACCGAAAGATGTATGGTGACGAAGCCCCCACACTGGGCGGGCTTCTTTCCAAGACAGCATATGGGACGATGGCCGGGTTTCGGCAAGGGTTACAGGCACTTGCAAAAACAAATAAAAATGGCGCGGAAACCGCGCCATTTTAAACTCGATCAAGAGGAGACGTTTTAAGCGTCGGAATTTGCAGGTTCCGTCACTGGCGTCTCGTCACCGCTGTCCTTGGCGGCACGACGCGGACGACCCGGGCGGCGCGTAGCGCGACGTGGTGCGGCTTCTTCGGCAGATGCTGCATCGGCAGCAGGAGCGGCTTCAACGACCACCGGTGATGCCTGTTCGGCCACGACTTCAACCGGAGCCGAAGCCTCTTCAGCCACCGGCTGAGCCTGCTTTTCCTGCGGCTGTTCATCCGAACGCTCGTCAGCGTTGAAGCGCTCACGCTGCGGACGGCGACCACGACCGAGACGACGATCACGATTGTCGCGTTCGCGCGGCTGCTGGCGACCTTCGCCGGACTTTACCGGCTCGCCACCATCTTCGCCGTAGACGACCTCGGCAGGAGTGCCTTCGATAACCGGCTGCGGACCGGAACCGTTGACGGGCTGCGGCTGTGCTGCGACAGGCGTGAAACCTGCTTCTTCATCATCCGAACCGTCATCGTCAAAGGTTTCTTCGCGCTGGAACGGCACCGGATTCTGCGCCATGGCAGCCATGATGATGCGATTGTAATGTTCGGCGTGCTGAAGATAGTTTTCTGCCATCACGCGATCGCCAGATGCCTGTGCGTCCCGCGCAAGTGTCGAGTATTTTTCTGCAATATGTTGCGCATTGCCACGGATCTTCACATCCGGGCCATTGCTTTCGTAATTGCGCGACAGAGGATTGGGGCCCTTGCGGTTATTGTTGTTGTTATTATTGTTATTCCCCCGTCCGCGCATGCGCCTGTTCTGCTGTGCTGGCCTCATATTCATCTCTTTTCAGATTAAAGGGCGTAGAAACTCCACAGCCAAAAAAGCTGCCGGTTTCACGCTATCGAACCATGGAGGAAGTACGCCCTAAAAACTTCCCACAAATCGACTGCTCCTGAGTTAGGTACACCTCTATGGGTCACCGAAACTCCGCGGTTGCATTAATGCATAACCACTCCGAAAAGCTTTGCTCTTCGAGATTATGCTTGAAAGTCGAGTACTTCCGCACAAGCCATCCCCAAAGAACCCTCCGGGGAGCATGACCAAAAATCGTCATGGAGCATTTCCGCCACCGCCCATCAGCGGGCAAAACCATTCTGGCTGTATACGGTGGCCGGAAACTAAACGGCTTCGCCGCAAATTCCAAGTGTTTTTTAGCGGTTCGCCGCATCAAAATTACGTATTTGATTTGTGCGCGAAAAGCATGGCCCTTCTGTGGCCGCCAAGATCGCTCGCATCTCCTGCGAGAGAAAAACCTGCGCTTTCGAACAGCGCCTCAACATCCTGGAATTGTCCGGCGCCGATCTCTACGGCAACCATTCCACTCTTATATAGGTGATCTGCCGCCTTCTGTGCAAGGGCTCTGTAGAAATTCAGTCCATCGGCACCGCCATCAAGTGCGGCAAGCGGATCATGTTCGCGCACTTCGCGCGACAATCCCGCAATATCTTCATGCGGAATATAGGGCGGGTTTGAGACGATAAGATGAAACCGTCCGCTCACATACTGGAACCAGTCGCTTTTAAGTGCGGCAAAGCGGTCGCCTACGCCATTGGCGACTGCATTGATTCGCGCCATTGCCAGCGCACCGTCGGCCATGTCGAGGCCGATGCCATGCGCATGTTCGAAGCGATGGAGAAGCGAAATGACGATCGCGCCCGTTCCCGTGCCCATATCGAGAAGCTCAAGCGTGCTGTTCTGTCCCGCAAGCGCCTCCAGCGCCGGAATGACCAGCTCCACCAGAACTTCCGTATCGGGACGTGGTTCAAGCGTCGCGGCAGAAAGCCGGAAAGGCAGGCCAAAAAACTCGCGCCTGCCTATGATGCGATGCACCGGCTCGCCTGCGGCCCGGCGCTCCAGTGCAGACCGAAGCGCCGCGACACGTTCCTCATCAATCAGCTTTTCCGGCGGAGAAATCAGATCGAGTCGAGTTGCCCCCGTCACCCATTCGACCAGCAGCCGCGCGTCGAGATCGGGTGTATCGAGCCCCACGTCCCGAAGCTGTTTCCGAGCGGCGCTCATTAGTGTGTCGAGGCGTTCGCCGCTCACGCTCAGGCGCCCAGCTCAGTCAGCAGTGCGGTCTGGTGATCAGAAATCAGCGCATCGACCAGTTCGTCCAGATCACCTTCCATAACCCGGTCGAGCTTGTAGAGCGTCAGATTGATGCGATGATCGGTGACGCGCCCCTGTGGGAAATTATAAGTGCGGATACGCTCGGAGCGATCACCTGAACCGACCTGACTGCGGCGCGATTCAGAGCGTTCGGTTTCTGCCTTCTGGCGCTCCATATCATAAAGGCGTGCACGGAGAATCTGCATGGCGCGTGCACGGTTCTGGTGCTGGGATTTTTCAGCCTGAACGACCATAATGCCGGTCGGAATATGCGTGATACGAACCGCCGAATCGGTCGTGTTCACGTGCTGTCCGCCGGCACCTGACGCCCGCATCGTATCGATGCGGATATCTTCATTGCGGATCTCGATATCGATATCCTCGGCTTCAGGTAGGACTGCGACGGTTGCAGCCGAGGTGTGAATGCGGCCACCCGCTTCCGTTTCAGGCACACGCTGCACACGGTGCACGCCCGATTCGAACTTGAGCTTGGAGAACACGCCCTTGCCGGAAACTGTGGCGATGATTTCCTTGTAACCACCGGCATCGCCTTCGCTGGCCGAGACCAGCTCGACCCGCCAGCCTTTTTCGGCGGCATAACGCTCATACATACGGAACAGATCACCGGCGAACAGTGCTGCCTCAAGTCCACCCGTACCGGCACGAATTTCGAGAATAGCATTCTTCTCGTCGGCGGCGTCCTTCGGCAAGAGCAGAATCTGCACTTCCTGCTCCAGCGTCTCGATGCGCTTTTCGACTTCCGGCAGTTCTTCCAGAGCCAGCGCGCGCATCTCTGCATCCGTAGAGGCATCGTCACGCATGGCCGCCAGATCAACTGCTTCCTTGCGGGCGTCCGTCAGTTCGCGAATCTTGCCGACTACCTCCTGCAACTCGGAATATTCAGATGCGAGCTTCACATAGGTTTCCGAATCCGGATTATTGGCCATCTGGCTTTCGATCATCGAGAACCGCTTCAAGAGCTGGTCCATCCGGTCCTGCGGCAATGCGATCATGTCATGTCCTAAAATTTGTCAGCGGCGTGCAAGCATGCAAAACGAAACGCCGCGCAATCCTGCACCGCGACCGTTCGGTCAGATCAATCTGCTTCGCTATAACGGAATATCGTTGTCTTCGGCAAATCTCATCAACAGTTCACGCAATGAATGCGCGCTATTCGGCTTGTCCAGCTCTTCCGCCAGCAAGGTCGTAAGCTTGCCCGCGTCCAGCGCATCGAGCATGGCCTTGACCGGGCCAATTGCCGCCGCAGACATCGAGATCGACCGAAACCCGATGCCCACCAGCGCCATGGCTGGAAGCGGCCTGCTCGCCATTTCACCGCATAGGGTAACCGATTTGCCGTGGCGATTGCCGGTTTCCACGATGAAGCGCAGTGCCCGCAGAAATGCAGGCGAAAGCTGGTCGAAGCGACCCGACATCAGCGAGTTGCCACGATCCGTCGCCATGAGAAACTGGAACAGATCATTTGAACCGACGGAGATGAAATCGACGAGCGACATCAGTTCCTCAAGCTGCCACAGCAGCGACGGCACCTCGATCATCGCTCCCAGCTTCAGACACATCGGCAACTGATGGGCGAACCGCGACAGGTGACGGACCTCACGATCGATGATCTCGCGCGCGGCCTTCACCTCGCTGACTTCCGTTATCATCGGCAGCAGGATTTTCAACTCACGGCCGCCCGCCGCCTTCAAAAGCGCCCTTAGCTGGGTGCGCAGCAGCCCCGGACGGTCGAGCGTCAGACGGATGGCCCGCCAGCCGAGTGCCGGATTTTCTTCCTGCACTGTCGAACTGAAATAAGGGAGAACCTTGTCTCCACCAATATCCAGCGTCCGGAAAGTCACCGGCTTGTCGCCTGCCGCCTCAATGACCGAGCGATAAAGACGTTCCTGCTGTTCGGCACGCGGGAATGTCGAGGCCACCATGAACTGAAGTTCGGTGCGAAACAGGCCGATCCCCGCCGCACCCGAAGCCGACAGTTGCGGCAGATCGACGAGAAGCCCTGCATTCATCAGAAGCGATATATCGACACCATCCTTGGTGACAGATGGCTTGTCCCGCAACTCACGATAATGAGCCTGACGCCGCGCCCGGAACCGAACCTTTTCGGCGTAAGCCGTTTCCAGATCGGACTGCGGGCGCAGATGCATGATGCCTTCATCGCCATCGACAATTGCCGCATCGTTGTTTTCGGCCATGGATACAATGCCCTTGGCCTGGCCAACGACCGGAATGCCCATTGCTCGGGCCACGATCACGACATGGCTCGTGGCTGCGCCATCTTCCAGAACCACACCGCGCAAACGCTCGCGCGGATAATCCAGAAGTTCGGCAGCACCCATCGAACGGGCGACAATGATCGCGTCCTTGACCAGCGATTCGGCGATGGTCTTGATGTCACGCCCCATGAGCTGGCGCAGCAGACGGTTCGCGAGATCATCGAAATCCGACAGGCGCTCACGCATATAGGGGTCGGTCAGATGCACCATGCGCGCACGTGTGTCGCTCTGCACCTTTTCGACCGCCGCCTCGGCGGTCAGACCGTTGTGAATGGCTTCTTCCAGACGCCGCACCCAACCGCGATCATGGGCAAACATGCGATAGGCTTCGAGCACTTCGCGATGCTCGCCCTCCGCCGCCACATCGCGGCGCGACAGCATGTCATCGATGGATATGCGCAGGCTGCCAAGCGCCTCGTCCAGCCGGTTCAGCTCTGCCTGGCTATCCTCGTTGAAAAGATTGGTGACGACGATGCGCGGCTCATGCAGCACCACATGGCCAAGGCCGATACCGTCGTTGAAAGCCTGTCCTGTCACGCTCATCGGGCGACCGAGATCAAGCTCTATGCCCGGACGGGCCAGACGTAGCCCGTCCCCGGTCGCGATGATTTCGGCAAGAACCATGGCGGTGGTTTCAAGTGCTTCGACCTCGTCTTCCCGATAAGCCCGCTTGGTCTTGTTCTGGACGACAAGAACGCCCAAAGTGCGGCCAGCACGCAGAACGGGAACGCCGAGGAAGGAATTATAGGCCTCTTCACCCGTTTCCGGCAGATAGGCGAAAGCTGGATGGCTTTGCGCATCGGTCAGATTGAGAGGACGGGCGCTTGCGGCAATCGTGCCGACCAGACCCTGACCGAGGCGAAGCTGGGCAAGGTGGACTGCCTGCGGATTGAGACCTTCGGTCGCGTAAAGCTCTAGGACGCCATCAGCGCGCAATATATAGAAGGAGCAGACTTCCGCGACCATATTCTGGGCGATTTCACGAACGATCCGGTCGAGGCGCGCCTGCGGTTCCAGCGGCTCTGCCATCAATTCGCGCAACCGCTTAAGCAGTACGCGGGGACCGGTTGTCAGCTCACGCATGATCGTCGGGGGCTCCTTCAAAATTGCTGACGTGCGTTCCGCCAGCCGATTCCCAATACCCGCCCGCGAAGCGTTACGCCAACCCCTTTGTGAGCATTTTTGACACCCGCGTCCAGAACAAATAGTCGCTGCTCGCAAAATGTTGCAGGGCCGCGCACCCTTTCGGCCGCGCGGCCCTGCATACAACTCTGTTTCAAATGGAAACTAAACTGGCTGACTACTTGTCGAGGCCATAGACCGCATGCAGCGTGCGCACGGCCAGTTCCGCATAAGGGCCGTCGATCAGGATAGAAATCTTGATTTCAGACGTTGTGATGGCGCGAATGTTGATGCCCTTTTCGGCCAGCGCCTTAAAGGCGGTAGCAGCAACGCCCGCATGGCTGCGCATGCCGATACCGATGACCGAAATCTTGGCGAGGCCGGTTTCGGACTGGATATTGTCGAAGCCGATCTCGCCCTTGACCTTGTCCAAAACCTTCAGGGCCTTGTCGACATCACCGGTTGGAATGGTGAAGGTCATATCGGTCTTGGAGCCGTCTTCCGACACATTCTGCACGATCATGTCGACATTGATGTGCTCTTCGGCGAGCGGCCCGAAAATAGCTGCCGAAACGCCCGGCCGGTCGGCCACGCGCCGCAGCGAAATCTGAGCTTCATCCTTCGCAAAGGCGATACCTGTGACGACCTGCTGTTCCACGATTTCATCCTCGTCGCAAATAAGGGTTCCGGGCGGGTTGATCGGATCACCCATGCCCGGCGCATCTGGGTCCGTAAAGCTCGAGCGCACGAAAGTGCGCACCTTGTGCACCATGGCGAGTTCGACCGAACGCACCTGCAGAACCTTGGCACCGAGCGATGCCATTTCCAGCATTTCCTCGAAGGAAATCTTTGAAAGACGCTTTGCCTTCGGCTCCACGCGCGGATCGGTGGTATAGACGCCATCGACATCCGTATAAATATCGCAGCGATCGGCCTTCACACCGGCAGCGATAGCGACAGCAGACGTGTCCGAGCCGCCGCGCCCGAGCGTTGCAACGCGATTGTCAGGACCTATGCCCTGAAAACCGGCAACGACGGCAACCTGTCCCATTTCCATACGGCGGATGATTTCCGAGCCGTCGATGTCCTGAATACGGGCCGCGCCATGGGCGTTGTCGGTCTTGATCGGAATCTGCCAGCCCTGCCACGAACGTGCGTCGACGCCGATGGACTGAAGCGCAATCGCCAGAAGGCCGCTGGTCACCTGCTCGCCGGAAGCGACGATGGTGTCATATTCGCGGGCATCGTAGAAAGGCGAGCTTGCGCCGCAGACTTTCGGCATATTCTGTACCCAGCCGACCAGCTCGTTGGTCTTCCCGGACATGGCCGAAACGACGACGGCAACCTGATTGCCCGCCTCGACCTCGCGTTTGACGTGGCGCGCCACATTATAGATGCGTTCCAGATCGGCTACCGAAGTGCCGCCGAATTTCATCACGATGCGCGCCATTTAAGGTTACGTCCCGCTGTTTAGAAAAATTACACTCTCACCTGCCCAAACCTTATATTGTTGCGACAGGCAAACCCGGGGTCACATAGCTAAAATGCCGCTCTTCCGCAAGGCCGCGATTCGTATCGGGCCCCTTGAGAGCGAAATTGATTTGTTCCTTGACTTTGGAGTACTACCTTGAGAGCAGAACTGCACGCTTCCGCCGCTGGAGAATGAAATGACCGAGACCGCCCGCACCACCATCGACGCTTCGGAAATCGAGCATTTTTCGCGCATCGCCGCGGAATGGTGGAATCCGCAGGGCAAGTTCCGTCCCTTGCACAAGTTCAATCCGACACGGCTTGCCTATATCAAGGAAAAGATCTGCGCCAAGTTCAATCGCGATCCCAATGCGCCGCGCCCCTTCGAGGGCCTGCGCCTACTCGATATCGGCTGCGGCGGCGGGCTTCTCTGCGAACCGATGGCGCGCCTCGGCGCAACCGTGATCGGAGCGGATGCCTCCACGACAAACATCGAAGTGGCGAAAATCCACGCCGCACAAAGCGGTCTCGACATCGATTATCGCGCCACGACCGCAGAAGCACTGGCCGAGGCCGGTGAAAAATTCGATGTGGTCCTCAACATGGAAGTGGTCGAGCACGTCTCCGATGTTGACCTGTTCATGTCGGCAACGAGCGAAATGGTAAAGCCCGGCGGACTGATGTTCGTCGCCACAATCAACCGCACGCTGAAGGCTTACGGTCTGGCAATCATCGGCGCGGAATATGTCCTGCGCTGGCTGCCGCGCGGCACTCATCAATATGAAAAGCTGGTTCGCCCGGAAGAACTCGAATCCGCACTTGCGAAAGGCGGCCTGCGTGTCATCGACAAGCTTGGCGTAACCTATAATCCGCTGGCCGACAGCTGGAGCCGCTCCCGCGACACCGATGTGAACTATATGGTGCTTGCCGAACGCCCCGCCTGATCCAATCAGCCTCTTTGCGCGCGCGTTGTCATGGCAACGCCTGCGCAGATAACCAGCGCCCCGATCCAGGTCAGCGGCGGATAGTGTTCGCCGAGAAACAGTGTTCCCGAAATAAGCCCCAGTGCGGCTGCGACATAGCCGATCTGGCTAAGATAGACCGGCCCGCCAACCGCCTGTAACCGGAAGAACAGGGCAAACATGCCAGCCGACGCAATCGACTGGGCCAGGGCAGCCCATGGCGCGAATGCAAGTGTTTCAATCGGAAACTGGCCGGTGAATATGAGTATTCCAGCAAAAAGCATCAGTGCCGATGCGAGATGGCTTCCGGCTGCAAGCTCGGTCGGATCGGAGTTCTTCGGCCAGTCGAGCGTGCGATAGACATTGCCGATGGCGAGAAACACAGGAATGAGCAATGCAGCGGCGATCCACAATGGATCGGCTGGTTTCCCCACCTCGCCGCGCGTCATCGCCACCATCACCGCGCCGATAAATCCGGCAGCGATACCACCGATCCCCAGCGCATTGGGACGCCGCAGTCCGAACCCCATAGACAGAACGAGCGTGATGACCGGAGAGAGCGTGTACATGATGCCGGTAAAACCCGCTCCAAGGCGCGGAATGGCAGAAAGAATGAGAAGATTGGGCACGGCATAGGAGATGAACGCGGTGCAGATATAGTAACGCAGTCGCCCGCCTGAAAAGCCGATCTTCTTTCCCTGCAGAAGAAGAACAGCGAACAGAATGATCCCTGCACTCGCCGAGAACAGAAATGTCCAGATCGCGGGCGGAATACCGGCCTGCGCGGCGATCTTGCCGAGCGGCAGGATGAGGCCCAGCAAGGTGCCGGTTGCAATCAGCAAAAAAGGCGCAGAATCCGTCAGTTTCATGCGCCTTGTCCCCTATGCCGGCAATCAGTTCTTATCTTCTGGAAATACCGGCAGCGGCAGAACGTCGACACCGTCTTCAAGCAGCGAATGCACATCCTCGCGCGACGCTTCGCCGTAGATACCACGCGTTTCGGTCTCGCCGAAATGAATCTTCCGGGCTTCTTCGGCAAATTTGTCGCCGACATAATCGGCATTCTCACGAACCTTGCGGCTCAACTCCCGCATTTCGTCCAATATCTGCTTTTGCGTATCGCCCAACGCCATGGCAATCTTTTCCTTGCCGCGACTTGTCGAGACCGCAGGCGCCATCAGCGACTTCTGAACGGCCTGCGAATTGCACACCGGGCAAGCGACAAGCTTCCTTTCCGACTGACGGTCGAAATCAGCATTGTCGCGAAACCAGCCCTCGAATTCATGGCCGTGATCGCAATGAAGCGAAAAGCGGATCATGGAACTTACGCATCCTCTTTCTGTTTCGCTGAGCAAGTCCGGACATCGAACTCCCGCGCATTCTTCAGGTTCGGTATCTTGCCGCGTGCAGCAGCGCTTTCCGCCACGTCGATGTCGGCCAGAATGACACCCGGTTCATCGTGATCGGCCTCGGCGAGAATCTTGCCCCATGGTGAGACGATGATCGAATGACCATAGGTTTCCCGCCCATCCTCATGCAGACCGCCTTGCGCGGCAGAGATCAGGAATGCACCATTTTCGATGGCACGCGCACGCTGCAAAACGTGCCAGTGGGCTTCTCCTGTCTGTTTCGTGAAGGCAGCCGGGCCGGTGATCACATTGGCACCGGCAAGCGCCTGAGCACGGAACAATTGCGGAAAGCGGATATCGTAGCAGATCGCCATGCCGAGATTTGCGAAAGGCAGTTCGGCAACGACAGTTTCCTTGCCCGGCTCATAGGTCGCCGATTCGCGCCAGCTTTCACCATTGTCCAGATCGACGTCGAACATGTGAATCTTGTCATAGGTGACGAATTTCTCACCCGAAGGCGTGAAAATTCCGGCGCGATTGGCAATCTTGCCATCACCGGCATCGATGGCGGTTGAACCGATGTGAAGGAAGATACCGTGTTTCGCCGCCAATGCCGAAGCTGCCTTGAAGACCAGATCATTGGCTTCATCACGCAGGCTCGCCTTGAAGGCTGCACGATCACGCATCATCGCGCCGGTCATTTCCGGCGATTGCACATAAGCCGCGCCTTTTGCTGCCGCTTCAGCGACGAACTTCTCCAAAGCCTCGATATTGCGGACAACATCTGTGCCGGAACGCATCTGTACTGCAGCAGCGCGGAACGTGCTCATCGGTTTCTCCCCCTTTATATTCTACGCCAATTCGCCAGTCTTGAGCAGGCCGTCCAACTTACCCTGGTCTTCCAGCGCGAAAAGATCATCGCATCCGCCGACATGAACAGGCCCGACGAAAATCTGCGGGAAGGTGTTACGGCCCGAACGCTCTTGCATTTCAGCGCGCAGTTCCGGCGATACGCCTGCATCGATTTCATTATAAGCAACGCCCTTGCGGGTCAGAAGATCCTTCGCCCGGGTGCAGTAAGGACAACCGATACGCGTGTAGATCGTTACATCAACCATTATAAACTCCAATCGTTTTGGCCACTATATAAGCGGCAAAAGCGCCATCTGGAAGCCCTGACGCTTTTCACGAGCCTGTGTAGCCAATTATCCGGTTCAATCCGGGAGAACACGGCTGAACGTCAGCACATCGACGCTTTTTGCTCCGCCGCGCAACAGGGCCCGCGTCACCGCCTTGACTGTAGCGCCGGTCGTATAGACGTCGTCGATCAGCAGAATCCGTCGCCCACGAACATGAATCTCGTGTTCCTGCGGCACACGAAACGCGCCGTCCACATTGCGCTTTCGCTCCTTGATGCCAAGACCGATCTGCTGTTCGGTCCGGCGCACACGCTTCACGCCTTGCGGCGCAAAGGGTTTCGCCTCCAGTTTTGCCAAGGCGCGGGCAAGTTCCGCCGACTGGTTGAAGCGCCGCTGCCAGAACCGCCAGCGATGCAGGGGCACTGGCAGTATCACGTCACATTCATCCAGCAATTCGCGGCCCGCACGCTGCATCCAGCGCGCCATCCACGGAGCCAGATCGGTCCGGTCATGAAACTTGAGCGAAACCGCCATGCGCTGTGCCGCCCCCCGGTGCAGGACGGCAGACCGGAGACGCCGGAAAGGTGGAGGATCGGCAATCGCCTCCGCACTCATGAAATTCTCACCGAAATCATGACTGAAAGGTATGCCCAGCACAGGACAGTAGGGCTTTTCTATAAAGCGCAGCTCCGGCCAGCATTTCGGACACAGCGTCCCCGGTTCGGACACATGCATCCGACAGCCGATACATGTCGGCGGAAACAACATGTCCGCCGACGAGCGAACAGCCCTGCCAGCCAACAGCCGAAGCCTTTCGCCCGCGTTGCGCAAAAAGGTTTGATGCGTTCTATCGTCATCCGCCATTGCATTCGCCCCCGTTCGAATGCATCTATCCCCGCAACGATTGTACTGAACCTTGCTCGAAAGAGAAGACGGATTCCATGCCTGCGCCGACTGATGATAGCGCGATCTTTGATCGCGATCTCCTGCTCTCGTTTCGCCGCCGCGCCTTTGCGCGCGCCGAACCCGGCGCGGATTTCCTGTTGCAGCGCATTGCCGACGATCTCGCTGATCGTCTCGACGCAGTGGAGCGCCATTTTCCCGTCGCCGTCGATCTGGCTGGCCATACCGGCGCAGCGGCTGCAGCCATAGCACAGACTGGCAAGGCCGACCTGATTGTCCGCATCGAACGCGACAGGGATTTTTTGCAGGGTCCATTCCCGGCTATTGTCGGCGATGAGGAGATACTTCCGCTGAAACCTGGCAGCGTCGATCTTGTCGTGTCGCTGATGGCGCTGCACGCGACAAACGATACGCCGGGCACAATGGTGCAGATCGCCCGCGCCCTGAAGCCGGACGGGCTTTTTCTCGCCGCCCTGAGCGGCAGCGGAACGCTGGGTGAATTGCGCGAAAGTCTGCTTCAAGCAGAAATCGAATTGACGGGCGGCGCCTCGCCGCGCGTTTTCCCATTTCCGGACGTACGCGATGTGGGCGGCCTTCTGCAACGTGCAGGCTTCGCCCTACCTGTAACCGATGTCGATAACATCACAGTGCGCTACGATTCGCTGTTCAATCTGATGGCCGATCTGCGCGCCATGGGGATGCAGAACATTCTGCATGATCGGTCCAGAAAGCCGGTTTCAAAACGCCTTTTCCTGCGTGCCGCTGAAATCTACGCAGAACGGTTCTCCGATCTGGACGGGCGCATCCGCGCCACTTTCTCCGTCATCTGGCTATCGGGCTGGGCGCCGCATGAATCGCAGCAAAAGCCATTGAAGCCCGGCTCTGCAAAAGCATCGCTCGCGGAAGCGCTAAAAAAGGCTGAGGAAGAATAAAGCATGCCTCCCAAAAGCGGGAACCGGTTTTGGGAATAATGGCATGTGAAAGACGGCTAACAATCGCCGTGGTGGCTGCCGTTTGTCTCAATAATGCAGACGGAATTCGGACTTGGCTGAAGCACGCTCTTGCGCACTGTATAGGTCTGACCTGCCGCGTGCGGCTGATTGCCGGTATCACGCTTGATCGAACCGGTCATGGTGCGATCGATCCCGGCCGGGAGCACTGACTGGGCTGCAACCTTGTTTGCCTGATCGTTGAGAACCGGCACAATGATGAGAGCCAGAGCGACAACAGCAGAGCCGAACAATAGCACAACGCGCAGGATTCCACGACCAGCCTTCGTTAGCGGCTTGGCCGTATATTCGTTGTGATCGGCACTGAAATAATTGTTGTCGAAACTCATGCTTCAAGACTCCGGGGCGGCTCGTAAACGAGAATGCCTCAACGGAGTGAATCATAGATTAACCGGCCAGCGGAATCGTAAGAAATTGCCAACCTTTTTCCACAGTTGTGGGCAGGGCTCTCTTTACAGAAGATCCAACAGGAACGGGATCAGCGGTTCGTCGGCCGGCGGCATCGGATAGTCGCGCATATCCTTCGGGCGAACCCATTTGAGTGCTTGCCCTTCAAGCCCTCGCGCGATGCCTTCATAACGACGGCAGACATAGAGCGGCATCAGCAGATGGAAGTCATCATAGGTGTGGCTTGCGAATGTCAGTGGCGCAAGGCAGGCCACCTTCGTGGTGATGCCGATTTCTTCCTGCAATTCGCGGATCAGCGTTTCTTCCGGTGTTTCACCCGGCTCCACCTTGCCGCCAGGAAACTCCCACAGCCCGGCAAGCTGCTTGCCTTCCGGGCGCTGCGTCAGCAGAACGCGGCCATCCGAATCCACCAATGCGCAAGCTGCGACCAGAAGAATGCGCCGTCCCTTTACCTCGGTCATTTGTCGTTGCTCTCCCGATAGGCATAGCGATAGGCTTCCTGAAAGCCGAAGCTCTCGTAAAGAGCAAGTCCGGCGACGTTGTCCGCCTCGATCTGCAGCCATGCCGTCTTCGCACCGAGCTTTGCGGACCATTTGAGCGCAGAACCGACAATCGCATGCCCATACCCCTTGCGCCTTGCGTCGCGCAGGGTTCCGACATCGAACAGACCTGCCATCACACCGTCCTGCACACACAGCAGGTTGGACACAGCGCGACCACCTTCCTCCAGCACGAACATGCCCTTATTCGGGCGAACGCTGTTGAGAAGCTCGGAAAATCCGGGCCGCATATCCTCCGGTCTTTCATGGATCGAAAGCGAGGCATCCACGAAACGCCCGATATCCTTCAAGGGTATCTGGTCGATGGCGCCCGACAGATCGAGTTCCTCGAGATTCGCCGTCATCACGATGGTTTCGTCCCGGCGCTTCCAGCCAAGTCCTTCCAGATAATCCTCAAGCTCGAGCGGCGCGAGTGGCGAAAGCCTGAAGCAGGGAACACGGCCATAGGCGCGAAAACGCTGTGCTGCCAGTTCCACACGCGTTGGAATATCACGCGTGTCGCCGGGATCGAGCGGGTTAATCGAGTTGAGACGCCGGGATGGATGCGCTGCGGTCATGCGTATCGCCCAGGTGCCGTCATAGTGGACCGACGTGGCGGGCCAGGCACGGAAGCCGACGGCTTCGAGTTGGCGTACGATAGCGAGACTTGGGGTGCTGGTTTTTTCCATCACTTCGATCAACTTCTGTAATCGCCGTTGATGGCAACATATTCCTTGGTGAGGTCGCAGGTCCAGACGGTTGCCTTGCCCTTGCCTATCCCCAGATCGACGCGAATATGAATATCCTCGCCCTGCATATAGGCGGACGTCGCTGCTTCCGAATAGGCCGGATCACGCTCGCCCTGATGCGCAACGCGAATATCGCCGAACCAAATCGCAAGCAGGTCACGATCGGCGGGTTCGCCAGCCTTGCCGACAGCCATGACCACGCGGCCCCAATTGGCGTCTTCGCCAGCGACAGCCGTCTTGACCAGCGGCGAATTGGCGATGGAAAGCGCAATTTTCTTGGCAGAAGCTGCAGACTTTGCGCCCGTCACTTCCACTTCCACCATCTTGCGTGCGCCCTCACCGTCGCGCACGACCTGCAGCGCCAGCGACTTCAGGAGGCGGCCCAGCGCCTTCTTGAATTCACCAAGGCGCTTGTCTGCGGGATCGGTGATCTCAGGTGCGCCGCGTTCTGCCGCCGCACCGGTGGCGAACAACATCAGCGTGTCCGACGTGGATGTGTCACTATCCACTGTCACAGCATTGAAGGTCGAGCCAACGCCCTTGGAGAGCAGGCTCTGCAACACGTCAGCCTTGATCGGTGCATCAGTGACGACGAAGGAAAGCATCGTCGCCATATCCGGGGCGATCATGCCCGCCCCCTTGGCGATACCGTTGATCGTGACCGGCACCTGACCGAGCAGCACCGTTTCGGTCGCAACCTTCGGATAGGTATCCGTGGTCATGATCGCCTTGGCGGCTTCGGTCCAGAAATCCTCGACCGCATCCTTGTTCATGTCGCCAAGCAGATGCGCGAATTTGCTTGCATCGAGCGGTTCGCCAATCACGCCCGTTGACGCCAGAAAGACATCTGTTGTGGCGCACCCGACCGCCTTGGCGGCAGCTTCAGCCGTTGCTTCCGTCGCTTCACGACCCTTGACGCCGGTAAAGGCATTGGCGTTGCCGGAATTGACGACGACCGCGCGGGCCTTTCCGTGCACGAGATTGCGTCGGCAGAAATCGACCGGCGCCGATGGGCAGAGCGAACGAGTAAAGACCCCTGCGGCTTCTGCCGGTCGGTCGAAGACCATCAACATCACATCCGTTCGCCCCTTATACTTGATCCCGGCAGCAGCGGTGGCAATGCGTACGCCATGAACGACCGGCATTGTGGGGTAGTGTTTGGGAGCGAGCGGAGAAACAGACGCGGACATATGTGCCTCGATGGAATGCGGTTTCGTAGAAAACCCGAAAATCGTAATACCCAGCAAACGGCGCCACGCAAATTTCGGATTCAAAATATGACGCGCGCATTGGAAAGGTTTGCAGGCCAAAATCAAGCGGGAAACGCGAGATCGAAATAAAAAACGCCCCGGCAAGCCGGGGCGTTGATATTTAACGCCAGTTTTTACTGCTGCGGAGCAGCCTCTTCCGGCGCGTCTTCCTTGTCCGCGCCTTCCTGGGCTGCTGCGGCATCCTTCATGGCTTTCTCGACAGCCGGGTCCTTGTAGTCGATCTTCATGCCGTCACGCAGCTTCTTGACGGTTTCGACATAACGCTCGCGCATGATGATCGAACGGATCTGATCCTTAACCTGATCGAAAGCCGGTGGCTGCTTGGTGCGACGATCTTCGAGCTGGATCACGTGGAAACCGAACTGTGTCTGAACCGGCTCCTTGGTGTATTCACCCGGCTTGAGCGCAAAGGCGGCCTTTTCGAATTCAGGCACCATCTGGCCTTCGGCGAAATAACCGAGATCGCCGCCATTAGCTGCCGTGCCGTCGGTCGAGCTTTCCTTGGCGAGGTCCTCGAACTTGGCGCCGCCTTCAAGCTTCTTGATGATGGCTTCGGCTTCTTCCTTGGTCTTCACGAGGATGTGACGAGCGCGCACTTCCACCTGCGGCGGCATGGCTGCGATTTCCTTGTCGTAGCGCGCGCGCACATCGGCATCACTGATCTTGTCGACAACGGCATCCTTGAAATATTCGTTATGGAGAGCGCGTTCACGCAGGAATTCCATACGATCCTTGAATTCCTGGGACTGATCGAGCTTTTCCTTTTCCGCTTCACCAGCCATCGCCTTGATGTCGATCAGGGCGGCAAGCGCAGCCAGACGGCGCTGATCGGCGGGAAGACGCGAGAACTGCGGGTCAAGATCGCCTGCAGCCTGATCGACTGCACCAACAGTGATGTCCTTGCCGTTGACGGTCGCCAGAACCTTGGACGGATCTTCCTTTTCTGCAGGGGCTGCAGCCGGTGCGGCAGCAGGCTTTTCAGCATCCTGTGCGAATGCGGCGCCTGAGTAGCTTGCCAGCGCCACCGAGGCCGCTAGAGACATGCCGACGACAGCGAGAGCCTTGCGATAAGGGGCTTTCAGAATGGCTTTCATATGGAATTCTCTCCTTCGTGACCGCTTACCGGCCCGATGAATGCGGCGGAATTTGGCCCGGATACCTCCAATATTGCAACAAAGGAAAGGTTTTCCAGCCCTTAGAGCAACGTTGACATCGCCCGAAGCCCCTCTTATCTGTCCTTCGGCTTTACGTCCAGTAAGCGGTGGGGGAATTGCGCCGGAAATGCGCCGTATCTGGCAGCTTTCATAGCGCAGTTTTCTTGCAATTGTTTCAATACGCGTGAATAAAGCATTCGACATTGCCGGAAGCACTTCCGGCTGAACGGACAGGAAAGGACCAGTGATGGTCAGCTTTGGCGGCCTCGCCCGCAAGATATTCGGTTCATCCAATGACCGCCGCGTTAAAACCCTGCGCCAGCGGGCCAATCAAATTACTGCTATCGAGAAGAATTACGAAAATCTTACCGATGAGCAGCTGCAGGCCAAGACCGCCGAGTTTCGCGCGGCGCTGGCTGACGGCAAGACGCTCGACTCTCTTCTGCCAGACGCTTTCGCCACGGCACGTGAAGCCGCGAAGCGCGTGCTCGGCATGCGCCCGTTTGACGTGCAGCTGATCGGCGGCATGGTTCTGCACGAACGCGGCATCGCCGAAATGCGCACCGGTGAAGGCAAGACCCTGATGGCAACCCTGCCGGTCTACCTCAATGCGCTTGAGGGCAAGGGCGTGCACGTGGTGACGGTTAATGACTACCTTGCCACCCGCGACGCCGAAACCATGGGCAAGCTCTACAACTTCCTCGGCCTGACCGTCGGCGTCATCAAGCACGGTCTCGACGATGATGAGCGTCGCGCTGCCTATGCCTGCGATATCACCTACGGCACCAACAACGAGCTCGGCTTCGATTATCTGCGCGACAATATGAAGTATGAGCGCGCCCAGATGGTGCAGCGCCCGCACAATTATGCCATCGTCGACGAAGTGGATTCGATCCTCATCGACGAAGCACGCACGCCGCTCATCATTTCCGGCCCGCTGGAAGACCGCTCGGACTTCTACAATCTCATCGACACCTTCATTCCAGCCCTTGAGCCGGAAGATTTTGAAATCGACGAGAAGCAGAAGACCGCGATCTTCACCGAAGTCGGCACCGAGAAGGTCGAGCAGCTTCTGGAAGCTGCAGGCCACCTCAAGGGTGAAAGCCTCTACGATATCGAGAATGTCGCCGTTGTTCACCACCTGAACAATGCGCTTCGTGCGCACAAGCTGTTCCAGCGCGACAAGGACTATATCGTCCGCAATGACGAAATCGTCATCATCGACGAGTTTACCGGCCGCATGATGCCGGGCCGCCGTTATTCGGAAGGCCTGCATCAAGCGCTGGAAGCCAAGGAACATGTGACCATCCAGCCGGAAAACCAGACGCTGGCCTCGATCACCTTCCAGAACTACTTCCGCATGTACAACAAGCTGTCGGGTATGACCGGTACGGCCGCAACGGAAGCGGAAGAATTCGGGAATATTTACGGCCTTGAAGTGCTCGAGATTCCGACCAATCTGCCGGTCAAGCGCATCGATGAAGACGATGAAGTCTATCGCTCCGTCGAGGAAAAATACCGCGCCATCGTGCGCGACATCCGCGCCTCGCACGAAAAGGGCCAACCGATCCTCGTCGGCACGACCTCGATCGAAAAGTCGGAACAATTGGCCGAACGTCTTCGCAAGGAAGGCATCAAGGACTTCCAGGTTCTGAACGCCCGCTATCACGAGCAGGAAGCCTATATCATTGCACAGGCCGGTGTGCCGGGGACTGTCACCATCGCCACCAACATGGCCGGTCGCGGTACCGACATCCAGCTCGGCGGCAATCTGGAAATGCGTGTCCGTCAGGAACTCGCCGATGTACCGGAAGGCCCGGAGCGCGATGCCAAGATCGCGGAAATCAAGGCTGATATTGCACATCTGAAAGAAAAGGCTCTGGCCGCCGGCGGACTTTACGTTCTCGCCACCGAACGTCATGAAAGCCGCCGCATCGACAATCAGCTGCGTGGCCGTTCGGGCCGTCAGGGCGATCCAGGCCGCTCGAAGTTTTTCCTGTCGCTGCAGGACGACCTGATGCGCATCTTCGGTTCCGATCGCATGGACAGCATGCTGCAGAAGCTCGGCCTCAAGGAAGACGAAGCCATCGTCCATCCGTGGATCAACAAGGCGCTTGAGAAGGCCCAGAAGAAGGTCGAAGCCCGTAACTTCGAAATCCGCAAGAATCTTCTGAAATACGACGACGTGATGAACGATCAGCGCAAGGTGATCTTCGAACAGCGTCTGGAAATGATGGATGAAGAAGACCTGACCGAGATCGTCGGCGAAATGCGCCACGAGGTCATCGAGGACATGGTCGCGTTGCGCATCCCCAAGGATGCCTATGCGGAAAAGTGGGATATTGCCGGCCTGAAGGAAGACATCATCTCCAAGCTCAATCTCGACCTGCCGGTCGAAGACTGGGCCAAGGAAGAAGGTATCGCGGAAGAAGAGTTCGAAAACCGCATCAAGGAAGCCGCCGACAAGGCGGCTGCCGAAAAGGCTGAACGCTTCGGCCCGCAGATCATGACCTATGTCGAGAAATCGGTCATCATGCAGTCGCTGGACAATCTCTGGCGTGAGCATCTGGTCAATCTCGACCATCTGCGCTCGGTTGTCGGTTTCCGCGGTTATGCCCAGCGCGACCCGCTGAATGAGTACAAGACTGAAGCTTTCGAACTGTTCCAGTCGATGCTTGCGAACCTGCGTGAAGTGGTTATCTCGCAACTGATGCGCGTCGAGATCGTTCGCGAAGCACCGCCTGAACCGGAGTTGCCGCCGATGACCGGCCGTCACATCGACGGCACGACCGGCGAAAACGATTTCGATGAAGCGGCATGGTCCGAACATCAGCACGACGAGCGCAACGTGCCTGCTGCCGAACGCGATCCGGCCGACCCACGGACCTGGGGCAAGGTCAGCCGCAACGAACCGTGCCCATGCGGCTCCGGCAAGAAATACAAGCACTGCCACGGCGCTTTCGAGTGATGTGAACGGGCTCAATCGTCGTCTCTATCAAACAAACCCCGGCAAGCCATTTGCCGGGGTTTGTTTTTTTCAACCAAGCAACTCATGTCGATGTATGTCGAAGGCAGTGATATGCCTTTCTTTATTTTAGATATGTCAAATATAGATGCCGTTTAGGAAATACTCACCATTCCTTGAAGTCTTGCGACCTTCGACAGATTAGACTTTTTCTTTTTCTCTTTATAAAGAACTCCTGTCTAAGGTTTCCATGCGCGCCAAAGGCAGCAAAGCATAGGCGCGAAAAGCCGGGTTATCCGGTGCAGAACAAGCGGGTCCTGAGACGCCCGCAAAGACAGGGTTGGCAAATAGTGCGGTTTTCGGCGGCTGAAACGGCGAGCCGGTTTCTACCCGGCAGGATCGCGGCCAGGCTTCGTCCCTTGACGGAGCGGCTGGATGCTGTGCTTACGGATAGCGGACCGCAGGCAAGCGCGCAGCGCTCGTCCCTCATTGCCTTTTCCGTGCGCGTGGCGAGTGCGGCAATAGCTCTTCTGTCTCAGGTCATTCTGGCGCGTTGGATGGGTGAATTCGAGTACGGCATCTTCGTCCTCGTCTGGCTGACTATGGTTATCATCGGCGATCTGGCCTGTTTCGGACTGCACACCACCATCATCCGCTTCGTACCGGAATATGTGCAGCGCCATATGTTCGGCCTCGTGCGCGGCATTATCCGAACCGGACGTATCTTCGCTTTTACAGCCGCTACACTCATCACGCTTCTGGGTGCAGGGCTGCTGCTTCTGCTCAAGGACCATGTGGCGAGCTATTATCTCGTGCCCTTCATCCTCGGCTTCATCTGCCTGCCAATGATCACGCTCGGCAACATGCTAGATGGCATTGCGCGCTCTCGCACCTGGGTGATGATGGCGCTGACGCCAAGCTATATCGTCCGCCCGCTTCTGGTTCTCCTATTCATGATTATCGCGCATGAAACAGGATTGCCCTCCACTGCGACTATCGCGCTGGCAGTATCGATTGCCGCAACCTGGCTCACCACCGCCGGGCAATTTCTGACTGTCGACCGCTCAGTGGAGAAAGATATTCCCGCCGCGGGGCGCGAAGAGCGTCTTGGCGAATGGATGAAAGTTGCCCTGCCGATTTTCCTCGTGGAAGGCTTTTTCTTCCTGCTCATCAATGTGGACGTTCTGATGGTTGGCCACGCGCTCGACCCCGAGCACGTCGCGATCTATTTTGCGGCTACGAAGATCATGGCGCTCGCCCATTTCGTCTATTTCGCAGTAAAGGCCAGCGTCGCCCAGCGTTATTCCGACCTGCTGCACAGTGGCGACCGCGCCGAATTTGCAAGTTTTGCCAAGGCCTCCGTACGCTGGACATTCTGGCCGACCCTGTTCCTCGGCGCCGTCATTCTACTCACCGGCTATCCGCTCCTGCGGCTTTTCGGTCCGGCCTTCACAGCGGGCTATCCGCTTCTGTTCATCCTCATTATCGGGGTGATCGCGCGCGCCAGCGTCGGCCCGGCAGAAAGCCTCCTCAACATGTCGGGAAAGCAGAATATCTGCGCGCTCCTTTATGCGGCAACCCTTGCTGTCAACGTCATTCTCAATCTGGTCCTGATACCGCGCTTCGGCCTGACGGGCGCCGCCATTTCGACAGCCATTGCCATGCTGATGGAAGCAGCACTTCTTTCGGCAGCCGTATCACGCACCTTGCACATAACCATGTTCATTCTCATTCCACGAGACCGTACCAAGACCTCGGAGGGGACTTTGTAATGGCCGCGAAACCTTTGCTTGAAGAATCGGCAGGCGGAAATGCAGCTCACATCGTGTCGGAACTCTCCGAAAGCGGTATGGCGCACGAAGCCATCAAGAAGCTGGAAGAAAGCCTTCATAGCCGCGATATACCGCGCAAGCTCGCGATCTATGGCGCTGCAGCAGGCTTCGAACTGCGCGACGAACTCGATCACCTGAGCAACCGGACCGTCGAGCCGAACGTGTTCTTCAATGCACGGTTTCTAGCGCCAGCCATGCCGCGCCTTGAGGATCGCGAAGTTCGCTTCATGGTCATGCGCGACGAAAACGAAATCCGCAGCCGCCTGCGCTTCGTCATGCCCTATACGATCGAGCGTCCCGGCCTGCCGCTTTCGACGCCTGTGATCCGTGCCTGGTCGACACCGTTCGGGCCGCAAGGCACTCCATTGATCGACCACGACGACCCTGTCGGCGTGCTGGAAGACTTGTTCGACATTCTGGCGCGCAGGCATCTCAAATTACCGGATGTGCTTGTTTTGCCCGAAATGCGCGCCAATGGCCCGGCTGCAAAACTAATCCGTTCGGTTGCGGTGGGCCGACAATTGCCTTTGGTTGCCATAGAACAGAAGGAGCGTCCCTTTCTCCAAAGCGATCTGGACGGCGATGCCTATATCAAAGAGGCAATCGGCGCGCACCATCGCCGGGACTATAATCGTCTGTGGCGCAGGCTGGCAGAAAAGGGCGAACTTGCCTATCGCGTTGCCCGCACGCCTGACGAAGTGCGTCACGCATTCGAACATTTCCTGACGCTGGAAGCGAGCGGCTGGAAAGGCAAACGCGGCACCGCCATGGCTGTCGACCGGTTTCGCGCCGCCTTCGCCCGCGAAGCGGTCAACAATCTTGCTGAACGCGACTGCGTGCGCGTGCATACGCTGGAACTGGATGGACGGGTTATCGCCATTTTGATCGTCTTTACGGTTTCAGGAGAAGCCTGGACATGGAAGACTGCCTATGACGAAAGCCTGAACGCCTGGTCGCCTGGCGTTCTTCTGATGATCGAAGTCGTGAAGAACCATCTGAACGATCCCAACATCAACCGCACAGATTCCTGCGCCGTCCCCGACCATCCGGTCATGACGCGGCTCTTCGACAAGCGCGAGACAATCGAAACGCTGGTAATTGGCCTCAATCCGTCCACGGACAAGCTTGTCCGTCAGGCTGCCTCGCAGATTCATCTTTATCAACGGACACGCAATCTGGCCCGCATCGTGCGCAACCGCATCCGCAGCTTCACCGAGAGGAAATAGGGTCGAATTTAAGCAACCTTAAAAAAGCCCAGAAATCACTGTCCTGAATCTTCTGCGCCGGATTTATCCGGCAAGAAAGTTGCGATTGCAGTTTTGCGGAAGCCCTGCGAAGCTCCATCCCCAACAGCCACTTTGAGATTTTGAAGGTTCAGGAATGCGATTTCCACGCCCAACCGTCGCCAGCGGCACGCTTTGCGTCCTGACCGCGATTTATCTCCTCGCCTTCACCAATACTTCTTTCTGGCAACGGTTGATCGCCTATTTTTCCGACCACCCGCAAAAGCTGGTTGTTGGGGCGGCGGCTATCCTTCTCATCCATATCGCCGTGTTGATGGCCTTCTCGGCGAAATATATCATCAAGCCGGTTCTGATTTTCGCAATATGGGTCGCCGCGGGCGGGTCCTATTTTACAGACACGTTTGGCACCATTATTGACCGCAACGTGGTCGAGGCGACGCTCACGACGACAAAAGCCGAGTCGGGCCATCTGATAACGACGGGCTTTCTGCTGCATATGCTGCTTTACGCCGTCGTCCCCTCGCTTCTCATCATCTGGGTCCGCGTGAAGCACCGGCCTTTACTGCAAAAGCTTCTGGTCAACACCGTTTCGATCATCGTCTGCCTGGCTGTCGCAGTCGCACTTATTGGCTCCGATTACGGCAGCTTCTCCTCAATGTATCGCGAACACCGCTCCGACATCATGGAACGGCTCATGCCCGGCACACCGCTCAAGAGCACGGTGCAATATATCGTACGTGACCTGAATGACAGGCAGATCGTGATGCAGCCGCTCGGCCTCGATGCCAAACAGGCATTGCCGCCGATAGCGTCGGGCAAGAAACTGCTGACGGTTATCGTGGTGGGCGAAACGGCACGCGCCCAGAATTTCAGCCTTTACGGCTACCCACGTGAGACCAATCCCGAGCTCAAGCAGCAGGATATCGTCACCTTCACGAACACGACAAGCTGCGGCACCGATACCTCGGTCTCTGTGCCGTGCATGTTCTCACCCTTTCCCCGTGAGGATTATTCGAGCTCCAAATTCCATAGTTCGGAAAATCTCATGGATGTTCTTAATCATGCTGGCGTGCAGCTAACTTGGTACGAGAACAATACAGGCAGCAAAGGCGTTTCAGACCGCATACCGACGGTTGACCTGCAAAATTCGAACAATGCGCAATATTGCGAAGGCGGCGAATGTCTTGACCAGATTCTGGTCGATCAGCTTCGCGATCACCTGAAAAACGTGGATGGTAATGCCACGATTGTCCTGCACATGACAGGCAGTCACGGACCATCCTATTATCGCCGTTATCCGCCGGAATTTGCAAAGTTCAAACCGGAGTGCCGCACGAGCGAGTTTTCCGATTGCACGACAGACCAGATCGTCAACGCTTATGACAATTCTATCCTCTATACCGACCATATCCTGTCGGAGATTATCAATGTCCTCAAAGCAAGCGAGGACCGTTTTGCGCCTGCCATGATCTACATGTCCGACCATGGCGAATCGTTGGGCGAAGATGGCCTTTATCTGCATGCCGCGCCCTATTTCATTGCTCCTGACGAACAGACGCATATTCCATTCGTCGCGTGGTTCTCGCCGGACTATGCCTATGCCACCAAGCTCGACACGGCCTGCGTAAGGCAGGATGCCGCTGCCCCTTCCTCACACGACAATCTGTTCCACACGATCATCGGTATGATGGGCATAAAAACCTCGGCCTATGATCAGGCACTGGACCGCTTTGCAAATTGCCGGAAAGCCAGCGTCGCAACGTCGAATTAGAACATTCACTGTTGCGTAAATTTGGCTGATTATTCCAACCGAACCAATGATTTGAGCCTCCTGACAAAGCGTGATACACTCTGTCTTGGGAGAGCGCATGGACAGGCGGAAGAGGAGGTCCGCACCGGTGCATTCCGGCACTTTGAACAAGTGTCCGACGCCCGGATAATTATAAGCTTCCGTCTGGCTCAAACGCTATCGCGCCCTCCCGGGAAAGGAGATGCGCCATGGAATATTTTCACTATGTCAGCACGCTGGATTACGTCCTGCTCGGCTTTATCGCCTTGCTAGTCTTCTGGAATCTGGTTGAAGCGAACTTGCGCAGATAAAGAGCGGCAGTCTATTTCCAGGCCGTTCTGGACATATGAAATCTGTTGTGCCTGACGCTGTCAGGAACGGATTTTTTAACCTGAACGCAGCCGTGACGACGGGCGGTTGGGTAGACCACATGCCGCCACTTCTTACCTCTTCAACTTTCTTTCAGAAGAGCGGTACAAGCTGCGCTTTTGAGCAATTGACCTCGTTTCGTTTAGCCGTTATATCCCAACCGCTGTCCCTTTGGACCATATCAAACTGCTTTGGCAGAAATGTGCGGGTGTGGTGGAACTGGTAGACGCGCCGGACTCAAAATCCGGTTCCGAAAGGAGTGTCGGTTCGATTCCGACCACCCGCACCATTCTTATCAATCATTAATGGTGGAAAACTGCGAAGGCATTCAGCACACCTCCGCTGCAGGCCGTCTCAGCGCTTCAGCAATTGCTTCATTTCACTGCCATTCACGCCATATTTGCTCTCGGCAATGGAGCAGACCTTCTTATCCGGTACATTCTGATAGCGCAGCTTTGCGCTCTTATAGCCGTCCAGCGAGCCCTCGATGAAGCTCTTCGCAGTTCGCTCTGGATTACACTCCCTGTTGTAAGCCTTGTTTGCCATACAATACACGAACACTGCGCGCTCGGCATCAACCGCCTTATATTGAGGACAGCGAGACTGAAAATATCGCGCTTCGCCCATATGATGATCGGTTCTGAACTGTTCTGGAATGCGATTGGTCGTGCAAGCCGTGAGCGCCAGAAGCAACCCGGCGCCTAATATAAATTTGCCCCTCATTATCCCTCCAATATGTCTTGAATTGACCATACTGAATTAGCATTGGGGCCTTCTTCGAGAAAGCACCGGCAACCGGTCGCTGCTTTCTGTCGCATAAGGTTTTCAAGCCGTTTCGAGTGCCTGCGCCAGATCGGCGATCAGATCGTCAGGATGCTCGATGCCGATGGAAAGCCGGATCGTCGAGTCCAGCACGCCGATACGCTCTCGCACATCGACGGGAACGCCCGAATGGGTCATAGCAGCAGGATGGCTTGCAAGCGATTCCGTGCCGCCAAGACTGACCGCAAGCTTCAATATCTGAAGCGCATTCAGGAAGCGGAATGCCGCCGCCTGCCCGCCTTTAATATCGAAGGAAAAAGTCGACCCCGCACCGCTGCATTGGCGCTTGAACAGCGCGCCGACATCCGAATTCTCATCCTCAAATGGGAGATAATGCAACTTCGCGGCCTTCGGATGGTCGCGCAGAAATTCCGCGATTGCCCGAGCGTTACTGTTGGCGCGTTCCATGCGCAGCCCGAGTGTTTCAAGCGAGCGCCCAAGCATCCAGCATGAATGCGGATCAAGCTGTGTGCCGATGGCACCGCGCAATGCCTTGACCTGCTTTACAACAGCCTTGGCGCCCAACACTGCCCCCGCGATCAGATCCGAATGTCCGCCGACATATTTGGTCAGCGAATAGACCGAAAGATCGGCACCATGATCGAGTGGTTTTTGATAGACAGGCCCGAGCAGGGTATTGTCGCAGGCAATGATCGGTCGGTGTCCCTGCTCTTGTTCGATTTTTTCTGCAACACGCCGGATGGCTGCAATATCGACAATGCTGTTGGTAGGATTGGCGGGCGTCTCGATCAAAATTACCGAGACGCGCCCCTTGCTAACAGCCTCATTCGCTGCCTGTTCTATCGAGGCTTCGTGCACGCCATCGGCGAAGGCGACCGCTTCGACGCCGAAATTGAGAAATGTCTTGGCAAGGAGCGTTTCCGTACCACCATAAAGCGGCTGCGAATGTAAAATGACATCACCGGGACGTGCGAAGGCAAATAGCGTCGTAGCAATAGCCGACATGCCCGAAGAAAACAGCGCGCAACTCTCGGTCCCTTCATAGACCGCGAGGCGATCTTCAACGATCTCGCTGTTGGGGTGATTAAAACGGGAATAGACGAGACCGGCACCCACACCGGCGGGCGGTTCCTTGCGACCGGAAACAAAATCGAAGAAATCGCGCCCGTCTTCGGCCGTCTTGAACACGAAAGTTGAGGTCAGAAATACTGGCGGCTTGACCGCTCCTTCAGAGAGTTCAGGATCGTAGCCATAATTAAGCATCTGCGTTTCAGGATGAAGCGGATGATTACCCAGCATGGTTTTTGAAGGCCGTGGCGCAGTCATGATTACCTCCTTGAAAAAAAACTCCTCCTGTCCGAGTACGGACGGGAGGAGCTTAACAGAGGTTTTCAGGAATCTTCTTGCGTTGTCATGCGCGTTAGAGAAATCGTTGCAATGTCGGAAGATTGGAAATAGCTGCCAATTACTTGATGACCAGTACCGGCACAGTGCTAAGCGACAGAACCTCCGCCGCCTGACTGCCCAGCAGCAACTTGTTCACACCGCGACGTCCATGCGATGCAATGACGATCAGATCGGCATTCCTGGCATTCGCAGCCTCGACGATGCCCTGCGCCGGTGATTGGTTCTCGACATGCACGGCTTCAGCGCCGACGCCAATCTCCGTTGCCTTCGCTTTGGCCTTCGACAGGATTTCCGTGGCTGCCTTGGTAATGGCCTCGCGATATTCCTGAAACGCCGCCGGGCTCGACGCCCATTCTGCAGCGACCACGATGCCATAGGATGGCAAAAGTTCAGTTACGGACACAAAGGTAACCTTGGCACCCGTTTCCTTGGCCAGCGCGACACCCTGGTCGACGCCTTTTTCCGCAAGTTCAGATCCATCGGTTGCGATCAGTATGTTCTTGTACATTCGTGCTCTCCTGCAGCCTGATACCCGATGATGCGCGCCTCCCCGTTACAACGCATTGACGCGGATCAATCGAGCTTTACTCCAAGCTAATACGTCGCCCCTCATTTATGATGGAATTTATTTCCAATTTATTCAATTATAAAGAATATACTTCCAAACTTGACGCCGCGAGCGCACGTACCCAACTATGCTTTTGCGTCATTTCCTCCTAAACTTTGCGCGACAAAAGGGAGATCACGCCATGAACAAGCCCCTGAACGAACCGAAAGCCGGTAAAACAGCAGGTCGCGGTCGCATATACGATTCCATACTCGACACGATCGGCAACACCCCACTTGTACGGATCGACAAATTCGCCAAGGAAAAGGGTGTGGAAGCCAATCTTCTCGCCAAGCTGGAGTTCTTCAATCCTCTGGCGAGCGTGAAGGACCGCATCGGTCTGGCACTAATCGAAGCGCTGGAACGCGACGGCAAAGCCGTACCGGGCAAGACGGTCTTCGTTGAACCCACTTCCGGCAATACCGGCATCGCGCTTGCCTTTGCCGCTGCGGCCAAGGGCTATCGCCTCATCCTCACCATGCCGGAAACCATGTCGGTGGAGCGCCGCAAGCTTCTGAAGCTCCTCGGCGCTGAACTGGTTCTGACCGAAGGCGCAAAAGGTATGAAGGGCGCGATCGCGGAAGCGGAAGCTATCGCAGAAGGCAATCCGAACGCGATTATCCCGCAGCAGTTCGAAAACCCTGCCAACCCCGAAATTCATCGCCTGACGACAGCGGAAGAAATCTGGAACGATACAAATGGCGAAGCCGATATACTGATCTCCGGTATCGGCACGGGCGGCACGATCACCGGCGTGGGGCAGGTCATCAAGGGACGCAAGCCATCCTTCAAGGTGATCGCGGTGGAGCCGAAAGATTCACCGGTGCTTTCCGGTGGCACACCCGGCCCGCACAAGATTCAGGGCATCGGCGCAGGTTTTGCCCCGAAGACGCTCGATACCGGCATCTATGACGAAGTCGTTCAGGTCTCCAATGAAGATGCCTTTGCCAACGCACGCCTGCTCGCCCGGCTCGAAGGCATTCCGGTTGGCATTTCATCCGGCGCGGCTCTGGCCGCCGCTGTCGAAATCGGCAAGCGTCCTGAAAACGCCGGTAAGAACATCGTCATCATCATCCCGTCCTTTGCCGAACGCTATCTTTCGACGGCACTGTTCGAGGGACTTGAATAGACCGCCCACACGCAAATTCTCAAAAGACAAAAGCCAGAGCGGACAACCGTTCTGGCTTTACTTTTTACAATGCCAATCCGTTCGCCACGCAAACGGAGGCTTCAAGCGCTCATGTCAATGATGGGTACGCGCGGCGCAAGCCGGGCCTGGTCCGCGCATATAATGACGCTCGGGCCGGTAGCTCGGTGCGACGAACTCGCGGATGACATTAACGCTGTCACGCAGCTGAACAAGAATGCTCATCGTCTTAACCTTCGTCAAAAACACGCTATTCGGAATGGATGCCCGTCATGTCCCGACCACCAATTAATCGGGACCATGAAACCCTGTTCATTTCCGAACATCTTAATGAAAACTTTAACAATCAAAGATGAATAAGCTCTGAACTCATATGGTTAAGGGTAAGTTAATAGTAAGGATGTTTGCGCTTTTCCACAGCCCGCGAATTATTGCCACAATTGAAAAAGGCCGGTTCAAACCAGCCTTTTCCACGAAACCATTGTACGCCTTAGCGCGTCGGAACCGGATGCTCACCACGATAATCGTAAAAGCCACGGCCAGCCTTGCGCCCCAGCCAGCCTGCTTCGACATATTTGACCAGAAGCGGGCATGGGCGATATTTGGAATCTGCCAGTCCGTCGTGCAAAACCTGCATGATGGAAAGGCAGGTATCCAGGCCGATGAAATCGGCAAGCTGGAGCGGGCCCATCGGGTGATTGGCACCGAGCTTCATCGCCGTATCAATAGCTTCGACACTGCCAACGCCTTCATAAAGCGTGTAGATGGCCTCGTTGATCATCGGCAACAGGATACGGTTGACGATGAAAGCCGGGAAATCTTCGGCAACCGTTACCGTCTTGCCAAGCGCAGTTACAAAATCATTCGATTTGCGGAAGGTTTCCTCATCCGTGGCTATCCCGCGCACCAGTTCAACAAGCTTCATCACCGGCACAGGATTCATGAAATGAATGCCGATGAAGCGCTCTGGACGATCGGTCGTGGAAGCAAGACGCGTGATAGAGATCGATGACGTGTTGGTCGCGAGGATCGCTTCCGGGTTCAAAGCCGAGCAAAGCTGCGCGAAGATCTTGCGCTTGACGGTTTCGTCTTCCGTTGCTGCTTCGATAGCCAGATCGACACCCGCCAGATCCGCCATGGAATTTGCCGGACGGATAAGCTTCATCGCTGCAGCGCGTTGATCTTCCAGCAATTTTCCTGAAGCAACCTGACGCGCCATGTTGCCATTGATGGTGGCGATGCCCTTTTCCAGCCGGTCCGCTGCCGCATCATGAAGAAGCACATCGAACCCGGCCAGCGCGCATACGTGAGCAATACCGCTGCCCATCTGTCCTGCGCCGACCACCCCTACCGTCTTGATTGCCACAGTTATAACTCCTTCATTCAGCCGCCCCACAACAGAGCCGAGGCCGAGAGCATATGCTCTAACTTTTGTTCTTACGCATTACCCCCAGCAAAATCGCTTCGCACTTTTGCTGGGAATGCTTCAATATACCAATTCTGCCTAAGACAGATACAGCCCTCATTCAGCGAAAGCAAAATCAGTGTTTCGTGCCTGAAGTCCTCCAAAATAAAAAACGGCGGGACCAGCCCGCCGCTTTCTGATCGATCAAAGCGCTTTTTGCAGTTCGGGAAGAACTGTAAAGAGATCGCCGACGAGGCCGTAATCGGCGACCTGGAAGATCGGCGCTTCTTCGTCCTTATTGATGGCGACGATGACGCGGCTGTCCTTCATACCAGCCAGATGCTGGATCGCGCCGGAGATACCCACGGCGATATAGAGATCCGGTGCAACCACCTTGCCCGTCTGGCCGACCTGCCAGTCATTCGGTGCATAGCCTGCATCGACCGCCGCACGGCTTGCACCGACAGCAGCGCCGAGCTTGTCGGCTACAGGCAGGATCACTTCCTGAAACTTTTCGGCAGAGCCGAGTGCACGACCACCCGAGATGATGATCTTGGCCGAGGTAAGTTCCGGACGATCCGAATCCGACAGCGCATTGCCGACGAAGCTCGACAGCGCCGGATCGGCAGGCACGGTTGCACTTTCAACCACAGCCGAACCGCCTTCGCCGGTTGCCTGGAACGAAGCCGTACGAACGGTGATGACCTTCTTGGCGTCTGTCGACTGCACCGTCTGGATCGCATTGCCCGCATAGATCGGGCGCTTGAACGTATCAGCCGATACGACTTCCATGATTTCCGAAAGCTGCATCACATCGAGAAGCGCTGCCACGCGCGGCAGGATGTTCTTGGCCGAGGTCGTTGCCGGAGCAATGATCGTGTCGTAATTGCCTGCCAGTTCCACAATGAGAGCAGCCGTTGGCTCGGCCAGACGGTTTTCCAGTGCATCGCTTTCAGCAAGCAGAACCTTGCGCACGCCCTTCAGCTTGGCCGCGGCATCGGCAGCAGCCTTTGCGCCCGTGCCTGCAACCAGAACATCCACGTCGCCGCCGATCTGGGCGGCTGCCGTCAGCGCCTTCGCCGTCTGGTCGGAAAGGGTTGCATTGTCATGTTCGGCAATAAGAAGAATAGCCATTTATTTCGTCCCTTCCGATTTCTTTAGAGTACGCCGTCGGCCTTGAGCTTCTCGACCAGTTCGGACACTGAACTGACCTTCACGCCAGCCTTACGGCCACCCGGCTCTTCGGTCTTCAGGACCTTGAGACGCGGCGCAATGTCGGCGCCGAAATCAGCGGGCGACTTTTCGTCGAGCGGCTTCTTCTTGGCCTTCATGATGTTCGGCAACGACGCATAGCGTGGCTGGTTCAAACGTAGATCGACCGTGACAATCGCCGGAAGCTTCACGTCGATGGTCTGGAGACCGCCATCAACTTCACGCGTTACCTTGGCCGAACCGTCGCCCAGCTCCACCTTCGAGGCGAACGTCGCCTGGCTCCAGTTGAGGAGCGCCGACAGCATCTGACCGGTCTGGTTCGAATCATCGTCGATGGCCTGCTTGCCGAGGAAAACGAGGTCCGGCTTTTCCGCATCGACCACGCCCTTCAGCACCTTGGCGACGCCGAGCGGTTCAACCGCTTCATCAACCTTGACCAGAATGGCACGATCAGCGCCCATGGCGAGCGCTGTGCGCAGCGTTTCCTGTGCCTGAGCCGGGCCAACTGAAACCGCAACGATTTCCGTCACCTTGCCCGCTTCCTTCAGTCGGATCGCTTCTTCAACTGCGATCTCGTCGAACGGATTCATCGACATCTTGACGTTCGCAAGCTCAACGCCCGATCCGTCTCCCTTTACACGGATCTTTACGTTGTAATCGACAACCCGTTTCACTGCGACAAGGACTTTCATCCGCGATTACCTCTTCAATAACTCTTGCAGCAGGACTATGCCGCCGTGAACTCCCACCTGCATGTCAAAATCCGACATGAAAGCGGCACCGGCGCAACTTGGGTTATGGCGCAAATGCGCTGCCTATCCGCCGGGAACCGGCACGAAACCTAAAGACGGTTGACGTGCACGTCAATCAGGGTTGGGCCGCTATATCGATTAAAATCAATTTATCTTGACAAGAGGTCATTCCGAAACTGCGCAACCCGGCGCCTCCTGTTTTCATGTCGTTTACAAGCCACACGCCATGCTTTAGGTAACGCCCCGTAATCCGGTCGCAGCCTACCCGGTCAAAACAAGGAACCCTGACTTATGAAAACGCTTGTCGTCTGCTCCGGCGGACTCGATTCCGTTTCGCTTGCTCACAGAATAGCAAGCGAACACCAACTTACTACCCTCCTCTCCTTCGACTATGCCCAGCGCCACAAAAAGGAACTGGATTCGGCCAAAGCCTGCGCCGAAAGGCTTGGCGTTCCCCATCAGGTCATCGACATCACCGATATCGGCGCCAGCCTGACCGGCTCTGCGCTCACCGACGATGTCGATGTGCCGGACGGACACTATGCCGAAGAAACGATGAAGATCACCGTCGTCCCGAATCGCAATGCGATCATGCTGGCAATCGCATTCGGTGTGGCGGCAGCACAAAAGGCAGAGGCCGTAGCCCTTGCTGTCCACGGCGGCGATCACTTCATCTATCCTGACTGCCGCCCCGGCTTCATCGATGCTTTCCAGACGATGCAGAACCATGCACTGGACGGTTATGCGAACATAAAGCTGCTCGCGCCTTATGTGCAGGCATCGAAAGCCGACATCGTTATCGACGGCGCAAAATACCGTACGCCCTTTGCCGCGACGTGGTCCTGCTATAAGGGCGGCGAACGCCATTGCGGGCGTTGCGGCACCTGTGTCGAACGACGCGAGGCCTTTCATATCGCGGGCATCGAAGACCCTACCCTCTATGAAGATGCAGATTTCTGGCGCAACGCCGTTGCACGGAGGAGCGCCTGATGTTTCGTATCACCAAGAAGTTTCACTTTTCCGCATCGCATCAGCTGACAGGTCTGCCCGCAGATCATCAATGCGCCCGGCTGCACGGCCACAATTATATCGTAGAGGTCGAACTCTCGGCTCCCGATCTGAACCAGCACGGTTTTGTCCGCGACTATCATGAGTTGGCGCCGTTCAAGCGCTATATCGATGATTGCTTCGACCACCGCCATCTCAACGATGTTCTGGGGCACAACCAGAGCACGGCTGAAGCCCTCGCCCGGCATTTTTTCGATTGGTGCCGTGAGCACTGGCCGGAAATTTCCGCTGTGCGGGTCAGCGAAACGCCCAAAACATGGGCCGAGTACAGACCGTGACACAGATACGCATCGCAGAAATTTTCGGCCCGACGATACAGGGCGAAGGTGTGTTGATCGGCGAGCCGACGGTTTTCGTGCGAACCGGTGGCTGCGATTATCGCTGCGTCTGGTGCGACAGCCTCCATGCCGTTGAAAGCCGTTTTCGCCATGAGTGGAAAGCAATGAGCGCGGAAGCGATCTGGGATGAAGTGACGACACTTTCCCGAAATCAACCTCTAACAGTGTCACTTTCGGGTGGCAATCCGGCCATTCAACCGCTAGGCCCCTTGATCAGGCTCGGCAAAACCGAAGGCTATCGCTTTGCACTGGAAACCCAAGGGTCGGTCGCACAAGGCTGGTTTTCCGAGCTCGACACGCTGGTACTGAGTCCAAAACCACCTTCAAGCGGTATGGACGTCGATTTCAATGCGTTCGCAACATGTGTCGAGGCTGCAGGTGGAGCGCCGAGAACGGTGCTGAAATTCGTCATCTTCGATGAAGAGGATTACGCCTTCGCTAAAGAGGTGGGCAGCCGCTATCCCGCTCTGCCGGTCTATCTCCAGCCGGGCAATCACACACCACCGCCGCCCGAGGCACACGACGCCGCAGTCGATATTGACGGCATCATGCGGCGGATGGAATGGCTGGTGGAAAAGGTGATTGCGGATGGCTGGTACGGAGCACACGTCCTGCCCCAGCTCCACGTGCTGATCTGGGGCAACAGGCGCGGTGTCTGATCAGCGGTTGGCACCGGGCACCCAAAGAATGTCCTGCGCACCATTATCATTGACGGTTCGCGATGCCACGAACAGGAAATCGGAAAGGCGGTTGATATATTGCAGAGCCTCTGCCGAAACGATCTCTCCTTCGACGCGGGCAAGCGCAACCATCAGGCGCTCGGCCCGGCGTGAAACCGTACGAGCAAGGTGCAATGCAGCCGATGCAGCCGAGCCGCCCGGAAGAATAAACGAGCGGAGCGGCTGCAAATCGGCATTGAGGAGATCAATATCGGCTTCCACACGCGAAACCTGCGATGCGACGATGCGCAAAGGTTCGTAGGCGAGCGGTTTGCCGTCATCCGGCGTCGAAAGATCTGCACCAAGATCGAAAAGATCGTTCTGGATACGGCCCAGCATGGCATCGATTTGCGAATGAGGATTATCTTCGCCGCCGGTGTGAAGACGCGCCATGCCAACGCAGGCATTGGTTTCATCCACCGTACCATAGGCTTCGACACGCAGGTCCGACTTCAGCCGCCGTGGCCCGCTGGCAAGCCCGGTTGTGCCCTTGTCGCCCGTGCGGGTATAGATCTTGTTGAGCTTGACCATATTTACTGACCGGTTTTCTGGCGAGCGAAATAGATCGCGCCGACGATCAGAACAATCGCAATGAACTGCAGGAAAACGCGCAGCTGCATCATCTTGTTCGAGAAATTGCCGTCACCGCCGCGCATCATGTTGCGCAGACCGATGATCAGAACGACGGCCACAGCAAACATGGCCACCATTGCCGCGCCCTTGAACAGAACGTCCATTTTATTTCCTTCCCATGCGCACTGTTCCTGACCTCATGACTGGTCGGATAGCATCCGGTAGAGCCAGCGTGCAGGCATCAGGCGCCGTGCCAGTGACCCAAGTTTCGCCGGTCTCGTCACCACATAATGCGGACGGGGACGCGGCGCCTCCAATGCATGAAGCAGTACAGCATAGACGGCTTCCGGTCCAAGCTTGTTCTTGGATTTTGTACCGCCACTTTCTAATTTCGCCATCTGGCGCTGGTAGAGCTCACGATGCACCGAAGCTTCCATATCGATATTGGCTCTGGCGTGACTGGCAGCATTATAGGTAAAGCGCGAAGCAATTGGGCCAGGCTCGATCAACGACACATCGATACCAGAGCCTTCCAGCTCCATGCGCTGCGCAAGCATCAGCCCCTCAAGCGCGAACTTCGACGCCACATAAGCGCCGCGCCATTTCATCGGAACCAATCCCAGAATCGACGAACAATGCACGATACGCCCATATCCCTGCTGCCGCATGACCGGAACAACGCGCCGGGTAAGATCGTGCCAGCCGAAGAAATTGGCGTCGAACTGCTGGCGCAAGGCTTCGACCGGCAAGTCCTCAATCGCGCCGGGTTGCGCGTAAGCACCATTGTTGAACAGGGCATCGAGCGTCCCGCCAGTCCGCCGCAACACCTCATCGGCAAGGGCAGCGATCGACTGCGGCTCCGTATAGTCGAGATAATGGGCTTCAATTCCCTTTGCCTTGAGTGCCTCAATATCCGCATCCTTGCGGGCGGTCGCAAATACGCGCCAGCCACGCTCATGAAGCGCTTCGGTACAATAGGCGCCTATACCGGAGGAACAGCCGGTGATGATGATATTGCGTTGTCGATTCTGACCGGAATGTGCCGGAGCCATAGGTTCGTTTCCCGCTGCGATTTCAACAAGCTTGCTTGATTCGGGTCCGGTTTAAAACGGGTCCCGCCCTTGCAATCCGCAGACCGATGCTAGATTTAAGGCCTTGAAACACAGGCTGAACACCTATCGAATACCGACCAAGGCTTTAGGGGACAAATCTGCGGATGCGAAAAATCAAACGTTTTCTCCGTCAGATCACCTACGACGTCATTGGTCATTTCAGTTCCGACGATGGCTGGGCTTTCGCCAGCCATATCGCGCTTTCCGGCCTGATGGCACTGTTTCCGTTCCTCATCTTTGCTACCACACTGGCGAGCTTTCTCGGCACCAAGGAATTCGCCGATACGGCAGTACATGTTATCTTCGATATGTGGCCATCGAATATCGCTGCCCCAATTGCCAACGAAGTGATGAACGTGCTGACCGTGCAGCGCAGTGGACTTCTGACATTGAGCGTGATTGCAGCGGCTTATTTTGCCTCGAATGGTGTCGAGGCGTTGCGCATCGCGCTCAACCGCGCCTATCGCGTCACCGACCAGCGCTCGATCATTTTCTGCCGCCTGCAAAGCCTGGGCTTCGTTCTGGTCGGCACATTGAGCCTGATGGCAATCAGCTTCCTGCTGGTTCTGGCCCCGCTTGCCGTGCGTATTGCCGAACAATGGTTTCCAGATATTGCGCCGTTCACCGGCACAATTGCCTTCTGGCGCTACACGGTAGCGGTGGCAGTGCTGGTCCTGGCACTGTTCATGGTGCATATCTGGCTTCCAGCCGGACGACGCAGCCTCGGTGATATCCTGCCCGGCATATTGATCACACTCATAGCCTGGCTTGCCGCCGCGATGGCCTTTGCAAAATATCTCGAAACCTTTGCCACCTATGTGACGACCTATGCAGGCCTCGCCTCGATCATGGTGGCGATTGTCTTTCTCTACATGCTGTCAGCAATCTTCATCATCGGTGCAGAAGTAAACGCTGCGATCATGATCTTTCGCAAGCGCGAACAACAACCCGAACTTAACTCATAACATCAACGCACGATCCGGTCCGAAAACCGGCTCCCGCTTTTCGGGATCATGCCCGGCGTAAAGTAGTCAGCGCAACGCCAAGCGTCGTCACCACCATGCCTGCGATCTGGATTGCCGATAGCGTCTCACCGAAAATCAGATAAGCCATGACCGCGGCAGTACCGGGCACCAGATAAAACAGCGATGCGACTTTCGACATTGCGCCTTCGCGGATCATCACAAGAAGTGCCAGAATAGCGCCGATGGAGATGGCAAGCGTCAGCCAGACCAGCGCAAAAATCAGTGATGGCGACCAGATGATGACACGTGTTTCGAAGGCGAAGGCGCAGATAGAGGTCAGAATGGCAGCAGCGATATATTGCACCGCCGTTCCGGCCTTGAGATCGCCAGCCGTGCCGAAACGCTTCTGCCAGACGGTGCCAGTGCTGATCGCCACTACCGCCAAGAAAGCCGCCGCAAGGCTTTTCGGATCAACGCCGCTGCCCGCCGAAAACTTTGGCCATACAACCATCGCAACACCGATGAAACCGATGAGAAGCCCTGTCCATTGCCGTCCGCTCGCCCGTTCTCCCAGAAGAATGGCCGCAATCAGCGTGGTCAGCATCGGCTGAAGACCCGCCACTAGACCGGACATTCCCGCAGGCAGGCCGTGGTGAACGGCCCAGAACAAGGCTGAAAGATAGACGCCATGTATGAGACATCCAGCAATCGCCGCATGAAGAAGTACATTGCCTTTCGGCCAGATGCTCCGGCTTGCCAGCGCCCAAAGCGTCATGATGACAGCCGCAATGGAAAAACGCACCGCCATGAAAGTGAACGGCTCCGCATAAGGCATGGACAGCCCCGCACCGATGAAACCGGTGGCCCAAAGCAGGACAAACATGATGGGGAAGAAACGGGCAGCCATGGCAGAACTCTCACTTTCGCGGCTCGCCTTATACCGGTTCGCAACTAACGCCTATCTCATAAAACTGAACGCAGCGTTGAATTTGCCAAACAGCCGCCCGCATTTTATGAAGCGGCATGAACAACGAACCTGAAACCATCTGCATTCTCGTCGATGCCGACGCCTGCCCGGTGAAAGCTGAAATCTATCGCGTGGCGGAACGACACAATCTGCCGGTCGTGCTGGTGGCCAACAGTTTCATTGCCATCCCACGCGATGCAGAACGTGTTGAACGGGTTGTCGTATCGGACAAGCTCGACGCCGCCGACGACTGGATCGCCGAGAATTCACGGCAGGGCGCAATCGTGATTACCGCCGATATCCCTTTGGCCAGCCGCTCGCTCGAAAAAGGCGCCTCGGTGATCGCTCCAAACGGGCGCGTTCATACCCAAAGCACCATCGGCAATACGCTTGCGACGCGCAATCTGATGGATAGTTTGCGTTCTGCAGGCGAAGTTACAGGCGGACCCGCTCCCTTTTCGCCCAAGGACCGTTCTGCATTCCTCTCGGCGCTTGATCTGGCCATCGTCCGGCTGAAACGCGCCGGTTTCATCTCAGGTTGATCGCATTGAGGCGGAGGCAACACCGGCACCGATCAGCAATGTCCCGCCCGTCCGATTGAAAATGCGCAGCGCCCGTTCGCTTGAGAAGAAGCGGCGTGCCCGGGTCGCCAGAAGCGCATAGGCAAAGGCGTTAAGAAAAGCGAGCACGAGGAACGTGCTTTCGAAAACCAGCATCTGGGTCAGAAAATCCCGGTGCGGACTCAGAAATTGCGGAAGAAAGGCAACGAAGAAGGTGATGCTTTTCGGATTGAGTGCCGTCACCAGCCAGGCATGAACCAGCATTCTTGCGGGATGCACCTTGTCGTGCCGCGCACTGGCATGAAGTGTTCCGCCAGCGCGAAACAATTTTATGCCAAGCCAGATGAGATAGGCGGCACCTGCCCATTTTACGGCGGTGAACACGGTTGCCGAAGCGACCAGCAACGCACCCACACCAAGCATGGAAAGCGTCATAGCCGTAAAATCCCCCAGCGCAACGCCAATCGCCATCGGGAAAGCCGCTTTCCAGCCCTGACCGAGTGCGTATGAAACGACGAGCAGAACAGTCGGCCCCGGAATAATCAGGAGCACGATGGATGCGGCGGAAAATGCAAGCCAGACTTCAAGGCTCATAGGCAACTCCCTCTTTGGAAGAGAAAACAAGCCACTGATTCTCGATTTTGTCGAGTGTTAGAGTCTCTGAGCGGCGTCGATCAGTTTCGCAGCTTCCGGGCTGTCCCACGGCGCCGGACCGTTCATGGATGCAATCTGGCACCCGTCCTTGTCGACCAGCAGCGTCACCGGAAGGCCAAAGGCCAGGTTCTTGCGCTTCAACTCGTTGAAGCTCGACATGGAAGCATCTCGGTGCAGGGTCAGATTCTTGATGCCGATTTCGTTCAGAAAGCCCTTGGGCTTGTCATCCGAACCAGTGTCGATGTTGATCGCGACGACCTCGAAATCAGCTCCGCCTTTTTCGGCCTCCAGCTTGTCGAGAGCGGGCATTTCCTCGCGGCACGGCGCACACCACGTCGCCCAGAGATTAACCAGCAGTGTCTTGCCCTTGAAATCGCCCAGCGTCATCTGCTTGCCGTCAGGTCCCGTAAAGGCAATATGCGAGACTGAGATCGGCTTTTCGGCAGCACGCATCGCAGCCACACCACCAGTCGCAGCTGCATCAAGTGCCTTCAGCTTATCCGCCTTCAACACGCATTGAGCCGAAGCTTCATCGTTTTCCGCAGAGACATTCGTCGAAACATTCTGGGTAACCACATTGCCAGAAGGGCGCTCCATCACGTATACCGCCCCAATACCGGCAATGACACCGGCAAGGGCTGCGAGAAGGACGATCTTGCGATTTCCCGATTTCGCCTTTTCGTTGTCTTCTGCCATGTCGCATCACTTCTTTCTATTATCCGGCCAAATCGTCACTCGGGGCATATGAGCATGAGCGAACAAAAATCAAGCAATCAGATGTGGGGCGGCCGTTTTGCCTCAGGACCCGATGCGATCATGGAAGAGATCAATGCATCCATCGGCTTCGACCGCAAGCTCTATGCGCAAGATATTCAAGGCTCACTCGCCCATGCAGCCATGCTCGCAAAGACGGGCATCATTACGGCAGACGACCACAAGCAGATCGAGCAGGGTTTGAAAACCATCCTCAAGGAGATCGAGGATGGCAAGTTCACCTTCTCGCGCAAGCTCGAAGACATTCACATGAATATCGAGGCGCGGCTGGCCGATCTGATCGGCCCTTCTGCCGGACGCCTGCATACTGCCCGCTCGCGCAATGATCAGGTGGCCGTCGATTTCCGCCTCTGGGTCAAGCAGGAACTGGAAAAGACCGCCATCGCCCTGAAAAACCTGATCGAGGCTTTTCTGGAACGCGCGGAAGAACACGCCACGACCGTGATGCCGGGCTTCACCCATCTCCAGACCGCACAGCCCGTCACTTTCGGTCATCACTGCATGGCCTATGTGGAAATGTTCGGCCGCGATCTGTCGCGCGTGCGTGATGCGATTGAACGCATGGACGAATCGCCGCTGGGCGCGGCAGCCCTTGCAGGCACCGGCTTTCCGATCGACCGTCACATGACGGCCAAGGCACTCGGCTTCCGCGAACCGACCCGCAATTCGCTCGACAGCGTTTCCGACCGCGACTATGCGCTGGAATTCCTGTCGCTCGCCGCTATCTGCGCCGGGCATCTTTCGCGCCTTGCCGAGGAAATCGTCATCTGGTCGACCCCGCAGTTCAATTTCGTGCGGCTTTCCGACGCCTTCTCCACCGGCTCCTCGATCATGCCGCAGAAGAAGAACCCGGATGCCGCCGAACTGGTGCGCGCCAAGACTGGCCGCATCAACGGCTCGCTGGTCGCCCTTCTGACCATCATGAAGGGTCTACCGCTCGCCTATTCCAAGGACATGCAGGAAGACAAGGAACAGGTCTTCGACGCCGCCGAAAATCTGGAACTCGCCATCGCCGCCATGGCTGGCATGGTGCGCGACCTGACCATCAATGTAGCGTCCATGAAGAAGGCCGCAGGTTCGGGCTATTCCACCGCGACCGATCTGGCCGACTGGCTGGTGCGCGAACTGGGCCTACCCTTCCGCGAGGCGCATCACGTCACCGGTCGCGCCGTGGCGCTGGCCGAAAGCCGCAAGGTCGATCTGGCCAAGCTCTCGCTGGAAGAGCTACAATCGATCCATCCGGGCATCACTGATGCGATCTTCGGTTATCTCACGGTTGAGAAATCGGTGAAGAGCCGTCAATCCTTCGGCGGGACAGCCCCGCAGGAAGTTCGCCGCCAGATCCGTTACTGGAAAAAGCGCATCACCAAGGCCTGATAAGCTATCAACATGACGTCATGTGGAATCATCTGCCGAACTGATGATTCCACTTTCGAGCATTATGAGTTAGACCTATCGCAAGATTATACGTTTCGGGAACCAAAGCTGATGACAGGCCGCTCCGCCATTTCTTCCGTGCTTCTGATCGCCGCGCTTGCGGCCATGCTCGCTGCTTGCGGTCGTAAGGGCCCGTTGGAGCCGCCGCCATCGTCGCTGATCACCGACGATCAGGGACACACCAAGCCGAAACCGAAGGAAGACAAGCCTATCATCCTCGACAAGCTGTTGTAAGTTTCTGCTGCAGGGCCTTCCCGTGAACCATTTCGAATATCGCAACGGCGTTCTTCACGCCGAAAATGTCAGCCTGCCTGAAATCGCTCAGGCTGTTGGTACACCTTTCTACGTCTATTCCCGCGCGACCATCGAACGTCATTTCCGGGTGTTCAGCGAAGCCTTCGCCGGTATGGAAACGCTGGTGACCTACGCGCTGAAGGCCAATTCCAACCAGGCCGTGCTGAAAACGCTGGCGAAGCTTGGCGCCGGTGCCGACACCGTCTCGGAAGGTGAGATCCGCCGGGCACTTGCTGCGGGCATCCCGGCCAATAAGATCGTCTTTTCAGGCGTCGGCAAGACCCCACACGAAATGGACTTCGCGCTGGAAGCAGGTATCTATTGTTTCAACGTTGAATCCGAGCCGGAACTGGAAATTCTTTCTGCTCGTGCCGTCAAGGCGGGCAAGGTCGCATCCGTATCGCTGCGCATCAATCCCGATGTGGATGCGAAAACACATGCCAAGATTTCTACCGGCAAATCCGAAAACAAGTTCGGCATTCCCCGCGTCAAGGCGCGCGAGGCCTATGCCCGCGCGGCAAGCCTGCCCGGTCTCGACGTGGTCGGCATCGATATGCATATCGGCAGCCAGATCATCGATCTCGAACCGTTCGACGATGCCTTTGCTCTGATGGCGCAACTGGTCAAGGAACTGCAGGCCGACGGTCACAACATCCGCCACGTCGATGTTGGCGGGGGGCTCGGCATTCCTTACCGTACTGACAATACGCCGCCGCCGCTACCCGTCGCTTACGCGGAAATCGTTGCAAAACACATCAAGCCGCTCGGCTTGAAAACCGTGTTCGAGCCGGGCCGCCTGATCGTCGGCAATGCCGGACTTCTGGTAACGGAAGTGATCTTCGTCAAGGAAGGCGACGCCAAGAACTTCGTCATTGTGGATGCGGCGATGAACGACCTGATTCGTCCCACACTTTACGATGCATTCCACGACATTAAGCCCGTAACCCTGCCGAAGGATGATGCGCCACGCATCCGCGCCGATTTTGTCGGCCCGGTCTGTGAAACCGGCGATTATCTCGGCCTCGACCGGGAAGTGGCAAAACCTGCTCCGGGCGACCTTATCGCCGTCTGTACGACGGGCGCATATGGTGCGGTTTTATCCAGTACCTACAACAGCCGCCTACTCATTCCCGAGGTGCTGATCGACGATGATCGCTATCATGTCGTACGCCCGCGCCGTACCTACGAAGAATTGCTGGCGCTCGATTCCGTGCCGGAGTGGCTATAAAACCCATGCATACAATTATCATGGCAAAGCCTCGCCTTTGCCATGATGCGTGTTATCCTGTTGCCAGATGAAAACGCGATACACGCCAGAAAGCCCAAATGACGGATCGTAGCAACGACAGGAAAGACGGGCCGCGCCCCGCGCGGGATGCCTTCCTGCGGCTCTTTTCCGGGGAAGGCGATGCTCTGCGTCGGCTCCGTCTCCGCGCCTTTCTATCAATCAGCTTCGAGCGCTTCTGGCTGCTGATATTGCCGCTGGTCCTTCTTGTCGGCCTGTTTTTCAGCCTGAGCTGGTTCGGCTTGTTCGGCATGATGCCGCGATGGCTTCATATCGGCGTGCTGGCGCTATTTGGTCTTGCCGGTCTTATTGCGCTTTATCTGCCGTTCCGATTTCGCCCTCCGACAGAAAGTGACATCACAAGCCGCATTGAGGCGATCAACGGTTTGGTTCACGAACCGCTTGCCGTCCAGACGGGCCATATGGCAACCGGAGAACACGATCCTTTCGCCGTCGCCTTGTGGCGGGAACATCAGCGCCGCATGGCAAACCGGCTTAAGAACCTGCAATCCGGCCTGCCCTATACACGCGTTCCCGAACATGACCCCTTCGGCATTCGTGCAGTGGTTGCCCTGCTCTTCGTGACTGCCTTCGCCTACAGCATCAGCCCGAACAGCGGCCGTATTGCCGATGCCTTTCATATCCGCCCAAGTGATGACAGTGCCATTGCCCGCATTGATGCATGGGTGACGCCGCCGCGCTATACCGGCCGTGCTCCGGTCTTCCTGGCTACGGCGAGCGACAGTGAACAAGCCGCAATCAACGTACCGCAGGGCAGCATTCTGTCGGTCCGCGTGATCGGTGGCGGTTCTGAACGCCTGACTGCGACCGATGTGAAGGGCGAGCGCCGCGACGTGCAGCCGGTAAGCGCAAAGGATGACCGAAAAGAGCCTGCAGAACAGGCCGTCGTCGATGGAAGCCGCAATTTCCGTTACGATTTGCAGCAGGACGAGACATTGGCGCTTTCGGGCACCGATGCTCGCTGGAAATTTGCCGTCACGCCGGACAACCCGCCGACGATCCACTTCACAAAGGAACCCGGGCATGCGCTGAACGGCACATTGCAGCTTTCCTATCAGATCGAGGACGACTACGCGCCCGTAAAAGCCGAGGGTGAGATTATCCCACTCAACAATGATGAGGATGAAGAGGCCGCACCGCTTTACGATGCGCCGGAACTGCCTCTTGCATTGCCCCGCCGCGGCGTAAAGGACGCTACGACGTCGAAGGACCTGTCCGAACATCCTTGGGCGGGCGAAAAAATTGCGCTCACGCTGGTTGTAACCGACGCCGCCGGACAAATCGGTCGCAGCGAAACCAAGATCATTACCTTGCCAGAGCGTCCTTTCAGCAATCCGCTCGCCCGCGCCGTTGCCGAGCAGCGCCGTATCCTCGCGCTCGATGCCACGCAACGCGACCATGTGCTCGACATGCTGTCGGCAATCACGCTTCGCCCGGAAGAAACCATCAAGAATGCAGCTCATTATCTGGGTTTGGTCACGATTGGCACGCGCCTCCGTCTCGCCAGGAGTGATGACGCCTTACGCGATGCGGCGGATTATATGTGGCAGGTCGCGCTTGGTATCGACGACGGAAACCTGTCAGCTGCCGAAAAGCGCCTGCGGCAGGCACAGGAAGCCCTAAGAAACGCTCTGCAGAACGGTGCATCGCAAGAGGAAATCGAAAAGCTTTCGGCAGAACTGCGCAAGGCAATGCAAGACTTCCTGCGGGAATTTGCCCAGCGCCAGCAGCAGAACCCGAATGCACGCCGCACCGCACCAGACCCCAATGCGCGAATGCTGACGGAAAAAGACCTGCAGCGCATGATGGACCAGATCGAAAATCTGGCACGTCAGGGCTCGCGGGATCAGGCTGAACAGTTGTTGTCGCAATTGCAGAACCTGATGAACAATCTCCAGATGGGGCAGACACAGCAGGGCCAGCAAGGTCAGGGGCAAGGCCAGCAGAACCAGATGCAGCAGCAGATGAACAAGCTCGGCGAACTGATGCAGCGCCAGCAAAAGACGATGAACGAAACTTTCGATCTCGATCAGAAAATGCAGCGTCAGTTCGGCGGCAGCGATGGTGAAGGCGAGTTCGACGACAACCTGTTCCCCGGCGATGACGGTTCCATGGGCGGCGGACAGCCGGGCGGTGAAGCTGATAACGGTCAAAGCGGGAAAGGCGATATTCCTCCTGATATGGCCGAAGCCATGCGCAAGCTGCAACAACAACAGAAGGACCTTCAGTCCGATCTGCAAAAACTGATGGACGACCTGAAGGGCATGGGCATTGAACCCGGCAAGGATTTTTCGGATGCCGGAAAATCAATGGGCAATGCCACTGATGCGCTCGGCCGCAGCGAAGGCGCAGAAGCAAGCGACCAGCAGGGTAGCGCGCTCGATGCGCTACGTCGTGGCGGGCGCGACATGATGCAGAAAATGCAGCAGGCCATGGGCCAGCAAGGTCAAGGGCAAAGTGGCGCCAATGGCAGTCGCGGAAGGGATCCCCTTGGTCGCCAGCAAGGTACCGGCGACAGCGGCCTCAACGATGACGTCAAGATTCCAGGTGAAATAGATATTCAGCGTGCGCGCGAAATTCTCGACGAAATCCGCCGCAAGCTCGGCAATGCGCTGACGCCGCAGATGGAAAAGGAATATCTGCAGCGTCTGTTGAAGTTCGATTGAGAAACAGGCCGCAGAACCTTTGAGGCTGAATCAAAAAGCGGCATGTGTGCGCGAAAATGGTGATTTTCGAGTACTGGAGCGCAATGTACGTCCGAGCATAGTCCCGAAAAGTTGCAGACTTTTCGGGACTATGCGCCAAAGAAAGCTACATGAGCACCGGAACGCAGGCAAATCGCCATTTGCAGCCACACAGGACGACTTTTGAAACAGGCTCTTATTCCATCACCCGACCAACATAAGGCAACTGGCGGAAGGCATGCCCGACGTCCATGCCATAGCCGACGACAAAATAGTCGGGGCATTCGAAAGCCACGAAATCGGCATCAAGATCGACCTTGCGGCGCACGCTCTTGTCGAGAAGAACAGCAATGCTGACGCTCCGTGCGCCCCGTTCCAGCATGAGTTCGCGAACGAACTTCAACGTCTTTCCGGATTCCAGAATATCGTCGATCAGAAGCACATCACGGTCACGCACATCGCTGTCGATATCGCGCAGCAGACGAACTTCCGTGCTTGTCGTTCCCTTGCCGTAGCTTGAAACGGTGATGAATTCGACATCGGGTTCCACACCTGCATCGTGCATCGCGCGGATGAGGTCGGCTGCAAAGATGAAGGAGCCCTTCAGGATCGAAATTGTCAGCAGATTGTGAAACTTGTGTTCAGCAATGGCCTTGGCGAGCTCGAGATTGCGACCGGCGATCTCATCCGGACTAAAGAGAACTTCGATTGTCTTGCCACCGACTTCGGGCATCTGCTGCTTCTCCTGATCGTTCGCTTTCGCGCAGACTTCGGCGCCCATCAAAGGTGCCGGAAAGGCACGCTCTATAGCACGGTTTGAGGAAATTGCACCCCACCGGATGAAGATGCTCCGGCTTCTCCATTTCCCAGCGTCGAGATTTCATATAGCGTGACCTGCATGCATCCAGACATCATCGAACTGCGATCATTTTACGACACGACACTGGGCCATCTCGCGGAGCGCGCGATCCGCATGGCATTGGCGGGTCTTTGGGGGCATGTGCCGGGAGAGCGGCTTGTCGGCATGGGCTACAGCCTGCCCTATCTCGACCGTTTCAGTGCCGATACAGAGCGCACATTCGCCTTCATGCCGGCTGGTCAGGGAGCCGTCGCCTGGCCTTCGGTAGAAAAAACAGCAACAGCGCTCGTTTTCGATGAGGAACTGCCGCTGCCCGATTCCTCGATTGATCGCGTGCTTATGGTCCATGCGCTGGAATATGCAGAAAACCCGACCGAAACGCTGAAGGAGATGTGGCGCGTCCTCGCGCCAAATGGACGACTCGTCATTGTGGTGCCCAACCGCCGCGGCGTATGGGCCCGCTTCGAACATACACCTTTCGGCAGCGGACGGCCTTACAGCCGGACGCAGCTAACGACCCTATTGCGTGAGGCGAATTTCACCGTCAGCACGGTGAGCGACGCCCTGCATTTTCCGCCCGCCACGCGGCGATGGATGATGCGGCCATGTCTTGCTCTCGAAGGCATGGGGCGACGGTTGTGGCCAGTCTTTTCAGGCGTTCTGGTGGTGGAGGCACAGAAGCGGCTATATCAGGGATTGCCTGTCGCCCAGCGTTCGTCGCGCCGCGTCTTCGTTCCGGTTCTCGCACCGCAAGGCACACCCGTTGGTGGATTGCGGAAAGTACCTGTGCAAAGCAACAAGTCAGACCGAAAGAATTAGGATACGTGCGCATCATCGCCTGTAAAAACGTACAGTTGCTGCAGTCGGCACGTACTATCGAACAAGGTTTTTCTCGACTTGAACGCAATGGCGGGATATGCCGCCACCGTAGTTTTAACATTGACCTTTTGGCGGAGCCAAAATCATGACCGATACGCAGAACCTTACCCGTCCCCAGCCCAAGGCAGGCCTGCTCGACATCGCAGCCTATGTGCCCGGCAAGGAACATGTGGAGGGCGTTGCCAAGGTCTATAAACTCTCCTCCAACGAAACGCCTATTGGTCCAAGTCCGCATGCTGTCGAAGCCTATCGACACGCAGGTGAAAAACTGGAGCTTTATCCAGATGGGCAGGCGCTGGCGTTGCGCGAGGCGATTGCGGAAACACAGGGGCTCAATATGGCCAATATCCTGTGCGGCAACGGCTCCGACGAACTGCTTGGCCTGATATGCCAGACTTATCTTGCTCCAGGCGACGAAGCCATCATCACGGAGCATGGTTTTGCCGTCTACAAGATCCAGACGTTGGGCGCCGGCGCCGCACCAGTTACGGTGAAAGAGAAGAATGAGCGTATCGACGTGGATGCCATTCTGGCCGGCCTGTCGCCGCGCACAAAGATCGTCTTCATTGCCAATCCGGCCAATCCGACTGGGACCTATCTGCCTTTCGAGGAAGTCCGTCGCCTTCACGCCGGACTGCCGAAGCACGTGCTTCTGGTTCTTGATGCGGCTTATGCCGAATATGTCCGTCGCAATGACTATGAATCCGGTCTCGAACTCGTTTCGTCCAACGAGAACGTTGTCATGACGCGCACCTTCTCGAAAATCCACGGGCTACCGGGCCTGCGTATCGGCTGGATGTATGCACCGCTGCACGTGGTCGATGCGCTCAACCGCATACGCGGGCCGTTCAACATGAACTCGGCCGCCATTGCCGCTGGCGCAGCTGCGATCCGTGACCGCGCCCATGTCGAAAAGTCGATCACTTACAATGACAAGTGGCTTGGCTGGCTGGCCGACGAGTTCACCAAGCTCGGCCTGCGGGTAACGCCGTCAGTCACGAATTTCCTGCTGATCCATTTTCCAGACAATGCCGCGCACTCGGCGGATAAGGCCGACGAATGGCTTTCCAAGCGCGGCTATATCCTGCGTCGCGTCGGCGGCTACGGTTTCCCCAATGCCTTGCGCATGACGGTCGGACCGGAAGAAGCCAATCGTGGCGTTGTCGCCGCCCTGACTGAATTTTTGAAGTAGAACAATGTCCACGGTCCATTTCGACAAGATCGCCCTGATTGGCATCGGCCTTATCGGTTCATCGCTGGCCCGCGTTATTCGGCGCGAAAAGCTCGCAGATCACATCGCCATTGCCACACGCAGCGGTGAAACGCTGAAACGCGCCGAAGAACTGGCACTCGGTGACAGCTACACCACCGATAGCGCTGAGGCTGTCAAGGATGCCGATCTGGTTATCGTTTCAGTTCCCGTCGGCTCGTCAGGCACGGTAGCGCGGCAGATCGCGACAAATCTCAAACCCGGTGCCATAATTACGGATGTCGGCTCCACCAAGGCTTCGGTGATTGCGCAGATGCAGCCAGAACTGCCGGACAATGTACATTTCATTCCCGGCCACCCTTTGGCGGGCACTGAGTATTCCGGTCCCGACGCTGGCTTTGCAGAACTCTTCACGAATCGCTGGTGCATCCTGACCCCCCTGCCCGATACAAATGAAGCGGCACTGGAAAAGCTGAGCGACTTCTGGGTCGCCTGCGGCTCGCGGCTCGACCGCATGGACCCGCAGCACCACGATCTGGTTTTGGCTATCGTCTCGCATCTGCCGCACATCATTGCCTATAACATTGTCGGCACGGCCAGCGATCTGGAACAGGTCACCAAATCGGAAGTCATCAAGTATTCGGCTTCCGGTTTCCGTGACTTCACGCGTCTGGCCGCGTCCGATCCGACAATGTGGCGTGACGTATGCCTGCACAACAAGGATGCTATCCTCGAAATGCTTGGGCGTTTTTCGGAAGACCTAGCCTCGCTGCAACGCTCAATACGTTGGGGTGATGGTGAAGCGCTATTTGATCTGTTCACCCGCACGCGCGCTGTTCGGCGCGGTATCATCGATGCCGGTCAGGAAGTAGATGCACCGGACTTCGGCCGTCAGGCTGCGACGCGCACGAGCGAAAAGTAAGGAACGGATAGGGCCGCAAACATAGTGTCCTACTCCCTTACTGCCTTATTCGCCTACTCTCTTAAAGAGCAGGCAACCGTCCGAGCGGAATAAATCCGGCGCTGACTTTACCTTTGCGAACGGCGATCTCCATAACGGGATTGCCGTTTTCGTCTTTCGGCATAGCCGAGAGAGCAAACAAAACGGTGGCGATATTGCCACCCTGCTCGGGAAACACTGTCTGCCCCACCTGCGCCAGCGATTGCGGATTAACGAGCGTCAGTTTCACATCAGCATTGACGAGCCCGTCGACACCGACCGAAAACGGCCCTGCAACAGAAACCATGGCTCCATTGGGCATGGACAGGAAAGCCTGATTGATCGTACCGGAATGTCCGCGCAGACGTTGATGGAAAGGGGTTTCGCTCCTTGCAAGCAGTGTCGCAGCATCTGCCACATCAATATCCGCGACGCCGTCGATTTCAGGGCTGGTGGCACTACCGATCACTGCCTTGGCAAGCTTCAATCCAGCAAAGCGGCCATTGATCTTCAAGGTTCCGTCCGCTTGGCTCATGCGGAAATCCATCTGCTCGAGCGTGCTGAGCGGCTCCGTCTTCGTAGTTTCGGTGCGAAGGCCAACCGCGACCTCACGTGCAGCCAACTCGATTTCGGTCGGGAACGGACGCGCCAGCCGGGTATTGGAGGTAAACTTGCTCCAGTTGACTTCCAGCGGCTCCAGCCCCGGAAACTCAATAAAGGCCGGACCTGTCAGTTCGTTCGAGAGTGAACGTGGCGCATAGACCGGAGAACCCGAAGTGAAACGTCCGGCGCGGAAAGACATACCCTCGGAAGGCCGCTGCCAGGAAATGCTGTCGCAAACGACATTGACGCGCAGCGGATAGCCGCCCATGCGCAGATCTTCGCATTTCACGCCAACACCCTGGGCAGCAAGCTTGGCCATGTCAGCCTCGGCGCGCGCCTCAAGCCTGTTTGCAATATAGAACCAGCCCGCCGTATAGCCAGCGATCAAGACAACGAGAATAATGATGAGCGCTATGGGGCGCTTTCTGGCTTTCGGTGCGTTCATTCCAGTGTGCGCCATTTCAAAAGCCTTACATTAATCAGACGGTTGTTTCGAAGAGCCTCACTCCGGGTTCAGACCAAATATCCAACCCCGATATGTTTTGCTCCTCCCGACTGTTGGCCATATTATGGCAGGAATGTGCCTTGTGAAGCGATAGAGAAGAAAAATCGAGGGATATCCGTTGATTACCGGTGGAAATCGGCGTTCACTGAACCATTATGGATACTCTCATGACCACACTCCCCGATGATAGGCGAATGAACGATTTCTGGGTTTTCGGCTACGGCTCGCTGATGTGGCGGCCGGGTTTTGCGCATGTGGAGACCATGCGCGCGCGCCTTTACGGCTACAGGCGCAGCCTGTGCATTTACTCGCATGTTCATCGAGGAACTCCCGATCAACCGGGGCTGGTTCTGGGGCTAGATGCCGGTGGTTCGTGTCTCGGTATTGCTTTTCGCGTGCCCGGAGATATGACCGGCGAAGTGATGACCTATCTGCGCGAACGTGAAATGTCGAACCAAGTCTATCATGAAAAACATCTTCGCTTGCGTCTTGCCGATGGACGCGATGTTGACGCCGTCACCTATGTGGCCGACCGCCGCCACCTGCAATATGCAGGCTCGCTGAAAGCCGAGGAAGCCGCAGCCATTGTCGCATCCGCCCGCGGCGATTCCGGTGCTAATGTGGATTATGTCACCAACACGCTTCAGCATTTGCGCAGTATGCGCGTCCGTGACCACTGGCTGGAGCACGTCAACAATCTCATTCACCACAATACTCAACGACAATTCGACGGTTCGGGCGACTGAAAGCACTTGCTGCGCTTCTCAAAAATTCCAGCGCTCAAGCGCTCAGCCCTTGTTCTCGCCCGATGCAACCGCTACATCTCGGCCAATCGCCAAGGAGGCCTCCATGATCGCATTGTTCCGCACCATTGATTTGGCGCTCGATATTTACACCTATATTATTATCGCGAGTGCCATTTTCTCGTGGCTCTATGCGTTCAATGTCGTCAATTCCGGCAACCGTTTCGTGGCATCAATCGGTGAGTTTCTCTACAAGGTGACAGAGCCTGTTCTGCGCCCGATCCGCAATATCTTGCCCAATCTCGGCGGCATCGATATTTCGCCGATCATCCTGTTGCTGATCATCTTCTTCATCCGTCAGTTCATGTGGACGACGCTGCTGCCGCTTTTCCTTTAGAGCGCGTTTCGATCTGATTGGATCAGATCGGCGCTCTAAGTTATTATATTTCAAGCATAATCTTATCGATCCTCGTTTCACTCCGGCCGGATTATGCTCTAAGCGCATCACTCGCAAGCCCGAAAACAAAAGCGCCCGGACATTGCCGGGCGCTTTTGTTTTAGACGGATCGAAAAGCTGTCGCTTACTTGCCCTTGGCGCGTTCGATAGCTTCCACGATGAACTTGCGTGCGTAATCCTCGTCACCCCAGTCACCGATCTTGACCCACTTGCCGGGTTCCAGATCCTTGTAGTGCTCGAAGAAGTGCGCGATCTGCTTCAGAGTGATCTCCGGCATATCGGTATAATCGTGGATCTTCTCGTAGCGGCGCGTCAGGTGCGGCGACGGAACGGCGATGATCTTTTCATCCTTGCCGGAATTGTCTTCCATGACCAGAACGCCGATCGGGCGAACGTTGATCACGCAGCCAGGAACCAGCGGACGGGTGTTGCAGACGAGAACGTCAATCGGGTCGCCATCTTCCGAAAGCGTATGCGGCACGAAACCGTAATTGCCCGGATAGGTCATTGGCGTGTAGAGGAAGCGGTCGACGATGAGGGCGCCGGCCTTCTTGTCCATCTCGTACTTGATCGGCTGGCCGCCGACAGGCACTTCAATGATGACGTTGACGTCTTCAGGAGGATTGGAGCCGATGGAGATGGCATCAATATTCATGATGTGTCCTTTCGTGTCGGGCTCTGATAACGGGTTTCATGGTTGCACGCAAGAAAAACGAAAGTTCTAGAAAACGCGGCGAATTGTCGTTCTCGCAACGCAATTGAACGTGATCAGGCCGTTAACATGTTGTGAGGGTTAGGCGCCGAGCTCGTTCAGTCTTTGAACGGCGGTCGGTGGCATGGGTGGTGGATTGGGATCGCGGCTGGCGGCGACCAGAAATTCGTCACAGGCCGTTTCGGTGGATTCGATAAGTCGCTTCAGGAATTCTTCCTTCGGAAGCCCTGCCGGAATTGGCGGCAGAATACGGGCGCGAATGATTCCGGGATAACGGAGGAATTTGCGGCGCGGCCAGTAAAGGCCTGCATTGTGCGCAATCGGCAAAACCGGCAGATTGAGCGCCTCATAGAGATGAACGATGCCATATTTATAGTGCGGTGGAGCACCCGGCGCCCGGCGCGTTCCTTCCGGATAGATCAGAATCTGGCGGCCTTCCGCAATCGCCTTTTCCGCTCCCTTGGTGATCGAATGCAGCGCCTTGACGCGGGAACCGCGGTCCACCGGGATCATCTGCATCTTCGCGATATACCAGCCGAAAAGCGGAATGCGCATCAGTTCCCGCTTCAGGATCAGCACGGGATCGTCAAGATAGGGAAGGAAAGCATAGGTATCCCAGGCAGACTGGTGCTTTGGCGCGCAGATATAGGCGCCTTCGGGAATGTTCTCCAATCCTTCGACCACATAGTCGGTCCCGGCGATATGCTTCTGGAGCCAGAGATTGACCCTTGCCCACAGCTTCGGCACGATCCACGCCTTCTTGCGGGGCAACAAGAAATAAAAGGGTGTATAGACGATCATCTGAACAAGTGTGCAGATATAGAACGCCGCATTGAACAAGATTGAGCGCAGATAGAGAAGCATCAGTCGGTGGAGACCCTGGCTAAAGCATTTTCGCTCCCGGCTGGCGGTAAACGATCACGCGCGAATTCTGGACTTTCTGCAGAAAGTGACGGCACCGATATATCAGGAAGATCGGCCATTTCCATAAGGAAATCGCAATTCTGCGGCCAGATCAGCTCTCGGTCGTTGCATTTTGCCCTGACTGCGTTCCAAACAGTTCGGTCGCACCCACACGGACAGCAGCGCCCAGATATTTCACATATTCGATGAAGAGCACGCGCAATGTGTCACTTTCGGCAACCCAGCTATGTTCGCGTCGCTCCCCATTCACGACCGGATAGGGAATGAATTCCACATCCTTCATGCGATAGGACATTTCCAAGGTGCTGCGCGGAATATGGTAGTTATTGGTGACCAGGATCACGCGGCGATAATTGTTGGTACGAATCCAGCGTTCGCTTTCGGTCGCATTGCCGATGGTATTGAGTGCCGACCGGTCAAGATCAACACAGCAATCGAAGAGGCTCTGATCTGCATGGGTCGCGCGCTGCAGCGCCTTTTCATTGGTCGCCGGATGAACACCGCTGATCAGAAGCCGCTTCCCTCGTTTGTCTTTCAAAAGATCGACGGCCGCCTGGATTCTTGACTGTCCACCAGTCAGAACGATGATCGCATCGGCAGGCTCCTCGATAGCCGGAGGTTGCATGCTGGTGACTTTTTCACCAAACGCGACGAAGCCGACGAGAAACGCCAGAAGAATAACAAAGAGAACGATGGAAACGGGTTGGAAACGTCTGAACATGCGCATCATGACAGACCATAAGAAATTACCGGACGCAACTGTAAAGGACTGCAGGGAAACGCCGCTCCGATTGCGGCGCCAGACCACATCCCCCGTAGAAAGCCCGTTTGCTGTCTGCCTCTGTGCCACTGCATCGTCACTCGACCGGTGCCCGCCCGATAGCGCTTGCGGGATTCGCGTACCATCTCTTCTTCCATCATAGCCAGCATTGCGGCGAGAAGTCGGAGAAGCGGGCGAAAATCTTGTCCTGAAAGCGCCTGTATCGGAAAAGGTCTTCATTCGGAGCGCACTCCCGGACCATCCATGGTTGCAAGCTGGCGGATCACCGTCAGGCGGCTGGTCAGCATGGTGAGGAAACTGACCAGAATAATGATGACGGCAGCTCCGATGTAGCCGCTGCGCCCGATGGCGAAATTACCGAACATGGCAGCAGCCTGGTCGCCTTCGGGGGTCGCCATATGGCTCGATGCCCACCACGAGAAGATCAGAAATACGAACATTGCCGCCGCTCCGCCGCATAGCGCGCCCTTCAATGCGGTGCGGAAGAAGTGCCATTCGAACTCACGTGCCACGAATTTCGATTCAGCGCCGATAAAATGCAGCACCTCGATAATATGGCCGTTGCCTGACATTGCGCCGCGTGTGGCAAAGATCACGGTCAAAACCGTCGCAGCAATCACGAGCGAGAGAACGGCAGTTCCAACCAGCACCGTCGTGTGAGCCATGGAGACAAGCCTGTCGACCCAGGTGCGATGATCGTCAAAGCTAGCCGCCGGAATGGCACGTGTAATTTCAGCACGCATGGTTTCAAAGTCAGGCGGAGCATTCTCGTCGATCGTGACAACGACAAGACGCGGTACGGGCAGTTCATCGATATTGAGGCCACTGCCGAGCCACGGTTCGAGCAAGCGCGCTGTCGCATCCTTGTCGATGATGCTGGTGCCTTTGACGCCGGCAAAGCCGCGCGCGATCTCGCTCGCCTGAGCCAGAGCCTTTTCCATGTCCTGCCCGTCGACCGGCCGGATCTGGATCGTGGCTTCGCGCGCGATCTGGCTCTGCCAGGCAGCAGCCGAGGCGCGAACGAGCGTCACACCGCCCATCGTCAGACATGCTAGAAAGGTCATGATGGCGATCACGATAACGAGCGCGGTGCCTGTCACGCTGCCGTCGGGCACAATGGGACTCGGTCCCTGACGCTTCCGACGCTTGCCTATGCGAACGAGCAGCATGTCCTGAAGGTCTTCGAAACGGACCCGCATATCATCCAATGCGCGTTGCCAGGTGTTCCTTGCATCAATCATAGATGTCGAGCCGCCCATGTTCGAGGATCATGCGCCGCGCATCGACCTGCTCCATCAGGGAAAGGTCGTGGGTCGCGATAATCACAGCCGTGCCTGAACGGTTCAGCTCCGTGAAAAGGCGCAGGAGACGCTTCGCAAGCGGCGGATCGACATTGCCGGTCGGTTCGTCAGCCAGAAGCAGTTCCGGCTGATCGATGAGCGCGCGAGCAATGGCTGCGCGCTGCTTCTCACCGCCCGAAAGGACCGGCGGCAGCACATTCATTCGGTCGCCGAGCCCAACCCAATGCAGAAGCTCCTCCACTTCGTGACGGTAGGTTGCCTCTTCCTTTCCGCGCACACGCAGCGGCAGCGCCACATTCTCATAGGTGGTCATATGGTCGAGCAGGCGAAAATCCTGAAACACAATGCCAATGCGGCGGCGCAGAAGCGGAATTTCCGCATGATTGAGCCGCGCAACATCCTTGCCAAAAATATTGATAAGGCCGCGCGTCGGCTTCAGCGCCATGAAGAGAAGGCGCATGAGCGAGGTTTTCCCTGCCCCCGACGGGCCGGTCAGAAACTGGAATGAACGCGGCGGAATATGGAAACTGACATCGCGCAGGATCTCAGGACCCATTCCATATCGCAGGCCGACATTCTCGAAACGTATCACCGGGCTGTTTCTCTTCAATTGTCCGCGCGCTGAGGGGCGCACGGATGACATCGATATCAGATCGACCTTTATCCTCTATGGTTAATGTTGCGTTAATTCAGCCCGCGTGAGCCTTAAAAAATGCGTGAACGTGGCTGCGGCCATGAAGCATTAACCATTATGAGCCAGTGTGTGGCACCAGTCGAAGGGCGAAAAACGCAAAGGAAGATGACGGCATGATGGCGAAACAACCATCGAAAGCGCAGATGTCGCGCGTGCCTTTGCGCGAAAATCATCGCGCAGCATGGTTTACTTCCGATGTCGGACCGGTCGAGGATGCTGAATTCGAAACCATTGTCCCGGCCTCGCCGTGGCCAGAATCCTTATCACACAGCATTCCGCAGAAGCCGTTTGCGCCAAGAAAGCTTATGTCCGAAACAAGTCTCCCCAGCGGATGGCCCGGTTTCGGCTATTGGGTTTTCGTCGCTCTTTGCGCGACGACCGCCTTCTGGATAGCGGGCGGATATACACTGCTTGCCGACAAGCCTCCTTCCGTCAGGCAGCCGACCCTGCCACTCATTTCGGCACTTCAGCTAACCGATCTCAAAACCAGCGTTGGAGTACATGATAAAGGCGATGTTCTCAGTGTCGGTGGACGCATACGGAACACCACATCCGAAGAACGCGCCACGCCGCCGTTGATCGTCATGATCACCTACAGCGACGGCAGCAAGCGCGAACGGCGCCTGGCTCCAGGAGAAGCAATGCTGAAACCAGGTGCACATATCGACTTCGAAACAATGCTTCCTGCGCTGCGCGGCACCATCGAGAAAGTCGATGTGCGACTGGCCGCCCCGGCCTGAAGCGGTCCGGCTACTGCCAGCAACCGAGGTTACGCCCCTTGAGATTGTGCGAGTCGATCTCGACCACAAGGCGCGGGTCCTCGCGCAAAAGGACCAATGTCGTGCGCTGCTTAAGATCGATCTTCTCCCAGCCCGCGCATTCCGTCGGCATTGGCGTGCTGTCGATCTTCACCTTTTCGGTCCATGCAGTCGCCGTGCAGCCGGACAAGGCTGCAACAATCGGAACGACTTTGACGGCCTCCAAAACGAGCCTTTGCGTTTTCGTCCCACGATGAGTGTTCAAGGCTGACAACTCCAATCTGCCCCGCGAAATCCCGGCTAAACACTCTTGTATCAGCCAGCGTCGCCCGTTCGACATCTGCGCTTATAACGTGCCGCCACCCTGCTCCGCAATATGGCTGAGCGGGATCGACGGCTTTAAAAGGTCCGACCGGCCAATTCTTACTGTCCACCAGGAACCAATTTAGAAGAGATATAAAAGCAATATCGAATATATGAAGAATAGCTTTTTTATTTACTGAAATGACAGGAAAAATCCACAGAGAACAAAAACCGTCAATAAAGTTAAACATGATTGTCCGAAGAAAAAGACGATTATATGCTTCTTGCTATATGATTCGCATATGACATATTCACTACACCAACCCTGGGGACTTCCATGCTGAACAAATTGTCGGCTGAATTTTTCGGAACATTCTGGCTTGTTTTCGGCGGTTGCGGCAGCGCAATTCTCGCCGCAGCCTTCCCTGAACTGGGCATCGGCTTTCTCGGCGTCGCCCTCGCCTTCGGTTTGACTGTCCTTACCATGGCCTATGCTGTAGGCGGCATTTCCGGCGGTCATTTCAACCCCGCCGTTTCCTTGGGCCTCATGGTAGCTGGTCGCCTTCCGGCCAAAGACCTGATCCCATACTGGGTTGCACAGGTTCTGGGCGCCATTGCAGCTGCAGCCGTGCTCTTCCTCATCGCATCAGGCAAGGAAGGCTTCTCCGCCGGTGGTCTCGCTTCGAACGGCTATGGCGAACTTTCGCCGGGCGGCTACAGCATGATGGCGGGCCTGCTCATCGAGATAATCTTGACGGCCTTCTTCCTCATCATCATTCTGGGCTCTACCTCGTCGCTGGCTCCGGCTGGCTTTGCCCCGATTGCCATCGGTCTCGGCCTGACCCTGATCCATCTGATTTCGATTCCGGTCACCAATACATCGGTCAACCCGGCCCGTTCGACCGGCGTCGCTCTCTTCGCCGACACGGCAGCACTCAGCCAACTCTGGCTGTTCTGGGTCGCACCGCTTGTCGGAGCGGCTATCGGCGCGATTATCTGGAAAGGCCTGCTCGGCAAGGACTGATCCAGAACGACAGCAATGAAAGGCCGGTTTGAACCGGCCTTTTTTGTTTGTGAAGCTGTACCGTCACTGTCTGATACAGCACTTCACAAAACCGTTCACAAAAAGTGGTTCCGATCATGGGAAGGATGCTGTAAGTAACATCTATCTTCTTGTTGTTGCGCATTATCCCAAGCAAAGCCGCTTCGCACTTTTGCTGGAAATGCTTTAGATGTTATGAGCAATGTCCCCCTCCACTGATGCTTCTTCTGCAGATCGTTACGCAGCATTCCGGCACTCTGCCTTCAAAAAATACTGGGGCGCCCGTTTCCTGAGCGCATTTGCGGTGCAAATCGTGAGTGTGTCGGTGGGCTGGCAGATCTATGATCTCACCCGTGACGCCTTCAATCTGGGCATGGTCGGACTGGTGCAATTCCTGCCGGCCCTGTTGCTGGTTCTGGTAACCGGCGCTGCTGCCGACCGGTTCGGCAGGCGCTTCATCATGGGCCTGTCGCTCATTCTGGAAAGCGTGGTGACGGCGTTGTTGCTCTGCCTGACCCTTGCAGGTCTGTTCGAGCCCTTGACCGTCTTTGCAGCACTAACTCTTTTTGGTGTCGCACGCGCGTTTCTCGGCCCATCTTCCGCATCGCTGGTCGTCAATCTTGTACCCACGGAGGATTTCGCGAACGCCGTTTCATGGAATTCATCGGCATGGCAGGTAGCGACAATCGTGGGACCGGTTGCAGGTGGCCTGCTCTATGGCATTTCTCCGGTCGCGGCCTATTCCATCGCGACGCTGTTCCTGCTGATCGGCTCCTTCCTGATCTTCTCCATTCCAAAGCCCAAACAGCACACGCTTACCGAGCAGCGCTCGCTGACGAGCATGCTGGCTGGCTTCCGCTACATCTGGAAGGAAAAGATTGTCCTCGGCGCGATTTCACTCGACCTTTTCGCCGTGCTCCTCGGCGGAACGGTGGCTCTGCTGCCAATCTATGCGCGAGACATTCTCGATCTCGGCCCTTGGGGGCTTGGGCTGCTGCGCTCAGCTCCAGGCATCGGGGCTGTCCTGACTGCCGTCTGGCTTGCCGGACATCCGATCCGCGACCATGCAGGCCGCGTGATGTTCATCTTCGTTGGCCTCTTCGGCCTCTTCAATATTATTTTCGGCGTCTCGACACTGACTTGGCTGTCCGTTGTTGCCCTGGCATTTGCGGGTGCGGCTGACATGATCAGCGTCTATATCCGCGAAACGCTGATGCAGCTTTGGACGCCTGATCACGTGCGCGGTCGCGTCAATGCCGTCAACATGGTCTTTGTCGGAGCATCGAACGAGCTTGGCGAATTCCGTGCCGGTCTGATGGCCGCAGCCATCGGCGCTGTTCCGGCCGTCGTCATTGGCGGATTGGGATCAATCGCCGTTGCGGTCGCTTGGGCGGCCATGTTCCCGCAATTGCGCAAGGCCCGTCACTTGCAAGGACGAGTCTGATCGTTCGAGCTATAGGAGGTCATCAGGAAGCGGATGTGCTACGGTTCGCCTTGTCCATGCGCTCCTGAATGGCATTCCGGTCATCCTGCCGGATGCCGACGAGTTCCGCCACGCGCCACATCACGTCGGCCTCGACTTCGCTCACCTTGCCATCGGCATAGACCATTTCCCACATCAGGCCGATCAGGTCGAGACGTGCCTGATAGTCAAGCTGTCGCTTCAGAACCGATGTGAAATCCGATAAATCTATCGCTTCCTGATCGGCTTTTTCCGCGGCAAGGATCAGCCGTTTCAGGCTATCGCCCTTCAGCCCGTATTTCTGCGACAGCATTGAAGAGAGCTTTTTACGCTCGCTTTCACGCGTTTCACCATCGGCATCCATGATGTGATAAAGCAGTGCAGCGGCAGCCAGTCGTGGATCGTCATTGGAGAATTTTTCATTCCGGTCACGAAAACCGCTGGCCGGGAGTTCTTTTAAAAAATCCAGAAGACGATCGAACATTCACCCTCGCTGCCACATTCACTGCTTGCCGACCGTAAACGCGATTCCGGCATATTTAGTTAGCAACATCGAAGGTAACGGGCTGAATGCGCCACGCAAGGCGGTAAACTGTCTTACACCGCCGTTTACCGCCCGAGAGATGCGCTGCGTTGTTTTTCGGCAACGATTCGCGGAAAGCCTGATCAGAAAAGCTTCAATCCACTCTGCACCTTCTGCGAAGATTTGCTTTCGTCGACACCCGGATCGTCCACCACGAGATGCGCGCGACGGGGTTCCTCGTTCGCATCGTCGTCAGTCACGATAACATCGGCGACTGGCGGTTTCACTTCTTCCGCCTTCTTTACCGGAGTTGCTGGCGACACCTTCATGGGCTCAGCAGCGGGAATAATGACCTCGGCCTCCTCGATATCGCGAACAACCGGCTTGCTCTCGGCTCCCGCGGAAACATCCGCCATTTCGGCCTTGTCCCGCAGCTCTGCCAGAACAATCTGATTGACCGGCTTCGCCTCGACCGGGCCCTTGATTTCGGGCTTTTCCGCTTCAATCGCAGGAGCGAGCGCCACGACGGGAACTTTCCACTCGAAACTGTTGAGGCGTCCCGTGACCGGCGATACAGGTGACCATTGTTCGGAAACATAGCCATCGGCAGTCCATGCAGGATCGCGCGGCGCCTTGACCGCACGCGCCAGCCATTCACGAACCTTGCCCTGATCGCCGGTTTCGGCTTCTTCAATATCGGCAAGCAGCAGATAGGCGCTTTCGCGCGGCGAAGCGCGTAGAACCTGCTCGGCATTGTCGCGAGCAAGGCGATAATCGCCCGCCTCATAGGCAGCGCGCGCCTGTGCAAGACTGCCTTCGGCATTATTGGATCGCAGCGATACGAGATGCTTTGCACGCTTCAGTCGATCCTGTGCCGTATCGCCGGATCGTGCATAGACATAGGTTGATGCAATGTCCGGATGCGGAAACCGCTTCCAGGCCGCTTCAAGAATTTTCGAGCCTTTCCGCACGTCGCCATCAGCGAAAAGGGCACGCGCAGCAACCACGGCGGCGGGCACCAGATCAGGCGCGAGCTTGTTTGCCTCCAGCGCCAGCGCCTTTGCCTGGGCATGATCGACATCGACGACTGCCATCGCCTTGGCAGTCAACAATGCAGCGCGTTCCTTCTTCACCACATCCTTGCTGTGGGCGAGAGCCTGCTTGCGCGCATCGACAAGCTTCAGCGCTCCATCCCAATCGCCCTCGGCACAAAGCTGGCCCATCATGGCCGAGGAGGCCCATTCAAGCTGCGGTGCTTGGCTGGTGGCTTCGGCAGCGTAATGGCGGGCGGCATCGCGAGCACCAACACGCTGGGCTTCGATGTAAAGCCCACGCAAGCCGAGCAGCCTTGTCTCGGGATCCTCCACCATCGCCTCGAAGCCCTTGCGGGCATCTTCCGTGCGGCCTTCCAGCATCGCGGTCTGCGCTTCGAGAAGCTTTATCAGCGGCTCCTGATCGGAACTCAGCAATTTCCCTGCCTGCTTCGTCATGCGGCGCGCCGCTTCCGCATCGCCTGCACCGGCTGCAATTAAACCGGTCGAAAGCGACTGATAGCCACGATCGCGCTTGCGCGCGCGAAAATGCCTGCGCAGTGTATAAGGTGACTGTATAATGCTCTTGATGAGCCACCACAGGATGAGAATGGCCGCGACAATGGCAACGATCCCCGCAACAGCGGTTATCAGAGGCACATTGTAGTGGTTGCCCGCGAAAGTGACATCAAGTTCGCCCGGACGGTCCGCAAGCCAGGCAAAGCCGAAACCAAGCGCAGCAACAATGGCGAGATAGAACAGGACACGCAGCATTGGCCTGCCTCCTATTGACCGGAAGAGGCCGGAGCCCCGCCGGTTTCACCCGCCGAAACCTTCGGTTTCAGGCCATCCGCAACAAGGCGCTGCACAAGCGCATCAGCATCCCGTCGCGCCCGCACCTGATCGGCAAATTCCTGTGAGGTGGCCTTGGCATCAGCAGACAACTGCTCCCATTCGCTAAGCGCACGCTCCAGATCGCCGGATTGGAGGGCAGCTTCCATACGGGCCGTGATCGGCCCGACGCCGGTGCCACTGACATTGCCCGCAACCGGGCGCACGCTTACCAATCCTCTGGCGCTGGCGACAAGCTGATCCCAAATTCCGGCATCGGCAGGCAGTTTGTTCTCCGTGGCGACGATCCTGTTCGCAACGGCACCGAACCACGCATTCAGGTCGGTAACGGTCGGGACGCCTTTGTCGGCGTGAGCACGGAGCTGTTCGATGGATGCCTCGTCGGGCACCACCGACGCATATGTGTCCAACTCCGCCTTGAACGAACCGCCGCGATCGATTGCGGTTTTCAGCGCATTTGCCGCTATAAGCGCCGTCGCATCGGGCTGGCGCGAAGCCTGGGTGACCTTTTCCTGCAAGAAGGTCAGTTTCGATTCGAGGGATGAAATCGTGCCGCTGTTTCCCAAAACTCCGGCTGTCGCCTCATCCGCCCGGTTCTGCGCCGCTGAAAGCTTGCTTTCCAGCGCGTCAAGCCGCGCGGTCAGAGCAGAGGTATCAGCCGCCGCTTCCTGTCCCGCCTTTTTCGGCAAGGCCGCAAATTGCTGCTGAAGATCGGCGAAGGAACCTGCGACCGCCTCTGACTTGATCTCGGCGGCCTGTACGTTCTTTTCCAGAGCTGCAAGCTGCGCGCGGCTCGCATCGTCAAGCGGCGCAGGCGTTGGATTGCTCCGCAGATCGGCAATCTGCTGCTCCATATGCGCGAGTTGTTCCGCTGTTACTCTTGCACCTGGAGAGGGGATAACATTGCCCCATTGCAGCGCCAGCAAACCACCAAGGCCGATAACACCACCAGCAATACCGGCCAGAAGATGCGACACCCCCGCCCCGCTCTTTTGCGCAGGCTGATGAATTTCCGGCTTCACGCCCGAGGTAAAGGGCGGTTTGGCATAGGTCGAACTTTCCGGCTTTTCCGTCCTCACGGTCTTTTCGGCAGTCGTCGCTTGCGGTTTGGGTGATGCAGGCTTCTGGGTTTCCGGCTTTGGGTTTTCAGATTTTGAGAAACTTCCCACCGGCTCTGCGTCTGGCGTCGCCTTCGCCGGTTCATCAACCCGCTTTACGTCTGATGGATCGAGATTGATCGTCACAGGATTACGGGCCGGTTTGGAATGTCGCGGAGTGCCGGGTTTCGCCATGGATCCTCTCGTAAACACCGATTGGTTGCCTCAGACTCTAACAGATAAAATCGCCAGATGAAGGAAGGTTGCGCCGAAATGAGTCAAAGTTTGGCAAACAGCCGGAAAAGTCCGCCTTCATCCGGGTGGTCTGCAACAAGGGCATTTGCCCGCCAGAGCGGCGGCAACCGGTCGGCCACACGGGCAGAAATGCACAAAAACCGCGTTTTCTCGTCAAAAGGCGGTGTGATTTCACGCATCGCTTCAACGAAGCTCGTCGCAGCAACGCCGGAATAAAGCATGACCGCGACAAAAGGCGCGCCATGAAGCACATCCAGAAGCGCTCGCGCCGAATAAGGAATCATCTCCGTGTCATAGACATTGGCGACATGCATACCGAGCCTAGCGGCCTGCATCTCGTCTTCGAACACAGGCTGGCGCACGCGTCCGGCGAGATAAAGAACACGGGATTGTTGGGGAAGATCGCGCCGCATCGTCGCCGCAAGACGAACCGCGTCACCGCCGCCGTCGATCACCCGGCTGAACCCGGCCTTCCGCGCTGCCTGCGCTGTTCCCTGCCCCACGGCAAAGAGCGGTAAGCCAAGAAACCGCTTCAACTGTTCCGTGTCGATGTGGTGAAAGGCATTGGCGCTTGTTACCGTCAAAGCCGTAAACGGGCCTTCGGGCAGGGCAAAAGAAAGAGCAACGGTCCGGCTCAGCGGAAGCAGAACCGGCTCATAGCCCCTCGACGCCAGTTTTGCGGCGGTCTGCGAGCCAGTCGGTTGCGGCCGCGTCACCAGAACACGGCCAAGAGATGCGATTTGTACGCGCCCCGCCAAATCTACTCCCAGCCCTCGAAGAATTGGGGACCGGCCTTCGCGCGCAGATGCTCTGCCGCTTCCATACCGAGTGCGGCAGCATTCGATGCCGGACCTCCCGTCCTTATCTCGTGCGCTTCGGACCCGTCCGGCTTCAGAATCATGCCGTGGAACGAAACCGTATCGCCGTTCACGGTCGCAAGACCGGCAATCGGCGTGCGGCAGGAGCCGTCAAGCGCGGCCAGAAATGCCCGTTCACAGGCCAGGGCGATCCCTGTTTCGCGATGCGCAAGGGGCGCGAGCAGCGCATCGATGCGTGTATCGCCGATACGCGTTTCGATCCCGATGGCGCCCTGTCCCGGCGCAGGCGGAAAGCTTTCCGGATCGGCCAGGTCGGTAATGACATCGCCAAGCCCCAGACGCCGCAATCCTGCACAGGCGAGAAACGTCCCGTCGACTTCTCCGGCTTCCAGCTTGCGCAGGCGGGTATCGACATTGCCGCGGAAAATCACCACTTGAATGTCTGGACGAAGGCGGCGGATCAAAGCCTGACGGCGCAATGATGACGAACCGACCGTCGCGCCCTGCGGCAGATCGAGAAGGCGTGAAGCCGTACGACCGATAAAGGCATCACGCGGATCTTCGCGCTCAAGGAAAATGGAAAGATGAAGACCATCGGGCAGAACAGTCGGCATATCCTTGGTGGAATGGACGGCGAGATCGATTCGTCCGTCCGTCAGCGCCTGCTCGATCTCTTCGGTAAAAAGCCCCTTGCCGCCAATCTCGGAAAGTGCGCGATCCTGAATACGGTCGCCCGCCGTCGACATCGGAATGATTTCGATGGCTTCTTCCGGCAGACCATGCGCCTCCATCAGGCGGCGACGCGTCTCGTAAGCCTGGGCGAGAGCAAGCTTGCTGCCCCGCGTGCCTATCTTCAACGTGCCATTCTTCAAGGATGCTGTTTGCATATTGCGCCGTCCATGGTACCGGATTTTCAACGAATTATGAGACAGGCAGGGTCTAACCGCAAATGCGCATTCTTGGAATAGAAACAAGTTGCGACGAAACAGCCGCCGCAATCGTCGAACGTGACGATCGGGGCCGAGGATGGATTCTGTCCAATGTGGTTCTGAGCCAGATCGCCGAGCACGAGCCCTATGGTGGCGTCGTGCCCGAGATTGCCGCACGCGCCCATGTCGAAGCGCTGGACCGGCTGATTGCACGCGCGCTGGACGACGCCGACATGAAACTTGCCGAGGTCGATGCGGTGGCAGCCACGGCGGGGCCGGGGCTGATCGGCGGGCTGATCGTCGGGCTCATGACTGCCAAGGCGCTGGCCATGGCTGCACAGAAACCGTTTTACGCCGTCAACCATCTGGAAGGCCATGCGTTGACGGCGCGTCTGACCGACGGCCTGCCATTTCCCTATCTGCTGCTGCTCGTTTCCGGCGGTCATACTCAGATGGTGCTGGTACGCGGCATTGGCGATTATGAACGCCTTGGCACAACAATCGACGATGCGCTTGGTGAAGCCTTCGACAAGACGGCAAAGCTGCTGGGCCTGCCTTATCCAGGCGGCCCGGCAGTCGAACGCATGGCGCTCACGGGCGATCCGAAGCGATTCGCCCTGCCTCGGCCGTTGAAAGGCGAAGCACGACTCGATTTTTCCTTTTCCGGTCTCAAGACGGCAGTGCGCCAGACGGCAACCGAATTGGTGCCATTGTCGGATCAGGACGTGGCCGATATTTGCGCCTCTTTCCAAGCTGCAGTCGCTGACACGCTCTCCGACCGGGTGGGCCGTTCGCTTGAACGTTTCAGAAACGAATTTCCCGATTGCGAAACACCGGCGCTTGTCGTTGCCGGTGGGGTCGCGGCCAACAAAACCTTGCGCGCCGCGCTCGAAACGCTTTGCGCCCGGCACGGTTTCAGTTTTATCGCCCCACCGCTCGATCTGTGCACCGACAATGCTGCGATGATTGCCTGGGCCGGTGCCGAACGTGCGGCGACCGACGCCCCCGATAGGCTTGATCTTGCACCGCGTTCGCGCTGGCCGCTTGACGAAAAGTCGGCTCCGCTGATCGGCACCGGACGACGTGGGGCCAAGGCATGAGCGGTCGGGATATGAGCGGAAAAACTAGCAAGATCGCCATTCTGGGTGGCGGCGCCTGGGGCACAGCCCTTGCGGCCATGGCATGCAGCAGCGGCCACGATACATGTCTGTATGCCCGTGACGAGGCGATGGTCGAAGCCATCAACCGGACACACCGCAATCCGCACTATCTAGGCGAAATCGAGCTTCCCGCCGCCATTAATGCAAGCACAGACGCGGTCGCCGTAGTCGAGCGTGCGGATGCCGTTCTGGCCGTCATTCCCGCACAGGCGATGCGCGCCGGGCTTTCGCAACTGAGCAACCTTATTCCGCAAACCGCACCTGTCGTACTCTGCGCGAAAGGGATCGAACGCAGCACCGGACGATTGATGTCGGAAGTTGTGGCCGAGGTTCTGCCGAACCACCGGATCGCTGCATTATCCGGTCCAAGCTTTGCAACAGATGTTGCCCGAGGGCTTCCAACGGCCGTGACTATTGCCTGCGAGGACGCTGTAACCGCCGATCAGCTCGCAGCACTTCTGTCTGGTCCAGCTTTCCGCTGCTATTCGACAACCGATCTTAAAGGGGTCGAAATCGGCGGTGCCCTGAAAAATGTTCTCGCCATCGCCGCCGGTGCTGCCGTCGGGCGCGGTTTCGGCGCAAGCGCTCAGGCTGCTCTCGTCACGCGCGGGTTTGCTGAGCTGCGCCGCATCGGACAGGCCATGGGAGCGAGACCCGAAACCATCATGGGTCTTTCCGGCCTCGGCGATCTGATGCTGACCTGCTCTTCGTCGCAGTCGCGCAATTACTCCTACGGGCTGGCACTCGGACGCGGTGAGGATCTGACCAATCGCCCGCTGGCCGAAGGTGTGGCGACCGCGCCGATTGCCGCCGAATTATGTCGCCAACACGCCATCTCCGCACCCATCATCGATGCGACGGGTGCGCTGCTTGACGGCACCATCACCATTGACGAAGCCGTGACGGCTCTGCTCAACCGACCACTCAAGACCGAGGACTAGAGCGTGATCCCGAAAAGTGGGAACCGGTTTTCGGACAAGATCATGCTCGAACGGAAAGGATAATTGACAATGCTTTTTGCTCTTCTGTGCAACGACAAGCAGGACCATCTGCAAGTGCGCCTCGATACGCGCCCTGCACATCTCGACTATCTCAAGGGTCTTGGTGACGGGCTGAAGTTTGCAGGCCCTTTCCTCGGTGAAGATGGCAAGCCGAACGGCAGTCTGGTCGTTGTGGAAGCTGCCGACAAGGCCGCAGCGGAAAAGATCGCTGCCAATGATCCTTATGCATCGGCAGGCCTGTTCGAGAGCGTGACCGTGCGTCCGTGGAACTGGGCGATCAACAATCCCGCCAACGCTTGAGGCTCATGACTGATGGCTTACTGGCTGTTCAAATCCGAACCGTTCAAATGGTCGTGGGAAATGCAGAAAGCCCGTGGCGAAAAAGGCGAGCAATGGGACGGTGTGCGCAATTATCTGGCGCGCAACAACATGCGCGCCATGAAACTGGGCGACAAAGGCTTCTTTTATCATTCCAATGAAGGGCTGGAAGTCGTCGGCATCGTCGAGGTCTGCGCCCTTTCACATCCTGACAGTACCACGGACGATCCGCGCTGGGACTGCGTTGACATCAGGGCCGTCCGCGACATGCCGAAGCCAGTAACGCTGAAAGATGTGAAGGCCAATCCGAAGCTGGAGAAGATGGCACTCGTCACCTCGATGCGGCTTTCGGTACAGCCGGTCATGGAAGACGAATGGATCGAAGTCTGCCGTATGGGCGGACTCGATGTCAAAGATATTTGATGCTTAATCCGGCACATAAAAGCGCGCGCGATTTCATTCTGGCCAATACCAGTCTGCAAGCGCCGCCGCATGTGCCGGAAATTCGTCTTCATCTGGCCGATGAAGCGCACGACCTCTGGCACAAGACAGAGGAAGAGCTTGCCACGATCGGCCTGCCGCCGCCCTTCTGGGCTTTCGCCTGGGCGGGCGGTCAGGGCGTGGCGCGCTATATTCTGGATCATCCTGAAACGGTGCAGGACAAGACAGTGCTCGATTTCGCATCGGGTTCCGGCCTCGTCGCCATTGCCGCCATGCAGGCAGGTGCAACAAGCGTGCTGGCTTCGGACATCGATCCCTTCGCGCTTCCGGCCATCGAGATCAATGCATCGGCCAATGGCGTGTCGGTTTTCCCCTCTCTAAACGACTTCATCGACAAGGACGATGGCTGGGACATAATTCTGGCAGGTGATGTCTTTTATGAAAAGACGCTCGCCGACCGGCTTATTCCATGGTTCATGAAGCTTGCCGAACGCGGCGCGAGCATCATCGTCGGCGATCCGGGGCGCGCCTATCTGCCCAAGGACCGGCTGCAGCAGCTTGCCGTCTATACCGTGCCCGTCACCCGCGCCCTTGAAGACGCGGAAGTGAAGCGCACGACCGTATGGGCATTTATTTAAGCAAATTTCTTCGCACCCGCCACGCAGATGACGACCACCACTGCCGTCGCAACCATCCCCATGCTGACTGGTTCCCCCGCAATACCGGCTGCCAGCATAAGGCCAAAAAAGGGCTGGAGAAGCTGCAACTGGCCCACCGTGGCCGCTCCACCCTGCGCAAGACCGCGATACCAGAAGAAAAAGCCGATCAGCATCGAAAACAGTGAGACATAGCCAAGGCTTATCCAGGCTGGCGTACCGATGCCTGTCCATGTCTCCGGGCGCGTCATGAGACTCAGTGGCAGCATGACCGGCAGCGAAAACACCAGCGCCCAGCAGATAACCTGCCAGCCGCCGAGCCTGCGCGAAAGTTGCGCGCCTTCGGCATAGCCCAGACCGCAGACGATAACGGCAGCGAGCATCAGCACGTCACCCAGAAGCGTGGATTGGCTTCCCTGTCCGTAGGCATAGGAAGCGACGATAAAGCTTCCAACCACTGAAAACAGCCAGAACATTGGGCGCGGATGCTCTCCACCGCGCAGGACAGCGAAGATTGCCGTGGCGAGCGGAAGCAGTCCTATAAAGACAATCGCATGGGCAGACGTCATGTGCTGGAGGGCAAGCCCTGTCAGAAGCGGAAAGCCGACCACCACGCCGAGCGCCACCACAATCAGTGAGATCGCATCGTTACGACGGGGAAAAGGTTCCCGAAACGCCAGCAACAGCGCCAGTCCCAGCACACCGGCAATCGAAGCGCGCGCCATTGTCAGGAAGGTCGGATCGATATCGATCACCGCCAGCCGCGTTGCCGGTAGCGACCCGGAAAAAATCAATACGCCCAAGAACCCGTTAATCCATCCCGCGGTCTTATTCCCAACATTCTCACGCATTGTGTCTTTTCGGCTTTCTTTAAAATCGTATATGGGTTTGGAAGACAATGCCGCGAAACCGCCCGAATAATCAGAGACAGTTTCCGGACAATTCTGACAAACTGTACTGGTACAAGGAATGGTACAGATGATTTCGACGGGCCTGCTGCGCAGCCTTGAAGCTGTAGAAGCCGCTTACGCAAGCGGCGAGATCGAGCGCGGCGATGAAAACGCCACCGCCGACAGGACCCCGCTCGTTGAAAAAGTGATGGGTATTATTCGCGGACGCATCACCGCGATGAGCCTCGCGCCGGGTGCACGACTGCCCTCTATCCGACGCCTTGCCGAAACGATGAACGTCTCGAAATCCACCGTCGTTGAAGCCTATGACAGGCTGGTGGCGGAGGGCATCATCCAGTCGCGGCGCGGAGCAGGCTTCTATGTCTCGGAGCGCGCACGTCAGCCGTTTTCACTCGCCACCAACATACCGCACAAGGAGCGCCAGATCGATCCTTTCTGGGTCATGCGACAATCACTAGAGGCAGACGACGCCACACTCAAACCCGGATGCGGCTGGCTGCCCGACGCGTGGCTTCCGCAGGACGCGATCCGCCGGGCGATGCGCATGGTTGCCCGCGACGAGACAAGCAATCTAGCCACCTATGGCGAACCGCTCGGTTTCCGACCGCTACGCCAGCATCTTGCTCACCGGCTCGGCGAACAGGGTATCGACGTCTCTAGCGGAGAATTACTTCTGGCCGATTCCGGCACCCAGGCCATAGATATCATCTGCCGTTATCTTCTGCAGCCAGGCGATACCGTTCTGGTCGATGATCCGTGCTATTTCAATTTTCAGGCGGTGCTTCTGACGCATCGTGTAAAACTCGTCGGCGTGCCCTATACCCATACTGGCCCGGACCTCGAAGCCTTTGCAAGAGCGGCCAGCGAACACGCGCCGAAGCTCTATATATCCAATGCCGGACTGCATAACCCGACCGGCGGCTCGATGACGCCAGCCACCGCTCACCGCCTGCTGAAGCTTGCCGAAGCGCATGGCGTCACGCTGGTTGAGGACAATATCTTCGGCGACTTCCATCCTTCGCCCGCGCCGCTTCTTGCCGAACTCGACGGGTTCGAGCGCGTTCTGCATATTGGCAGCTTCTCCAAGACGCTGTCCGCTGCCGCCCGCGTCGGCTATATTGCCGGGCGTCGCGACTGGATCGACGGACTCACCGACCTGAAACTCGCCACCAGCTTCGGCGGCAATGCGTTGTCACCGCAGATCGTTCATGCGCTTCTGACCGACGGTACCTATCGCCGTCATATCGACAGCTTACGCGCCAAACTGGCCGATGCCATGACGCTGACCGCCAATCGCCTGAAAGCGGAAGGCCTCACGCTGTGGACCGAGCCGCAAGGCGGCATGTTCCTTTGGGCGGAATTGCCGGATGGGCTGGACTCCGGCCAGATTGCCCGGCATGCTCTGGAGAAGGGTGTGCTTCTGGCACCAGGCGACGTCTTCAGCCCATCACGCACAGCAAGCGGCTTTCTCCGCTTCAATGTTGCGCAATCGCTGGAACCCTACATTTTTGCGGTGTTGCGCGATGCAATGAGAGAAGCCCGCGCCAAAATAGACAGCTGAGAAACTCCCTCAACATTAGCATCCCCGCATCGAAAACAATTTCAAGCAAAAGAGACACAGTCATCCGGACGGCTGCGGTTATACTCCTGCGACATGTCTTTGGAGGAGACATCGCGCATTTCATCGTCGGCTCGGTGTCGAAAGACATCGCGCCATGGCGATCCAGCGCAGGAAGAACGGAGAGAGCAGGCTGGCGATGCGTTCACGCCTGCTGGGAGGGAGTATCATTGAATACGCACCAGTCCGGGGCGGATACGCTTTCGCGTCCCGAAGATGAAAAACTATCTGTAGCTGCCAATCTGGCATATGGCTTTCAGCACGTGCTGACCATGTATGGTGGCATCGTAGCAGTTCCGCTGATTATCGGCCAGGCGGCAGGTCTCAGCCCAACCGAAATCGGCCTGCTGATCACCGCATCGCTTTTTGCCGGCGGCGTCGCGACGGTCCTGCAAACCATTGGCATACCCTTTTTCGGCTGTCAGCTTCCTCTGGTTCAGGGCGTCTCTTTTTCGGGCGTCGCCACCATGGTGGCCATCGTCACGTCAAGCCAAACGGGTGAAGCAGGCTTGCAGGTCGTGCTGGGTGCCGTCATTGCAGCAGCCGTGATCGGCCTTGTCATCACACCGATATTCTCGCGTATCACGCGCTTCTTTCCACCGCTTGTCACCGGCATCGTCATCACCACCATCGGCCTGACACTGATGCCCGTCGCGGCGCGGTGGGCGATGGGCGGAGACAGCAATAGCCCCGAATTCGGCAGCATGGCCAATATCGGTCTTGCAGGCCTTACCCTGGTTATCGTCCTCATTCTCAGCAAGATGGGCAATGCCACGATTTCCCGGCTTTCGATCCTGCTCGCCATGGTCATCGGAACCTTTATTGCGTGGGCGCTCGGCATGACCGATTTTTCGCGGGTAGGCGAAGGTTCGATGGTGGCACTGCCGGAGGTCTTCCATTTCGGCATGCCGGTGTTCAGCCTTGCGGCAACGCTCTCGATGTTCATCGTGATCATGGTCACGCTCGTCGAGACTTCCGCCGATATTCTGGCTGTCGGTGAAATCCTCGGCACCAAAGTGGATTCTCGACGTCTCGCCAATGGCCTGCGCGCGGATATGCTTTCAAGCATCCTGTCGCCAATTGTCGGATCGTTCACGCAGAGCGCTTTCGCGCAGAATGTCGGACTTGTTGCGGTGACGGGTGTGAAAAGCCGCTACGTGGTGGCGACCGGCGGGCTGATCCTTATCACGCTCGGCCTCCTGCCGGTGATGGGTCGGGTGATTGCCTGTGTTCCTCCGGCCATTCTGGGCGGAGCGGGTATCGTCCTGTTCGGCACAGTGGCTGCAAGCGGCATCCGCACGCTCGCCAAAGTGGACTATGAGAACAATATCAATCTCATCATCGTGGCAACCTCGATCGGCTTCGGCATGATCCCGATCGCCGCGCCCCAGTTCTATCACCACTTTCCGACCTGGTTTGAGACCATCTTCCATTCCGGTATCAGTTCGGCAGCGCTGATGGCCATTGCACTCAACCTGATGTTCAATGAAATCAAACTCGGCAACAGCAACCAGATGTCAGTCTTCGCGGAAGGCACAGAACGCATCATCCGCCATCACAACATCTCGGAGCTGCATGACGGAGACTATTTCCTGAACGGCAAGCTCTATGACGCCGACGGCAATGAAGTCAGAATCGTTGCCGCTGCTGCACACTGAGAAGATTACCTTAAGACACGGATCATCGTCCGGTCCGTCAGATGAGGCAGGAGGCGCGCCATATCGGCGCGCCTCAATGCTATGCAGCCCTCGGTCGGCGTATAGCCGGGTCGCGCCAGATGAAAGAATATCGCGCTGCCGCATCCACGACGACGTGGCGCAATGTTCCAGTCCATGACAATGCAGATATCATAAAGGTCATCGCGCCGCCACATATCCTCGTGGCTTGCCGCATAAGGCAGCCTGACGGGGCGGTTGTAATTGGCGTCGGAAGGCGCATCGCACCAGCCGTCCAGACGGCGGACACGCCCGAGCGGCAACCGTGATGACGGCAACAGGCCCTTGTCTCCGCGCCGGTATCCATAGAGCAGCCGCATGGTCGCCAGAGGCGTCGCTCCATCACCTTCACGCTTGAAAGCGGTGATTCCCCCCTTGCCAAGAGCGCATTCCAGCACCAGATTGCCGGCAACAAGCAAACCGCGAGTCTTGTGGCCCGGTTTGGCCCGCACATCAATGACGCCAATTCCCCGGCTAAATTCGTATCTGGCCAAGCCCCCGCCTCCGTGTCATGCATGTGTAAAACCGTTGTCGGCGAGAGCAAAAACCTGTTTCGCGTTTCGCCGCTTCAACTTGTCTCCATTAAATGTCATAAAACACCAAGAGCCATTTAAATCAAAGAGTAACGAGGACAGGCATGACAGGCCGTACGATACTGATTGTGGACGATGACGAAGATCTCCGTTCTATCCTCGTCGAACAGCTGGAGCTGTGCGAAGAATTCCAGATTCTGCAGGAAGACAATGCCACCAAGGGTATTCAGACTGCGCGAAACGGCATTGTAGATCTCCTGATCATGGATGTCGGCTTGCCGGATATGGATGGACGTGAAGCTGTAAAACTGCTGCGCAAGGGTGGTTTCAAGGCACCGATCATCATGCTCACCGGTCACGATACGGAATCAGATACGATTCTCGGCCTCGAATCGGGCGCCAATGATTACGTCACCAAGCCGTTCAAATTCGCCGTGCTTCTGGCTCGCGTGCGTGCACAGCTGCGCCAGCATGAGCAGAGCGAGGACGCGACCTTCATCGTCGGCCCCTATACGTTCAAGCCCGGCCAGAAGCTGCTCATCGACGAGAAGGGCAGCAAGATCCGTCTCACTGAAAAGGAAGCGGCGATCATCAAGTATCTCTATCGTGCTGGCGACAAGGTTATCGGTCGCGATGTGCTGCTTGAAGAAGTATGGGGCTATAATTCGGGCGTGACCACGCATACGCTGGAAACCCACGTCTATCGTTTGCGCCAGAAAATCGAAAAAGATCCGTCGAATGCGACGCTTCTGGTTACAGAAAGCGGGGGATACAAGCTTGTCCCATGATGGACAGCGCCCGATGCAGGTGTATTGACGATCCATGGCGCTTGATGACGATATTCGTATTCTCGGAACGGTAGGCCTGTTCGAGTCTTTCACGCCCGAACAGCTGCGGTTGCTTGCCTTCGGCGCGGAACGCCTCGTGCTCAGAGCCGGGCGCGAGCTTTTCCGTGAAGGGCAAAGTGCCGACTGCGCCTATATCGTCGTATCGGGCAACATCACCCTGTTTCACGAACAAGACGAAGGGCGGATTGCGATCCGCCCTGTCGGTCCCGGCGCCATGATTGGCGAAATGGCGTTGATCGCACAGACCTCGCGGCTTACCGGTGCGGTCGCCGAAGCGGAAACCGAGGTTATCCGCATAAGCCGCGCAATCTTCCGGCGCATTCTGGAAGAATACCCGGAAGTGGCGGCAGCGCTTCATTCGCATATCAGCCGCAATCTTCTGGAGCTGATCGGCGAAATCGAAAAAGTCGCACCGCGCCTTAATGGCGATTAAAGCGCGATCACCCTTTCCATTCCGATAGCATCGAGAAAAGCCTGATCGTGGCTCACGACGATCAATGCTCCTTCATAGGCATTGAGAGCGGTTTCCAGCGCCTCAATGGAATCAAGATCCAGATGATTTGTAGGTTCATCGAGGATCAGGAGTTCTGGAAGCTCTGTTCCACCAAGAACGCAGGCAAGTGCTGCCCGCAACAATTCGCCTCCGCTCAGACTACCGGCAAGCCGTGAAGCTCCCTCGCCGCGAAACGAAAAACGCGCCAGCGCAGCACGCGCATCATTGTCGTTCGACCCCGGATTGAGACGCCGGTAGTTTTCATAAAGCGTCTGGCCACGATCCATCAGGCTCATCTGCTGGTCGAACATCGCCACACGCGCCGGGCGCACAACGGTTCCTGTTGCTGGTTGAAGCTCCCCTGTCATCAGCCGCAACAGGCTAGTCTTGCCTGCCCCGTTCGGCCCCGCGACAACCACCCGCTCGGCCCCCACGATCTTCAATGACAGGTCGCGGATTACCGGATAATCGGCTTGCGGCCCGCCCGAGACATCTCGCATATCGAGCATGACGCGACCGGAAGGCGGAACCGCACCAGCCACATTAAAATGCATCGGCTTTACCCGTTCGACCTTTGCCTCCGCCTCCCGCAACTGCTCGTTGACCCGATTGGACTGGCGCTCCGCCAGTGCATCGCCCCGGCCTTTCGACTGTTGCGCACGGTCTTCCCGGGCATCGAGCAATAACTTGCTCATCCCAGCATCGGCGCGCGACTTGCGGCCACGGGCATCGCTGCGCGCCTGTCTTTCAACGGCAGCCTGCGCCTTGTGTTCGGCCTGTTTGACTTCGCGCCGTGCCGTTGCGAGATCGCGCGCTGCTGTCTCACGCTCCTCGGTCTTTTTCCCGTGATAGAAATCCCAATTGCCACCGTAGAACCGCAGCCCGTCGGGCGATAATTCAGCTATCGCATCCATGAACTGCAACAGTTCACGGTCATGGCTGACCACCACGGCTGCACCGCGCCAGGCGGTCAGCAAATCGACGACTGCCAAACGACCGGCACGATCGAGATTATTGGTCGGTTCGTCCAATAAAATGAGATCAGGCCTGCGGAAGATGAGAGCCGCAAGCGCCGCGCGTGTCTGCTGGCCTCCGCTCAAGATTGAAAGGGAGGTATCGGGAGCCATATCAGGCAAACCAAGCTGCTGCAGCGCGTCGGTAAAGCGCTGCGGCAGAAGCCAGTCTGCCTCATCCAGATCGCTGTCATTGGCCAAACCCTGTTCGACACGTGCCAGTCTGTCGCAATCTGTGCGCGCATCGAAAAGATCCGCCAGCGTCTGAGTACCATCGCCGCCGACGTTCTGCCGCAAAACACCGATGGTCCCGTTTACGGTCACATTTCCGCTTGTCGGAAGCAGCGCACCACTCATCATGCGCAACAGCGTTGATTTACCCACGCCATTGCGCCCGACCAGACCGATGCGGCCTTCGGCTATGCTGAAATTGATGGATTCGAAGAGAGTACGGCCATCAGCCGTAACGCAGGAAACATCCTGAAGTGTAAGAAGAGCAGACATCGCGAACCATGGAAACGTTGAAAACACTGGTCATTTGAAACAGTGCAATCCGATCCATCGTTCTTCTCTCCTCTTCTAAACCGGCTCTTATATAGGCCTTACGATCCGATCAATCCAGATCAAATGTCGCAATGACTGGCACATGGTCCGATGGGCGGTCCCAACCGCGCGCATCGCGAAGGATTTGCAGACCCTGCATATGCCCTTCAAGATCGGCAGAACCCCAGACGTGATCCAGCCTGCGGCCACGATCCGATTCGGCCCAATCCTTGGCGCGATAGCTCCACCAGGTGAAGATCTTCTGGTCAGCTGGAATAAGCTGCCGCATCAGGTCGCTCCAGCCGCCTTTCACACGCAGGTCTTCAAGCGTCTCGGTTTCGATCGGCGTATGGCTGACGATCTTGAGAAGCTGCTTGTGCGACCAGACATCGTTTTCGAGCGGCGCGATATTGAGATCGCCAACGAGAACGGAGGAATGCCCATCCTGCCGGTCAGCAACGATAGCGCGCATTTCTTCGAGAAAAGCCAGCTTATGCGCAAACTTCGGATTGATCTCGGGGTCCGGCTCATCACCACCCGCCGGAACGTAGAAATTATGAATGCGAAGCTTTTTGCCGCCAGCTTCGACCACCGCGCTCAGATGGCGGCAGTCACCCATGTCGCAGAAACCGATCTTTTCCAGGCCCGTCAGAGGACGCCGCGATATTGTTGCAACGCCGTGATAGCCTTTCTGGCCGCTGATCGCGATGTGCTCATAACCGAGCGCGCGGAACCCCTTGGACGGGAACTGATCGTCCGGGCATTTGGTTTCCTGAAGACACAGAACATCCGGCTGATAATCGCGCAAAAACTGCTCGACTAGCGGCATACGCAGACGAACGGAATTGATGTTCCAGGTAGCAACGGAAAAGGCCATGAAGGTAAGTCTCGCAGCAACGAAAAAGATGCCGCGAACCTAATCATTTATCCGACAAATGCAAACCGGTTGCACATCACAAACTGACGATTACTGACCTTTGCGTTTCATGGCGATGCGCTGATAGTCGATCTTGAACATATCGTCGGTGAAACGCACGCCGCTGCGCACATTGAAGATCATGACGGTCGTATCGAGCTTCTGGGCATCCGTGATGGTCCACTGCTTCAGCTCGTAGGATTTGGGGTCGAACATCATGGTGATTTTCGAATCGCCGAAGACCGACTTGTCGCCCAATACCAGCGTGGTCATGTCCGGCTCCTGCTTCACATTCTGAAGACGACCACCGCCAAGATCGATCCGGTCTGCCAGAAGCAGCTTCAAGGGTGTTTTCGACAGCGGATAGAGATCCCAGGTATCGAGCTTGCGGTTGTTGATGACAACAGATTCGCCATCCGAAATCACACGGATCGGGGAATTATTGTAGTTGAAACGGATTTTGCCCGGACGTTCGATATAGAAAGTACCACCCGTCTGCTCGCCCTTGGGGCCGAACTGCACGAACTCGCCAGTCATTGTGCGAACCGATGAGAAATGATCGGCGATCTGCTGTGCCGCCGCGCCGCCGCCAGCACCCTGCGCAATCGCGGCAACGGGAGCTATAACCAGCGACGTCATGCCAAGTCCAAGCGCTCCCATTCCCAGCACGGCTGCAAGGCGACCAGCTTTCGCGAATGCGGAGAAACGGGAGAACATCATCGACAAACTTTCTCTTTTCATCATTCTGTTGAACTACGCCGCCAGTTGGGCGCGAGTATGGCGTCCCGCAGTCATACACCCGGCTTAGAAATCATCGTCACCGGTCGGGACGAGAATTTCACGCTTGCCCGCATGGTTGGCCGGACCGACAATGCCTTCATCCTCCATACGTTCGATGATCGAGGCAGCCCGGTTGTAGCCAATTCCAAGACGGCGCTGGATATAGGAGGTCGAAGCCTTCTTGTCACGCAGCACCACGGCGACGGCCTGATCGTATGGATCGTCGGAATCTTCCAGATTGCCGGTTCCAGCCGGACCGCTGCCGCCTTCGTCGTCTTCTTCATCCTCGGTGATCGCATCGAGATATTCGGGCACACCCTGAAGCTTCAAGTGCTGCACGATGCGTTCCACCTCGTCGTCGCCGACGAATGGTCCGTGCACGCGCTGGATACGACCGCCGCCAGCCATGAAGAGCATATCGCCCTGACCGAGAAGCTGTTCGGCACCCTGCTCGCCCAGAATGGTGCGGCTGTCGATTTTCGACGTCACCTGGAAGGAAATACGGGTCGGGAAGTTGGCCTTGATCGTGCCGGTGATGACATCGACCGAAGGACGCTGCGTCGCCATGATGACGTGGATACCCGCCGCACGGGCCATCTGCGCCAGACGCTGCACGGCACCTTCGATATCCTTGCCGGCGACCATCATCAAGTCAGCCATTTCGTCGATGATGACGACGATATAGGGCATTGGCTCCAGATCGAGCTCTTCGGTCTCGTAGATCGCTTCGCCGGTATTGCGGTCGAAGCCGGTCTGCACGGTGCGGGCGATCGGCTCGCCCTTCTTCTGCGCAAGGCCGACGCGCTGATTGAAACCGTCAATATTGCGAACGCCGACCTTCGACATCTTGCGATAGCGGTCTTCCATTTCACGCACGGTCCATTTGAGCGCGACGACAGCCTTCTTCGGATCGGTCACAACGGGCGTCAGCAGATGCGGAATACCGTCATAGACGGAGAGTTCCAGCATCTTCGGATCGATCATGATCAGGCGGCATTCCTGCGGCGTCATACGATAAAGCAACGACAGGATCATCGTGTTGATCGCCACCGACTTACCCGAACCGGTCGTACCGGCAACGAGAACATGCGGCATCTTCGCGATGTCGGCGATGACCGGCTCACCATTGATGGTCTTGCCGAGCGCAAGCGCCAGTTTCGCCTTGGACTGTTCGAAGTCACGGCTCGCCAGCATTTCGCGCAGATAAACCATTTCGCGCTTCGGGTTCGGCAGTTCGATGCCGATGGCATTACGGCCCGGAATGACGGCCACACGTGCTGCAATCGCGCTCATAGAGCGGGCGATATCGTCGGCAAGGCCGATGACGCGCGAAGACTTGATACCCGGCGCAGGTTCCAGTTCGTAAAGCGTGACGACCGGGCCAGGCTTAACGTTGATGATTTCACCACGCACACCGAAATCTTCCAGAACACCTTCCAGCAAACGGGCGTTCTGTTCCAGCGCATCCTTGGAAAGCGCAGGATCGCGCTGGACAAGCTTTGGCTCGGCGAGGAAATGCAGTGATGGCATTTCGAAAACGCCGTTGTCCTTGAGGAAGGACGGCTGTGCCTCGCGTTGGGCGCGTGGACCAGGTTTCGGCGACGGGGCGGCCTGCTCCACGCGGGCCTTGCGGCTCCGCGGCGGCGGTGCATCGTGCCATTCCTGACCGACGAGCGGCGCGCCGTCATCCATATCATCCATATCGAAAGGCGGTTCGTCCTCGGCAGCGGCAGGCGCACCGAAACCGGGTTCACGACGCGGCGCATTGCGTATTTCGGCGTTGCGGCGCACCACGCGCATATCGTCGAAATCTTCCGCACGCGGACGGCGACGGCCAAGCCCGGTCAGGCGCTTGAAATTCGCGGTCGAGGTCAGTGCCAGATGGGTGAGTGCTCCCATAAGCTGGAAACCACCACCGGCTGATGCATCATCATCTTCGTCATCTGCTGAGAAATCATCTTCCTCCACACTACGACGAGCCGAGGGCTGCGCAGAATTGACGATCCCCGCACCGCGCCCAACGATACCGCTGGCGAAAAGGCAGAGCCAAAAAGCCGGGACTGCGAGGATAAGTGCAATACCCGATGCTATTGCACCTTGCGGAAAACTGCCGAGGAAGAGACCCGGAAACTTGAGGATCATGTCTCCGAAGACGCCACCAAGACCGATCGGCATTGGCCAGCTTTCGGGTACGGCGAAGCAGCTGGCGATAGCTGCGAACAGGAGTGCTGCGCCAAGCCATGCGAAACTGCGTTTGGCTATGCGTCCGATGCCGCCGCGCGTCATCATCAGAAGCGACCACACGGCAAGGGGAAGCAGAGCGGGAACACTCGCCAGGCCGAAAAACTGCATCGCGATGTCAGAGAACACCGCGCCGGGATAACCAAGCGCATTCGTTACCGGATTGTCGGTCGCATGACTGAAGCTCGGATCGGCAACATTCCAGGTCGCCAATGCGCCGACAGCCATGCCGGTGAGCGCCAGAAGGCCCAATCCGAACAGGATATAGAACTGCCTGCGGAAGAGATTGGCCAGTTTCAGCCTGTCTTCCGTAATCCGCTCGTCACGCAGCGGGTATGAGGGCGAATATCCTTGCCGCATATAGCCTGTCCCGAACCGAAAATATTTGCTGGGCCCCAAGCGGAAATGCTCCGGGCACATTGAATCGGTCCGATCCTAGTCGCTGGATGGTTAATTCCCCATTAACCATGCAGGGGGTCGCAAACAAATCCGTTGATGAAATGAAAAAGGCGCGGTTTCCCGCGCCTTTTCCCTCTTGAGACAATCCCGCTCTACTGAACAGACTCGCCGTGCAAAGCGATGTCGAGACCTTCAATCTCAGCCTGCTTGCTGGGTCGCAGACCCATGATGGCCTTGACCACGTAAAGAATGATCGCGGTAGCAATCGCCGTATAGACAATCGTAATGGCAGCGCCGAAGAACTGCTTGCCGATGGTTGCACCTTCACTGGCCGGGTTGATCGCCGCATCGGCGAAGAGACCGGTCAGCACCGCACCAACGAAGCCGCCGACACCATGGACGCCAAACGCATCGAGCGAATCGTCATAACCGAGTGCGTGCTTGATCTTCACGGCCGCCACATAGCAGACCACACCGGCGACGATACCGATGATGAGCGCACCCATAGGGTTGACGAAACCGGCGGCAGGCGTAACGGCGACAAGGCCTGCAACGGCGCCTGAAATGATGCCGAGTACGCTTGGCTTGCCAGCAATCGCCCATTCTACGACCATCCAGGCCAGAGCCGCACCGGCGGTCGCAACCTGCGTGTTGAGCATGGCGACACCGGCAAGTGCATTGGCGCCAGCAGCAGAACCCGCATTGAAGCCGAACCAGCCCACCCACAGAAGGGCAGCACCAATGACCGAGAGCACGAGATTGTGCGGCGCCATGTTGGTGTGGCCGTAACCATCGCGTTTGCCGATGATGAGGGCCGCAACCAGACCGGCGACACCAGCATTGATATGGACAACCGTACCGCCGGCAAAATCAAGCACGCCATCCGACGCCATGAAGCCGCCGCCCCAGACCCAATGTGCGACCGGGATATAGACGATGAACAACCAGAGGGTCAGGAAGACCAGCATGGAGGAAAACTTCATGCGCTCGGCAAACGAACCGGCGATGAGTGCGGGCGTGATGACGGCGAAAGTCATCTGGAAGGTGATGAACACATATTCGGGGATGGTTCCCGTCAGCGATTCCATCGTGACGCCGGAGAAGAAGGCCTTGGAAAGACCGCCTACATAAGAATTGAGCGATCCACCATCGGTAAAGGCCAGCGAATAGCCTGCAACCATCCACAGAATGGACATGAGGCAGGTGATGGCAAAGCTCTGCATTACGGTGGACAGCACGTTCTTCTTGCGCACCATGCCGCCATAGAACAGTGCGAGACCGGGTATGGTCATCATCAACACAAGCGCGGTTGAAGTCAGCATCCATGCCGTATCGCCCGTATCGAGGGTTGGTGTCGGTGCGGCGTCCTGTGCCATTGCCGTCCCGGCCATGGCGACGAGCGCAGGCAGGGTAGCCAGAAGGGCCGTTTGCTTGTTTCTTCCTGTTATGAGCATCGAATATCTCCGTCGAAGGGCGGCTTCAAACGCGGCTGCGCTGGAAAGACCGGTTCAAACAGAGAGAAACAAAAATCGTGCCAGTTGGCCCCGACAGGAAAATTTACTGCAAATTTTCTGATATTCGGTGCGCCGGATGCGGAAATTCCAAGCCATTGACGAGATGATGCCGATGCAATTTCGAACCGAATGACACCTCAAGTGATTCATTCGATTCAGGTTTTGCGCCATGGGCATTCCGCCAACCAGCGGCGAAATGCCTTATTTTTAATCGAAGCACTAACCTGCGATTAAAAAATAATCATTTCTTTTCATCGTGGACGCGGATCAACCCTTCCTGCGCGACCGATGCAATCAGCACGCCGTCGCGCGTATAAAGCGCGCCCCGGTTAAAACCGCGCGCGCCAGAGGCACTCGGCGTATCCTGCGTGTAGAGCAGCCAGTCATCAAGCTTGCACGGACGATGAAACCACATGGCGTGATCAAGGCTCGCAACCTGCAGGTCACGGTCGAAAATCGTGCGGCCATGCGGATGCAGGGATGTATCGAGCAGGGTCATATCGGAGAGATAGGCGAGAATGGCGGCCTGCAGCGCCCGGTCATCCGGCACGATGCCGCGCGCCCTGACCCAGACATGCTGTGCAGGCTCAAGCTTCTCGCGTGAGAAATAATGGGTCAGCGATACAGGCTTGATCTCGATTGGCCGTTCCCGCTCCCAGTATTTGCGCACATTAGGCGGCGCCATATGGAGATATTGCTCCTTGATGTCACGATCACCGACAAGCTGTTCGGGCATTGGCAGCCCTTCCGGCATGGGAAGCTGGTGATCAAGCCCACCCTCATCCACCTGAAACGAGGCCGAAAGGGAGAAAATAGCCTTGCCATGCTGCTTTGCCAAAACGCGCCGCGTGCTGAAGCTCGACCCGTCACGGATACGATCCACCTCATAGACAATCGGGATCGCCGGGTCGCCGGGTCGCACGAAATAGGCATGCAGGGAATGGACGTACCGTTCTGGCTCAACTGTGCGCTGCGCAGCGATCAGCGCCTGCCCGATCACCTGCCCACCGAAAACCCGTTGCCAGCCAACCTGTGGGCTGTTGCCGCGGAACAGGTCCACTTCAAGCGTTTCCAGATCGAGGATGGAAAGAAGCTCACGCATTGCCGCCGTCTGCTCGATCCCGGACTTTTCTTCATCAGACATGGACAGCCTGCCTCTCGCAACCATATATGCTTTACAAAGTTCGAGAGGCATGTTTGAGCCCGCGTGTCCGTACCTGTCAAGAACCGGGCAGGCCAAAGAAAACACATTCCCTCGCCAATGGTTGGGCTGGAGTTTGGGCCAGAACAGGCGGCGTGGCAAAATATCGGGTTTCATACGCGACGATATATGCCAAAACACTGCCCGAAAGACGGATTCTGGAAAGGAACGACAATGGCTGGCCAGAAAAATGCGGAAGCCCCACGCAATAACGATGTGGTGATTGCAGGTGGCGGCTATGTCGGGCTCGTTACGGCGGTTGCGATCAAATCGGCGGCGCCGCACCTTTCCGTTACTGTCATCGACGGTGCGCCGGCTGGTGCCTGGAAGAACGACCCGCGTGCATCCTCGATTGCCGCTGCTGCATCGCGCATGCTGGACCAGCTCGGATGCTGGCGGGAAATCCTCCCCGAAGCCCAGCCCATCACGGAAATGGTCATCACCGATTCGCGTACTTCCGATCCCGTGCGCCCGGTGTTTCTCACTTTCGAAGGTGAAGTTGAACCCGGCGAACCCTTTGCCCATATGGTTGAAAACCGTGTCCTCAACACCGCCCTCCACAACAAGGCTGAAGCGCTCGGAATCACCTTCCTTGAAGCCACCAGCGTGGAGAATTTCAACACTCTCCCAGAAGGTGTGGCAGTCACTCTTTCCAATGGAAACGCGCTTGAAACACGCCTGCTGATCGCTGCCGATGGCGCACGCTCCCGCCTGCGCGATCTGGCTGGCATCAAGACGGTCAACTGGGATTACGGCCAGTCCGGCATCGTGTGCAATGTCGCCCATGAACTGCCGCATGACGGCCGCGCCGATGAACACTTTTTGCCAGCCGGTCCATTTGCGATCCTTCCGTTGAAGGGCAATCGCAGTTCCCTGGTCTGGACCGAGCGCACGTCGGATGCCGAACGCCTCATCCGCGAAGACGACTTCGTGTTCGAAGCGGAACTGGAACAGCGCTTCGGTCACCGTCTTGGTGCCCTGCATGTCGAAGGCCCGCGCCGCGCCTTCCCGCTCGGCCTGACGCTGGCGCGCGAATTCGTGAAACCGCGCTTCGTGCTGGTGGGCGACGCGGCGCACCGCATCCATCCGATTGCCGGTCAAGGCCTCAATCTCGGTTTCCGGGATGCTGCCGCAATTGCGGAAGTCGTGGTCGAAACAGACCGGCTCGGCCTCGACATCGGTTCGTTTGCCGCCCTGGAGCGCTACCAGTCCTGGCGTCGCTTCGACACCGTGCAGATGGGGGTGACGACAGATATCCTGACCAAGCTTTTTTCCAACGATAACCCTGCCATCCGTTCGATCCGCGATATTGGTCTGGGGCTCGTCGATCGGGTGCCGACACTGAAATCCTTCTTCATCAAGCAGGCCGCCGGTCTTTCGGGCGATATACCGCGTCTGTTGAAAGGACAGTCCATCTAGTTGGGGCTGATTGCTGGAAGCCGTGGTCAAGCGCCCTATATCGGTAGCGGAAATCCCAACCGAGAGGAGAGCTTCCCATGGACAGAAAAGCAACCGCCATCTGGCAAGGCACGCTGAAGGAAGGCAAAGGCACCCTCAACACGCAAAGCGGTGCGCTGAAGGACCTGCCTTATGATTTCAAGGCTCGTTTTCAGGACGAAAGCGGTCGCTCCGGCACCAATCCGGAAGAACTTCTGGGCGCTGCCCACGCAGGCTGCTTTGCCATGCAGCTTTCAGCACTCCTCACGGAGCACGGAACACCTCCGGAAAAACTGGAAGCAACGGCAGCAGTTACTGTCGGCCCCGCAGCCGGTGGCGGCTTTGAGATCAGCCGCAGCGCGCTGACACTCAACGCAACTATTCCAGGCATCTCGGTCGAAGATTTTGAGGCTCTCGCCAACAAGGCCAAGCAATCCTGCCCTCTCTCGAAAGCACTGGGTGCCATCGAGGTTACGCTAGATGCAAAGCTGGTCTGAGCGAGTTCAAGACACGGAAATGATGAGCGGGCGCAAGCCCGCTTTTTATTCGGGCAGGTGGCAGACTGCTTCGATATTGTGCCCATCCGGGTCGGTCACGAAGGCAGCGTAATAATCAGGATGGTAATCAGTACGCAGGCCCGGTTTGCCGTTGTCGGCGCCACCGGCGGCAATAGCTGCTTCATAAAAGCGGTCAACCTCGGAGCGGGTTCCAGCCGAAAAAGCGACGTGAAGCACGCCCTCCAGTTTCGCGCCCTTCTGCTTGCCGATCCAGAATTCCGGCTTGCCGTTGCGACCGTAACCCACCCAGTCACCGAACTCCATGGCCCGGCTTATGCCAAGCGGTGCCAATGCCGCATCATAGAAACCCCGCGATTTGGGCATGCTGGAAATGTTGAAACCGATATGATCGAGCATGATTGCCCTGTCTCCGATGGACTTATTCTCCAATCAGATATTGGCGCGGCTATAAAGATCAAGCCTTCTGCGATGGTAACCGGCGCTCAGATCAAAAAAAGGGGAAGGTTTGCACCTTCCCCTCATTCAAATTGATAGCGATGCTGCGATTACACGCGGCGCTCGACCATCATCTTCTTGATTTCGGCAATCGCCTTGGCAGGGTTCAAGCCCTTCGGGCAGGTCTGCGCGCAATTCATGATCGTGTGGCAGCGATAGAGCCGGAACGGGTCCTCGAGATTATCGAGGCGTTCGCCCTTGGCTTCGTCGCGGCTATCGATCAGCCAGCGATAGGCCTGAAGCAGCACGGCAGGGCCGAGATAACGGTCGCCGTTCCACCAGTAGCTCGGGCACGAGGTCGAGCAGCAGGCGCACAGAATGCACTCGTAGAGACCATCGAGTTTCTGACGGTCCTCATGGCTCTGCAGCCACTCCTTCTGTGGCTCCGGCGAAACCGTCTTGAGCCATGGCTCAATGGAACGATGCTGAGCGTAGAAATTGGTGAGGTCCGGCACAAGGTCTTTCACCACCGGCATATGCGGCAGCGGATAAACCTTGATGGCGCCCTTGATGTCGTCCATGCCCTTGGTGCAGGCAAGCGTGTTTGCGCCGTCGATATTCATGGCGCAGGAACCGCAAATGCCTTCACGGCAGGAACGGCGCAGCGTCAGCGTCGGATCGATCTTGTTCTTGATATAGAGCAGACCGTCCAGAACCATCGGACCGCAATCGTCGCGGTCGACATAATAAGTGTCGATGCTTGGATTGGCGTCGTCATCCGGCGACCAACGATAGATACGGAATTCGGTGACCCGCTTCGCACCATCGGGGCGCGGCCAGGTCTTGCCCTCTTGCGGGCGCGAATTCTTGGGAAGTGCGAGTTCAACCATTGCTCTTTCCCTTGATTAGTAAACGCGCTTCTTCGGCGCAATCTTGGCGAGGCTGATGCCGCCTTCCTCTTCCGTCGTCAACGGATCGAGATGGACAGGGCGGTAGTCAAGCTTGACCTTGCCATCCGGCGACAGCCAGGACAGGGTGTGCTTGCGCCACACGGCATCGTTGCGATCCGGGAAATCCTCATGCGCATGAGCGCCGCGGCTTTCCTGACGCGCTTCGGCGGAAACAACCGTCGTCAGCGCATTGGCCATCAGGTTTTCCAGCTCAAGCGTTTCAACGAGATCGGAATTCCAGATCATCGAACGGTCGGTGACCTTAATATCCGGCAGTTCATGCCAGAGCTTTTCCATGCGCTCAACACCCTGCTTGAGCGATTCCGACGTGCGGAACACGGCGGCATCTTCCTGCATGGTGCGCTGCATCTTCTCGCGCAGTTCTGCGGTCGGCTGGGAGCCGTTGGCAAAACGCAGGCGGTCGAAGCGTTCCATGATCTTGTCACAGGCGGCGAGGTCCAGGTCAGGGATCTTCGACTTGCGGTCGATGACCTGACCGGCGCGGATTGCAGCCGCACGGCCGAACACGACCAGATCGATCAGCGAGTTGGAACCAAGGCGGTTTGCACCATGCACCGAAGCGCAGCCTGCTTCGCCGACAGCCATCAGGCCCGGCTGTACGCGGTCCGGATCGGCCTCAGTCGGGTTCAGCACTTCGCCCCAATAGTTGGTCGGAATGCCGCCCATATTGTAGTGAACGGTCGGCAGAACCGGGATCGGTTCCTTGGTCACGTCAACGCCCGCGAAAATCTTGGCCGATTCCGAAATACCCGGCAGGCGTTCATGCAGAACAGCCGGATCAAGATGGTCGAGATGCAGGAAGATGTGATCCTTGGCCTTGCCGACGCCGCGACCGGCACGGATTTCCATGGTCATGCAGCGCGAGACGACGTCACGCGAGGCAAGATCCTTGGCAGAAGGCGCGTAACGCTCCATGAAGCGTTCGCCTTCGGAATTGACCAGATAGCCGCCTTCACCGCGTGCGCCTTCAGTAATCAGGCAGCCAGCGCCATAAATACCAGTCGGATGGAACTGCACGAATTCCATGTCCTGCAGCGGCAGGCCGGCACGTGCAACCATGCCGCCACCGTCGCCGGTGCAGGTATGGGCGGACGTTGCCGAGAAATAGGCGCGACCATAACCGCCCGTCGCCAGAACCACCATCTTGGCGGAGAAACGATGAATGGTGCCATCATCGAGGTTCCACGCCACGACGCCGGTGCAGACACCGTCAGTCATGATGAGATCAAGCGCGAAATATTCGATGAAGAACTGCGCATTGTTCTTGAGCGACTGGCCATAGAGCGTATGCAGGATCGCGTGGCCGGTACGGTCGGCAGCAGCGCAGGTGCGCTGAACCGGGGGGCCGTCGCCGAAATTCTGCATGTGACCGCCGAACGGGCGCTGATAGATCTTGCCTTCTTCCGTACGCGAGAAAGGCACGCCGTAATGTTCCAGTTCGTAGACGGCGGCAGGCGCTTCACGCGCCAGATATTCCATCGCATCGGTGTCGCCGAGCCAGTCCGATCCCTTGACGGTATCGTACATGTGCCACTGCCAGCTATCCGGGCCCATATTCTTGAGCGAAGCGGCAATGCCGCCCTGTGCGGCAACCGTGTGCGAACGGGTTGGGAAAACCTTGGTGATACAGGCCGTCTTCAGGCCCTGCTCGGCCATGCCGAGCGTTGCGCGCAAGCCTGCGCCACCGGCTCCAACCACCACCACGTCGAACTTGTGATCGACATAGGTATATTTGCTTGCCACAGCGGCGTCAGCCGCGTTGTTTACTGCACTAGCCATCGGGCTATCAACCTCCGAAGCTCAGCTTGATGATCGCAAAGATGCAGGCAAAACCGACCACCGCCGTAAAGAAGGTGTTCAGCATCACCAGCACGACCTTCATGCCTTCGCTATGCGCATAATCTTCAATAATGACCTGCATACCCAGACGCATGTGATAGACGCCGGTCAGAATGAACAGCGCCATCACGATTGCCGTGAAGGGATGCGACAGAGCAGCCCGGACTTCCGCATAGCTTGCGCCATTGAGCGAAATGACCAGACCGATGAAAAACATGACCAGCGGCACAAGAGCGACTGCGCTCAGGCGCTGATACCAGAAATGACCGGTGCCTTCCTTGGCCGATCCCAGACCCCGAACCTTGCCGAGCGGAGTGCGCATATCATTGTTCATACCGTTCATGAAACCAGCTCCCCTTAGCGCACCGAATAGGCAACGACCCAGACGAGGATCGTGGCGATGACGGAGAAAACGACGGTCGCCCATGCGATCTTCGAAGCTGTGTGCTTTTCAAGCCCCGCGCCCGTATCCCAGATCAGGTGACGAACGCCACCAGCCAGATGGTGCAGAAGTGCCCAAGTATAGCCGAACAAGATCAGGCGACCGATCCATGACGAGAACAATGCATTGACGATATTGAAGCACTCTTCGCTGACTGCAGCCGAAATCAGCCAGGCTGCCAGCAAAAGGGTGCCGACGTAAAGTGCACCGCCTGTGATGCGATGGACGATAGACATCGTCATCGTAATGACCGGCTTGTAGATGGACAGGTGCGGCGACAAAGGACGCTGACGCGTTACAGTCGGTTGTGTCATGGCTCTGTAGGCTTCCCTGACGTTTCTCTCCGGCAACACCCCGCAGACGAAGATCAGCGAAGCAGCCAGAGGCGGGTTCTCCCGAACCCTCGTTCGATGTCGTCCAAAGCGCAGGGAACCGGACTTTACGATCCCGCGCCGGTACGACCCAATAAAATATGGCTGGGCCGTGGCGTACGGCCCTATGTGGCGCTTTCTACTGCGCTTTTACCATCACGTCAAAGAAGCTTTTTCACGAAAAGACTAACAATTGGTCGCACCTGGGCGACACATTCGCGTGATTGCGGCATTCAAACGATTGAACACCGCAATCGGCAAAAACATGTGTAATTTCATCAACTTTTGAGAAATCGATTAATTGCCGAATCGAATCACATAGCTCGACCAATCGGCAGCCGTGGCGATCTGTTCATAGAGTTTGCGCCCGTCTTCCGGCACGCGCGGCGCGTTGAGCACCAGCTTGGACCAGCTGCGCTCCTCGGCCTTGTCGGCCAGCACGTCGATCAGCGCCTTGGCGATGCCCTTTCCACGATGATCGTGATGCACATAGATATGGTCCACCTGTCCTGCACGCAGGCCTGTCACGGGTTCGGGCAGATCGTAGAAGATCACGAAGCCGACCAGATTTCCGTCAACCCTGGCACCCAGTGTTTCAGCGGCACGATCCTGAAGCAGATGCTCGGCATAAAAATCATCGGGGCGGCGTGGAGCGCCGCGCTTCAGCGCCTGCGCATAGCTTGCCAGCAGCGGTGCGAATTCATGGGCATCACGCAGATGGAGGAGCGCAATATCGACGGCATGATCTTTGGTCATTGGACGTTCCTTGGCGTTTCCAGCTCTTCCACCTGCGACCTGCGAAGCAGTAGCGCACGGGAAGACCGGTTCGATTTTAGCCAGCACGGATGACAAAGGTAAAGAAAGAGTTAAAATAGTCCTCATTCTCTTTGGGATCATGCGTGATAAGGCTCGATCAACGATGGCAAACCGCAAACGGATGATGCTTGGTCTGATTGTCGTCGGCATTCTTGCGCTGGCCGGTCCCGCGCTTGCCGAGGAAGCTGCGCACTTCGTCGACGCATCGGGCAATCTTGTCATCCAGACGCCGGATAACGGCGTCAGAATCATCCGGGTCGGCGCGGCACAGAAGTCATTTTTGTCTTCGCCGCAACGCATAAAAGTGATTACCGCGCCACGGGATCACGCCGTTGCCTATATCGTTGCCAAGCCCAACAGCAATTGCGAAAGCGCAGTCGTGCTGCGCGGGCGCTCTTTCATGTATGGAATCGACCGCGGGGAAACGCCGGTTCTCGACCATGCGGGCTGCGGCTATCATTAGAATTCGTTCAACGCCCGGCCTTAGAGCGGAATTCCACGATGTTTTCGTCCACCAATATCGGCAGAGCGGTGCGGACGCAGTTACGCCCACCCTTCTTCGCTTCGTAAAGCGCCCCGTCGGCCCGCTTGTAGAGATCGGAAAACACATCGTCGAATTCCATTTCCGCGATGCCGAAGCTCGCGGTGAATTCAATCCCGCCATTCCTGCCGGAAATATGGACATCGCGACAAACAAGTCGGGTCTTGTCTGCAAATCGCCATGCGGACTGGATCGTGTTGCCCGGCAGAATGATCGCGAATTCCCAGCGCATGACCATGCGTATCATTGATTACCTTGAAGTGGTCGATGTCGCACAGAACAAGCGACAGAGCCTGCCGCATGCGTTTCGATTTTTCGATTGCAGCCTCGGCACGAAACTCGAAGCCGCGCCGGTTGAGCAGCCCCGATAGCTGGTCGGTTTCGGAGCGGATCAGCATATTGGCAATCAACTCCCGCATCAGGCTCAAGAGCAGAAGCAGTCCACCCGCAACAGAAAGAGCGGCACCGATCGACTGCGAGAACATCGCATAGGTCGTATCGATATAGTCTCTGGGTTCAGCTCCCGTCCCTCCCGACAGCATCGCGATGACCGGCTTGAACAGAAAATGGACCGCACTAAAGCCGAACAGCACCGCCATCAACGTATCGATGCCGTTGCGATCCACCCGCAGGATCAGCCAAACCGCAAGCAGCAGGACGAGGAAATAGGGTGCCTGATAAAGCACCATGCCGATCATCTGGCTGCGGGCAATGTCATATATGCCGTAGACCACAGCAAGCGACACAATTGTCAGTAAACCGAGCGCAATCCACGGCACCGGTCGGACATACATTCGCGCCAGACCGACGACCAGACAGGCCAATGTCAGGTAATAGGTCGAAAAGGCGAGCATATAACCGAGGCGGGGATTGGGAATGGAAGGCATGGCAAGCTCTGTAAGGAAATAGAGCATTGCGAAAATGAAACCGAAGGCGAAGACAGGCGCTGCCGCATTATCCCGCGCATAAACGGCGATGCCGAGAAATGCGAAAGCAAACAGACCGGAAACGGTCATGTTGATCAGGAGGATAAAGTCGGCTCCATTCATCAATGCTCTTCCCCGTGCTGGCTGTCAAAGGCTTCCAAACGCTAAAGCGCCGTGCGTCCTTTTATGGACGCACAAAGGACGCTCTAAACCATTGAACCTACGCATCGTGCTTTCTGAAAATCTATTCCGATTTTCAGGCCGATGCTGTAGCCACCCCATGCCTCCTTACAATCAAAGCGTGAAAAAGCTGCTAATATACAGCCAAAGAAAAACCGCCGGGATGAGCCGGCGGTTTGATCTTTCCAGAAGCGTTTTAAAAACACCTCATCTGGTGTGAAACCTTAGTTCCATTCGCGAATGTCGACGAAATGTCCGGCAATGGCAGCGGCGGCGGCCATGGCTGGCGACACAAGATGCGTGCGGCCTTTGAAGCCCTGACGGCCTTCAAAATTGCGGTTCGAGGTCGAAGCGCAACGTTCGCCCGGCTTCAGGCGGTCGTCGTTCATGGCAAGGCACATGGAGCAGCCCGGCTCGCGCCAGTCAAAACCGGCTTCGATGAAGATCTTGTCGAGACCTTCAGCTTCCGCCTGTTCCTTCACCAGGCCAGAACCCGGCACGATCATGGCGTTTACGCCAGCAGCAACCTTTTTGCCTTCGGCCATGCGCGCAGCGTCGCGCAGATCTTCGATACGGCCATTGGTGCAGGAGCCGATGAAGACGCGATCGATTTTGATATCGGTCATCTTGGTGCCCGGCTTCAGGCCCATATAGTCCAGAGCACGCCACTTCGATGCACGCTTGGTCTCGTCCTTGATCTCGTCCGGATTCGGAACGATGTCGGTGACGAAGACCACGTCTTCCGGCGAGGAACCCCAGGAAACAACCGGAGAAATCTTGGCAGCGTCGAGTTCGACGATCTTGTCGAAATGCGCACCTTCATCCGAATGCAGTGTCTTCCAGTAGGAAATCGCCTGTTCCAGTGCCTCGCCCTTCGGTGCACGAGGCTTGCCCTGCACATAGGCAAAAGTCGTTTCGTCCGGTGCGATCAGGCCTGCGCGAGCGCCACCTTCAATCGACATGTTACAGACCGTCATACGGCCTTCCATCGACAGCGAACGAATGGCATCGCCCGCATATTCGATCACATAGCCGGTGCCACCGGCGGTGCCGATTTCGCCGATGATGGCGAGAGTGATGTCCTTGGCGGTGACGCCGGGAGCCAGCTTGCCATTCACACGCACCAGCATGTTCTTGGCCTTTTTCTGGATCAGGGTCTGGGTTGCCAGAACATGCTCCACCTCAGAGGTGCCGATACCGTGCGCCAGCGAGCCGAAAGCACCGTGCGTGGAAGTGTGGCTGTCGCCGCAAACGATCGTCATGCCCGGAAGGGTGAAGCCCTGCTCCGGTCCGACGATATGCACGACGCCCTGACGGCGATCACGTTCGGAATAATATTCAACGTTGAAATCCGCGGCATTCTTGGCCAGAGCCTCGACCTGAATGCGGCTTTCCTCGTTCTTGATACCGTTGATGCGGTCTGGCGAGGTCGGGACATTGTGGTCGACGACGGCCAGCGTCTTTTCAGGATGCCGCACCTTGCGGCCAGCCATGCGCAGGCCTTCAAAAGCCTGCGGGCTCGTCACTTCGTGCACAAGATGGCGATCAATATAAAGGAGGCAGGTTCCGTCTTCCTGCTGATCCACTACATGGTCGTCCCAGATCTTGTCATAAAGTGTACGCGGCGCGCTCATTGCGAGAGGTCCTTTGAATAGTTCTTAACTTTGGCTGTCATATGCACCCGCCGTCACAGTTCGTCAAGAAACTGAAACCGCAACAGGGTGTCGCAGTAACAATCTTGCGAGATATCGGCAGAATTATGCGTTATGTTACGCAGCCCTATGCATTTGGCAAATAAAAAAGGCGACCAAAGGCCGCCTTTTTCAAACAGAGTGCTGTGAAGCTTATTCAGCAGCAGCCTTGGCAGCCTCAGCCTTGGCGGCGGCAGCCTTGTCAGCTTCGCGCTCGGCCTTGGTACGGTTGTCTTTCTTTTCAGCAATACGGGCAGCCTTACCGGTAAGGCCACGAAGGTAGTAAAGCTTCGCGCGACGTACCTTGCCGCGGCGAACGAGTTCAACGCCTTCGACGATCGGCGAGTAAACCGGGAATACGCGCTCTACGCCTTCGCCGTAGGAAATCTTGCGAACGGTGAAGTTTTCGTTGAGACCAGCGCCGGAACGGGCAATGCAGACGCCTTCATAGGCCTGCACGCGGGTACGCGTGCCTTCGGTAACGCGAACCTGAACGCGAACTGTGTCGCCCGGCTGGAAATCTGGAAGCTTGCGCTTTTCTTCAATCTTTGCTGCCTGTTCGGCTTCAAGCTGACGAATGATATCGGTCATCGTCTGACTCCTTCTGAATTCTTCTCAAACAGTCAGAGCGCTCTACACTTGCCGCCAAGCAACCCTTGGCCCTGCGGCTATGCCTTCAGTTTCAGGCAGGAGCGGTACACCATTTATTGGTTTACGGACGTCTCGGGCTTTGCCCGAACGAGGTATTTCACGTCGGGTTTCCCCGAACTGGCAGGCACATACAGCATCGCGCAGGATTTGTCACGCCCTGTCAGAAATTTTCGTAGCCAGCCTCTCGATACTGTGCCACAAATATCGTCAACAATAAAAATATAAATCGTAAACAACTATAAAAGCTGCCGCTTAAATGGGAACGCTATGACAATCAAGAATCCATCACCCTCGTTATACAACGAGGATCTGGCACCAGCCGAAGAGCGCAAATGGGGTGCTTTCAGCATTTTCAACGTCTGGACATCGGACGTTCATAGCCTCTGGGGCTATTATCTCGCCGCAAGCCTGTTTCTTCTGTGCGGCAGCTTCTTGAACTTTGTCATAGCCATCGGTGCGGGGTCACTGGTCATCTTCTTCCTGATGAGCCTGGTGGGTAATGCCGGCGTACGAACGGGCGTGCCTTTCCCGGTGCTGGCGCGGGCATCGTTCGGCACGTTCGGAGCCAATTTTCCAGCACTCGTGCGCGGCGTTGTCGCCTGTTTCTGGTATGGCGCACAGACGGCTGCCGCCTCCGGTGCACTCGTCGCATTGCTGATCCGCAACGAGAGTATGCTGTCCTTTCATCAGAACAGCCATCTTCTCGGCCACTCTACCCTTGAAGTCATCTGCTATGTCCTGGTTTGGGCGGCCCAACTTCTCATCATCCAGCGTGGCATGGAAACCGTACGCAAGTTTCAGGATTGGGCCGGCCCGGCCGTCTGGATCATGATGCTTATCCTGGCTGTTTATCTGGTCATTAAAGCCGGCACGTTCTCGTTCGGCAGTGAAATTCCGCGCGATGTACTGCTTGAGAAAACGAGAGATGCGGGTGTCATGGGCGAGCCAGGGTCCTTTGCAGCGCTCGCGGCTGTTGCAGCCACCTGGATCACCTATTTCGCAGCGCTCTATCTGAACTTCTGTGACTTCTCACGTTATGCCAAGGATGAAGCATCCCTGCGGCGCGGCAATCTGTGGGGTCTGCCGATCAATCTTCTGGCCTTCTGCCTCGTCGCCGGCGTCACAACCACTGCGGCCTTCACCGTCTATGGCGAAGTCCTGCTTCATCCGGACCAGATTTCGGCAAAATTCGATAGTTGGTTCCTTGCGCTCCTTGCCGCACTGACTTTCACCGTCGCAACGCTCGGCATCAACGTGGTTGCAAATTTCGTTTCTGCGGCCTTCGACTTCTCCAACACATTCCCGCAGAAAGTCTCGTTCAAGCGGGGCGGTGTCATCGCAGCTCTGATCGCTCTGATCCTCTACCCGTTCGCGCCGTGGGAAACCGGTGCAGCGCATTTCGTCAACTTCCTCGGCTCCACCATGGGTCCGATCTTCGGAATCATGATGGTCGACTATTATCTATTGCGTCGCGGACAGTTGAATGTGGCTGATCTTTATCAGGAGAATGGTGAATTCCGGTTCCAGAACGGTTGGCACGTCAAGGCTTTCATCGCTTTTGCAATTGGTGCCTTGTTCTCATCCGTCCTGCCAATGGCCACCAATCTCCTGCCGGCATGGTGGGCAACCTATGGCTGGTTCTTCGGCGTCGGTATTGGCGGCGGCGTCTATTTTGTACTGCGCAGATCGCAGACAGAACTTCGCAAGCCCGCACATCAGCATTCTGCCTGATTATACGAAACGAAAATGCCCGGCATATGCCGGGCATTTTTCATTTATACCAAGGCGTTGAGAAGCTAACGCATCACGCCTTGAAAAAGTTCAATCGCCACTCGGGCTTAACCAAAATCCAATGGGCTTTACCCGATGGACTTTGGCATTACCGGCCAATCCGGCCAAGATGCGTATCTTGAAAACCTGATCCATATTTGAGACCGAAACCCAAAGCGCGGTCGACACCAATATGCACGGCCCAGATCAGCGCCATGGCGATACAGATCTGCCAGTTCATCGCCCAGCCCAACACCGCCAGAAGCACAACACCGATCCAGCTATGGGCGATATTATAGACCACGGCGCCGGTGCGCGGCCCCTTCATATAGCCGAAGAACGAAAGATCGGGCGCCAGAATGAGTATTGCGAAAAGCCACCAGCTGGCACCGCTGACCCAATAGGCACCCAATGCCAGCAGAGCGAGAGAGAGACTTTCGAGCCGCTGGATCAGGTTCATTTGCGTTTGCGTTTGCCCTCGCAATAGGCTTCCCAAAGATCGGGACGCCGTTCCCTCGTGATCCTCTCTGCCTGCTCATGCCGCCATTTATCGACGGCACCATGATTGCCGGAGGTCAGGATTTCGGGAATAGGCCGATCTTCCCAAACCTGCGGACGCGTATAATGCGGATGTTCAAGCAACCCAGTCTCAAAACTTTCCGTCTCGCCGGATTCTCGATTACCCATCACACCCGGCAGAAGCCGCACGATGGCGTCCAACAGAACGATTGCGGCAGTTTCTCCACCCGACAGGATGTAATCGCCGATCGATACTTCTTCGAGATTGCGCGCCTCAATGACGCGTTCGTCTACGCCCTCGAAGCGGCCACAGAGAATGATAGCGCCCGGCCCGTCAGCCAGTTCGCGTACGCGCTTCTGCGTCAGCGGCTTTCCGCGTGGGCTCATCAGCAGCATCGGGCGGCGACCGTCGGCAACCGAATCCAGCGCGCGGGCGATAACGTCCGGCTTCATCACCATGCCAGCGCCGCCGCCAGAGGGCGTATCGTCCACCATACGGTGCCGCCCTTCCGCAAAGTCGCGAATCTGCACCGCATCAAGCTGCCATTTGGCTTCGCCAAGCGCCTTGCCTGCAAGCGAAGTGCCAAGAGGGCCGGGAAACATTTCAGGATAAAGCGTCAGCACCGATGCATGAAAGAAGCTGGCCTCATCATCGGGCTTCGAAACTTCGGTCATGACTTCTTCGGCTTTTTCTTTTCGCTCTGCGGGCGTTCATCTTCATCGTCGGCGATCAATCCAGCAGCATAGGGCTCGACCAGCAAAGTGCCCTTGTCCAGATCGATTTCCGGTACCGCTGCTTCCGTGAAAGGAATAAGCATCGGGCGCTTGCCCTTTTCGCTGAGCTCGATGAGGTCGCCACCACCGAAATCAAACAGGGCACTCACCACGCCATAGGTCTTGCCTTCGGCATCCACCGCCAGCAGGCCGATCAGGTCGGTCTGGAAGAACTCGTCTTCATCCAGTTCGTCGTCCGGCAGTTGCGAACGATCGATGAAAAGTTCGACACCGTTCAGCGCCTCGGCGGCATTGCGGTCATTAATGCCCTTGAACCGCACGACCACGACAGTCTTTGCAGGGCGGGCTTCCAGAACCTCGTAGCTCTTGCCCTGTTCGTCATAGAGCAGGCCGTATTCGGCGATGGCCAGCGGATCGCCGGTAAAAGTCTTTACGCGCACTTCGCCGCGCGTGCCATGGGCGGCACCGATAACGGCGAGCTGGATCGGGTTTTCTGGACGCGGCATTGCCAACCTTGTTTCTGCTGCTTGGATAGGACTATTTTTCGTTCCATAGCCCTTTCGTCAGCTCAATTCACCTCAATTCGTAAGAATAGTGCTTTTCGCCTCGCGGACAACCAGCCGGTAACCTATCGCTGGCAAACTGCCCTTCCATCCAGAGTGAACGACCGGCTTGATTATGACGACGAACAGCGAATTTCTGATCCCCGCCCGCGCCGACCTTGCAGCGGCACGTGAAGAATGGCTGAAGACGCTGAAAGATGCGCGCCGCCTGTCGGAAAATACGCTTGAAGCCTACGAGCGCGATACGCGCCAGTTTCTCAATTTTCTGACCGGTCATCTGGGGGAACCGCCTTCACTAAAGGATGTCGGCAATCTGCGCATTGCCGATCTGCGTTCCTTTCTGGCCAGCCGTCGCAATGAAGGTGTTGGAGCCAGGACGCTGGGGCGCGGTCTTGCCGGTGTGCGCTCGCTTCTGCGCCATCTGGAAAAACGCGGTCTTGCCAATGCGGCAGGCGCAAGCGCCATGCGCGCGCCGCGCCAGCCGAAATCATTGCCGAAACCGCTGACCGCCGAAGATGCCCGGCGCGTGGTTGCAGCCGATGGTCAAATGGCAGAGGAACCATGGATCGCGGCGCGCAATGCCGCAGTCCTGACCTTACTCTATGGTTGCGGCCTGCGCATATCGGAAGCGCTCGGCCTGATGGGCGATGCACTATCCGACGGCACGGCTCGTTCCATCACCATCATGGGCAAGGGCAACAAAGCGCGCCTTGTGCCGTTGCTGCCCATCGTGCATCGCGCCGTTGCGCAATATCGAGCGCTTTGTCCGTTCGATCTTTCCGCCGACAAGCCGCTTTTTCGTGGTGCCAAGGGCGGCGTGCTGCATGCTGCGATCATCCAGCGCGAAATGCAGAAACTACGTGCTGGTCTCGGCCTGCCGGACAGCGCGACGCCGCATGCGCTGCGCCATTCCTTCGCCACCCACCTTCTGGGGCGGGGCGGCGATCTCAGAACGATCCAGGAGTTGCTTGGCCATGCAAGCCTCTCGACCACACAGGTCTATACCGGCGTGGACACCGAGCGGCTCTTGGAAGTCTATGACAAAGCTCACCCCCGGGCTTAACCGGCTTGAGAAGTCGCTGGCATCGGCAAAAACCACCCCTATATTACTCTCATGAAAAAGCTGCTTCTCGTTCTTCTCTATGCCTGCCTGGCAGGCGCAACTTTCGCCCGCGCCGACGATGCGCCCACTGCATGCGCCGTGCACGGCGTCAATCTCATCGACGGGCTGGAGACCAAGGACCCGGCAAGCTGGAAGGAATTGCAGCGCGAAGCTGACGCTGTGCCCAATCGCAGAGGGCTTCTCTGGAAGATCGACAAAGACGGCGTCGCCCCGTCCTACCTCTTCGGCACGATCCATCTTTCTGATCCGCGCGTCCTGACATTGCCAAAAGCTGCCGACGAAGCCTATCGTTCAGCGAACACCGTCGTCATCGAAACGACGGATATTCTGGACCCGAAGGCTTTCCTGCGTCTCAAGCTCGAGCAGCCCGACCTGCTGCACTTCACTGACGGTAGCACCCTGAAGTCGCATATTCCACCCGAGCGTCGCGAGGAGATCGAACAGAAGCTGGCAGAACGCGGTATCGTTCTCGATGCAGTTGCGAAAATGAAGCCGTGGGTGCTGACCAGCCTGCTCGCACTTCCAAAGTGCGAGAGGGAGCGCAAAAGCGAGGGCGAGAAATCGCTTGATGAACGGCTGGCTCTCGATGCGCAGGCCGAGGGTCGCAATGTATTGGGGCTGGAAAGCGCTGCAGAGCAACTGGTGGCGATGAACCGGATGCCGCTTGACTTCCATCTCCGCAATCTCGTGGCTACCGTCGACTATGGTGATAAGGTCGAGGATGCCATGGAAACCACGACTGCGCTCTACCTCAAGGGCGAGATTGGTCTAATCATGCCGTCGCTCCGGAAAATAGTTCCAGACAGCCTTTCCGAAGAGGACTACGAGCTATTTCTGAAATATCTCATTTCTGACCGCAATCAGGTCATGGCGGATCGTGCCGTCCCGATCATCGACAAGGGAAATACCTTTATTGCTGTCGGTGCACTGCATCTGCCGGGCAAGGACGGTATAATCGAATTGCTACGTGCAAAAGGCTATCGGGTGACCCCGCTATAGAAGTATATGCCTGAATATTTCTAACCGGCTTTCAAATCGGTGATGCTGTTTTCAATTGCGGTAATATTGAGTTCGAGTTCGGCAATCTGTCTCAGTATGGATTTTCCCGGCAGCGCTTCTTCCCTGGCCGCTTCATCCAGAAGCTTGAACTGTTCATCGCGCAAAAGCGATGAGAGCTTTTCGAAGCGCTCGATGGTTTTCAGATTTTCTTTCGACGGCATTAAGTCGTTCCTCAAATTTCAGCGTCGTTTCTGACCGCTTGCAACAATAAGCTTTATCAGTGCTTTACAGTGATAAAGCCTGGATAGCCAGTTGATCGATCACAAATCCGATCAGCAGACCACTTCCATGATTGAATATACATATCGATATGCAGTTTCGCTCGGGTTAACGACACCTTCGCGGAACACCTCTGCCCAGCTACTAATCCCTTTTCCTTCTTATATTAGAGTTTTTGGAACTACTGGGACTTTCTCGCATTAATATACACCGGGTTTGTTATCGCAACGCAGGACAAAGCGCATCAGAAGTGGTCGGAGCACGAATTGGCTCATAAATGACCGCTGATACCCGGCAACTATCGCTTCCCAACTATCACCTTGATGATGGAAGGGACCTCTGGAGGAACCCGTTATGGTTGATCCCCTTGATCCGCGAAACAGTGATCCCCGCACGACGACTGATCCGCGCCTGTCGGACCCGTCTGGCCAGTCGGGAATGCCGACGCCTCCACCCCAACGCGGCGGAAGCGGCTATCTGCTCGGCGCAGTGCTTTTGGCAGCGATCATTATCCTCGCTTACTTCTTCTACCGGAATGGCAGTGGAACGGATACTGCGGCTCCGCCTCCCCCGCCACCGGCGACGCAGAGCGAGCCTGCAACACCGGCTCCAGCTCCTGCTAAGCCGCCAGCGCAGAATTAAACATCAAAAAAAGCCCCGCTTTTGCGGGGCTTTTTATAGTCACATGGTTGCAACCGATTACATATGGATCGGCTTGGCAAAGGTCGCCAGAGCGGATTCACGCACGGCTTCCGACATGGTCGGATGGGCGTGGCAGGTGCGGGCCAGATCTTCGGACGAGCCGCCGAACTCCATCAGAACAGCCAGTTCGTGGATCATTTCGCCGGCATTGTAGCCGAGGATATGCGCGCCCAGAACGCGGTCAGTCGCCTTGTCGGCAAGGATCTTCACGAAACCATCGGTGTGCAGCATGGCACGTGCACGACCATTGGCCGTGAACGGGAACTTGCCAACCTTGTATTCGATACCGGCGGCCTTCAGTTCTTCCTCGGTCTTGCCGACGGAAGCGACTTCCGGCTGCGTGTAGACGACGCTCGGGATAACGTCGAAATTCACGTGACCGGCTTGGCCGGCGATGATTTCGGCAACAGCAATGCCTTCGTCTTCAGCCTTGTGCGCCAGCATCGGGCCCTGAACCACGTCGCCGATGGCATAGATGCCTTCGACATTGGTGCGCCAATGGTCGTCGATCGCAACGCGGCCGCGATCATCGACAGCGACACCCGCTTCCTGAAGGCCGAGACCATCGGTATAAGGGCGCCGACCGGTCGCGATCAGAACCGCATCGGCTTCAAGCGTTTCAGCCGCGCCACCCTTCACCGGTTCGAACGTCACCTTCGTGCCCTTGCCTGCCTTATCCACGCCGGTCACCTTTGCGCCGAGTTTGAAGGCAATACCCTGCTTTTCGAGCAGGCGCTGGAACTGCTTCGACACTTCGCCATCCATGGGTCCAAGCACCTTGTCGAGATATTCGACGACCGTGACCTTCGCACCAAGACGCGCCCAGACGGAACCAAGTTCCAGACCGATCACGCCGCCGCCGACAACGATCAGGCTGCCTGGAACCTTGTCGAAGGAAAGCGCGCCGGTTGAGGAAACGATGACCTTCTCGTCAATATCGACCTTCACGCCCGGAATGCCCGCGACATCGGAACCGGTGGCAATGATGATGTTCTTTGCCTCGATCTCCTCGACCTTGCCGTCTTCGGCAGTCACGGAAACCTTGCCCTTGCCGACGATCTTGCCGGTGCCGATGAAGGCCGTGATCTTGTTCTTCTTGAACAGGAATTCGACGCCCGTGACGTTGGCCTTCACGGTCGTGTCCTTATGCGCCAGCATCTTTCCCAGATTGAGCTTCGGTGTCACTTCCACGCCGAGCGTATCGAAGGAATGACCGGCTTCGGCGAAAACTTCCGACGCATGCAGAAGCGCCTTGGAAGGAATGCAGCCGATATTCAGGCAGGTGCCACCGAAGGTCTTGCGCTTCTCCACAACAGCAACGGAAAGACCAAGCTGTGCAGCCTTGATCGCGGCGACATAACCGCCGGGGCCCGTGCCGATGACAACCACATCGTATGACATTGAACTATCCTTCTTCAGTCTGTCCTGAACGTTTTTCGAACGCCCCGTCCATCCGGGCCCGTTCCTTCATTCGAAATTATTCACATATAATCAGTGCCTGCGGGCTACCGATCATTCCTCGTCTGGTGAGCATCCCTGAAAACGGAATGCTTCCCACTGAAGCGGCTTTTCGGGTTTTGCCGCTCCAAAATCATAACCATCCAGCGCCGTCACCAGATCGGGCAGCAGGATCGCCTGGGCTGCCGGTTCGTCCGCCTTGGGCAGAACGTCAGCTTCCGCGCCTTCCTTCAGCGCATAGATGACACTCTGCCAGATGCTGCAATCATCGAGATCTTCTGGATTGGAACCGTCGCCCTTGCAGTTGAAGGTCAGCAACGCATAGGGACGCGCCACGCCTTCTTCCGGCCAGATCACCATGCCGCTCAGCTTGAAGTCGGGCTTGTCATTGGCCGTGATGGTGAATTCATTCGTCGGCGCCGGTGACATTTTCAGGTCGTTCGGCTGCTCCGGACGAAAGGTCAGCGTATAGGCATCGTCGCGATCACGATAAATCGCCCGGTTCTGGGTGCAGGCCGCCTGAACCGCAGTCGAGAACACGGTGAGCGCAAGCACCGAAACGGCGGCAGTCCTGAAAAGCTTGTTTGCAGCGTGCATCTGTCGGTTCTCCCTGAATGTTCCGGTTGAGTGTTTCCGGCAGCGAATCGAGATTCAGCCAAACTGAACCCGTTGCTTCTTACATAGCCTTTTCGGTGGCAAGTTTAAGTCCCAGCGCGATGAAGACAACACCGCTGGTCCGATCGATCCATTTCGAGGCGCGCGAGAAGGCGGCGCGCATCTTCGGCGTCGTCATGAACAGGCTGACGCCGACGAACCATGAGATCAGCGCGGTCGCCATCACAACGCCATAGCCAAGCTTCACCTCGGTCGGCGTATGAGCATGAACGACCGTCGAAAAAATCGACAGAAAGAAGAACACTGCTTTCGGATTGAGCGCATTGGCCGCAAAACCGAGGCCGAACGCCTTGGCGAAGCTCTGCGGCTTGCGCGGTTCCTTCGATGCCATTTCCACATCGATCTTCGTCGCTCCAGCGCGCAACGCCTTGATGCCGATATAGACCAGATAGGCCACACCGCACCATTTGACGATATTGAACAGATAGATCGACTTGGAAATGATGAGCCCGAGACCCAAAACCGTATAGGTGACATGCATCATCAGGGCGGCGCCGATGCCGAAGCTCGTGATGATCGCCTCGCGACGGCCATGCAGCAGCGATTGCCGGATAACCATGGCGAGATCGGCGCCAGGGGAAACGATGGCAAAGACGAAAATCGCCATCAGGGATGCAAGTTCGAACAGATAGGGATGCATCGCGTTTCCTTCATTGCGCGTGTTTCACGCGCAGGCTGTCATCACAGAACCAGAGCCAGAAGCATGATACCGAGCCCCACCAGACTAATGAGCCAGACGAAGGAACGGAAATAGGGAATGCCCGCCAGATAAAGCGGGATATAGACGATGCGGCCGAAAAACCAGAGCCACGCCCCGAGAATACCCCATCCGGACGGATCGCCCTTCAGCACGAGCGCCAGAGCCAGACCGATGAAAGCCGGATAGGTCTCGCGGAAATTGGCGGAGGCCCGCTCCGCGCGACCGGCAAACTTGCCGGAGGGTTTCAAACCCTCGTCGCGCGGACCGGCATTCCATTGAGAGCCGAGTTCCTTTGTTGCCGCAAAGCCCTGCAGGAGGATATGAACCACCAGCAGGACAACGCTCAAGCCGACCAGCGGCAGAAACGGGGATGCGGAGAAGATGCCCGGCTCCATCGTTCGTCCTTAGAGATCGAGAACCAGACGTTCCGGATCTTCCAGGCTTTCCTTGACGCGCACGAGGAAGGTCACGGCTTCCTTGCCATCCACGATACGGTGATCGTAGGACAGGGCAAGATACATCATCGGGCGGATCACGATCTGACCGCCGACGACAACCGGACGCTCCTGGATCTTGTGCATGCCGAGGATACCCGACTGCGGAGCGTTCAGGATTGGCGACGACATCAGCGAACCGTACACGCCGCCATTGGTGATGGTGAACGTGCCGCCCTGCATGTCAGCAACCGAAAGCGTGCCGTCACGCGCTGCCTTGGCAAGACGTCCCAGTTCCTTTTCAACGCCAGCAATCGAAAGCTGGTCGGCATCACGGATGACCGGAACCACAAGGCCCTTGTCCGTACCGACGGCCATGCCGACATGGGCGAAGTTCTTGTAGATGATGTCAGTGCCGTCGATCTCGGCGTTGACCGCCGGGATTTCCTTCAGCGCATGGGTCACGGCCTTGGTGAAGAAGCCCATGAAGCCGAGCTTCACGCCATGCTTCTTCTCGAAGACGTCCTTGTACTTGGTGCGCAGTTCCATGACCGCAGACATGTCGACTTCATTATAGGTCGTCAGCATGGCGGCGGTGTTCTGGGCATCCTTCAGACGCTTGGCAATCGTCTGGCGCAGACGGGTCATCTTCACGCGTTCTTCGCGAGAAGCGTCGTCAGCCGACGATGCCGGACGGGCAGCAGCCGGTGCGGCGGCAGCCGGAGTAGCAGAAACACCCCCAGAAACACCCTTGGCGATGGCGTCGAGCACGTCACCCTTCAGCACCTGACCACGCTTGCCGGAACCGTCCACCTGGTCGGCGGAGAGGTTGTTTTCAGCCAGCAGCTTGGAGGCTGCAGGAGCAGGCTGCATAGCCGAGCCCGACGAAGCCGAGGCGACAGGTGCTGCAGCCGGTGCGGCGGCAGCAGGCTTGGCTTCTTCCTTCTTCGCAGCAGGGGCCGCAGCGATGGCAGAGCCATCGGTGGAGATCTGGCCGAGAAGCGCATTGACCTCGACCGTATCGCCTTCCTTGGCCGTGATTTCAGCCAGAACGCCAGCAGCAGCAGCCGGAACTTCCACTGTCACCTTGTCGGTTTCCAGTTCCACCAGCGGTTCGTCGACAGCGATGACATCGCCGACCTTCTTGAACCATTTTCCGATGGTTGCCTCAGTAACGGACTCCCCAAGCGTGGGAACGCGAATTTCGGTGGCCATGGTTTCTTCTTCCGTTGATCTTCAAACTTTAGATTCTGTGTTCAATTCAGGTTGGAGCAGTTCCGAAAAACCGCTCCAAAACTCTAACCCGGATCAGTTACCGAGCGCATCCTCAAGGAAAGCGGCGAGCTGCGCAAGATGCTTCGACATCAGACCCGTTGCAGGCGATGCTGCGGCCGGACGGCCCGCATAGCGCACGCGCTGATGCTTGGCGTCGATATGAGCCAGCACCCATTCCAGATACGGGTCGATGAACGACCATGCACCCATGTTCTTCGGCTCTTCCTGGCACCAGACCATTTCCGCATGGCGGAAGCGTGACAGCTCATTGATGAGCGCCTTGGCCGGGAACGGGTAAAGCTGTTCGACACGCAGCAGGTAGACGTCATCGATACCGCGCTTTTCGCGTTCTTCGTAGAGGTCGTAATAGACCTTGCCCGAGCAAAGCACGACGCGACGGATCTTTGCATCCTTCTGGAGCTTGATGCCTTCGTCCTTGTTGTACTGCGCATCGTCCCACAGCAGGCGGTGGAACGAGGATTCGCCCGACATTTCGTTAAGGGTCGAAATGGCACGCTTGTGACGCAGAAGCGATTTCGGCGTCATCATGATGAGCGGCTTGCGGAAGTCGCGCTTCATCTGGCGGCGCAGAATATGGAAGTAGTTAGCCGGCGTCGTGACGTTCGCCACCTGCATGTTGTCTTCCGCGCAGAGCTGGAGATAACGTTCCAGACGAGCCGACGAATGTTCCGGGCCCTGACCTTCATAGCCGTGTGGCAGAAGGCAGACGAGACCGGACATGCGCAGCCACTTGCGTTCGCCCGAAGAGATGAACTGGTCAAACACAACCTGTGCACCGTTGGCGAAATCGCCGAACTGGGCTTCCCACAGAACCAGAGCGCGCGGGTCGGACAGCGAATAGCCGTACTCGTAGCCGAGAACAGCTTCTTCCGAGAGCATCGAGTTGATGACCTCGTAAATCGCCTGGCCCTTCTGGATATTGTTGAGCGGGATGTAGCGGTTCTGGGTTTCCTGATCGTAGAGAACCGTATGACGCTGCGAGAAGGTACCGCGTTCGACATCCTGACCCGAGAAACGGATCGGGTTGCCTTCGGCGACCAGCGAACCGAAAGCAAGCGCTTCCGCTGTCGCCCAGTCAATGCCTTCGCCGGTTTCGATCATCTTGGCACGGTTGTCGAGGAAACGCTGGATCGTGCGATGGACCTGGAAGTCCTTCGGCACTTCAACCAGCTTCTTGCCGATTTCCTTGAGCGTCTTCATCGGCACGGCAGTCTTGCCGCGACGCTGTTCGTCGGCATTGTCGGCGGTGCGCAGGCCAGCCCACGCGCCATCCAGCCAGTCGGCCTTGTTCGGCTTGTAGCTCTGTCCAGCGTCGAATTCGGTTTCCAGATTATCACGCCACTGCGCTTTCATCTGGTCGATTTCTTCCTGCTTGATCAGGCCTTCAGCAATCAGCTTGTCGCTGTAAAGCTGAACCGTGGTCTTGTGCGCACGGATCGCCTTGTACATCAGCGGCTGGGTGAAGGACGGCTCGTCGCCTTCATTGTGACCGAAGCGGCGGTAGCAGAACATGTCGATGACCACCGGCTTGTGGAAGGTCATGCGGAATTCGGTTGCTACCTTGGCGGCAAACACCACGGCTTCCGGATCGTCGCCATTGACGTGGAAGATCGGCGCTTCGATCATCTTTGCCACATCCGATGGATAAGGCGACGAACGCGAGAAGGCTGGATTGGTGGTGAAACCGATCTGGTTGTTGATGATGAAGTGAACCGTACCGGCAACGCGATGGCCTTTCAGGCCCGAAAGACCGAGACACTCGGCCACGACACCCTGACCGGCAAAGGCAGCATCGCCATGCAGGAGCAGCGGCAGAACCTTGGCGCGCGTTGCGAGCGGAACCATGTCGTCGCGGGTGCGACCGGCCAGCAGATCCTGCTTGGCGCGGGCCTTGCCCATCACGACCGGGTTGACGATTTCCAGATGCGACGGGTTGGCGGTCAGCGACAGGTGAACCTTGTTGCCGTCGAACTCACGATCCGACGAAGCGCCCAGATGATACTTCACGTCGCCCGAGCCCTCCACGTCGTCCGGCGCATAGGAGCCGCCCTTGAATTCGTGGAAGATGGCGCGATGCGGCTTGCCCATGACCTGGCTAAGCACGTTCAGACGACCACGGTGGGCCATGCCGAAGATGATTTCCTTGACGCCCATGGCACCGCCACGCTTGACGATCTGCTCAAGGGCCGGAATCAGCGATTCACCGCCATCGAGGCCGAAACGCTTGGTGCCCTTGTACTTGACGTCGATGAACTGCTCGAAGCCTTCGGCCTCGATGAGCTTCGACAGGATGGCCTTCTTGCCTTCCGGCGTGAAAGCAACCTTCTTGTCCGGACCTTCGATGCGTTCCTGAATCCAGGCCTTTTCGGCCGGATCGGAAATATGCATGAACTCGACGCCGATCGTGCCGCAATAGGTACGCTTCAGAATATCGAGCATTTCCGGCACGGTCGCATATTCGAGGCCGAGCACGTTGTCGATGAAGATCTTGCGGTTGTAGTCGGCAGGCGTGAAACCGTAATTTTCCGGCTCCAGCTCGTTGTAGTCGTTCGGCTTTTCGGAGAGACCGAGCGGATCGAGATTGGCGTGCAGATGGCCACGCATGCGGTAGGCGCGGATCATCATGATGGCGCGAACGCTGTCGCGTGCAGCCTGCGTGATCTCTTCGCTGGTAAGGGCTGCGCCGGTCGCACCCTTCGCTTCGCCCTTTGCAGCCTTGCCTTTCAGCTTGTCGGTGACATGCTTTTCGACTTCAGCCCAGTTGCCGTCGAGCGCGGAAATCAGTTCACCATTGGCTGCAATCGGCCAGTTCTTCCTGGTCCAGGACGCGCCTTCGGCGTTCTTCTTCACATCGTCGGCATTATCGCCCAGCTTCGCGAAGAAATCGCGCCACTGCGGATCGACCGAATTCGGATCGTCCTCATATTTGGCGTACAGCTCCTCGATATAGTCGGCATTGCCGCCATAGAGGAATGAGGTAAGGGCGAAAACGTCGTTGGCTTGTTCTTGCCTTGCCATAGCCTATCCGGAGCAGTGCTCCGTCTCCTTGTCAGTGGCTCATCTTGCGCGGGCCGGAAGTTCGAAACTTCATCCCTCACGCCGCCGGGGAGGAACCGCTACAGACCCCGGCATGACTAAACTCTACGCGTCGGAACGGATATCCGTCCCTCTAAACCGGATCGTATGACCCGCCGTTATGCTAAACCCGGCAGCGGCTTTCGCCGCCGCCGGGATATTCAGACCGATACGCGATCTCAGCCCTTGAGGACTTCGACCAGCGTCTTGCCGAGCTGCGCCGGCGACGGCGACACGCGAATGCCAGCCGATTCCATGGCGGCAATCTTGTCTTCCGCACCGCCCTTGCCACCGGAGATCACGGCGCCAGCATGGCCCATGGTGCGTCCGGCAGGAGCCGTACGGCCAGCGATGAAGCCGACCATCGGCTTCTTGCGACCGCGCTTGGCTTCGTCCTTGAGGAACTGGGCCGCATCTTCTTCAGCCGAACCGCCGATTTCACCGATCATGACGATCGACTTGGTTTCGTCGTCGGCCAGGAACATTTCCAGGACATCGATGAACTCGGTGCCCTTGACCGGATCGCCGCCGATACCGACAGCGGTGGTCTGGCCGAGGCCCTCGTTCGAGGTCTGGAACACAGCTTCATAGGTAAGCGTGCCGGAGCGGGAAACAACACCCACCGAACCCTTCTTAAAGATATTGCCCGGCATGATGCCGATCTTGCACTCTTCAGGGGTCAGGATGCCAGGGCAGTTCGGTCCGAGCAGGCGCGACTTCGAGCGTTCCAGACGCTCCTTGACGCGAACCATGTCCATGACCGGAATGCCTTCGGTGATGCAGACGATGAACGGGATTTCTGCTTCAATCGCTTCGATGATCGCATCGGCGGCGCCTGCTGGCGGAACGTAGATCACGGATGCGTCAGCACCGGTGCGTTCCTTGCCTTCGGCAACGGTTGCGAAGATCGGAAGCTTTTCGCCCTTGGAGCCTTCCCAGGTTTCGCCACCCTTCTTCGGATGGATACCGCCGACCATCTGCGTGCCGTAGTAAGCAAGCGCCTGTTCGGTGTGGAAGGTACCGGTCTTGCCGGTCAGGCCCTGTACGAGAACCTTGGTGTCCTTGTTGACGAGAATGGACATGCCTTAATTCCCCTTCACTGCAGCGACGATCTTCTGCGCCGCATCGTCGAGATCGTCGGCCGAAATGACGTTCAGGCCGCTCTCGTTGATGATCTTCTTGCCGAGTTCGACATTGGTGCCTTCGAGACGGACAACCAGAGGAACCTTGAGGCCGACTTCCTTGACTGCAGCGATCACGCCTTCAGCAATGACGTCGCACTTCATGATGCCGCCGAAGATGTTGACCAGAATGCCCTGGACAGCCGGGTCAGCGGTGATGATCTTGAACGCAGCCGTCACCTTCTCCTTGGAAGCGCCGCCACCAACGTCGAGGAAGTTGGCAGGTTCTGCGCCATAGAGCTTGATGATGTCCATCGTTGCCATGGCAAGGCCCGCGCCGTTGACCATGCAGCCGATATTGCCGTCGAGAGCGACGTAAGCGAGGTCGTACTTGGAAGCTTCGATCTCTTTTTCGTCTTCTTCCGACAGGTCGCGCAGTTCCTGAATGTCGGGGTGACGGAACAGCGCATTGCCGTCGAACGATACCTTGGCATCGAGAACGCGCACGCGACCGTCGGTCATGACGATCAGCGGGTTGATCTCGAGAAGGCTCATGTCCTTTTCGGTGAACGCCTTGTAGAGGATCGGGAACAGCTTGACGCCGTCCTCACGAGCCTGACCTTCAAGCTTCAGCGCATCGGCGAGCTTGCTGGCGTCTTCATCCGTCACGCCCTTGGCCGGATCGATGGCAACGGTGACGATCTTTTCAGGAGTTTCTTCGGCAACGGCTTCGATGTCCATGCCGCCTTCGGTCGAAACGACGAAAGCCGGACGGCCAACGGTGCGGTCGATCAGGATCGAGAGATAGAGTTCGCGATCAATGTCGGCGCCGTCTTCGATGTAGAGACGGTTGACCTGCTTGCCGGCTGGGCCGGTCTGCTTGGTGACGAGCGTGTTGCCGAGCATTTCCTTCGCATTGGCAACCACTTCCTCGACAGACTTGGCGAGGCGCACGCCGCCCTTTGCATCGGCTGGCAGTTCCTTGAACTTGCCCTTGCCGCGTCCGCCAGCATGAATCTGGCTCTTGACGACATAAAGCGGTCCGGGAAGCGTCTTTGCCCATTCTTCCGCCTGTTCGACGGAATAGACAGCCACACCATTGGCGATCGGAGCGCCGTAGGTGTGAAGCAGGCGCTTGGCCTGGTATTCGTGAATATTCATCTGGTTGTCCTCTGCGGATTCCCGGTCCGTTGCATATTGGGATTGAACGGATCCGGTACGGATTGACAGCCGGAAAAGGCCGGAGCCGCCCGCAGGCGACAATCCGGCCTTGTCTGGAATTTTACTTCAGCGACGGAGCGATGCCGATGCAGGCTTCGCAAAGACCGGCGACAGATGCCACCGACTTGTCGAACTCGGCCTTTTCGTTCTTGTCGAGATCAATTTCAATGATGCGCTCGACGCCATTGGCGCCGATGACGGTCGGCACGCCGACATACATGTCCTTGACGCCGTACTGGCCAGAAAGCTGGGCAGCGACCGGCAGGACGCGCTTTTTGTCCTTGAGGTAGGATTCAGCCATCTGGATGGCCGATGCAGCCGGAGCGTAGAAAGCCGAACCGGTCTTGAGCAGACCGACGATTTCCGCGCCGCCGTCACGGGTGCGCTGGATGATCTTGTCGAGCTTGTCCTGACTGGTCCAGCCCATCTTGACGAGGTCAGGGAGTGGGATGCCTGCAACGGTCGAGTAACGGGCCAGCGGAACCATGCTGTCGCCGTGGCCGCCCAGCACGAATGCCGTGACGTCTTCAACCGAAACGTTGAATTCTTCCGAGAGGAAATAACGGAAGCGGGCGCTGTCGAGAACGCCAGCCATGCCGACAACCTTGTGCGCCGGAAGACCGGAGAACTTCTGCAGCGCCCAGACCATGGCGTCCAGCGGGTTGGTGATGCAGATGACGAAAGCCTCAGGAGCATATTTCTTGATGCCCGCGCCAACCTGTTCCATCACCTTGAGGTTGATGCCCAGAAGGTCGTCGCGGCTCATGCCCGGCTTGCGCGGCACGCCTGCGGTCACGATGACAACGTCTGCGCCTTCGATTGCTGCGTAGTCGTTGGCGCCGGTGTATTTCGCATCAAAACCGTCAACCGGAGAAGATTCAGCGATATCCAGTCCCTTACCCTGCGGGGTGCCTTCCGCAATGTCGAAAAGGACGACGTCGCCGAGTTCCTTCAGACCAGCAAGATGGGCGAGCGTGCCGCCGATCATGCCGGAGCCGATGAGGGCAATCTTGTTGCGTGCCATGATTGTTTCTTTCCTCACTTTTGATCCAGAAACGCATCAAGCCATCCGGAATCCTCGCCGGAAACGCTCAAGCGTTGGAACTGCGAGATAGGACTCTTTGGCGATAAACTCAACTCATTATTTTGCGACTAATGTTTTCAATCGGTTAGAATTAATGGTTCTTACGTAAACGTAAGATAATTTGTCAATATCAAGGCAAAACCACCCTCTCCTACCGCCGCGAACCATCCCCGGCGAAGCGGTGACGGAGCGACTGGCAAGCTGCCAATTCCAACAACGTTGTGCACCTGTTCAAAACCGGCCCCGATTTAAAACTGATGCAGTATCGAAAGTCCGGCACGAAAGTGCCACACCTTCCGCATGAATTGCGCGAGCAACATAGCCCACCGGGCTTATAAGTCCAGTCTGTGGCAGTCTGATGATAGGGCAGTTGATGTGCAGGCTGTTTATCCGGCCTTGCCGGGTGGCTCGGCCAGATAATCCGCGCTCTGCATCTCGAAGAGACGGGAAGCAGTGCGGTCGAACTCGAAGGCCTCCGTACCCTTGCTGGCAAGATAGAGCTTTTCCGGCTGGGCTTCTGCGGAAATGAATACCCGCGCGTGGTGATCGTAGAGCACGTCGATCAGCAGAATGAAGCGTTTGGCCTCATTGCGGCGCGAATAGTCCAGCACCGGAACATCATCGATGAACAAGGTCGGATAATGCTTCACGATGGCAATATAGTCTGAGGCACCAAGCGGCTTCGAACAGAGCGCATCGAAAGTGAAGCGCGCCGCGCCGTGCACGGCACGGGCGACCTCGATGTCGCGTCCCTTAATGCGGATGACGTCGGACTTTTCATGCGCGCCGTCCTTTTGCGCCGTCCAGGCCGCATCCATGCGCTTGGCCGTTTCAGGACCAAGTGGCGACAGATAGACCGGCTGGCGGTCGAGTTTCTCCAGACGGTAATCGGTGCGCGAATCGAGGTTGATCACATCGACATGCTGCTTGAGAATATCAATGAAGGGCAGGAAGAGCTGCCGGTTCAGCCCATCGCGATAAAGATTGTCCGGCGCGACGTTGGATGTCGCCACCAGAACCACGCCACGGGCGAACAAGGCGCTGAACAGGCGCGACAGGATCATCGCATCGGCAATATCGGTCACGGTGAATTCGTCGAAACACAACACCCAGGCCTGCTGGCTCAAGGCATCTGCAACCGGCGGGATCGGGTCGTCCTGCTTGGTCTCGCCACGTTTATGCGCCTGGCGATGCGCATAGATACGCTCGTGCACATCGGCCATGAAATCGTTGAAATGCGCGCGGCGCTTGCGTTCCACCGGCAGAAGCGAAAAGAACATGTCCATCAGCATGGTCTTGCCGCGTCCGACCTCGCCGTGCACGTAAAGCCCCTTGATGATGCTCGTTGCTTCCTTGCGCTTGCCAAACAGCCAGCCGAGCGCGCTCGACTTGCGTGACAGGCGTTTGGTGCAGATTTCCTCGATCAGCCGGTCATAACGGACGGTGAGTTCGAGTTGAGCGGGATCGGCTTCCACATCACCCGCCGCGACCATCGCATCGTAATGCTCGCGGACGGAGGGGAAGGCTTTCAGATTACCGTCGAAAGACATGATTACGTCCGTTCAACCTTTCAATTGCAAAAACGGCGGACCATCTCGCGATGATCCGCCTGTCTTTAGAGCGCATCCCGAAAAGTGTGAAACGGTTTTCGGGCAAGATGCGCGGCAAACAAAACAATTGGAGCGCCGATCTGATTCAATCAGATCGGCGCTCCAAGCGAAAGAATGTCTTAGCGCGAAAGCGAAACGGCCTGCCCGCCGGAAGTCTGTCCGTCGAAGCGGCTCTGTCCCGACGAATAGAGCGAAGCGACGGTGCCGCCATTCGCATCATAGAGAACGAGCTGCTTGCCGTTGACAGCCCAGGAAGCGAGATTGCCGAGTTCGCCCGGGCAACGCAGCGGACCTGCGCGGTAGCCCTGACCATACTTGGTCTGCGGCGTCGCGATCTTGCAGCTCTGGCCGCCAAGCGATGCGTTCCAGACACCGGCGACAGAGCCTGGCGTCAGATCGGGAGCGGATGCTGGCGGCAGGCTTGCAACCTGTGTGCCGGGCTGTGCATTCGGGTCCGTGGTCGGAGCCGTCGGAAACTGTGAAGCATTGGGAGAATTGAGGTTGCCCTTCTGCACCGAGCCTGCCGGAGCCGCATTCACGGGTGGCGGTGGCGGTGGTGGCGAAACCGTATCGAGATTGCCAAACCGGGAGCTCTGGCAGCCAGCCAGAACAATGCCAGCCGCCGCGAGGCTGAGCAGACTTGCTTTCGAAATTCCCATCTGGTTCTCCATTTCCGCATTTCTCATCTGGGGTGGGGATGCCCCGGACTTCCTACCGAAGCCCTGCAATGTGACAATATTGGACCGATAAAATGGCTATATGGTTAAAAAAGCAACACCGACACCTGTCATTTTTACCCTTCAAACTCTTCAAGAATGCTTGAAACCGCTTAATAATCTTGAAACTGGGACAGGAAGGCCACAGTTTCTCCGATATTGGCACCTGTTCTGCGGGAAAGCCTGCGCCGCAACTTTTCGCAATCTGACGCGGGTACTGGCAATTTGCGGGCTTTTCCGCCATATAGACGCTAATTGTCCCATAGGCTTTATCGACCAAAGCCGCAGGAAAACGGAACCACGATAGTTATGGCCACCAAGGCAGCCTTCGCCAAGATGAACGGGCTCGGCAATCAGATCATCGTTGCCGACATGCGCGGCCGCGCGGATCGGATTACGCCTGAAGCCGCGATCCGTCTTGCGGCCGACAGCGAAACCGCCTTCGATCAGATCATGGCGATCCATGACCCGCGCACAGCGGGAACCGACAACTATATCGCCATCATCAATTGCGATGGCACGGAAGCGCAGGCTTGCGGCAATGGTACGCGCTGCGTCGTGCAGGCGCTGGCCGCCGAGACCGGCAGGCAGGATTTCACGTTTGAAACCCGCGCCGGAATTCTGACCGCGACCGAACACGAGGACGGCCTGATTTCAGTCGATATGGGCAAGCCGCGCTTCGACTGGCAGGACATTCCGCTTGCCGAAGAATTTCGCGATACGCGCATGATCGAACTACAGGTCGGTCCTATCGACGCGCCGGTGCTGCATTCGCCGTCGGTTGCATCCATGGGCAACCCTCATGCAATCTTCTGGGTCGACCGCAATGTCTGGTCCTATGAACTGGAGAAGTTCGGGCCGCTTCTGGAGCATCATCCGATCTTTCCTGAGCGCGCCAATATCTCGATTGCCCATGTTACCTCGCCCGAGACGATCGACCTGCGTACATGGGAGCGCGGCGCGGGCCTCACCCGCGCCTGTGGTTCCGCCGCCTGCGCCGCCGCCGTTTCGGCAGCGCGCACACGCCGCACCGGGCGCACCGTCACCGTCAATGTTCCTGGCGGCCCGCTCAGGATCGAATGGCGCGACGATGATCATGTCATGATGACCGGCCCCGCCGAATGGGAGTTCTCAGGCACTTTCGATCCTGCGACCGGCGAATGGAGCCGCGACGCCCAGAATGACAAGCCAACTGACAGGGGTGCAGCCTGATGTCGGTGGAAGTCGTAACATTCGGATGCCGTCTCAATACCTATGAATCAGAGGTGATGAAACGCGAAGCCGATGCCGCCGGACTTGGCGAATTGAAGGATGGCGCGATCATCTTCAACACGTGCGCCGTGACGGCGGAAGCCGTGCGCCAAGCGCGTCAGGCGATCCGCAAGGCCCGCCGTGAAAACCCGGAAGCGCGCATCATCGTCACCGGCTGTGCTGCGCAAACCGAAGCGGACAATTTTGCCGCCATGGACGAAGTCGACCTCATTCTCGGCAATGAGGAAAAACTGAAATCCAATTCCTACCGGATGCTGCCGGATTTCGGCGTCAACCAGTTCGAGAAGGTTCGCGTCAACGACATTATGGAAGTGCGCGAAACCGCGAGCCATATGGTCGATGCCATCGAAGGCCGCGCGCGTGCTTTCGTGCAGGTACAGAATGGCTGCGATCATCGCTGCACCTTCTGCATCATTCCCTATGGTCGCGGTAATTCCCGCTCCGTTCCGATGGGCGCGGTGGTGGATCAGGTCAAGCGCCTTGTCGGCAACGGTTATGCCGAAGTGGTGCTGACCGGCGTGGACATGACCTCCTACGGTCCCGATCTGCCGGGAAGCCTGCGTCTCGGCAAGCTGGTGAAGACTGTTCTCACTCAGGTGCCGGATTTGCAGCGCCTGCGTCTTTCCTCCATCGATTCCATCGAGGCCGATGACGATCTGATGGATGCGATTGCCAATGAAAAGCGCCTGATGCCGCATCTGCACCTGTCGCTACAGGCGGGCGACGACATGATTCTCAAGCGCATGAAGCGCCGCCACTTACGCGACGATTCGATCCGCTTCTGCGAAACGGTGCGTTCTCTGCGTCCCGACATCGTCTTCGGCGCGGACATCATTGCCGGTTTCCCGACCGAAACTGAAGATATGTTCCAGAATTCGTTGAAAATCGTCGAGGAATGCGGACTGTCCCACCTGCACGTCTTCCCCTACAGTGCACGCGAAGGCACTCCCGCCGCCCGCATGCCGCAGGTGCGGCGCGAAATCGTCAAGGAACGTGCGGCGCGTTTGCGTGCCGTTGGCGACCATGCTTATGAAAAGCACCTCGCTTCTCTCAACGGCACTGCGCAGCGCCTTCTGGTCGAGAAGGAAGGGATTGCGCGCACGGAAGGCTTTACGCTGGCATCGGTGGACGATGGCGCACCGGGCGAAATCATCGAACGTATCGTGACAGGCCATGACGGTGAAAAACTCCTCACCCGTCAGGCAGAGCCGCAAGCGGCTTAAAGCTTAAGGGCATCAGATTTCATGGCAATGGGTTTCATCAAGAAAATGTTCTCCTTCGGCAAGAAGGAGGTCGAGGAAAAGCCGGTCGAACAACCGGCTCCCGATGCCGTGGAAACGGCTTTGGAAACACAGCTTCCTGAAAATGCCGAAGCGCCCAAAGAAATCGAAAATGCCGTCGTTGAAGTGGCCATTTCCGAACCGGAAGTGCCGGTGATCGCCAACGAGCCTGAGCCGATTGAAGAGCCTGCGACAGAAGCGGTTGAGGACGAAAAGGCAGAACCGGAGCATCCGGTTGCCGAGATTGAAATCCCGATTGAACAGCCCCCGGTGATGGAACCAATCGCGGTCGAAGCACCTGCGCCAGAGCCTGTTGTTGAGCCTGTTGTCGAGCCTGAGCCGGAACCTGCTGTCGAACTCGAACAGCCCGATGTCGCGAAAACTCCTGATGAACCAGTGGTAGAGGAAGCGGTCGAACCCGCACCTCAGCTGGAGCCAGTGAAGCCCAAGAAGGTCAAAGTCGCCAAGGCCGTCGAGGAACATAAGGAAGAAGCGCCGGTTGAGGCAGCGCCTGAGCCAAAGCTGTCCTGGTTCGAGCGGCTGCGTCGCGGCCTGCTCCGTTCATCGAATTCATTGAGCGAATCCATCGGCGGCATTTTCACCAAGCGCAAGCTCGATGATGACACGCTGCAGGATCTCGAAGACGTGCTGATCCAGGCCGATCTCGGGCTTGAGACCGCCATGCGCGTGACCGATGCACTTGCGTCGGGTCGCTACGGCAAGGACGTGACGGGCGAGGAAGTACGCACCATCATGGGCGCGGAGATCGAAAAGGTTCTAGGCCCTGTGGCAAAGCCGTTGGAGCTTGACCTGTCGCACAAGCCGCATGTCATCCTCGTGGTCGGCGTCAACGGCACCGGCAAGACCACCACCATCGGCAAGCTTGCCGCAAAGCTTACCACGGGCGGCCTCAAGGTCATGCTGGCGGCAGGCGACACATTCCGCGCAGCAGCCATCGAGCAGTTGCACATCTGGGGCGAACGCACCGGTTCGCCGGTCGTGTCCTCCAAGCTCGGCGCCGATGCGGCAGGGCTTGCCTATGATGCATGGGAAAAGGCCAAGGAAGCGGGCAGTGACGTTCTCATCATCGATACGGCAGGACGGTTGCAGAACAAGGCCGAACTGATGGACGAGCTTGCCAAGATCGTGCGCGTTCTGGGCAAGCACGATCCGGAAGCGCCGCATACCGTCTTGCAGACACTCGATGCCACCACCGGCCAGAATGCCCTTAATCAGGTCGAAATCTTCAAGAATATTGCCGGTGTCAACGGCCTGGTCATGACCAAGCTTGACGGCACGGCACGGGGCGGCATTCTTGTCGCCATCTCGGCCAAGCATAAACTGCCGATCTATTTCATCGGCGTCGGCGAAGGTGTCGACGATCTGGAACCCTTTGCGGCCAAGGATTTTGCCCGCGCCATCGCAGGAGTTGCCTGATGGAGCATCCCGTTTTCGAACGCGATCCGTCACAGAAAAGCGAAGCCGAACGCCGGGAAGTCCCGCCGCTGCTCAAGCTGGCGCTGGAGCTGGGGCCGCTTCTTGTCTTCTTCTTTGCCAATGCGCGCGGCGAAATGCTGATCGAGCGTTTTCCGGTGCTGGCGTCTATCGGCGCACCGATCTTTCTGGCAACGGCGCTATTCATGGGCGCAACCGTAATCGCGCTCGCCATTTCATGGACAATGACGCGCACCCTGCCCATCATGCCGCTTGTCTCCGGCATCGTCGTGCTGGTGTTCGGGGCGCTGACGCTCTGGCTGCATAACGACACCTTCATCAAGATGAAGCCGACTATCGTCAACACGCTGTTCGGTGCGATCCTGCTCGGCGGCCTCTTCTTCGGCAAGTCCCTGCTCGGCTATGTGTTTGATTCGGCCTTCCGTCTCGATGCCGAAGGCTGGCGAAAGCTGACGCTGCGCTGGGGTCTGTTCTTTATTTTCCTCGCCGTGGTCAACGAGGTTGTCTGGCGGAATTTCTCAACCGATGCCTGGGTATCGTTCAAGGTGTGGGGCATTATGCCCATCACCATTGTCTTCACGCTTTTACAAATGCCGCTTATCCAGAAGCATTCACTGACGGAAGACAACAAGACCGCATCCTAATAAAAGGAAGGACGCCATGAACAGCATCGCACCACGGCTTGAAATCGAACAGTTCATCTGCCGCAGCGACAATTACGGCGTCCTCATCCACGATCCCCAAAGTGCACTGACAGCATCCATTGATGCGCCTGATGCAGCGGCAATAGAAGCGGCGCTGAAGCGACGCGGCTGGACGCTCGATTTTATCTTCACCACGCACCACCATCTCGATCACGTCGAGGGCAACGAAGCGTTGAAAGCGAAATACGGGGTCAGCATCATCGGCCCCAAGGCCGAAGAAGCAAAGATTCCCGGTATCGACCGGACCGTGAAGGACGGCGACGAATTCACCTTCGGTCTCTTCCGCGTCAAGACCATCGCAACGCCAGGTCATACGGCGGGCGAAGTGTCCTATTATCTTCCCGATGCGAAAGCCGTCTTCACGGGCGATACGCTGTTCGCGCTCGGCTGCGGACGGCTTTTCGAGGGAACGCCGCTCACCATGTTCCAGTCATTGCAGAAGCTGGTTGCGCTTCCCGGCGACACGGCGGTCTATTGCGGCCATGAATATACTGAAAGCAATGCCCGATTTGCGCTCACCATCGACCCGGCCAATTCCGCCCTCAAGGAGCGCGCCGCCGAGATTGCAAGGCTTCGTGCCGCCGATCGCATGACATTGCCGTCAAGCATCGCGCTTGAAATGGCGACCAATCCCTTCCTGCGCTGGCATGATGCCGGTATTCGCAGCCGCCTCGGCCTGCAGGATGCACCCGACGAAGCCGTGTTTGCCGAAATCCGTAAGCGCAAGGATATGTTCTGACATACCATTTGAGAACGCGAATCGTTCCACAGTTCGAGGATAGAAAAATGACGGTGTTTTCCCGTTTCAAGATTGCAGGCTGCGCCGTTTTCCTCGGCCTTTTCCCCATTGGCCTTTCTCTTGTCGCCGTGCCCGTTTCCACAAGCGTCGCGTTTGCCGACGACCTGCTTGATGTCGCACCGAAGCAGACGCCTGCCGAAATCAACAATTTCAAGCTGAGCGAAGATTTCCTGTCGCGCATGGAAAAAGTGCAGGAACAGCTGGGTGGCATGGAACTTTCAGCGACCGAAGAAGAAGGACAGGATGCCACGCCTTCCTTCGACAAGATGGTGAAGAGCGTCGAATCCCGTCCGCAGGTCGTGGAAGTGCTCAAGGCCCAGAACATCACGCCGTCCGATTATATTCTCGGCTATTTCGCCCTGATGAGCAGCCTTGCCGCCGCAGACGCCGAGAATGAGCCGCAACTGGTGGACGAATTGAAGGATATCAATCCCGAACATCTCGCCTTCGGCAAGCAATATAGCGAGCGCATCCGCGTTCTGATCGGCGAGTAAATTTTCGGGCGATTGCCCCATCTCCTCATCTTGAGGAGGTATCCTGAGCTCGCGAAGGATACCATCTCGAAAGATTGGAGATGGGAACTAATGGAGCCGTCCCTCGCCCTTCGAGACACGGCCCTCGATTTCTCGGGCCGCTCCTCAGCATGAGGGACGGAGCGCGGCAATTAGTTTATCGCGCCGGTTGCCGCAAAAGCCGCAAAGCATTGATCGTCACAAGAACGGTTGCGCCGGTATCGGCCAGAATCGCGGGCCAGAGGCCGGTGATACCCAGAACGGTGGTCACCAGAAAGACAGCCTTCAATCCGAGCGCTATGGCAATATTCTGATGGATATTGCGCATGGTTCGCTTGGAAAGATCGACCATTTCCGCCACATCGCCAACCCGCCCGTGCAGGACAGCGGCGTCGGCTGTTTCCAGCGCCACGTCCGTGCCGCCACCCATGGCGATGCCGACATCGGCGGCAGCCAGTGCCGGTGCATCGTTGATGCCATCGCCGATCTTGGCGACGATCAGACCGTCTTTACGCAACTCGCCGACGATGCGCTGCTTGTCTTCCGGCAGAAGCTCGGCCCGCACCTCAATACCAAGGTCGTGACCAATTGCTTCCGCGGTACGACGATTATCACCCGTCAGCATGACGGTGCGAATATTGGCAGCTTTCAGTTCCTGCAAACCGGCAATGGCATCGGCGCGCGGTTCATCACGCATGGCGATTGCACCGGCAATCTTGCCATTGGCGACAAGGACAGAAACGGTCTTGCCTTCGTCGTTGCAGGCGACAATAAGGCTCGCCAGCGCATCCGGAATGGCTGCAATATCATTGGCTGCGCGGCGCGACCCCAGAAACAGGTCCATTTCACCAACCGTCCCTGAAACACCCTTGCCGCCATGGGCCTTGCCCTGCGTGATGACGGACAGTTTCAGGTTACGCTGTTCTGCGGCACCGACAATCGCCAGCGCCAGCGGATGGCTTGAGCCCGCATCCAGGGACGCAGCAAGACGCAGCACTTCATCTTCGGGCAGGTCGCCTGCAAGAACATCTGTCACCTGCGGCTTGCCTTCGGTCAACGTACCGGTCTTGTCGAAGCAGGCCGCCGTGATCTTGCCGATGGTTTCCAGCACAGCACCACCCTTCATCAAAAGGCCGCGCCGTGCGCCTGACGAGAGAGCTGCAGCAATGGCAGCAGGTGTGGATATGACCAACGCGCAGGGACAACCGATCAGAAGGATCGCAAGCCCCTTGTAGACCCATTCATTCCAGCCGCCCCCCGCAAGAAGCGGCGGCAGAATGGCGACGAGTGCGGCCACAACCACGACGCCCGGCGTGTAATAGGTCGAGAAACGATTGATGAAACGTTCCGTCGGCGCCTTGGCTTCCTGCGCTTCCTCGACCAGCCGCACAACACGGGCGATGGTGTTGTCCTGCGCCGCAGCCGTGACCCGGACCCGCAGCACGCCATCGCCATTGATCGTGCCGGCAAAAACCGTGTCGCCTTCAGCCTTCCCGACCGGCGTGCTTTCACCGGTAACCGGCGCTTCATCGACAGCGCTCTCGCCCGTCAGGATTTCGCCGTCCGCAGGCATACGGTCGCCCGGACGCACGGAGATCACATCGCCGACCGCCAGGCTGTCGGCGGCAACTTCAGCGGTCGCCCCGTTTTTCTCAAGAAAGGCTGTCTTCGGCACCAGCATGGTCAGGGATTGAATGCTGGCGCGCGCCTTTCCGGCGGCAACGCCTTCCAGAAGCTCACCGACCAGAAACAGAAACACGACGGCTGCCGCTTCCTCGGTCGCGTCGATGAACACTGCGCCCACAGCAGCAATCGTCATCAGCATCTCGATGGAAAATGGCGTGCCATTGATCGCCGCCATATAGGCACGCCTAGCAATCGGCACGAGGCCGATCAGCATTGCGGCCGTAACAGCCCAAAGCGCGAGGGGCGGATAAAGATGTCCGACAATATAGGCCGCGACCAGCCCGCCGCCACAGGCCAGCATCATCTGGCCCTTTTTTGAACGCCACCAGGGCAGCGGCTTTGTTGGCGCGGTCGCCTTTGGTGTAGAACCGGCACCGGCGGCAGCGGTTTCGGCAAGCGCGGTCCTGTAGCCCAGCGCCGTCACCTTTCCGGCAATTTCGTCGCTCTTTGCCGTTCCATCATGATTGACGGTCATCGCACCATTGGTCACTGAGACGGACACATCTGTCACGCCCGAAAGGCGACGCACGGCAGTATCGATCTTGGCCGCGCAGGATGCACAATCCATACCATCGACCTGAAAGCGGAAACTGTTGGCCGTTACAGCAATAGCCTTGTCATGGGCTTCATGATCATGATCGTGGTGGTCGTGATGACCACCACACGCCGCATGGTCGTGGTCGTGGTCGTGGTGAGAATGATCGTGCGAATGCTCTCGCTTCGCGACTGCTTTTTCCTCGATGAGCGGCTCGACGCCATAGCCGAGGCTGCGTACCTTGCTTGCGACCTTGTCGAGATCGCCCGTTCCATCATGGCTGACAGTCATCGTGCCTGCCGTGACAGAGACGGACACATCCTCAATACCGCGCACCCGCCGCACGGCAGTATCGATCTTGGCTGCGCAGGATGCGCAATCCATACCGTCGATGCGAAAGCGAATCTGGTTCAATGTTTCACTCATGATCTGCCCTTTTCAGGATCGCTCTTGAATTGTCTTGAGCAAGGTCTACATCCTCTAGTGACTAGAGGAGCAAGCGGAAAATGATCATGAATGTATCGATCGGCGAAGCATCGAAAGCGAGCGGCGTCAAAGTGCCGACAATTCGCTATTACGAGCAGATCGGCCTCTTGCCCTCACCACCGCGCAGCGACGGCAATCGCCGCCTCTATGACGGGCAGGATGTCCAGCGGCTGCTTTTCATCCGCCATGCACGCGATCTGGGTTTTGAGGTGGATGCCATCCGCACTCTACTTGATCTTCAGGATAATCCCGACCAGTCCTGTGCGGCAGCCGACGCTATTGCACGCGCACGCTTGAGCGATGTCGAACACCGCATCGCAAAACTGCTGTCACTGAAAACGGAATTGCAGCGCATGCTGGAATGCACCGCCCATGGCCGCATCGACCAGTGCCGCGTGATCGAAATCCTCGGCAACCATGAGGAATGCGTGCATCCGAAGCATTGAATTCTGACCGCCGGTCAGTTTACCTTGGAAAAACGGGTGGCTTGGATCTTGAGCGTGCCGATCTGCGTCCCGATTCGGGCCACGACGGGCGCATAGATGCCCGAATTGCCGAGCGATGCGAAGGAAATCGTCATCCGGCTGCGATTGCTCAGATAATCGATAGCCTTCTTGCCCTTCTGATATCCCGAAATCGGAACAAACTTTGCAGAGCAGATGACCGATTCGCCGGTGAAGCCATCGGTCGTAAACGATTCGGTGCCGTTGAAGGAAAGCTTGATCTCCGCGCGGGTCTGCCCGTCAAACACGCTCAGCGAACGGTCGCAGACTGCCCGACCGTTCTTTGCAGGTATCATGAGCGCGCTCAGCGGATCGCTGACATTGAGAAGGTCCTGCGGCGATGTTTCCACCCATGGATCACGCTTTTTCACCGGAGGCTGGTTTTCTGCCGAGACGACATTGCCATTGGCAAAGCGGATCGTGGTGCTCTTGTTCTTGCGGCCATGCTTGTAAGCGAGATCGAAGCTCTTCGGCACGACCTTGCCGCTGACAGTGCTGCCGGTAACGTGCACGGTGCCGTCCGTATTGTCGAACACCCGCGCCAGACCGGAAGTCAAAAAGCGGCCGTTGAGGTTGTAATTTGCGCCATTAACCGTGGTTTCCATGGCGGACTTTGCAATCGAAAGCCCGAAAATGGAAATATCGTATTCGGTTCGATAAAGATCATTGGCCCTGGCCGGTCCGCCTGCAATCATTGATCCCGCAAAGATCAGGCCCGCGAAGGCCAACACACCACCATGCGCCAGCCGGTGCCAGACGGGCTTTAACTTATGCGACGGTTCGATCATGCGCGCATTCCTTTCGCTAAAGCACGTCGTGGAAAAGGGGGAGCGTTTTCCGATAAAGACATGCGTAAAGACAAAAACTCAAAGCAAATTCGCTTTATCCAATCTTGCGACTTGTTTTCGCCTGGTCGTCCCCTGATGGTTTTCAACCACATTGGAACGCCACAAAGTTGCGTGGGATTCTTCGATACAGTATCTGTGTAAGCCAAGCAAAACTGGCGAAGTTATGATCGCAAGCTTTCGTGAAGACCGTGCGAAAGCCGGAAAACCGCGTCTTTGCGCGATGGATACGGAATCTCACTTGACTGCAACGGCTGCTGTCACTATAGAAACGCGACTTTCCCAATAGGCCGCCTGTCCGAGATCGCGCGCCAGCAGCATCAAACTGCGTTGATTGCTTGAATTCGGACATTCGGGTCGGGGCCTGAAAAGAACGTAATTGAAGGTGAGACCAAAATGTCCCGCGCTTGTGAATTGACCGGCAAGTCGGTCCAGTACGGCAACAATGTCAGCCACGCGAACAACAAGACGCGTCGCCGCTTTCTGCCGAACCTCTGCAATGTTACGCTGATGTCCGAAACGCTCGGCCAGAGCTATCGCCTGCGCGTTTCCGCCAACGCTCTGCGTTCGGTTGAACATCGCGGCGGTCTTGATGCGTTCCTCGTCAAGTCTGACGACAAGGAACTCTCGCAGCGCGCTCGCCTGCTGAAGCGTCAGATCGCAAAGAAGCAGGCTGAAGCAGCAGTCGCTGCCTAAGTTTCCGGCCAAAAATTTCGACAAAAAAGGCCGGCTTCTGTCGGCCTTTTTTGCTGGTTCCATCACCCAGGATAAAAAAATGTCAATCGAGACACCTTCTTATTCCCGGCTTATGCCTGCGATACTGGCAATGTGCGTGGCGGTTGCCGCGTCGAACATACTTGTCCAGTATCCGTTCCAGCATTTCGGCCTCGGTGAAGTGCTGACCTACGGCGCCTTTACCTACCCCATCGCCTTTCTGGTCAATGACCTGACGAATCGCCGCTTCGGCCCTGCCGCCGCGCGCAAGGTCGTCTATGCCGGTTTCGTGCTTGGTGTCATCATGTCGATCTGGCTCGCGACCCCGCGTATCGCCATTGCCTCCGGTTCCGCCTTCCTTCTCGCGCAGCTGATGGACATTACCGTTTTCGACCGCCTGCGTCGCAAGACCTGGTGGAAAGCCCCCTTTGCGGCAGCCATGTTCGGCTCTGTGCTCGATACGATCCTGTTCTTCTCGATTGCCTTCGCAGCCGGTTTCGCCTGGATCGACAAGCTGACCGGCATGCCCGATTCGTCCCTTGCCGAACCGGCATCCTTCCTCGGCCTCGGCGTGCCGCTATGGGCGTCGCTGGCTTTCGGCGACTTCTTCGTGAAGGTCATCATGGGAACGCTGATGCTGATTCCCTATGGTGCCATCCTGGCGGTCTTCGCTCCGACGCTTTACGCGCCAAACCGGACAAACGCCGGCTGATACCATTTCCAGAAATCTCGATCTGTTGAAGGCAACGGAAACAGGTTTTCCGCAATAAATACGTCTTATATGAACCGATATTCGATCGACCGCAGGTTTTGCCTGCGGTCTTTCTTTATCGAGACGGGTATCTATATCACGTGAAGAAAGCAAAAATCGCTTGAATTTATTCGAGCATCAGCTTTCACGCTCCAACGTGACTATATTTATATTTAGATTAGGATTGATTAGATGTCTTTTAACAAGGAAAAGCTTCCGCTCGTAATCGTCACTGGTGCTAGTTCGGGCATTGGCCTTGCCACTGCAAAAATGCTTGCACAACGTGGTCACCCGCTGCTGCTTCTGGCACGCCGGCTGGACGCGATGGAAAAGCTCAACCTGCCGAACACGCTCTGCAAATCGGTTGACGTTACCGACCGCAAGGCACTTTTGGCCGCCGTTCAGGAAGCCGAAGCAAAGTTTGGTCCCGCCGACGCTATCGTCAACAATGCCGGTGTGATGTTGCTCGGCGAAGTAACCAGACAGAACCCGGATGAGTGGGACCGGATGCTGGAAGTAAACGTCAAGGGCCTCCTTAATGGCATTCACGCCGTGGCTGGCGGGATGGTCGCGCGCAAGCACGGAACCATCATCAACATCAGTTCGGTGGCTGGCCGCAAGACCTTCGCCAATCATGTCGCCTATGTCGGCACCAAGTTCGCCGTGCATGGCATGTCGGAAAATCTGCGCGAGGAACTTTCCCCGCACAATGTCCGTGTCGTGACGATTGCGCCCGGTGCCGTGGAAACCGAACTTCTGAGCCACACCAGCGACGCCGGTATCAAGGCCGGTTACGAAGAATGGAAAAAGGAAATGGGCGCGCCTGTGCTTTCGTCCGACGATGTGGCTCGCGCCATTCTCTATGCCTATGAGCAGCCACAGGGTGTCTGCATACGCGAAATCGTTCTGGCTGCAACCAAACAGCAGGCATGAAAAAAGGGCGCTTCAGGCGCCCTTTTCTTTGACCGATATTCTATCGTCGACCGGCTCGCCGTCTGCCCTTGCCCGACGCCGCAGCGCCCTGCTCCTCGAACAGCGAAGCAAGCTGCTCCGTCATGGCGCCAGCCAGCTCTTCCGCGTCAACGATGGTGACGGCACGCTGATAATAGCGCGTGACATCATGGCCGATGCCGATTGCAATCAGTTCCACCGGCGAGCGCGTTTCGATTTCCTCTATCACGGCGCGCAGGTGACGCTCGAGATAGTTGCCGGGATTGACGGAAAGCGTCGAGTCGTCGACCGGCGCGCCATCCGAAATCATCATCAGGATCTTGCGCTGTTCAGGACGCGCCAGCAGCCGCTGATGCGCCCAGATCAGCGCCTCGCCGTCGATGTTTTCCTTGAGCAGGCCTTCGCGCATCATCAGGCCGAGATTGCGCCGTGAACGACGCCAAGGCGCATCGGCGCTCTTGTAGACGATGTGGCGCAGATCATTGAGGCGACCCGGATTGGCAGGCTTGCCACGTCCAAGCCACGCTTCGCGCGACTGACCGCCCTTCCACGCCTTGGTGGTGAAGCCCAGAATTTCCACCTTCACGCCGCAACGCTCCAGCGTGCGAGCCAGAATATCCGCGCAGGTCGCGGCAACCGTGATCGGACGACCACGCATGGAGCCGGAATTGTCCAGCACCAGCGTCACGACCGTATCGCGGAAATCCGTATCGCGCTCCTGCTTGTAGGAAAGCGGCTGCGTCGGATCGATGACGATACGCACCAGACGGGCCGAATCGAGATAGCCCTCTTCCAGATCGAAATCCCAGGAACGATTCTGCTGCGCCATCAGGCGGCGCTGAAGGCGGTTGGCCAGACGACCCACCACACCCTGCAGATTGGCAAGCTGCTTGTCGAGGAAGCCGCGCAGACGGTCGAGTTCCGCCTCGTCGCAAAGATCGGTCGCCTCGACCTCTTCGTCGAACTCGCGCGTGAAGACCTTGTAGTCGACATGCTCGGCAAAATTGGCGAAAGGCTGGTTCGGACGACGCGTATCACCCGGCGTTTCCGCGTCGATATCATCGCTGTCGTCCATGTCGTCGGCAGAAGCATCGGCGGCATCCATTTCGCCCTGCTCGCCTTCATCGCTCGAACTGTCGGATTCCTCGCTTTCAGCGGAATCGGAACCTTCCTGGCTCTCGTCGCCGCCTTCCTCGTTCTCGTCGGAATCAGGCGTCTGCTCGTCGTTCTGCTCTTCCTCGTCGCTCGGTTCTTCCTGCGACAGCTCTTCCGCCATATCCATGGAGGCGAGCATGTCACGCACCGTGCGCGCAAAAGCCTGCTGGTCTTCGAGATCGTCGCCAAGCCGTGCGATATCGGCGGCAGCCTTCTGCTCGATCCAGTCGCGCCACAGTTCCAGCACCTGTCCGGCTTCCGCAGGTGCGGCCCGTCCGGTCAGTTTTTCACGCAGCAGAAGCGACACAGCTTCCTCGAGCGGCGCGTCTTCCTTGGCGGTGACGGCAGAGAAATTGGCTTTCGAATATTTGTCCGCAAGCATGGTGGAAAGATTATCCGCCATGCCGGCCATGGCGCGGGCGCCGATGGCTTCCACGCGCGCCTGCTCCACAGCATCGTAAATAGCACGCGCCTGCTTTCCTTCCGGGGCAAGTGCCGCGTGAATGCGTGGATTGTGACGCGCCTGACGGAGCGCCATGGAATCACCGAGGCCGCGTGTGACGGCGATATCGTGCGCAGTCGGGCGCTTCGGCAGGTCGGGAAGACGGGCGCGATTGGCGCTCAAGGCCGGACGGTCGTTGGTGAACGCCACTTCCAGCTCGTGCTCGCCGGAAATGGCGCGGACGCAAGCCGTTAGAGCGCGCTTGAACGGTTCGGAATCCACCGGTCCCGGTTTACGCTCGCGCGAATTATCGCCTATTCCTGACTTCTGGCCCGACATATGCCTATCCTGACTTCGCTTTCAAGCAAGGGCGAAGCTCATCGCCCCCGCATCAGACAGTGCACTGCCGCCGGATATGATCAGGCGGCAGGCTTCTTCCGCATCAAGCGAGAACGATATTGGCTGCCGATTCCGGCAGTTCAACGCCGAAAGCGCGCTGATAGAACTCGGCCACGATCGGGCGTTCCAGTTCGTCGCACTTGTTGAGGAAGGTCAGGCGGAAGGCAAAGCCGACATCGTTGAAGATCGCGGCATTTTCGGACCAGGTGATGACCGTACGCGGGCTCATGACGGTCGAAAGATCGCCATTGATGAAGGCCTGACGGGTCATGTCGGCCACGCGCACCATCTTGTTCACGATCTCACGGCCTTCGGCATTCTGATAATGCTTGGCCTTGGCAAGAACGATGTTCACTTCATTGTCGTGCGGCAGATAGTTCAGCGTCGTCACGATGGACCAACGATCCATCTGCGCCTGGTTGATCTGCTGGGTGCCGTGATAAAGGCCGGTCGTATCGCCGAGGCCAACGGTGTTGGCGGTCGCGAACAGGCGGAAGGCCGGATGCGGACGGATGACGCGGCTCTGGTCGAGGAGCGTCAGGCGGCCGGAGGATTCCAGAACGCGCTGGATAACGAACATCACGTCCGGACGACCGGCATCATATTCGTCGAACACCAGCGCCACATTGTGCTGATAGGCCCAGGGAAGAATACCGTCCTTGAATTCGGTGACCTGCACGCCATCCTTCACGACGATGGCATCCTTGCCGACGAGATCGATACGGCTGACATGGCTGTCGAGGTTGACGCGGACGCAAGGCCAGTTGAGGCGGGCTGCGACCTGCTCGATGTGGGTCGACTTGCCGGTGCCGTGATAACCGGAAACCATCACACGACGGTTATAGGCAAAGCCTGCAAGGATCGCGAGCGTCGTCTGACGGTCGAAAAGATAATCCGGATCAAGCTCCGGCACATAGGAATCGCCTGCCGCATAGGCTGGCACCGTCATGTCGGAATCGATTCCGAACACTTCGCGCACCGAAACCGTCGTATCCGGCAAATTGGCTATATCCCGCTCAACCTTGTTCATCATGCCTCCAGAGCGGCAGGCAGCGACCGGCCGCGAATTAATACCGGCAAGCTACCGACCGGCAACTTTCACCCGTGGGCATGTTTTTCCGGCGAGCCGGACGGTATGCCCCTTCCGTAATTCGTTGCGGGCATCCGTGCTTGCGCCCGCGCAATTGCGCGGCAGAAGAATGTCCGTCGGAGTTGTAGCGACAACTCCCATAGTCAGCCTGTCAGGCCCAAACAGGCTTTAGCAAAAACCTGCCTGCTTGAGCAATTGATAAGCCTGAATAACGTCGCGAAATCTTTCTTCCGATCCGCGATCACCACCATTTGCATCCGGATGGTGCTGCTTTACCAGCTCTTTATAACGCGCCTTGATCTTATCGCCAGTCGAATTTGGTTCAAGACCGAGCGTCGCCAGCGCCTTTATTTCCAGTGTACGCGGCTTGCGCTGCGCTTTCTGGCCCGGCGCATGTCCCTTGGCTTCCTTGAAAAGGTTGAAGGGATCGCGGATGCGGTTGTGATAGGAGGCCGAACCGGAACGCATCTTCGCCATGTCCGGCGACGTGCGCGGCTTGGCGGTAGAGTTCGCTGTCGTCGACCAGGTCGGGCGATGGCCCGTGATCGCATCCTTCTGGAATTTCGCGATGTCGCCATCGGACAGGCCAGAGAAGTAATTGAAATTCTTGTTATATTCCCGCACGTGATCAACACAGAAGCGGAAATATTCGCCTTCGCGCATGCGTCCGACAGGCGCGCGGTGCGTGCCTGGCTTGTCACATCCGTCCCACTGGCAGCAAGGCCCCGAAGCCTTCGCTTCCGCGGTCTTCTTGGGCTTGATACGGATACTGTCGAAAAATTTTGAGTTCGTTGTCATCGAATCGAATTATGCGGATTATCAGTTGCTGAACAAGAATTGACATTTCGTCCGGTCTGGCTTTGAGCCATTTTAACTGGGCGAAATTTTGAAGCAGGTTGCTTTCCTGTGCGGATTTGCCCCACCTTTTGCTGCCGAAGCAACGTTATATGAGGCACAGCGTCTATATGGGGAGAAGTGGTCCAAATGTCCATTCACAATAGCAAACAAAGCGCGATGGAAGCGAAACTGACCACGGCTTTCGCTCCCGAACGGCTTGAAGTCATTAATGAAAGCCACCTCCACGCCGGACATCACCACGAGGAGCGCGGCCATCATGAGGTCTATGACGGTACCGGCGAAACACATTTCCGCATCCGCATCGTTGCCGACGCCTTTGCCAAGATGAGTCGCATCGAGCGTCACCGCGCCATCAATGCCCTTTTGAAGGACGAGCTCGATAGCGGCGTCCATGCGCTGGCGCTGGAACCTTCAGCCCCCGGCGAAGCGACGCGGCGCTAAACCGGGTCAAAGTCATGAATCTCAAAACATGCAAGGCGCCCTTTCGGGCGCCTTTGCTGTATGGACTAGATAGACCGAACTTTGCGGAGAAAAGAAATCCCAGTATAGAATCTAGTGCAAGTACGAATAGACCAAGATTTTATATCTCTCTTTATAAAGCATTTCGCAGGCGAAATTCTCCGTAGTTTTCGTATCAGAACATAAACCATCATTAACAGGCGAAATACGCCCGTATATGAACTTATAGATGCAATACATTTGTATAAAAACCTATCTTATCAATAATTTCAACTGAAATATTTTAAGTAACCATTGGTTGCATCCAATCTATATTAGAGGAAATTGATATTGAAACCTTTTTATTATTATTATCATTACTTGATATTAAATATTAGGCTACAGGCATTAAATGCGAAAACGCAAAGCAACTCAGACTGCGGCTTTCATGAGAAAGCTGCTTTCATCCAAGATTAAAATGTTCAGAAACAAGGATTTAGGTGAAAATCTGCTGCTGCGAAGCTGTCAGCGGGGCAAAGCCGCGACAATCGGGGTCGGCTTTCCATCAGCATCGAGCGGTACGATACGCAACCGCGTCAGACGGTTCTTTTCCTTCTTCAGAACGGAAAAACGCTTCCCGTAAAAGGTGAAAGCCTGCTTCACTTCCGGAATGGTCTGGGTCTCATGAATGACCAGACCGGCAATCGTGGTTGCCTCCTCATCGGGTAAAGACCAGTCAAGGGCACGGTTGATATCGCGAATCGGCAGCGAGCCGTCGACGATCACCGAACCGTCCGGCTGCAGGCGAACGCCCTGGATTTCGATATCGTGCTCGTCGGCAATATCGCCGACGATTTCTTCCAGAATATCCTCAAGCGTCACCAAGCCTTGCACGTCGCCATATTCATCGACAACGATGGCGATGTGCGCCTTGCGGCGGAGAAAAGCGTCGAGCTGGTCCTGCAATGTCGTCGTGTCGGGCACGAACCACGGTTTGCGCGCGACCTTCATGATATCGATGCGCGTAAAATCATTGTCCACGTCGTAAAGCGCACGCAACAGGTCCTTGGTGTGAATGATGCCGACAATATTGTCGATATCGTCGCGCCAGAGCGGCATGCGCGTGTGCGGGCTGGCCAGAATATCACGCACGATTTCATCCGCCGGAGCATCAGCATTGACGGTGCCCATCGATGTCCGGTGCACCATCACGTCGCTGACTTCCAGTTCCTTGAGGTCGAGCAGGCCACCCAACTGATCGCGATCTTCCTTGATGAGCGACTTGTCGCGATGCAAAACCTCGACCGCGCCGCGCAGTTCTTCCTGCGGGCTCAGCATGGAGCGACCAGCGGCAAGATTGATGCCGCAAACCTTGAGAATCACACGCACGATCCAGTTCACGGCAGCGGAAACCGGCCCAAGGATCAGCACCACCAGCGACACGCTGCGCGCAACGGCCAGCGAAAACCGGTCCGGTCCCGAAATTGCCCATGACTTCGGCAGCACTTCCGCAAAGATCACCAGAATGACCGTCATTGCCAGCGTGGCATAGGCGACGCCCGCATCGCCGAACAGGTTGAGGAAAATGCTGGTGGCAATCGAGGACGCCAGAATATTGGCGAGGTTGTTGCCGATCAGAAGTACACCGATCAGCCGGTCTCGTCGCCCGATAAGACGCTGGACGACGCCTGCACGCTCGTCGCCATTGTGCTCGAGCGTGAGCATACGGGCACGCGACGCTGCCGTCAGCGCTGTTTCAGAACCCGAAAAGAAACCAGAAAGAATAACACAGAGCAGGATGATGCCGCACATAACCCAAAGCTCGAAAGTCATTCGCCCTGTCCTCTTATGGCAGGGCGCTAGGATGCTGACGCATCACGCCCTGAAGTTGCTCAATCGCCGCACTGGCTTAACCAAGTCTCAATGAGTCAAACTTACCGAGACTGGTATTATTTCGTTTCCAGACGGTCTTTCAAGAATTCCAGCACGGCTGCCGGCGGCACGTCCTTGGCAATGAAGGACTGCCCGATGCCACGCGTCAGGATGAAGGTGAGCGCACCGCGCGCCACTTTCTTGTCCTGCGCAATATAATCCATCAGTTTTTCCGCCGATGGCAATCCGCCCGGCACATCCGACAAGCTGTATGGCAGGCCGACGGTCTTCAGATGCGCTTCGACGCGCTCCGCATCCTCGACGCCGCTGAGATTCATCTTGACCGAAAAGCGATGGGCCAGCGCCATGCCGATAGCGACACCTTCGCCATGCACGAGACGGCTCGAATCGTAGCCCGTTGCGGTTTCCAGCGCATGGCCAAACGTATGGCCGAGATTGAGCAGCGCACGGTCGCCGGTTTCGCGCTCGTCGCGCGCAACGACAGCCGCCTTGCAACGACAGGATTCAGCGATGGCTTCCGTCCGCGCCGCGCCGCCGGAAAAAACCTCCTGCCAGTTCTGCTCCAGCCATTCGAAGAAGTCCGGGCGGTCAATCAGGCCATATTTCGCAACTTCGGCATAACCGGCCCGGAACTCACGCGGGCTCAGCGTGTCGAGAACTTCCGTATCGGCCAGAACCAGCTGTGGCTGATAGAACACGCCGACGAGGTTCTTGCCATGTGCGGTGTTGATCCCGGTCTTGCCACCGACCGAGGAATCCACCTGCGACAGGAGCGAGGTCGGCATCTGCACGAAATTCATGCCGCGCCGCACGATACCGGCGACGAAGCCCGAAAGATCGCCAACCACACCGCCGCCGAACGCCACGACCGCATCGCCACGCTCCAGGCGCGCCGCCAGCACGGCATTGGTGACGGTTTCAAGTGTACCGAAGGATTTGGACTTCTCACCCGGCGTAACAATCACCGGCGTAACATCGATACCGGCCTTGGCGAAGCTTGCTGTCAGACGCTCGAGATGCGCCTTGGCGACATTTTCGTCTGTCACCACCGCTACACGCACGCCTTTCAGACGCCTTGCCACTTCCTCGCCCACACGATCAACCAGCCCCTTGCCGATCAGAATGTCGTAGGAGCGGTCGCCAAGCGACACGGGAACAGTCGTAACATCCTGGGCGGTGGAAGGCGCGTTCATGCGTAGTCTCCAATATCATGCAACGAGGACATCGGCGGTTCTTTCTACCGAACAGCCATCAAGCCTCTAAACCTTCGAGATGACCGGCCAGAACATCGAGCAGTTCGGTAGCGATCACTTCCTTCTTGTCGTCACGGGTCATGAGCTGGAGATCGGCCAGCGCATAGACGGGATAACGCTCGTTCATCAGCCGCAGCATAACACCGCGCGGATCGCTGTTTTTCAGCAGCGGACGGTTCTGGCGGCGCGATACGCGCTCCATCAGAATATCGATTTCCGCATTAAGCCAGATGGAAACGCCTGCACGACCGATTGCCGCGCGTGTTTCAGCGTTCATATAGGCTCCGCCGCCGGTTGCCAGAACCATCGGCCCGTCTTCGAGCAGGCGCATGATGACGCGACGTTCGAGATCACGGAACTCGACCTCGCCATAAGCTTCGAACAATTCAGGAATGCTCATCCGGGAAACCGCTTCGATCTCCGTATCGGCATCGCGAAACGGCAGGCCAAGCAAGGCCGCGGCTTTACGTCCGACGGTCGATTTCCCAGCTCCCATCAGCCCAACAAGCACCACGACTTTCGAACCGAGAAGTTCGCGGATCAGCTCCGCTTTCTCATGTAGATTATTTTGTTTTGTCGTGCTGCTCATTGTCCTCGTCCATTTGCTCCGGTTCCACATGAAAAACAGGGCGACGTCAATTGCTTTGATTGGTTTTCAAGGCGCGCACAGCCGCAAGCATGGCTTTTTTGCCTGATTGCACGCTCGCTCCCTCTTTCATTTTCCCCTCCTTGCTTTCGTCCCCCTCTCCTTGCTTTCGTCTCAATGCCACAGCATAAAAGATGAATGCCTACGCTGACGCGCCTCGTCCTCTTTCTCGCTCTTGTTGCCGCCATCGTTTATGGCGCGATGTATGCGCTTGCCAATTTCGTTGAACCAGACACACGCGAGATCACCGTCGATATACCGGCTTCGAAGCTGAAACCGGTGACGATTGCGCCTCCGTCAGCCCCCGCAGCCGAGCCTGCTGCGGCAGAAGCTGCCGCTACGGCGCCCCAATTGCCCCAATCGTCACAGACCCCACAGGAGTGACGATGCGCGCATCGCTGGCGATCGAGAATTTTCTGGAAATGATGAGCGCCGAACGGGGTGCTGCGGAAAACACGCTCGAATCCTACCGACGCGATCTTTCCGCTGTGGCAGAGGCACTGGCGGCCCGAGGCGTCAATCTTGTCGAAGCCGGACCCGACCATATTCGCAACGTCATTGATGTCATGGCAACGGAAGGTTTTGCCGCGACATCGCAGGCCAGGCGTTTGTCGGCACTGCGCCAGTTTTTCCGCTTTCTCTATTCGGAAGGCTATCGGCAGGACGATCCGACCGGCACCGTCGATGCGCCCAAGAAGCAAAAGCCGCTGCCGAAGATCATGAGTGTCGAAAACGTCACGCGGCTCCTCGACCGCGCAGTGCTCGAAGCCGGTGAAGCTGTCGAACCAGCTGAACGGATCAAGGCCTTGCGCCTTCATGCGCTTCTCGAAACGCTCTATGCGACAGGGCTTCGCGTCTCGGAACTTGTCGGCCTGCCCGTCACCGTCGCGCGCACCGATCACCGCTTTCTGCTGGTGCGCGGCAAGGGCTCCAAGGAACGCGTGGTTCCGCTTTCACCCAAGGCTCGCGAAGCTTTGCAGCGCTTTCTCGCCTTGCGGGATTCGCTGCCCGGCAGCGATGACAATCCCTGGCTGTTTCCGGCTTTTTCTGAAAGCGGACATCTGGCGCGACAGGTTTTTGCCCGCGAACTGAAGGGACTTGCCGCACGGGCAGGATTGTCGGTCGCCGCCATTTCACCGCACGTGCTTCGTCATGCCTTTGCCAGCCACCTGCTGCAAAACGGCGCCGATCTGCGCACCGTGCAGCAATTGCTCGGCCATGCCGATATTTCCACCACGCAAATTTATACCCATGTACTGGAGGAAAGACTGCATAAGCTTGTGAGCGAACATCATCCGCTTGCCGATTAGGCTCTGTCCGGTTATGAGAAAATCGAAAATTTGCAAGATGAGCCAGTAGTGAATATGTAAAGCGCCGTAAAACAGCCTTTTTCAGGCTCGCAATAGCGCTAATCCCTTTGGAAAAAGCACGAACAGTCAGGCCCGATGTACAACTATCTCGACTTTGAAAAACCCGTCGCCGACCTTGAAGGCCAGATTCTTGAGCTGAAAAAGCTCGCGCAGGAGCAAGGCAGCGTCGAGATGAGCGACGAGATTCGTCGCCTCGAGAAGCGTTCGGCCGATGCGCTGAAGGACATCTATCGCAAGCTGACGCCATGGCAGAAGGCACAGATCGCCCGCCACCCGGACCGTCCGCACTGCCTGGAATATATTGATCGGCTGTTCACCGAATTCACCCCGCTTGCCGGTGATCGCAAATTCGCCAATGACGAAGCCATCCAGGCCGGTTTCGGTCGCTTCAACGGTCAGGCTGTTGCGATCATCGGGCAGGAAAAGGGCTCCGACACCAAGACCCGCCTGAAGCACAATTTCGGCTCCGCCCGCCCGGAAGGCTATCGCAAGGCCGTCCGCATCATGGAAATGGCCGACCGCTTCCAGCTGCCGCTCATCACCTTCGTCGATACTGCAGGTGCCTATCCGGGTGTCAGCGCCGAGGAACGCGGTCAGGCCGAAGCCATTGCCCGTTCGACGGCAGAGTGCCTGCGGCTGCGCGTTCCTGTCATCTCGATCATCATCGGTGAAGGCGGCTCCGGTGGCGCCATCGCTATCGCCGTTGCAAACCGCGTCTATATGCTTGAGCATTCGATCTATTCAGTGATCTCGCCCGAAGGCGCTGCCTCGATCCTCTGGCATGATTCGACCCGCGCCAAGGATGCCGCCTCCAACATGCGCATCACCGCGCAGGACCTGTTCGATCTCAAGATCATCGACGGTATCATTCCTGAGCCTTTGGGCGGCGCCCATCGCGGCAAGGAAGCCGTCATCGATGCGGCTGGTGACATCATCACCGCGTCGCTACGCTCGATGAAGGATATCGATGGCGAAACGCTGAAGCAGGAACGCCGCCAGAAATTCCTCGAAATCGGCCGCAACATCTGATTTCGCCCAGAATTGGAGCGGATCCCGAAAAGTATAATGCGGTTTTCGGATCAAGATGCACGATTCAAAACAAAAGAAGACTCATCCGGGAGGCCTCGCGCCTCCCGGATTTGCATCATGCTGCAAATTCGGCCATATTGCCGACGCGCTGGATTTCAAAGCATGTCGCGGAAAAGTGGAAACCGGTTTTCCGGAACCGACATGCTCCAGAAAATAAACAGCTAAAGCGCATCGCAAAGATATGATAGAACGCGACGCGCTTTAGCTATCTGAGCAAGGATTTATAAACGATACCGTAAGGTTTCAGTTTTAAAATTCGACGTTCAGGAAATTGGCTTTTGCTCATAAAGTCTCTGGCGTAGCTCTAACAGACTCGATGCGACATGAAGATCAGAACCGCAATTCTAGGCTCCGTAATGGCAACCGCGCTTCTCGCGGGCTGTCAGGGTTCGTCCGTATCCGATCTGAGCCTCCGGGCCGAGAAACCGCTTCCCGAGAAAGTCGTTGCCAAGATGAAGGCGAAGGGCATGACCCGTACCTCGCCGATCATGGTGCGCATCTTCAAGGAGGAAGGCACTCTCGAGGTCTGGAAGCAGAAGAACAACGGCAAGTACGACCAGATTGCGTCCTACGAAATCTGCAAGTGGTCGGGCAAGCTCGGGCCGAAATATATCGAGGGTGACCGTCAGGCGCCGGAAGGTTTCTACAACGTCCGCCCCGCCCAGATGAACCCGAATTCGAGCTATTATCTCTCGTTCAATATCGGCTTCCCCAACGCTTATGACCGCGCCAATGGACGCACAGGCCAGCACCTGATGGTGCACGGCGCATGTTCGTCGTCGGGCTGCTATTCGATGACCGACGAACAGGTCGCCGAGATTTATGCCTTCGGTCGCGACGCCTTCAAAGGCGGCCAGCGCGACTTCCAGATTCAGGCGTTTCCGTTCCGTATGACCGCTGCCAACATGGCGCGCTACAAGAGCGACCCGAATTATTCCTTCTGGAAGATGCTGAAACAGGGTTACGACTCTTTCGAGGTCACCAAGGTGCCGCCGAAGGTTGATGTCTGCGAAAAGCGCTATGTGTTCAACGTTGCGACGCCGGACGGCCAGCCTCTGTCTGCAACGGACGCCTGCCCGCCATCGGTTGGCGGCGAGGCCATGTCCTATGCGTCTTACGAAAAGACCTACCAGTCGGCATTCAGCGCCAGCCAGAAGGCACCGGCACCGTCCATTCAGGGCATTGCCGAAGCCAAGCTGGTCTCCGCCTGGAGCGCTGCGCGCGCACGCGGTGAAAAGGTAACGCGGGAACCGCCGTCACTCACCGCTTCTTCCGCTGAAAAGGCAGGCGCACCGGACATTCGCCCGGCAATGCCAGCCGTACAGCCGACGGCCATTGCGGCGACGCCGCAACCGGCTCCTGTTCCGGCTCAGCCCGCAACACAGACCGCAGCCGTGCCCGCACCGCAGTCAAACCCGGTTGCAGCGCAGGTTGCTGCCCCTCAGGTTTCATCGCAAGTCTCGCCGATGACGACGGCCAGCACGGTGGCTCAGAATGTCGAGCAACCGGCACCTGTCGCGGCCCCCGAACCGAAAAAGCCATGGTGGAAGATCATCGGGAACTGATGACTTTGCAGGATGACATTCCTGTCTATGATCTGAGGGGGCTTAAATGCCCCCTTCCGGTTTTGAAAACCCGCAATCGTCTGGAAAAAATGCCGAGCGAAGCGCTGCTCTGGGTGGAAACGACCGATCCGCTGTCAGGCATCGACGTCCCGCATTTCTGCACGCAGGAAGGCCACGCCCTCGTCGCGCAGGAGCGTCAAGGATCGTTGCATCGCTTCCTTATTCGCAGGAAGTGAGTATCAGTTGCGCGGCGAGAAACCAGGAATGGCCAGCGGGTTTTCGGTCAGTGCGGCGCGGTCGGGCCTGTCCAGCGCCGGGCGTCCCAAAAACGCATCGAAAAGCTCCCGCACATAGGTTTCTGGCAGATCCTTCACGATCATCACCAGAAGCGTCTCGCGCTTATCCTGCGGCCAATGCGGCAGGCGCGCAGGCGGATGGAAAATCTTCTGCACACCATGAGTGACAACCGGACGATCCGGGTCTTCGGCAATCTGCACAATGCCCTTTACCCGCAGCAGCTTCTCGCCATGCGTCGAACGCAGAAGATCGAGGAACATGTCGAAGGTGGATAGCGGGATCGGCGCATCGTGACGAAGCGAAAAGGACCGGATCGCATCGTCATGGTGATGATGATGCGCGTGGCCATGATGGTGATCGTGGTGATGATGGTCGTGATCGCAATCCGGCCCGCAGACATGGTCATGCCCATGATGTGAATGATCATCATGGGAGTCGTCATGATGCTCGTCCTCATAGGCTTCCGCCTTGAGCCAGCGCTGCACATCCGCCGATTTCGTTTCCGGATTATAAAGACCGCATTCGAAAAGCGCCGCATAGCCGGTGCGCTTTTCACCAGCTTCCAGAATATCGGCACCGGGATTGAGCGCATGGAGGCGCGCCTTGAGTGTCGCCAGTCCGGCCTGCGCTTCCGGAAGATCGGTTTTGGTCAGCACGATGCGGTCGGCCATAGCGGCCTGCTTGACGGCTTCCGCGTGATTGTCGAGCGTCGCCATGCCGTTGACGGCATCCACTGTCGCCAGAACACCATCGAGCCTGAAAGCCTGCATGAGCACCGGATGCCCCATGATCGAATGCAGCACCGGCGCCGGATCGGCAAGCCCGGTGGTTTCGATAATGACGCGCTTCAGCGTCTTGATGCGCCCGGTCTGGAGGCGGTCGATCAGATCTGCCAGCGTATCCACCAGTTCGCCGCGCACCGTGCAGCACAGGCAGCCGTCGGAAAGCTCGATCACGCCTTCGCTCGCCTGCTCAACCAGCAGGTGATCGATGCCGACTTCGCCGAACTCATTGATGATGACCGCCGTATCGCTCAGCGCCGGATCTTTCAGAAGCCGGTTGAGAAGCGTCGTCTTGCCTGAACCGAGAAAGCCGGTCAGCACGGAAACGGGAATGGGATTTCGCATATCAGTTGATGGCCGTTGTCTTCACGCCTGCTGCCCGCTGCGGGCGCGGCATCGGCACCGGAATCTGCGAAATGTCGAGCTGGCTCGGACGGGTCGTCGGACCCGGCTCGGAAACCAAACCAACCCTAACCGGAACCGGGTCGCGATCCATGGCATGGATATAGGGCGAATTGATTTTCAGCTTGCCTTCGACATCGCGTCCGTCCCAGCGATCGGCCATGGCCTGCTGGCTGCAGATCGCCTTGCGCATGTCGACGGCCTGATTGAGATTACCGCCAGCCGCCGGACGCAAGGTCGCCAGCGTCGCGCCACCACCGGCACTTGCGCGGAACGCATCGGTCATTAGCTGTGCAGCCTGAACCGCACGCGCTTCCTGCCGGTCAGCACCGAGAATGATTGCCAGCACAGTTCGGCCATTGCGCGTGGCCGAACTTGCAAGGTTGAAGCCGGATGCGCAGACGAAACCGGTCTTCATCCCATCCGCACCGTCATAGCGACCGAGCAGGATGTTGTAATTGGCCTGAACCTTCTTGCCTGCGCCCGGATCGATCGCCTCAGTCGCGAAATAATGCGCATATTGCGGGAATTCGCGGCGAAGCTGCACGGCCAGAACCGCGAGGTCGCGCGCCGTCGTGTAGTTGTTGGGGTTGTGCAGGCCGTTCGGATTGGCAAAATGCGAGCCGACCATGCCGATACGCTGCGCTTCCTCGTTCATGCGCTGCACGAAACCGGATTCCGTTCCGCCCACGGCTTCGGCAACGGCAACGGCAACGTCATTGGCCGACTTCACCAGCATGATCTTCAACGCCGTATCGAGCGTCATGACAGATCCCGGCTTGTAGCCCATCTTGCTCGGCGGTTCCTTGGCGGCGTTAACCGTCATGCGTACCGGAGAATCCAGCGTCATCTGGCCTGACTGAAGCGCACGGAATGCCACATAGGCCGTCATCATCTTGGTCAGGGAAGCGGGATACCAGCGCTGAAAAGCTTCCTGCTGCTGGTAGACCTTGCCGGTTGCGACATCCACTGCAATCGAGGGATTAGCCGCAGCTGACGCCAGCGCGGTAGCGGACATGCCAGCAGCGACAAACCAGATTTTCAATGATTTCGACATCATTCCGTAGTTCCAATCGAAATAGCCTGCAACTTCTGCGGGTTCGAATTGCGCTCTAGAGCATTTCCAGCAAAAATGCGAAGCGGTTTTGCGTCGGATAATGCATAAAAACATAGAGGTAGAGCCGTTCCAGTGACTCTGTATCAACCGGAACCGCTCTGATGGGAGATTAACGCTTTCTTTATCTATGCCATGTGGCGATGAAAAGGCAAACAGGGATTGCCCGCTTTCACCGAAACGTCATATCCTGTTTTCTTCAAATCATGCCCAATCCGGGGAGCCCTCAGAAAATGCCAGTGTTGAATCGTGCCGTTGAAACGCAAGCGGAAATTGCCGCATGGCGACGAAAACTGCACCAGAATCCTGAACTTCTCTATGACGTGCACGAAACTGCAAAATTTGTCGAAGACAAGCTGAAATCCTTCGGTTGTGATCTCGTGGAAACAGGCGTCGGGCGCACCGGCGTCGTCGGCATCATCAAGGGACGTCACGGCGATGGCCCGGCCATCGGCCTGCGCGCCGACATGGACGCCCTGCCGATCACTGAAACCAGCGGCGTCGAATGGGCCTCGCAAAATCCCGGCAAGGCGCATTCCTGCGGCCATGACGGTCACACATCCATGCTGCTCGGCGCAGCGCAATATCTCGCAGAGACCCGCAATTTCCGCGGTTCGGTCGCGCTTCTGTTCCAGCCTGCGGAAGAAGGTGGCGCCGGTGGCCTCGCCATGGTCGAGGACGGCGTGATGGACCGTTTCAACATTTCGGAAGTCTATGGCGTCCACAACATGCCGGGCCTGCCGGTCGGCCAATTCGCGATGCGAAAAGGCCCGATCATGGCCGCAACCGATGAATTCGACCTTTTCATTACCGGGCGCGGCGGCCACGCAGCGCAGCCGCATCGTACCATCGATCCGATCCTGGCCGGTTCCCAGCTGATGATTGCCCTTCAGGGCATCGTGTCGCGCAATGCCGATCCGCTCGATTCGCTTGTGATCTCGGTGACGAAGTTCATTGCGGGCGAGGCTTATAATGTGATCCCGGAAAAGGCGACGCTGTCGGGCACGGTGCGCACCTTGAAGAAGGAAACCCGCGCCTTTGCCGAACGCCGTATCCGTGAAGCTGCCGCCGGTATAGCAGCCGCCACCGGCGCGGAAATCACCGTGCGCTACAAGAACAATTATCCGGTCACCTACAACCATGATGCACAGACGGAGTTTGCCGCCCGTATCGCCAGCGCAGTGGCGGGCGAAGGCAAGGTGGACGAGAACGTCGAGCCGATGATGGCAGCGGAAGATTTTTCCTACATGCTGGAAGCGCGCCCCGGCGCCTATATCTTCCTCGGCAATGGCGACACGCCCGGCCTTCACCACCCAGCCTATGACTTCAACGACGATGCCATTCCCTATGGGGTCAGCTACTTTGTGGCGGTAGCGGAAACGGCGCTCGCCGTCTGATGCCTGAATAAATCCGCCTGCCCCGCTTTTTGCGGGGTTGGCGATCGGCATGAAAAACAGTATGTGTCTGAAAGCATTCGCAATGCCGGAATCACCGGTGAATGCTTATCGGTCGGTCCCGTAGCTCAGTAGGATAGAGCGACAGATTCCTAATCTGTAGGCCACTGGTTCGAATCCAGTCGGGATCACCACCGAAATTAGCTTGTGAGCCAACCCGATTCCCAAAACAAGGCTAACTGCCTTGCTTCTTCAAATCGGTCATTCTAAGGAGCGCCATGATTTCATTGACTTGGTGGCAAATCATAATTGCCTTGCTGGTGATCTATTGGCCGATAACGATCCTCGGTGCCGCAGCTATCGTTGCGACAGGCTTTTTGGCCACCAAAAGCACGGCATGGCGGGCAACCTGGACAATTGTGGCTCTGTTTTTATCATCGCCGGTCTGGTGGTTCTTCCTGTTTGTCTGAGCTGTCTATACGCCCGTCACGATCTGGAACCATCACCACCACTACCCCTCATAAGGCCAGTTGGCCTGCGAGAAGACACCGCCATCGACCCAGATCGTCTGGCCGGTGACAAAACGCGCCGCATCGGACGCAAAGAACAGGACCGGGCCGGAAATATCCTCAGCCGTGCCCACCCTGCGCAGCGGCGTGATGCGCGCCCAGGTGCCCGCATAATCGGGCTGCTCTTCTGCTGTGCGTTCATTGAGGATCGCGCCGGGGGCCACACAATTCACCCGGATGCCGTGCGGTCCGAGCTCCACCGCCGAAGCCTTGGTGAACTGCTCTATCCCGCCCTTCGACGCCGTGTAGGAAACCAGTTTCGGAAAGGCGAGCTTGTTGCAGCCTGATCCGATATTGACGATGGCACCGCCCTTGTCTGCCTCCACCATGCGCTTTGCGGCAGCCTGCGTGTTGAGGAAACAGCCTTTCAGATTGGTGCGGATGACGTCGTCCCAGCCATCCTCGGAAAGCTCCAGCAAGGGTGCCCAGGTCTGGATGCCTGCATTGTTGACCAGCACGTCGGGCGCATCACCGAACCAGTCACAGACCTCATCGAAGAAGGCTTCGACCTCGACGCGCCTTCCGACATCGCAGCCAAGCCCCAGCGCCTGACCGCCCGCCTCCTCAATGGCTTCCACGAGCGATTGTGCAGCTTCGTCATCGTGCTTGTAGCTGAAGGCCACCGTGTAGCCCGCTTCGGCAAAAGCAGAAACAAGGTGCCTTCCGATGCCTGTGCTCCCACCCGTGACGACTGCAAATTCACCCATGCCAAATCCCTCCCGGAAGTATTCCCGGTCACGAATTTAATCGGTTTTCAGCGATGGTAAACCGGCAAAAAACAAAATACCTTCCGTATGAGTGCGTCCCGAAAAGTGTGAAACGCCTACGCAGCGAAATTAGTCCACTGGACTGATTTCTAATCCTGCTTCGATCAGAAAAGATGCGCGTCAAAACAAATATTTAGTACGAGGAGAGAAAATGAATCCTGACATCAAGGAAGCCAATGGCGCGTGTCACTGCGGGACCGTGCGTTTTCGCGTCAAACTATCCAATGGCCTGCATACAGCACGGCGCTGCACGTGCTCCTATTGCCGGATGCGCGGGGCTGTCGCTGTTTCCGCAGAACTGGACGAGCTGGACGTGTTTGAAGGGAAAGATGCGCTGACGCTCTACCAGTTCAATACCGGTACAGCGAAACATTATTTCTGCTCGAAATGCGGGATTTACACCTTCCACCAGCGCCGTTCCAATCCGCGCCAGTTCGGCGTGAATGCCGCTTGTCTGGAGGGCGTATCACCATTCGATTTTGCGGTCGTTGAAGTGACTGACGGAATCAATCATCCCGCCGATCATCCTGAAAGGAAAAGTTCTGATATTGTTGGTTATTTATATTATAAAGCGCTAAAATAATAGTAGCAACAAATTCAAAATAATACTTATATTTCGCCATCAATAGAACACATAATTCAAAATAATGAATATTGTCATTTATATTTTATGGAGATATATTTTGAAAGCAAATTATTGCGTGGCACTCGCCGTTATTTTTTCTTCTTTTGGACTGACGCAAACAAGCTATGCTCAGACAGCATCCAATGATGTTATGATCATCGCGACTCCGACCACGCAATCTGCGACGACGAACGGCGAAAAGGTCTTCTTCAGCCAGACCTTTCACATTGCCGTTGCCAATACGGGGGAAGCTGACATCAATCTCGACGATGTTTGCTTCATCGCCCATGGTGATACGGAGAAAACCTTCAACACTGATACGATCGATGAAAAGCTGGCATCCGGCATACTGAAACCGGGAGAGCAGGTGAAGGGCTTTGTCGCCTTCGCTACATCAGACAAATCTGTCTACGACGCACGAATTGTGAAAGCATCAAAAGACTGCAAGTGAAGCCGTCACAGGAGCGCAACAACTTCGCCGGATTTCCGGCGAAGTTGTTCGTCAGGCGGGACGATATTTGTTGTTTCTCTCCCATGAAAACAGAACTGGCGGTAGCGGATCGAAGCCGCGAATAATATCCGCACCCTTTTCGCCGATCATGATGGTCGGCGCATTGGTGTTGCAGGATGGAACGCGCGGCATGATCGAGCTGTCGCAAACCCGCAGGCCTTCAAGACCGCGCACTTTCAGATCGAGATCGACAACGGCCATCGCATCGGTTCCCATCTTGCAGGTGCCGACCGGATGATGATCGGTCTTGGCATTGGCGCAGGCATAATCGAACAGATCATCGTCACTGATGACCTTCGAGCCTGGCAGGCGCTCGGCCATGACATAGGGCTTCAATGCGTCCTGCTGCATGATTTCGCGCGCGATCTTCAGGCCTTCGAGCGACATTTTGCGATCATGCGGATCGCTCCAGTAATTGGGATCGATCAGGGGGGCTGTTGACGGATCATTGGAAGCAAGCCGCACCGTCCCGCGCGAACGCGGATGCAAATAGGCGGAATTGAGCGTCACGCCTGCATTCTTGAGCTTCTCGACGCCAGCTTCAATGCCCGAACCAAGCCCCAGATGGAACTGGATATCCGGCGAGCGGGCATCCGGATCAGCATACCAGAAGCCGCCGGTTTCAAAGAGGCTGGACGCCACCGGACCAGAGCGCAGAAAGATATATTGCAGGCCCGCGCCAAGCGTGCGGTGGAGCTTTGCGATGCCATCATAGGTGTGATCGCCCGTGCACTCGGCAATGACAAACAGATCAAGGTGATCCTGCATGTTCTCACCCACACCCGGCAGATCATGCTTCACACTCACGCCAGTTTCCTTAAGATGATCGGCCGGGCCGATACCCGATTGCAGCAGAAGTTTCGGCGAACCGATGGCGCCGGATGAAACAATCACTTCGCGGTTTGCCCGCAAGACTTCGCCGCTCATCAGTGTTACGCCGGTAACTAGGGTCTTTTCCAGCTCGATGTTGCGCGCTGGCGCATTGATGCGGATCGTCAGGTTCTGGCGATCCCTGATCGTCGCGAGATAGGCGAGTGATGCGGACGAGCGGCGTTGGTTGCGTTGGGTAAGCTGATAAAAGCCAACACCTGCCTGTTCGCGACCGTTGAAATCCGGATTATACGGAATACCGAGTTCTTGACCCGCGCGAATATAGGCGTCGCAGATCGGCAACGGCGCAGAAGGCATCGAAACGCCAAGCGGCCCGCCATAGGAATGAAAATCATCATTGAAGCGCTGATTGTCTTCGGCCCGTTTGAAATAGGGCAACACATGGCGATAGTCCCAGCCGGTGCAGCCGTCGTCGCCAGCCCATAGATCATAATCGGCTGCATTGCCGCGTGTATAAATCTGCGCATTGATGCTGGAGCCGCCGCCAATGACTTTCGCCTGCGTATAGCGCAGCACACGGTTTTTGAGGTGCTTCTGCGGAACGGTTTCCCAGCCCCAGCTCGCTACGCCCTTGGTCATCTTTGCAAACCCGGCAGGCATGTGAAACAGCGGGTTCCAGTCGCTGCCACCTGCCTCCAGCAACAGCACTTTTATCGATGCATCTTCGCTCAGACGATTGGCGAGAACGCAACCGGCAGGACCGCCGCCAACGATGATATAATCGTAATCCATCACGCCGTTCCTAAAGCTTTGCAATCGACAGGCCGCCATCGGCATGGATCGCCGAGCCCGTCGCAAAAATGAAATCGCCACCGGCAAGTCCGGCCACAATCGCGCCGACATCGCCCGCCTCTCCCCAGCGCTTCATCGGCACCAGACCGGCTTCGATCAGTCCGTCATAACGCTCAGCAACTTTCGCCGTCATATCGGTGCGTATGATGCCGGGACGGACCTCGAACACGCCGATCCGCGCTTCGGCGAGACGCAGCGCCAGCCCCTGCACGAAGGCTGTCAGACCCGCTTTGCTGATGCAGTAATCAAGCCGCTCCGGCGAAGTCATCACCGACGAAACCGAACTGATCGTCACAATGCTGCGTGGAAAACGCACTTCGGTTGCAGCCAGCATGACCTTCACCACGGCCTGCGTGAAAAACACCGTGCCGCGCAGATTCACATCCATGATCATGTCGAAATTTTCGGGCTTCAGCCCAAGAAAATCGCCGCGTTCAACCGAGCCCATGCCTGCATTGTTCACGAGACAGTCAATACCGCCGAATTGTTTCATCACTGCGGCAACGGTTGCCGCATGCATTCCAACGGCAGCCAGATCGCTTTCAAAGAAAGCCACTCGTCCGCCAAGCTCGCGCAATTCATGGATGACCGCATCGTCACATTCGCGGTCGGTAATCGCCAGATCGAAACCCTTGGCGGCCAGAGTGCGGGCAATGCCAAGCCCGATCCCGCGCCGACCGCCGGTTACCACTGCAACAGGTCGTTGATGGTTCATGCCAGCACCTCCCGGTTAAGACTGTCCGCCACGCGCAACGCCTGTGCGGCGATGGTCAGCGCCGGATTGACCGCCGCCGATGTCGGCAGGAACGACGCATCCACCACATGAAGATTGGGATGATCGTAAGCGCGGCAATAAGGATCAAGCGGCGCTGTCGCCGGATCGTTGCCGATGCGCACAGTTCCGCATTGATGCGACGGCGTACGCCGGTCGAAAGCGCGCGACAGCACGACCGGAAAGCCCGCCTGCCGGAGCGCTGATTTGAGCTTTTCGACCAGCATCAGATGCGCCTTCCAGTTACTGCGCACCCAATGCAGAATGATGCGGTCACCATCCACGCTCACACGACTTTCCGGCGACGGCAGATCCTCGCTCATCGCGTAAAAATCAATCGTATGCCCGGCAATGCGATTCAAAAGCCATTCGGGCACACGCGGCATATTGGATTTTAGGATCGCGCCCGACACCCGCCCCAGCAATTGCACATTGCCAAGCGGTGGTCCGCCTGCCCCGTCCGACAGATAGTAATCGTTGAAGCCAAAGGTCTTCTGGTAGATGCTGTCATTGCGATAGCGCGGATCGAAGGCGATCACGGCGCTGGAATTATGGTTCATGAAATTGCGGCCAACCTGATCGGAACGATTCGCCAGTCCCGAACGCAGCAAAAGTGCCGCCGACCGCACGGCACCGGCGGATAGAATGACCAGCTTGGGACGCAGGACCAGCACTTCGCCGTTCTTCACATAATGAACGGCTGTAATGGTTTTGCCGTCGGGCCCGGTTTCCAGCCGCGTTACCCGCGCCGAGGTTTCAAGCCGGACATTTGGATGTTTGAGCGCAAGTGCTAACGGACAGGTTTCCGCATCCATCTTGCCGTCATTGCTGTTGGGATGCGCGTCCCACGGCGTTTTGGCCTTCGCCAGCCAGCGCTCAATATCAACACCCAATGGCAAGGAAGCCGGATGCAGCCCCGCCTTTTTCAGCCGCGCACGCACATCGGCAATCGGACGTTCATCGCGGATGGCCGGATAGGAATAGGGCTTTGAATGATAGGGTTCTGTCGGGTCATCGCCCAACTCACCGCGCACCTGAAAAAGCTCTTCCGCCTTGCAATACCACGGCTCAAGCTCGTCATAGGCAAAGGGCCATGCCGGAGACACGCCTTCAAGATGCGCAAGCTCATCAAAATCCTCGCGCCGATAGCGCACCAGCACTGCGCCATAGAATTTGGAATTGCCGCCGACATTGTAATAATTGCCGGGATTGAAAGGCGTGCCATCGGTCTCGTACCAGAACTCCTTCGGGCGAAAGAAACCCTGTTGGAAAATAGCGCGCGGGTCGCGGTTTTCCGGCCTGTCCGGCAAATGCTCCCCTGCCTCAAGAATAAGAATGTCCGCACCTGATGCGCTCAGACCGGCGGCCATTGTTGCGCCGCCGATACCTGATCCGATGATGATAATATCCGGCTGTCCTCCCAAAGCCGTCACTCCCTACTTAGCCTGCGGCATCCACCAGCCAGTGCGGGCACCGATATGCATGTTGAGCGTCTTGGTTTCAGTGTAATCCTCCACCGCATGACGGCCCAGCTCGCGGCCCAGACCCGACTGGCGATAACCGCCAAAAGGCAGTTCTGGTGTGCCGTCCATGAAGGTGTTCATCCAGACCGTACCGGCGCGCACCTTGCGCCCGATGCTCATGCAGGTATCGAAATCACGGCTCCACACGCCTGCTGACAAGCCATAATCCACTGCATTGGCAATCGAAATTGCCTCATCCACCGTATCAAAAGACAGCACCGACAGAACCGGGCCGAACACTTCTTCACGCGCAACGGCCATGTCGGCTTTCACGCCAGCAATGATGGTCGGTCCCATATATTGGCCAAGGCCAAGATCCAGAACATCGCCGCCATGTGCAATTGCGGCACCCGCCTTTTTAGCCTGATCGACATAAGCGCCAACCTTGCTCAAATGCTGTGGCGTGATGATCGCGCCCACCTGCGTGCTGACATCGAGCGGATCGCCGACAATGACCTTTTTCGACAGATCGGCCACGCGCCCGACAATCTCATCGACAATCGAGCGATGCACGATCAGTCGCGAACCGGCATTGCAGCACTCACCCGCATTGAACCATGCGCCGAACACCGCAGCGTCGATAAAGGCATCCATATCCGCGTCCGGGAACAGGATTTGCGGGTTCTTGCCGCCAAGCTCCAGCGATACTTTTTTCAGTGTCTGAGCGGCATTGGCCATGGTCAGCTTGCCGACGCCAGTGGAGCCGGTGAACGACACCATGTCGACGTCCGGATGCGTACTCATATGCTGGCCAACGTCTGCGCCGGTTCCGGTGATGATATTGACGACACCATCCGGTAGCCCTGCTTCGGCCAGAATTTCGCCGAGTAACAATGTCGAACCCGATGTGAGTTCCGAAGGCTTCACCACCGCCGTACAACCCGCGGCCAAAGCAAATGGCAGCTTCTGGCCGACGATCAGGAACGGAAAATTCCAAGGCGTAATGATGGAAACAACACCAATTGCCTCGCGCAGCACAACACCAAGGGTGCCGTCACCCAGCGTATTATAGCTTTCACCATGCAAATCACGCGCGAGTGCTGCTGCATAGCGCCAGATATCCACGGAACCGGCAATTTCGCCGCGCACCTGAGAAATTGGTTTGCCGGCTTCAATCGCGTCGAGATAGGCAAGCTCTTCCGCCCGTGCTTCAATCAGATCGGCGGCTTTCAGCAAAATCAGCGAACGCTGTGATGCCGTTTTCGACGACCAGCGCCCGTCATCGAAAGCCTTGCGCGCACTCGCTACCGCCAATTCCACGTCGGCCTTGTCGCCGGCAGGATAGCGGCTTACCGTGACGCCATGGCCGGGTGCCACGCGCTCAATGCTGCCGCCGCTTTGACTGCCAACCCATTTGCCATCGATCAGCATCGAGAATTCGCGGACTTCCAGCCCGGTCAACGGCTGCGGCTTTACGACTACGCTCATCACCATTCTCCCTTAAAATTCGCTTCGCGCTTTTCGCTGAACGAGCGCACGCCTTCCTTCAGATCGCCAGTCTTGGCGACAAGGATGGAACCCAATGCCTCGACGGCGGTTCCATTGTCCTCGCCATTGGCGACGGACAGCATCAGTTTGGAAATTTCCAGCGCAGCCGGTCCGCGCTTGGCCACCCGCGCCGCATAGTCCTGCGCCGCCTGCAAGGCTGTGCCCGTCTCGACAACGGCATCCACAATTCCATGCGACAGCGCTTCCTCGGCCGTGAACATTTCACCGCCCAGCACCATGCGGCGTACAATCTGCGCACCGAAACGGCGCACGAGACGCTGTGTGCCCGACCAGCCGGGGATCATCCCAAGCGATGTTTCCGGCAGACCAATCTTTGCCTGTCGTTCAACAATGCGGATATCGGCGGCACCCGCCAGTTCCAGACCACCGCCCAGAGCATGTCCGTTCATCGCTGCGATCAGTGGCACACGCAAAGTCGCAAGCCGCTCGAACACCCGATGACCGTAGCGCACCCAGGCATGGCCGAATTCTGCCGGTTCCATGCCGCCCCAGGCCTTGATGTCACCACCTGCGGAAAAAGCCTTGCCTTCGCCGGTCAGGATCGCAACGCGCACGGTGCACTCCGCTTCCACCCGATCACAGGCCACAGACAATTCCTGCAGAAGCTCAATATCAAACGCATTGAGCTTTTCGGGCCGCTTGATGGTCATGACCGCGATGTGGTTCTCAATCGTGATTTCTATCCGTTGAGCCATTTAAGCCTCCAGCTTTCGCGCAGGCTTTTGCGGCAATTCTAGCCCGATCGGCTCTTCGCGGAACAGTCCGTCATCCATGAGTTTAAGCTTATCCGAAACAATCAGCGGAAACTCAGCTTGATCGAGAATATGCTTCTGCAAATCCACACCCGGCGCAATCTCGGTGAGCACAATGCCTTCTGGCGTGAGCTTCAAAACCGCGCGTTCGGTGACATAGGTAATATCCTGCCTCTGCTCGACCCCACGCGGACCGGAGAAGGTAACATGCTCAACCTCATTAACGAGCTTTTTGAGCTTACCTTCCTTCTCGATCACCAGCTTGCCGTCAGCGACCGACAATTTCGCCCCTGCATTGAACATGCCGGAGAAGACGATCTTCTTGGCCCTTGCAGTAATATCGACAAAACCGCCTGCGCCAGCAGTCACATGCGGACGGAATGACAGCTTCGACACATTGACCGAGCCGTCGCGTCCGATCTCAAGGAAGGACAGAAGCGAGGCGTCGAAGCCTGCGCCCTGAAAATAGGTGAACTGATAGGGCGATGGCATATAAGCATCAGCATTCGACGCGCAGCCAAAGGCAAAGTCGAGAAGCGGCACACCGCCAACTGCACCCTGCTCAATCACCCAGGTCACTGCACCATGCAGCCCCTCTTCCAGCAGAATGCGCGGCACATTGGCGGAAATGCCGAAGCCAAGATTGACCGCACTACCTGCCTGCAATTCCTGTGCAACACGCCGCGCAATCGCCTTCTGAATATTGAATTCGGCCAAGCGGAACGTATCGAGCGGACGGAAAATCTCGCCCGAAATTGCGGGGTCATAAACGGTCTGTGTGGTCTGCTTCTGGTCGGGATCAACGACGATATAGTCAACCAGAACGCCCGGCACGCGCACATCATGCGGTTTCAGTGTGCCTTCCTTGGCAATGCGCTTCACCTGCGCAATGACGATACCGCCATTGTTGCGTGCAGCCAGCGCCTGATCAAGACCACCAAGATAAGCACCCTCATGTTCATAGGTGAGATTGCCGCGCTCATCCGCAGTCGTTGCCCGGATGATAGTGACATGCGGCACGATATTGGGAAAATAGAGCCAGTCCTCACCTTCAAAACTGACCTGCTTGACGACAGGCTCTTCACGCGCCTTGTCGTTCATTGCCGATCCCTGACGCTTGGGATCAACGAAAGTATCAAGCCCCACTTTCGTCAGTACACCGGGACGCTTGGCAGCAGCCTCGCGATGCATGTCGAACAGAATGCCTGACGGAATATTATAGGCCGGAATTTCGTTATTTGTGATCAGCTGCCAGATCAACGGCGGCTCTGCGCTCGATGGTCCCGACGGATAGGAACCGCCGATGATCTTCTTGAGAAGCCCCTTCTTGGCAATGTAATCGACACCCTTGATCCCGCTCATATCGCCCGCAGCAATCGGATGCAGCGTGGTGATATTCTTCGGATGACCGGTTTCATCAAACCGCTCGCCAATGGCTTTCAGCATCATATCCGGACAGCCGAGACCGCTCGACGAGGAGACCGAAACGACAGCGTTGTCGGGAATAAGCGATGCTGCCTGCGCAAATGAAATATGTTTGCTCATAATTTTCAAAGTCCTGAATGAACGGCAGTTGCCTTACCGGTCTTTGCAGCCTCAAGCACGGCAAGCCCAGTCGCAAGTGACCAGATGCCATCCTCTAGAGTTGCGGAAGGCTGGCCTTTGCCTTCGATGGCATTATGGAAAGCCTGCAAGGCGGTTTCGTAGAGATTCTTCTGGTCGAGCGGCAATTCGTGCTCGCCGTCCTTGTCACGCAACAGAACCGAACCGACCGGCTTCTGCGTCATGACATTGCGTGCGATGAGCGAGCCTTCGCTACCATGCACTTCAAAGCCGGTTTCTGCATATTTGGTTGTGAACGCATCATGGAACTGGGCAATCACGCCGGAGGAGAAGCGCAGCACACCCATCACACCGTCTTCCAGCCCTGCGCCGCTGAGGCCCCCTTGCTGGCTGAAAGACACCGCTTCGACCGGGTTTTCACCCAGCACAAAGCGCAATGTATCGGCATCATGCACGGTAATATCGAGGATGACGCCGCCGCCCGCATCGGGTCGTTCAATGCGCCAGCCTTGCAAATGCGGCGGCAGATAAACCGCGTGGAAAACCCGCGCGGCAAGCACCTTGCCGATCTTGCCTGTAGCGATTGCATCCCGCATGGCGCGGTGGCTGGCAGCGTTACGCAAGTGATGGTTGGTGCCTGCCACAACGCCAGCCTCACGCACGGCTTTCAGCATCTGATGCGCGTCGCCAATCGTCAGCGCCAGCGGCTTTTCGCAGAGGATATGCTTAGCCGCTTTGGCGGCTGCAATTGCCTGATCGCGGTGCAGTTCATTGGTGGTGGAGATATAGACAGCGTCGATTTCCGGATCGGACAACAGCGCATCAAGGCTTGTCACAGAGCGGGCAATCCCGTTCTCTCGGGCATAGGTTTCGCCACGCGCGGCATTGGTGCTGTAAACGGAAACAACTTCGCCACCGGTGGCGCGAATGGCTCCGATCACCCACTCTTTTGCAATGGTGCTTGCGCCTATAAGGCCCCACTTTGCCATGCGTTTTTCTCCTCCTTTTTGGATTGCGCGCCGCAACTTGCCCGCACCGCAAGACGCACCGCCAAACGCTGCGCCTCCGCCTCCACCCGTTCCGAATTGATCTGTTTCAGCAAAAGCTGCGCCGCACGCTCTCCCAAACCTTGCGGATCGACAGCCACTGTCGTCAGTGCCGGAACAGCGGTCTTCGCTTCGATCACATCGTCAAAACCAACCACACCGAAATCGCGGCCCGGCTCCAGATTTGCAGCGCGCAAACCATCGCAAACGCCGAAAGCCACAGCGTCATTGAAGCACACCGCTGCCGTCGGTTTCATGCCTGCCCGCAGCATATGTTCAAGGGCCTCCACACCGCCTGCGCGCGAAGGAGGAGAGGTGAAGACCAGCGCATCATCAAAGGCGATACCGGCCTGCTCAAGACCCACGCGATAGCCGGAAACGCGCTCAGTAAATACCGCCGTATCCGCATAGCCGCCCATGAAGGCGATGTTCCTGTGACCGAGACCGACCAGATGTTCGACGGCCTTCGCGACGCCACCACGATTATCAGAAACAATCGACGAAACACCGGAACCCGGCACATCACGCACCATCTGCACAACCGGCAGGCCACTTTTTGCCAATGGTTTCAGATCACTAGCCTCGGTGCCCCGCGCCGGCGAAACAATCAGCCCGGCAATGCCATGCTCCCGCATCGAAGCAATCACCTCACGCTGGCGATCAATGCTTTCCGCCGTATTGGCCAAAAACTGCACATAGCCCGCCGATTGCATGACACGGTCAACACCCACGGCAAGCTCGGCAAAAAAACTGTTGGTAAGATCATTGACCACAAGGCCAATGATTTTCGACTTCGCCTGGCGGAGATTGGCCGCCGAACGGTTATAGACATAACCGAGTTTCTCGATTGCCTCCTGCACCTTGGCGCGGGTTTCGGCATGAACCAGCGGACTGTCACGCAGCACCAGCGAGACGGTCGATTTCGACACGCCAGCCTCGCGCGCAATGTCGATAACGGTGACGCTGTTCTTGCTCATACCCTGCTCCGGTTTCGATTATTGATTTAATTGGAACGTTCCAATGCTGTCAAGAGCTGAGAAAAGAACAGCGATTTGCCTTCACTTTGCCATAATTGAAAGCCCTTTTTCTGTACATATTTTTGAAGAAGTGCGCATTTCATACTCGAGAGCGCTGAAATCACATTTTTGCCTTAATTTTTGACCGGATTGCCATTTGGAACGTTCTAAACTAACAATCAAATATTCAAGCGTAGGAGCGACAAGGGGATGAGCGACCATCAAGTGACATTGCCGGATGGCAACGGAAGCCTGAGTTCCTACACGCTGATCGGGACGCCAACCCCGCGCCCGGCAAGCCCACCGCAGTTCAATCGCATCGCCTATGCGGCAGCGCATGTGGTTTCCGATCCGCTGAAAGATGCCCGCCCATGGAACGACCCGGCCATAGACTGGGACGCGACAATGGCTTTCCGGCATCATCTGTGGAGCTTCGGCTTCAGAATCGCGGAAGCGATGGATACGTCGCAGCGCGGCATGGGACTAAACTGGGCGGGCGCGCAGGAACTGATCCGCCGTTCACTGGCAGAAAGCAGGACCGTGGCAGGCGCTGATCTGGCCTCTGGCGCTGGCACAGATCACCTCGATCCGGCAGAGGCAAAAAGCCTTGATGACGTGATCAAGGCTTATGAGACGCAGGCCGGTTTCATCGAGAAACATGGGGGGCGTTTCATCCTGATGGCAAGCCGCGCACTGGCGCGCATTGCGAGATCGCCGGACGATTACGCCAAGGTCTATGGCCGGATTCTCGCCCAGGCCCGCGAAAAGGTCGTGCTGCACTGGCTGGGCGATATGTTCGATCCGCAGCTTGAAGGCTATTGGGGTTCGGAAAATTTCGACAATGCGCTTGATACGGTGATCGGCATCATCGAAGCCAATCGCGACAAGGTGGAAGGCATCAAGATTTCATTGCTGGAAGAGCGTTATGAAATCGCACTGCGTGACCGCCTGCCGGAAGGCGTGCTCTGTTTCACGGGGGACGATTTCAACTATGCGCCGCTGATCGAAGGCGACGGAAACAAGCATAGCCATGCGCTGCTCGGCATTTTCGATGCGGTCGCACCGCAAGCGTCCAGCGCGCTTGCAGCACTGGCAGCTGGCGACAATGCCCGCTTCCGCGCGATCATCGAGCCGACCGTGCCGCTATCGCGAAAAATCTTTGAAGCACCGACGCAATGTTACAAGGCGGGCGTTGTGTTTCTGGCCTGGCTGAACGGTCACCAGAACCATTTCACCATGCCCGCCGGAATGCAGTCGGCACGCGGTATTTTGCATTACGCCGACATTTTCCGCCTTGCCGATCGGGCCAATGTGCTCGACCGGCCGGACGTCGCCATAAGCCGCATGAGAAAGCTTCTGGCGATTTACGGCATGGAATGAAAACAGGCGGTGGCCTGTTTCTGCGCATATCTTTATCCCGAAACCGGTTTCCACTTTCAGGAGACATGCCTGCACCGCCTGTCTTCAAGAGTACTCAGCGCCAGCCAAGTGCTGGCGCAACATGCTTGAGGATCGACTCGATTACATGCGCGTTGTAGTCGACACCAAGCTGGTTCGGCACCGTGAGAAGCAGCGTATCGGCTTCGGCAATCGCTTCATCCTTTTCGAGTTGCTCGATGAGCTTATCCGGTTCAGCCGCATAAGACCGACCAAAGACCGCCCGGAGATCTTCCTCGATATAGCCGATGGAGTCCTGCTCGTTGCTTCCGCCACCAAAATAGGCCCGGTCGCGATCATCAACCAGCGCGAAGATGCTGCGGCTCACTGAAACACGCGGTTCACGCATATGCCCGGCTTCTTTCCAGGCTTCACGATAGGCGCGGATCTGCTTGGCCTGCTGGATATGCAAAGGCTCACCTGACTCGTCCTTCTTCAGGGTCGAGCTTTGCAAATTCATGCCGAGCTTTGCCGCCCAGATGGCTGTCGCATCCGAGGCAGCACCCCACCAGATACGATCCCGAAGACCTTCCGAATGTGGCTCGATGCGCAGCAGACCGGGAGGATTCGGAAACATCGGGCGCGGGTTTGGCTGGGCAAAGCCCTGTCCCTTCAACGCTTCGAAGAACACCTCGCCATGCTGGCGGCCCATATCGGCATCGGTCTTGCCCTCTTCCGGCGCGTAGCCGAAATAGCGCCAGCCATCGATCACCTGTTCAGGCGAGCCACGGCTGATGCCAAGCTGCAGGCGCCCCTTGGAGATCAAATCAGCGGCACTTGCATCTTCGACCATATAGAACGGATTCTCATACCGCATGTCGATGACAGCCGTGCCGATCTCGATCTTGCTCGTCTTGGCGCCAATGGCTGCGAGCAGCGGAAACGGCGAAGCGAGCTGGCGCGCAAAATGGTGCACGCGGAAATAGGCGCCATCCGCGCCCAGCTCCTCGGCGGCAACAGCAAGGTCTATCGATTGCAGAAGCGCGTCACTGGCGGAACGGGTTCCCGATTGCGGCGACGGCGACCAGTGGCCGAAGGAAAGAAAGCCGATTTTCTTCATGATGATGTTCCCTGATTGCGGGCAAAAGATTGGTTCCTGTCCAATATGGCGGCGCGGCGCCGGATTGGAAGGGCGCTGAACACTGACACAGTGTTCAGCGTTCGGTGCCTGCGGCTTTCGCGCATTCCATATGGGCGCTTCCTTCGGATACGTTGACAGTCTATCCGGACCCGATTAAGCCTCAAATCTGGCGGATAAACCTTCAATCTGAGGTTATTGGAGAAAAGGTGTTTGCCGATAAGCAACGCACCAAAACAGGGGAGATTTTCATGCGTTCTATGCTTCTGGCCTTGCTGGCCGCAACGGCCATTGCCACCTCGGCACAGGCAAAAGACGTCACCGTCGCCGTAACCGCCATTGTTGAACATCCGGCCCTCGACGCCGCACGCGACGGTGTGAAGGATGCGTTGGCCGAAGCTGGCTACAAGGAAGGCGAAAACCTCAAATTCGTCTATCAGTCCGCACAGGGCAACCCGGCAACCGCCGCGCAGATCGCCCGCCAGTTCGTCGGCGAAGCTCCAGATGTGATCGTTCCGATCTCCACGCCGTCGGCACAGGCTGTCGTTTCGGCCACCCGCGATATTCCGGTCGTCTTCACCGCCGTTTCAGATCCGGTCGGCGCGCAGCTCGTCAAGGACATGACGAAGCCCGGCGGCAACGTGACCGGCCTTTCCGATATGTCGCCAGTGGTAGAGCATATCAAGCTCATCAAGGAAGTGATGCCGAACATCAAGAAGCTCGGCTATCTCTACAATTCCGGCGAAACCAATTCCGTGTCGCTTCTGGCCGCACTGAAGGAAGCCGCTTCCGCCGAAGGCATCGAAATCGTTGAATCGGCAGCCACCAAGTCGGCTGAAGTCCAAGGCGCAGCCCGTGCCCTCGTCGGCCGTGCCGATGCCATGTATGTTCCGACCGACAACACCATCGTTTCGGCTCTGGAAAGCGCCGTCGGCGTTGCCGAGGAAAGCAAGCTGCCGCTCTTCACCGCCGATACGGACTCAGTCAAGCGTGGTGCACTGGCTGCACTCGGCTTCAACTATTACGATGTCGGCAAGCAGACCGGCGCTGTCGTAGTGAAGATTCTCAAGGGTGAAAAGCCGGGCGATATTCCAGTCGACATCGCCAAGGGCACCGATCTCGTCATCAATCTCGGCGCTGCCAAGAAGATGGGCGTCGAATTCCCGCAGGCCGTTATCGACCGCGCGACCAGCAAGATCGACTGATCGGCTTACATATTGTAACAGGAAAAGGGCGGGATGAACTCCCGCCCTTTTCTTTGGAACCTCTTTCCAACATCTGAGCTTTTAATATGCCTGCTATTCGCATCCTCCCCGCTGACGACAACACCAATGGCTGGAGCAAAATATTGCCGGCCCGCACACCACATGCGGCGCTCAAAGGCGATATCAAGGCCGACTGGATTGTGCTCGGTGCGGGCTATGCAGGCGTCGCAGCCGCACGACGTCTGGCCGAGAACCGTCCCAGCGACCGGATTGCACTGATCGATGCGCAGGAAGTCGGAAAAGGCACGTCAGGCCGGGCTGCAGGCTTTGCCATCGATCTGCCGCACAATGTCAGTTCATCAATGGAGGAACTGGCCAAGTCGCACAGCTACCGTGCCCTAGCGCGTGCCGCCATTGATCATCTGAAACAGCAGATCGACCAGCATGGCATCGACTGCGACTGGCGACAGGATGGAAAATTTCACGCGGCAGTTTCCGATCAGGGTATGCGCGAGGTTCTCGAACCCACGGTCAAAGAGCTGGAACGCCTCAAGGAACCCTTCGACTGGCTTGAAGGTGATACTCTGGCCAAACGGCTCGGGACAAGCCATTTCAAGGCTGCCATCTTCACCTATGGCACTTCGCTTCTGAATCCGGCTGCCCTGGTGCGCGGCCTCGCCGACAGCCTGCCCGACAATGTCACGCTTTACGAAAACTCCGCTGTCACCAAAATCGATTACGGCGAGCGCATCCACATCACGACGGCAAAGGGCAGTATTGAGGCTCCTGCCATGATCCTGACGGTCAATGGCTTTGGTGAGCAGTTCGGCTTTTTCAGACGAAAGCTCCTGAACTTTGCAGCCCATGCCAGCCTGAGCCGCCGGCTTACCGACGAGGAATACAGGGCCATCGGCGAAATCGCCCCATGGGGCCTGACACCTGCCAACTCCTTTTCCGGCATCACCATGCGCCTGACCTCTGACCGGCGCATTCTGGTGCGGCAGAACGTGCATTTCTGCCCGTCGCTCCGCCAGTCGGATGCGCGCCGTGAAACGGTCAAGCGCGAGCACAAGCGGCTGTTCGATGAGCGTTTCCCGATGTTGCCCGATGTGGATATGGAGCACACTTGGACAGGTTTCATTTGCCTGTCGCGCAATGGCGCTCCGGGGTTCGGACAGATTGCGAAGAATGTTTTTACGTCACTCTGCCAGAACGGTGTCGGCATCACAAAAGGAACTATTGGCGGCATACTTGCCGCCGACATGGCCTGCGATATCGACAATCCGCTGATCGACGACATGCTGAAGCTCGGCAGTCCGACAGAACTGCCTCCACGGCCTTTCCTCGACATTGGTGTGCGTGCGCGATTTGCCTGGGAGCTGTGGCGTGCGCGCGGCGAAGTGTGACCGAAATCAACTTAGCCGAATGTTGTAGAAGGCCCACAGAATGGTGCTTTTTGGCGCATTTATAGCGATAATGCTTGCGTGCAGCCGCTTTTTGCGTTGTATCCCGAAAACGATATGACAAGAACAACCGTAATCAGTACGGCAAATATAATTTGGAGTGAATTTTGCAACCAGCTGGAGCAAATTCACTTCGGGCATAAAACCGGGGAAATGTTTCAGGTGACAGGCTCACCGGAAGCGAACTCAGAACAAAACCGGTCGTGACTGAAGCTGGCTGCGTGGAATGGCCGGGATTTCCGGTTTCCACAATGCCGATGATCGACGCCGCACTGAAGCGGCGCTCTTTCATTTTGGTCGCGGCGAGAAACAAGGAATGACATTGTGAGTCAGATCGCCTTCTGGGGTGCGGTCGAATTGGGCCTCGTCTTCGCATTTGTAGCCATCGGCGTCTATCTGGCGTTCCGCGTCCTCGATTTCCCCGATCTGACGGTTGATGGTTCGTTTCCGCTGGGCGCTGCCGTAACCGGCGTGCTGATCCTTGCAGGCATGAATGCCTGGCTGGCTGCTGCCATCGCCATGGTTGCCGGTGCTGCCGCCGGGCTTGTGACCGCGACGCTGAATGTGCGTTTCAAGATCCTCAATCTTCTCGCATCCATCCTGACCATGATCGCGCTGTTCTCCGTCAATCTGCGCGTGATGGGGCGTCCCAATATCGCGCTCATCAATCAGGACACCATGCTGACGCCGTTCTTCGGTCACGGCATTCCCGAATATTATGTACGTCCGCTGTTCCTCTTCGTTCTGGTCGCCATCGCGGTGTTTGTCGTCTGGCGCTTTCTGGAAAGTGATATGGGTCTAGCCATGCGCGCGACCGGCGCCAATCCGAGAATGGCGCGCGCGCAAGGCGTTCGCACCGACCGGCAGATCTATCTCGGCATGGCGCTTTCAAACGCACTGGTGGCTCTCGGCGGCTCGCTCTTCGCACAGACAAACGGCTTTGCCGATGTGACCTCCGGCGTGGGCACCATCGTGGTTGGCCTTGCAGCGGTTATCATCGGTGAGACCCTGCTGCGCAGCCGCTTCATTCTGGTGATCCTGATTGGCTGTGTGCTTGGCTCGATCATCTATCGTATCGCCATCCAGCTAGCGCTTTCGAACGGCGACGTTATTGGCCTGCAGGCGTCCGATCTCAACATCGCGACCGCCCTTCTCGTCACCTTCGCCCTGATTTTGCCGCGCCTGCGTCGCGGAGGAGCATCCGCATGATCGAACTTTCCAATCTCGATGTTGTGTTCGGTCGCGGCACTCCGCTCGAAAAGCAGGTCCTGAACAAGATCAATCTGACCATGGACAAGGGTTCCTTCGTCACGGTGATCGGGTCGAATGGTGCTGGCAAATCGACGATGCTTGGCGTTCTTGCAGGCGATGTGATCCCGACCGCTGGCAAGGTCGTCATCAGCGGCAAGGATGTGACGCGCAAGCCGACCGCCGAGCGGGCTGGTCTCGTCGCCCGCGTGTTTCAGGACCCCCTGGCAGGCAGTTGCGGTACGTTGTCGATTGAGGAAAACCTTGCGCTCGCGGCTTCACGCGGCAAGACGCGCGGGCTCACCCACGCGCTCAACGCCAACCGCCGTGCGTGGTTTCGCGAGCGCGTTGCAAGCCTCAATCTGGGGCTGGAAAACCGTATGCAGGACCGCATGGAACTGCTCTCCGGTGGCCAGCGCCAGGCCCTGTCACTTATCATGGCAACGCTTTCCGGTTCGGAAGTCCTGTTGCTTGACGAACATACCGCAGCGCTTGATCCCGGCATGGCCGAATTCGTGATGGAACTGACACGGACGCTGATTGCCGAGAACAAGCTGACCGCGCTGATGGTCACCCACTCCATGCGGCAGGCGCTCGATTATGGCGACCGCACGATCATGCTGCATGGCGGCAAAATCCTGCTCGACGTGACCGGCGACAAGCGCAAGACGCTGGGTGTCGAAGACCTTATCGAAATGTTCCGCAAGGTGCGCGGCCAGACGCTCGACGACGATGCGCTGCTGATCGAATAGGTTTTGCAAACAGCTTTGTTTCACAGCCGTCGTTCAGTTTGAGCGGCGGCTGTTTTGTTTGAAGGCGAATTGCGTTAGTGAAATTCTATGGCGCAGAAGAAAGCACACGAAGTCGATAGTTTTCTGGCAAGACCGACGAGCTCGTTCCCGGTCGTGCTTCTCTATGGCCCCGACAAGGGACTGGTGAGCGAACGTGCGCGCCGTTTTGCTGAAGCAAGCAAATTGCCGCTGGATGACCCCTTTGCCGTCATTCGCATGGAAGCGGACGAGATCGAGGCCGACCCGGCGAAACTTGCCGACGAAGCCCGCACGATCTCCATGTTCGGCGGCCAGCGCCTGATCTGGATCAAGAATGCCGCTGGCCAGAAGAAGCTGGCCGAAGCGGTCAAGCTGCTTGCAACCGAGCCGCCGCATGAAACATTCGTCCTGGTCGAAGCTGGCGATCTCAAGAAGGGAGCTGCCTTGCGCAGCGCCGTCGAGAACGCTTCCGCCGGTATGGCCCTGCCCTGTTACTCGGATGATAGCCGCGGCATCGATGGCGTCATCGATGACGTTCTGACCGAATGGAAGATGCAAATCACGCTCGACGGTCGCCAGCTTCTGCGCGCAAGTCTCGGTGGTGATCGCCTCGCCACGCGCGGGGAGCTGGAGAAGCTCTGCCTCTATGCACGCGGCAAGGAGCGGATCGATATCGATGATGTGCGCGAGGCGGTCGGTGATGTTGCCGGTCTTTCCACCGACGAGGTGATCGATGCGGTTCTGGCTGGTGATCTTCCGCGTTTCGAAGTCTCCTTCGACCGCGTCGTGAAATCCGGCACCGCACCGTTTCTACTGCTCAATACGGCGATGCGCCAGTTCCAGCAGGTTCAAACTTTGCGTCATATCGCCGATACCGAACGCAAAAGCGCATCGGTCGTTGTGGCCGGAGCCCGCCCGCCGATCTTCTTCAACCGCAAGAAGCTGATCGAAAATGCCGTAAGCCGGTGGACGGGTGAAAGCCTTGCGCGCGTCATGGAGCGCCTGCAGCGCGCTGTCCTCGAGAGCCGCCAGAATGCAGCCCTTGGCGTCCCCATCATTCGCCAATGCCTGTTGGCAATCAGTGTCGAATCACTGCGGAACGCGCGGCGATAGCAAGGCATTTCCAGAAAAATGCGAAGCGATTTTGCGTAAGGCAAATGCGAAAAGAAAATAGATACATTTCCACATGAGATACAGGAAATGATCTATCAGTCACTTCAAGTAACAACTTGCTCGAAATAAAAAACTCGCCGCAATGCATTGCGGCGAGTTTTTATAGGTTGCGTATTGTTTCAAAGATCAGCTCTGGAGACGCCGGCAAATCTCATCGAGTTGTTCAAGAGAACTATATCGTATCTTGACCTCACCGCCACGATCACGGTGATTGATTTCAACTTTCATGCCAGTAACGTCGGAAAGCAGCTTTTCGAGCGCCTTGGTGTCAGCATCTTTTTCGACAGGCGCCGCCTTGCCAGGCTTGGCTTCGACACCGCCACGGGCCTCTGCCTGCGCAAGCGCTTCAACCTGTCGTACAGACAAACCGTCCTTGACGATCCGTTCCGCGAGCGCAGTCGGGTTTTCCATCGTGATGAGGCTTCGTGCATGACCTGCCGAAAGCGCACCGTCGACGATGAAATCCTGCACGGGTTGCGGCAGTTTCAGCAGGCGCAGCGTATTGGCAACATGGCTGCGGCTTTTGCCAATGACCTGTGCCAGATCATTCTGCGTATAGTCGTGATTATCGATAAGCTGTTGATATCCCAACGCTTCTTCAACCGCATTGAGGTCGGCGCGCTGCACGTTTTCGATGATTGCGATCTCAAGCGCGACGCGATCATCCACGTCACGAACAATAACCGGGATCGTGTCGACGCCAGCCCGTTGCGAAGCGCGCCAGCGACGTTCACCAGCAATCAGCTCGAAGTGGTCCGGTTGTCCCGGAGCCGGACGCACGACGATCGGCTGCACGACACCGTGTTCCTTGATCGACTGCGCCAGATCTTCCAACTCGCCTTCCGAGAACATGCGACGCGGATTGCGCGGATTGCGCGTCACGAATTCAATCGGAACGTTCCGCTCGATCGGAACAGGTGCCTTACGCTCTTCAACAGGGCGGTCGATTTCACCGATCAGCGCCGCTAATCCGCGGCCAAGGCGCTTTTTTGAAGGATCGTCATTCATCGTTCGGCTTATTCCTGAATTGTTTCGTCGTCGAATCGATTGGTTAGGCGGCCTGTAATTGCCGCTCGCGCTGGATAACTTCCGATGCAAGCTGCAAATAGGCCTGGCTACCGGCGCATTTCAGATCGTAGAGAATTGCCGGTTTTCCATGAGATGGCGCTTCAGATACGCGCACATTACGCGGAATGACGGTACGATAGACTTTCTCTCCCATGAAAGCACGAACATCATCCACCACTTGCGCGGCGAGATTGTTGCGGCTGTCGAACATGGTCAGCACGATGCCCTGGATCGATAGCTCGGGATTGATCGTTGACCGCACCTGATCAACCGTCTGCAAAAGCTGGCTCAAGCCTTCCAGAGCAAAGAACTCGCACTGCAATGGCACCAGAACCGAATCGGCTGCGGCCATTGCATTCAACGTCAAAAGATTGAGCGATGGCGGACAATCGACAAGCACATAGGAAAAGCGCTCGGACACACCGGAATCAAAACGCAGAGCATCACGCAGGCGGCGCGTACGATCGGCTGACTGCGCAATTTCCATTTCAATACCAAGAAGATCCAATGTCGATGGCACGATATGGAGGTTTGGTACGTCAGTCGGCATGGCAGCGTCGGGAACCGACGATTCCTGTGTGAGTACATCATAGGAGGACAGTGGCCGATTGCGACGATCAATCCCCAAACCGGTACTGGCATTGCCCTGCGGATCGAGATCGACAATCAATACCGTCTCACCGATTGCGGCCAACGCGGTAGCCAGATTGATGGCGGTGGTCGTTTTACCCACGCCGCCCTTCTGGTTTGCAATGGTTATGATCCTGGCCATTTTGTTCATCACCGTCGCCTTGCTGCTGCCCGCCCCTTCGAAATTTCCGACCATCAGACAGCTTTACGCCGAAGATTGGTGATTTCGAGTATGACCGAAGCCTGATCGATAGCACTTTGATGTTGTACCAGATCGAAGCTCCAACCAACATGGCTTTCATCGATCTCGCGCTGGTAATCCCGACCTTTTTGGAAGAGAGCCTTGGCGCCATTGGTCAGCCACGGCTCCGTCAGACTGAAAAGATCGTTCAGCGACGCCAATGCGCGTGCCGTAACCACTTGAGGTGTTTCGATTTTCTGCCACATCGATTCAATGCGGGCGGAATGGACCCGCGCCGGTACATGCAAATGTCCGGCAGCAGTGCGCAAGAATGCCGCCTTTTTTCCCGCACTTTCAATGAGATCAATGACGCCACCGGACTGGTCGGCCAGAAAACAGGCCGTCACAATGCCCGGAAATCCACCGCCCGAGCCAATATCCAGCCAGCGCCTGGCGTCGCTCGCCAAGGGAAATAGCTGGGCACTGTCCAGAATATGGCGGGTCCACAACGCGTTCAAGGTTGAGGGCGAGGCAAGATTGATCGCCTTGGACCATTTACGAAACAGTTCTTCAAAGGCAATCAGGCGGTCCGCTGTTTCACGTGAAACAGAGGGCACGATTGCTTTCAGACTTTCAAAACGAGTATCGGCGCTCATGCGGCGCCCTGCCCCTCGGACAGTTCCGACGCAACCCGATGGCGATATCCGAACTTCTTGATCTGCGCGATAAGGAGCGCCAGAGCCGCAGGTGTCATCCCGTCAACACGCTGCGCTTCGGCAATCGTTTCCGGCTTGCGCTGCTTGAGCTTGTGCTTCAACTCATTGGAAAGACCAGATATTCCGTCAATATCCAAACCGACTGGAATGAGCAGTTGCTCCTCGCGCTCCATCACCGCAATATCGCTCTTCTGTCGGTCCATATAGACTGCATATTGAGCCTCGATCTCCAGAGCTTCCCGCGTTGCCGGAGCGATAGTTTCAAGCTCAGGCCAGATCGGCTTCAACCGATCCAGATCGATTTCCGGATAGGAAAGAAGATCATAGGCTGAACGGCGCACACCATCCTGATTGAGGCGCAGATCATAACGACCAGCCAGATTGGGTGTGATCGTCAATGACTGCGCCAGTGACCGCGCCTCATTCAAGGCAGCCTCACGTGCTTCAAAGCGTTCCTTGCGTGCCTGCCCCAATATGCCGAGCTTGTCTGCCAAAGGTGTCAGTCGTTGATCGGCATTATCTGCGCGAAGCGACAAACGGAATTCTGCACGCGAGGTAAACATGCGATAGGGTTCGCTGACCCCGCGTGACGTCAGATCATCGACCATAACGCCTATATAAGCTTCCGTACGCTGGATAATGACAGGCTCGCCACCAGAAGCCCGACGCGCCGCATTGATACCAGCAAGCAAGCCCTGCGCACCGGCCTCTTCATAACCGGTTGTGCCATTGATCTGTCCGGCCAGAAAAAGACCGGTTACTTTCCGGGTTTCAAGGCTGCGCTTCAACTCGCGCGGATCAATGAAATCATACTCGATCGCATATCCGGGTTGCAGCATAACCGCCTTTTCAAGCCCCGGTATGGTCTTCAATATGTCGAGCTGTACTTCTTCGGGAAGCGATGTCGAAATGCCATTTGGATAAACGGTATCGTCATCCAGCCCCTCCGGTTCCAGGAATATCTGGTGACCGTCGCGATCGCCGAACTTGACGATCTTGTCCTCAACCGACGGACAATATCGCGGACCTATGCCTTCGATAGAGCCCGAATACATGGCAGAACGATGCAGATTGGCTCGAATGACAGCGTGGGTTTCTGGCGTCGTGCGCGTAATGCCACAATCGATCTGTGGCGTGGTGATGCGATCCGTCATAAGAGAGAATGGCACAGGCTCTTCATCGGCAGACTGCATGTCGAGGCTCTGCCAATCAATCGTGCGTCCATCCAGCCGCGGTGGCGTGCCAGTCTTGAGACGACCAAGCGCAAAGCCAAACGAGGTCAATCGTTCGGAAAGACCAAGCGCCGGCTTTTCACCCATGCGTCCAGCCGGAATCTTCTTCTCGCCAATATGGATCAACCCGTTCAGGAACGTGCCGGTCGTCAGAACGACGGCGCCGCATGTCAAGGTCCGACCATCGGACAGAACAACCCCGGTAATGCACCCGTCTTCTCCCCGAAGATCGTGAGCGCCACCTTCGACAACAAACAGATTATCCTGAGCCGCGATCATTTTCTGCATGGCAAGTCGATAAAGCTTGCGGTCAGCCTGGGTTCTAGGGCCGCGAACAGCTGGTCCCTTTCGACGGTTGAGCAGACGAAACTGAATACCAGCTTCATCGGCAACACGCCCCATCAAGCCGTCAAGTGCATCGATCTCGCGAACAAGATGCCCTTTTCCCAATCCACCAATAGCTGGGTTGCAAGACATAATGCCAATAGTATCAAAGCGATGTGTTACAAGCGCGGTCTTGGCACCGGCGCGTGCAGCTGCAGAAGCAGCCTCGCATCCCGCGTGGCCGCCACCAATCACAATGACATCAAAGACTGTGGCTTCGGTCGAACTCATTGGGTTCATCCTGACGCAACTCGAATCCGTTTCTGAAAGATGTCTCTTTGCCACGAATGGGCTTGAAACGGAAGATCAAATTGGCGGGTTGCGCGATCAAATCTCGGCGACGCAGCGACTCATGGATGAGAGACGGAGTCAATCACCCCAGTCAGTCACCTCAGCGAGATTCCACAGATGTTTCACGTGAAACAATTTTCAAGGCAAATCATCACGTGTTTCACGTGAATCATTTTCCAATACAGAACTGTGAGAAAATAACGTCCAGAATCTCTTCGACATCAACATCTCCGGTAATGCGTCCGAGATGTTGAGACGCGAGGCGCATGTTCTCAGCGCGGAGTTCAAGCGGAAGATTTTTCCCGTTTATAGCCTTGTCGATTTCAGTAACAGTAGATCGCAGAAGGTTGATATGCCTCTGTCGTGTGGGAACAGCGTCTTCAATCTGGCCGATCTGCGCTTCAGCAAAGCTTTGGAGTGCATTCAGCAATCCGTCCAATCCCTCACCGGTTTTGGTCGAGATGCGATAGGACCAGTTGCCGGAAGACTCCTCCTTCAGGTCAGCCTTCGTCCCTATTTTCCATAAAATTGCTGATGTTTCATCGGGCATGACCTCTATGGGATCGCTCATATCCTCCAGCAAAAGGACCAGATCAGCATCTGCCATACGCGCGCGGGCGCGTTCAATTCCGATCTTCTCGACCGAGCTATCGGTCTCCCGTAAACCTGCTGTATCCGTCACGTAAACCGGGATGCCACCCAGATCGAGTTTGACTTCCAAAAGATCGCGGGTCGTTCCCGCTTCTTCCGATATGATCGCCACTTCGCGCCCGGCCAGAAAATTCAACAGGCTGGATTTACCGGCATTCGGCGCGCCAACAATCACGACATGCAGTCCGTCGCGCAGCATGGAAGCGCGCTTGCCGCTTGCTATATGGCTCTCGATCTCTCTCTTCAACAGTGCCAGCGATTGCCAGACCTGCTCTGATACGGAACCTGGAACATCGCTTTCATCGGCAAAGTCGAGTTCTGCTTCGATAAAGGCGCGTGCCTGCAACAAACGTTGACGCCATTCCGTATAGAGTTCGCGCTGCGTACCCGACGCAACCTGTAAAGCAAGCCGCCTCTGTCCTTCGGTTTCCGCAGCGATCAGATCCGCGAGGCCTTCGGCAATGGTCAGGTCCATCTTGCCATTGGAAAAAGCCCGTCGCGTAAACTCTCCGGCTTCCGCTATACGACAACCGGGAAGCTCTCCCATTTCAGACAAGAGCTTTTCGACAACGGCTTTACCGCCATGCAAATGAAATTCGGCACAATCCTCGCCAGTAAAACTGTTCGGCCCAGGAAAAAACAGGACAAGTCCGCGATCAACTGAATCTCCATTTCGGTCACGGAACAGCTTATAGGCTGCATATCGCGGTGTCGGTAGCGACCCGATTATCGTTTCGAGTACGAATCGAACTTCTGGGCCAGAAATGCGCACCACGGCAACGCCGGACGGTAGGCGACCGCTCGACAAGGCAAAAATCGTATCTTGAAAGGAAGCGATCTCGCTCATTTCATTTCCTGACCTATAATCAATAAGGATGAAAGCAACCAAACGGGTGCTGAAGGAATGGCATATTCATTCGTGCAGTGAAAGAAAAGCCTTATGACTGAGTTAGACCGCACTCGCCTTGCTGGCAGTAACCGCCTTGCCGGTGAACCAAGCGCCTATCTGCGCCAGCACGCCGATAATCCCGTTCACTGGCAGCCCTGGGGCAGGCAAGCACTGGATGCCGCAAAGGAACTGGACCGGCCCATTCTGCTTTCGGTGGGCTATGCTGCCTGCCACTGGTGCCATGTCATGGCGCATGAGTCCTTTGAAAATCCTGATGTCGCGGAAGTGATGAATGCCTTGTTCGTCAATGTGAAGGTGGACCGCGAGGAACGGCCCGACATAGACCAAATATATATGGCAGCGCTTGGAGCGATGGGACAACAGGGTGGCTGGCCGCTTACCATGTTTCTGAGGCCAGATGGAAAGCCCTTCTGGGGCGGTACCTATTTTCCCCCGCACAAGCGCCACAACATGCCCGGCTTTGTCGATGTGCTGCATGCGGTCAATAATCTCTGGCACAAGGATAAAGAGAAAATTAACCATAATGCACAGGCCGTCTTCGATCATCTGGAAGGCCGTCTGGCTGCGCAGATCTCCCCGGTAACAAATGAAGTGGAACGATTTGACGAGATCGCAACCCGCATCAACAGCCTGATTGATCCGATCCGGGGCGGAATAGAAGGAGCGCCCAAGTTCCCGAACGCGCCTTTTATGGACAATCTATGGCTCTCCTGGCTCTATGGGCGCAACGAAACACATCGAGACAATTTCCTCCTGTCGCTCAAGATTATGCTCCAGGGCGGGATTTACGACCATCTGGGTGGCGGGCTTTGCCGGTACTCCACTGATGCCAACTGGCTGGTGCCGCATTTCGAAAAAATGCTCTATGACAATGCCCAATTCATTCGCCATGCGACCTACGCATTCGCCGAGACCGGAAATGATTTGTTTCGTGTACGAATCGAAGAGACCGTCGATTGGCTGATCCGGGAAATGCGTTTGTCCGACGGAAGTTTTGCATCCAGCCTGGACGCCGATAGCGAAGGTGAGGAAGGACGGTTTTACGTCTGGAGTGAGCAGGAAATCGATAAGGCGCTTGGCAACGATAGCGAAGCCTTCAAGGACTATTACGGTGTCACAGCAGGCGGAAACTGGGAAGGCCAGAATATTCTGAACCGTCTTCACGCAGTCGATAACGGCACGTCCCTGCCCCCAATGATAGAAGCATCGCGGCAGAAGCTGCTTGCGCGTCGTGAATTGCGGGTCCGTCCCGGACGGGATGAAAAGGCACTGACCGACTGGAATGGGCTTGCCATTCGTGCTTTGGCCGAAGCAGGTCGGAGTTTCAGACGGCAGGACTGGATCAATCTCGCGGTCGATGCCTATCGCTCGATAGCGAGCAGCTTTCGCGACGGCCGGATCGCACATTGCCGTATGGAAAATTCGCTTCTCTACCCCGCCCTTTCAACTAATTATGCGTCGATGATCAATGCAGCCATTGCTCTTTATGAAGCAACGAGCGAACAGGCGTTCATCGATGATGCTTTGAAATTCAAAAAGTCGCTTGATAACGATCACCGCGATGATACTGGTAATTATCGCCTGTCCGCACTAGACGCCGATGATGTCATCCTGCACGCCTATGGCGACTATGATGAAGCGATACCGAGCGCGACCAGCCAGATCATCGAAGCACTGACAAGGCTGTTTCTCGCAACGGGTAATATCGATCTCTATCAAAGCAATGAGAGGCTGATAGAACAGGCGCTCGGGCGAGCCTTCGCGCAGCAATATGGACAGATTGGGATATTGAATGCGGCTCGTTTTGCGGCAGAGCCGCTTTCTCTTGTCGTGGCCACGGAGGACAATGCTGGAGACCTTGTTTCGACTGCGAATCGAAATCCTGACCCCCGACGCGTAGACAAGTTCGCGCGGTTCGAGGCCGGCAGGATAATAGAGCTACCGACCGGGGGAACAGCAAGGCCTGAGCATCCGTCAGCCTGGTTCTGCAAGGGGCATGTCTGCCTGCCCCCCGTTGAAAGCGCCGATGCTTTGCGACTGCTCCTCGGCAAAGCATCCTGAAACAAGAAGCGCCGCAACGGTTTCCCGTGCGGCGCCTCTCAAACAGTTTGAACCGAACAATGTTTAGGTATTCATCGAGTCGAAGAATTCCGAATTGCTCTTGGTCTGCTTGAGCTTGTCGATAAGGAATTCGATCGCATCGGTGGTGCCCATCGGCGCGAGGATACGGCGCAGAACGAAAATCTTTTGCAGATCGGCGCGCGGAACCAGCAGGTCTTCCTTGCGGGTGCCGGACTTGAGAATGTCCATGGCCGGGAAGATGCGCTTGTCCGCAACCTTGCGGTCGAGCACGATTTCCGAGTTGCCTGTGCCCTTGAATTCTTCAAAGATCACTTCATCCATACGGCTGCCCGTATCGATCAGCGCGGTTGCGATGATGGTCAGCGAACCGCCTTCTTCGATATTACGCGCTGCACCGAAGAAGCGCTTCGGGCGCTGCAATGCGTTGGCATCCACACCGCCGGTCAGAACCTTGCCGGAAGACGGCACGACCGTGTTGTAGGCGCGGCCGAGACGCGTAATCGAGTCGAGCAGAATCACAACGTCGCGACCATGTTCGACAAGGCGCTTGGCCTTTTCGATGACCATTTCGGCCACCTGAACGTGACGCGCTGCCGGTTCATCGAAGGTAGAGGAAATCACTTCGCCCTTCACCGAGCGCTGCATGTCGGTCACTTCTTCCGGACGTTCATCGATCAGGAGAACGATCAGATAGCATTCCGGATGATTTGCGGTGATCGAATGGGCAATATTCTGAAGAAGAACAGTCTTACCGGTACGTGGCGGAGCGACAATCAGGCCGCGCTGGCCCTTGCCGAGCGGTGCCACCAGATCGATGACGCGCGGCGAAAGATCCTTGGAGGTTGGAACTTCGAGTTCCATCTTGAAGCGCTCATTGGGATAGAGCGGCGTCAGATTGTCGAAGTGAACCTTGTGTCGGATTTTTTCCGGGTCTTCGAAATTGATTGTATTGACCTTGAGCAGCGCGAAATAACGCTCGCCTTCCTTGGGACCACGGATCGGGCCTTCGACCGTATCACCGGTCTTGAGAGAAAAACGACGCAGCTGCGAGGGAGAAATATAAATATCGTCTGGACCCGGCAGGTAGTTGGCATCAGCAGAGCGCAGGAAGCCAAATCCGTCCTGCAGCACTTCAACGACGCCCTCGCCGATAATTTCGACGTCCTGGGCCGCCAGCTTCTTGAGAATCGCGAACATTAGTTCCTGCTTGCGCATGGCGCTCGCGTTTTCGACCTCAAGCGTTTCGGCAAAAGCCAGCAGCTCCACCGGTGTCTTGTTCTTTAGTTCTTGTAGTTTCATTTCCTGCATGGATGAGGAACTCTTTTTAAAATGTAAGGAGAAAATGCAGTTGTTCGGAAAGGTGGCCACCTGAACGTCGTGACCGGCATCGAAGGCCTGCTGTCTTGAAGGGAAGAGGCTTTCTACATACTGATTTGCAGCATGCAGAGCAAGTCTCATGTAGGGATAGCGCGAAATTTCTGCAACAGAAAAATGGCAGAAAACCGGCAAGCGGGTTTGATTGTTCACAGTGCCGGAGAAATGCCGGCTAGAGCCGGATCACTCTAACTACCTGTTTCTAAACAGTTCCGGCAAAGCTGTTTCCTACTCTGCCGGAACTGTTGTTGTTGAATCAGAATGGCTTAACGATCACCAGTATGACGATCAGAATCATCAGAACTGTCGGCACTTCATTGATGATTCGCCAATGTTTGGCCGAGCGCATGTTGCGGTCTTCAGCAAAAAGCCGCGTGGATTTTGCCAGATAGCCGTGCAGGCCGGACATCAGCACAACCAGCAGCAGTTTTGCATGCAGCCAGCCGCCCTGGAAACCGAAGATTTCCCAGGCCATCCACAGACCGGCAATCCAGGTTACGATCATGGCCGGATTGATGATGAAGCGCAGCAACCGCTTTTCCATCACCTTGAAGGTTTCCGATGTTTCGGAACCGGGCTTTGCGGCGCAGTGATAGACGAACAGGCGCGGCAGATAGAGCATTCCCGCCATCCAGGCGATGACGGCAATCACATGCAGCGACTTGATCCAGAGATAGGCATCGGCTGGATTCACGTGAAACAATGCCCAGACGCCGAGCGCCACAACAACCAGCGAGACGACAGTGCGAATGACAACAGCCGAGCCGCGATTTTCCGGAGCTGTCTGGCTCATGATTTTCCTCCGCGAATACGGTCGATCATGCGATGCACATTCTCGATCGGTGCCTGTGGCGTGATTCCGTGCCCGAGATTGAAGATCAGCGGGCCCTGGCCGAGACGTTCGAGAATCGTGTCTACACCTTCATCCAGCGCATTGCCGCCTGCCACCACGCGCAGCGGATCGAGATTGCCCTGTATCGCGCCCTCTTCCTGAAGGGCGGTAGCGAAGGAAAAGGGAACAGACCAGTCGAGACCGAGAGCGTCCACACCGGTCTTTTCGCGATAGCCTGCATAAAGCATCCCTGCCCCTTTCGGGAAACCGATGATGCGCGCCTCCGGATAGACCGCTCTCACCTTCTGGACGATCCGGGCAACGGGCTGGATGCAGAAACGTTCAAAGCAGTTCTCGTCCAGAACGCCGGACCATGAATCGAAAATTTGCACCGCATCGGCACCAGCATCCAGCTGCTCGATGAGATATTCGGCCGAAACATCGGCAAGATCGTTCAGGAGTTTTTCAAAAGCTTCCGGGAAACGGTAGGCGAAAAGACGAGCGGGCGCCTGATCCGGTGTGCCATGACCGGCGATCATATAGGTCGCAACGGTCCAGGGAGCGCCACAGAAGCCCAGCAGCGTCGTTTCGTCGGGCAACTGCTCCCGCAGCAGCCGAACCGTCTCGTAGACCGGCTCCAGCCTTTTGGCGACGCCTTCCGTCTCAAGCCAGAAAATCTCGTCGGCATCGATCGGTGTCATCAAAGGTCCCTTGCCTTCTTCAAAGCGAAGGTCACGTCCAAGGGCGTGGGGAATGACAAGAATGTCTGAAAAGAGAATGGCTGCATCAAAGCCAAACCGGCGGATCGGCTGAAGCGTCACCTCGACAGCAAGATCGGGCGAATAGCAGAGATCGAGAAAGCTCCCGGCCTTTTTCCGCGTCTCGCGATATTCGGGAAGATAGCGTCCGGCCTGGCGCATCATCCAGATGGGAGGTGGAAAGACCGTTTCACCGTCGATCACTCTCAAGACTTTGCGCTTCATCTGATTTTTATCCGCCCTGTTGGTTACCTGATCCGGTTTTGGTCTGAAGTTATCCAGTCCGGTTCTCATAAAGAAAGGATGATTCAGGAATCTTTTGATTCTTAGAGTCTGTTGGAATCGGGGATTAAGGTCTGTCCCTGTTTTCCCCACAGTTCCGAATTTGCCATCTCATCCTGTGCAATCATTCACCGATAGTCTGACCAAATACAATGAAAACTCAATTCCCTCTTTTAATATAAAGGGTTACCAATTGACGCAGTTCATGAGGATTTGTGGAAAAGCTGGGAATTACGACGGGATTTCGTGTTTTCATGAGTCTTGTCCACACATGTTGATGATCACTCGCCACATGTTCGCCCGCTGTGGATGACTTGCCAAGTTTCCCACGGCCTGCCATGGCTTGTGGAAGACGTTCGGCCTTTACGCACAGCCGTCAACAGGAGGGCAACAAAACTGTGACCAGACCGCTTTCCTACTTTCATCTTCATCTGATTTCTGATGCGACGGGAGAGACTCTCCTGGCTGCCGGGCGTGCAGCGGCGGCGCAATATGCCAATGCGCGCGCCATCGAGCACATCTATCCGCTGATCCGCACCGAAAAGCAGTTGCGCAAGGTTCTTGAGGGCATCGATGCGGAACCCGGTATCGTTCTCTATACGATTGTCGACCAGAAACTGGCGGCGATCATCGATGAATCCTGTGCCGAGATGGGCGTGCCGAGCGTTTCCGTGCTGGAGCCGGTGCTGAACACGTTTCAATCCTATCTCGGGGCGCCGGCCCATCGCCGCGCGAGCGCGCAGCATGTTCTCAATGCCGATTATTTCCGGCGGATCGACGCGCTTAATTTCACGATGGAACATGATGACGGGCAATTGCCCTACGATATCGAGGAAGCCGACGTTATTCTTGTCGGCATCTCACGCACATCCAAGACCCCGACGAGCATCTATCTCGCCAATCGCGGCATCAAGGCCACCAATGTTCCGATTGTGCTGGGGATTCCTCTGCCCGAGGTGCTTTTCACGGCAAAACGGCCATTGATCGTGGGGCTGGTCGCGACGGCCGAACGGATTTCGCAAATTCGCCAGAACCGGCCGCTCGGTAATGTGCCGTCGTTGGATACCGGCCTCTATACGGACCGCGTTTCCATCTCGGAAGAACTGGCTTATGCGCGTAATATATGCAACCGCCACGGCTGGCCGATTATCGATGTGTCGCGCCGGTCGATCGAGGAAACAGCAGCTGCCATTCTGGCGCTGCTCCGCGCGCATAGCGAAAAGGCATAAACAAGGATTCCAGCCATGACGGACAAACTCGTTCTCGCCTCTAAAAGCCACTTCCGTTCGGCGTTGCTGAAGAATGCCGGCATAGAGTTTTCAACGGCAAGCGCGGATATCGACGAGCGCGCGGTCGAAGCCCCGCTTTATGAAACGGGCGCCACGCCGGAAGAAGTCGCGCAGGTTCTGGCCGAGGCGAAGGCGCTCGACGTGAGCGAGAAGAACCCCGGCGCGGTGGTGATAGGCTGCGACCAGACATTGTCGCTCGGCGACGAGATTTTCCACAAGCCCGCAGATATGGAGGCAGCGCGCCGCCAGCTTCTGAAATTTTCCGGCAAGACCCACCAGTTGAACAGTGCTGTCGTGCTGGTGAGGGACGGCAAAACCCTGTGGCGCCACGTTTCGATTGCCCGAATGACCATGCGCGATCTGGATCCCGGTTTTGTCGGGCGTTATCTCGGTCGTGTGGGCGACGTCGCGCTTTCGAGCGTCGGCGCCTATCAGGTCGAAGGACCAGGCATCCAGCTTTTCGAGAAGATCGAAGGCGATTATTTCACGATTGTCGGTCTGCCGCTGCTGCCGCTGCTGGCTGAACTGCGGAAGGAAAAACTGATCGATGGCTAAGAAGGCGTTTGTCACCGGCTTTCCGATAAAACATTCGCGGTCGCCGCTGATCCATGGTTTCTGGCTCAGGGAATTTGGGCTCGACGGTTCTTATGAGGCGATAGAAGTGAAGCCGGAGGATTTCGGCTCCTTTGCTTCGTCGCTTGCCGAAAAGGGTTTTGCCGGTGGCAATGTCACCATTCCGCACAAGGAAGCAGCCTATGCTGCCGTGGAAAGTCTGGATGAGGCCGCCAAAGCCATCGGCGCGGTCAATACGCTCTGGCTCGAAAATGGCAGGCTTCATGGCGGCAATACCGATGCTTATGGCTTTGCGGCCAATCTCGATGCATCGGCTCCCGGTTGGGACAATGCTGACAGCGCTCTTGTTCTGGGTGCAGGTGGCGCAAGCCGGGCAATCGTTCATGCGCTTTTGTCGCGTGGCTTTACGAAAGTCGCCATCGTCAATCGTACGGTGAGCCGGGCGCAAGATCTTGCAGCCCATTTCGGACCGCGAGTCTCGGCGCATGGCTGGGACGAGGCGCAAAAACTGGTCTTGGACGCCGGATTGATCGTCAACACAACATCGCTTGGCATGAGCGGCCATGACGAGCAGGAAACATTCCCGCTCGATCTTGGCAAGGCATCACGAAAGGCAGTCGCTACCGACATTGTCTATGTGCCGCTCAAGACGCCAATCCTGAAAAAGGCTGAAGAATCCGGTCTGACGACTGTGGACGGGCTCGGCATGCTGCTGCATCAGGCCGTTCCGGGTTTCGAGCGCTGGTTTGGCAAAAGGCCGCAAGTGACGAAAGCACTGCGTGAGCATATTCTGGCAGATATGGCAAAGGCTGATGCTCTGGTGTCTGAATCAAAAAGCGTCAGGCCGTAGCGAAAATGGTGATTTTCGAGAACCGGAGCGCAGTGTACTTTAGTACATGAGCACCGGAAGCGCAGAAAAACGCCATTTGCAACAAGGCATGACGACTATTGGAACAGATACTATGATCGTGCTTGGGTTAACCGGCTCCATCGGGATGGGAAAAACAACGGCGGCGAACATGTTCGCCGAAGCCGGTGTGCCGATTTATAGCGCCGACGATACAGTACATCGGCTCTATTCCGGCCGTGCGGCGCCGCTGATCGAGGCTGCGTTTCCGGGCACTGTGGAAAACGGTGCGGTTGATCGGGGAAAGCTTTCCGCTGCCGTCATCGGAAAACCCGAAGCCCTGAAAAAACTGGAAGCCATCGTTCATCCGCTTGTGCGCGAGGAAGAAGAAGCCTTTCGCCGCAATGCGGAAGAAGCCGGTGCCGCTCTGGCGCTGATCGATATTCCGCTGCTTTTCGAAACCGGCGGCGACAAGCGTGTGGACAAGATCGTGGTTGTCTCAGCCCCTGCCGAGATACAGCGCATTCGCGTGCTTGCGCGACCGGGCATGACGGAAGAAAAGCTTGATGCCATTCTCGCGCGCCAGACGCCGGATGCGGAAAAACGGGCAAGAGCCGATTTCATTATCGATACAAGTGGGAGTTTCGACAATCTACGCCGCCAGATTCGCGAAATCGTCGCGGAATTGAGTGGAAAGCCGGTGGTTGCTACCGAATAATCGTCGGCGGCGTGCTATAGGTACCAAAGTTATTTCCCGAGAGGTTCTTCAATGCGTGAAATCGTTTTCGATACGGAAACCACCGGCCTGGAAAGGCTAGAGGACCGTGTGATCGAAATCGGCGGCGTGGAACTGATCAACAAGTTTCCCACAGGCCGCACTTTCCATAAATACATCAACCCGCAGGGGCGTCAGGTTCATCCCGAAGCGCTTGCGGTGCATGGTATCAGCAACGAGCAATTGCTGGACAAGCCGACATTCGCGGAAATTCTGGACGAATTTCTCGAATTTTTCGATGGGGCCAAGCTGGTGGCGCATAATGCCATGTTCGACCTTGGCTTCATCAATGCTGAACTGGCAAGGCTCAAACAGGCTGAAATCCAGTCGGAGCGTATCATCGATACATTGGCGCTTGCCCGCCGCAAGCATCCGATGGGACCGAATTCGCTCGACGCGCTGTGCAAGCGCTATGGCATCGAAAACGGACACCGTACCCTGCACGGCGCATTGCTTGATTCCGAGATTCTGGCTGAAGTTTATATCGAACTGATCGGCGGCAAGCAGACAGCGCTTGGGCTCAGCATGGGCGGTGCCGCAAGCGGCAACAATGCTGGAGAAAGCGGCGCTGCCATCGTTCTTGCCGCGCGACCGAGGCCGCTTGCCCCACGCATTTCTGATGCGGAGCGCGCTGCTCACGCCGCACTTGTGGGCAAGCTGGGCGAAAAAGCCATCTGGAAAAAATACTGAGTAAGTCTCAGAAGCGGATATGAAAAAGCCCGGTCGAAACCGGGCTTTTTCCGTCATCTTTTAAAACGATCAGCTCTTTACAGCGGACTTGGCCTGTTCTTCGGCCATACGTTGCTGGAACATCTGCGCGAAATCGATCGGGTCGATCATCAGCGGCGGATAGCCGCCGTTGCGCGTTGCGTCGGCAATGATCTGGCGGGCAAACGGGAACAGAAGACGCGGGCATTCGATGAACAGAAGCGGAAGCATGTGCTCCTGCGGGATGCCCTGAATGCGGAACACACCGCCATAGACGAGCTCGGTGTTGAAGAGAACGTCCTTGCCGTCAACGGCCTTGGCTTCCAGCGTCAGCACAACGTCGAAATCCGTTTCGGAAAGTGGATTGGCGTTTACGTTCACGTTGATGTTGATGGACGGTGCCTTCTCGCGCGGACGCAGCGACAGCGGCGCGCCCGGGCTTTCAAAGGACAGGTCCTTCACATATTGCGCCAGAATGTTGAGGGACGGCTCGGCCGTCGCGCCATTGCCGTTCTTTACTTCGCCCGCGGCCTTATCGCTCATTATCGGTATGCCTTCTATCGGTGATTAAAATTTTGGCCCCTCAAGCACAAACTGCGCACAGCTGTCCCGAAAGGTCGGAATGTTTGGCTAGCATGTGCGCGGGCATGAGGCAAGAAAGGCTTTTTAGGTTAGTATTTGCGCATTCAGTGATCTTTACGGTCGTCTTTCCACGGAGAATTTTCGTTTGGCTTCGTGGTGTAATCTTCGGGATCGAGATCGATGACGTGATCCTGACGCGGATTTGGACCGGGGCGCTGTTGTCCGTAGCCGTCCGAATAGCGGGTGGTTGTAGCAACCACCATGCGGCCGCGCATGAATTTTTCCCACATGAAATCGCGAACGAACGGAATAAACAGCAAAATGCCGATGGTGCTGCTCACAAAACCGGGCACGATCAGTAGGATCGCCGCCAGAACCAGCATGGCGCCATGCACCATTTCGCGATCCGGCACGCGTCCGGCAGCCGTTTCGGTACGGATACGCTGTAAGAGCCCGATGCCCTGCACGCGCAATAGAAAGAAACCCAGCATCGCGCTCAGAATAACAAGGCCCAAGGTCGCGAAAACGCCGATCTTGCTGCCGATGATGACGAAACCGGCAATTTCGATGAAGGGCATCGCCAGCATGACGAGAGGGGCGAGAGAGGAGGACACGTAAGTTACGACCTTTGTTGTTTGGTTTCAGTGTTTCAATTTAGCCCGAATTGTAACTTTTTCAGGTTCGGAACGAAATTGAAACTGTCTGTCATGCAATATCAAATAGGTACGCATGATCGGGATTTGAATGATGACGTAAGCCGATCTATATGTATGAGATACAAACCAGGGATAGGGAAAGGCGAAATGCCTGATCCTTCAATCAGCGGCAGGCGGCATGGAATTTTTTGATTTTGGCACGATATTCTTCTTCATCGCAGCGGTGATCATCTTTCTCCAGCTGAGGAATGTTCTTGGCCGTCGTACCGGAAGTGAAAAACCGCCCTTCGATCCTTACACTTCAGCCCGCAGTGCCGATGCGGCACCGGCAAGCGGTGAGACCGATAATGTCGTCTCCCTCCCACGCCGTCCGGGCGAAAAAGATTTCACTGCCATCGACAAGGCCGCTCCGGTCGGCACGCCGATCAATGACGGTCTGCGCGCGATTTATTCTACCGATCCTTCGTTTGATCCGGCCAGCTTCGTGGATGGCGTGAAGATCGCCTATGAAATGATCGTGATGTCCTTTGCCGATGGTGATCGCAAGGTTCTGAAAAATCTGCTTTCCAAGGATGTTTTCGAAGGGTTCGTTTCGGCAATCGACGAACGCGAAACCCGTGGCGAAAGCGTGCGTTCGTCCTTTGTCGGCATTGATAAGGCGGAAATTGCCGGCGCAGAGATGAAGGGGTCTGAAGCGCATGTGACTGTCAATATCGTCAGCCAGATGATTTCCTCCACCTTTGACAAGGACGGCAAGCTGATCGACGGCGATCCGGAAAACGTGCTCGAGATCAAGGATCTGTGGACCTTTGCCCGCGATACACGATCGCGTGATCCAAATTGGAAGCTTGTCGCGACCGAGGCGGAAGACTAAGAGAAAGCGTATGAATCGGGCCGCTGACCCAGCTCAGCGGCCTTTTTGTTTATATATAGCTAAACGGATGCGGCGATGAACGACTTGGCGAGGATTTTGCGCCCGGTGGCTTTTTCCGATTGTCCGGGCTGGAACCGGGACGATCAGTCGGCAGCATTTGCTGCGTTTCGCCGTTCTGCTGATTACGCATCACACCAAACTTACAAGAGTGGCAGTCTGGGCATCCGTTTCGAAGCGCTGGAGCCGATCTTTGCGGCTGCACGTAGTCTCGACAATCCGGGTGTGGAAGAAGCGCGTGCTTTCTTCGAACAGAATTTCATCCCCTGCCGGATCGTTCCCGATCAGGGAACAGGCTTTGTAACTGCGTTCTATGAACCGGAGATCGAAGCCTCCCTTGAGGCCGACACCCGGTTCAACGTGCCCTTCCTGCGCCAGCCCGACGACCTGGTGAAAGTGACGGATGAAGCCCGTCCAGCAGGTCTCGATCCGTCCTTTGCCTTTGCGCGCCGGACGGAGAACGGCCTTGCCGAATATGATGATCGACAGTCAATCGAACGGGGGAGTCTTTCCGGGCGTGGGCTGGAAATCGCTTTCGTCGCCGACCGGGTCGATGCCTTTTTCGCGCATGTGCAAGGTGCCGCGCGCCTGAAACTGCACGATGGCGGGTTGCTACGCATTACATATGCAGCCAAATCCGGCCACCCGTTTACAGGCATCGGTCGCATTCTGGTTGCCAATGGCGAAATTCCGGCTTCAGAAATTTCCATGCAGTCAATCCGCCGCTGGCTGGCCGAGCATCCGGGCGAGGCCAATGATCTCATCTGGCAAAACCGATCCTACATTTTCTTCCGGGAAGCTTCTGTGGACGACCCGGATGCCGGTCCGATTGCGGCTGCAAAAGTCCCGCTGACTGCCGGGCGTTCGCTTGCTGTCGACAAGTTGCTCCACACATTCGGCACGCCGATCCATGTCAGTGCACCCAATGTCACGGTCTTTGACGGCGAACCTTTTGCACGCCTGATGATCGCGCAGGATACGGGAACGGCCATTGTCGGCCCTGCCCGCGGAGATCTGTTCGCCGGTTCCGGCGATACGGCAGGCGAGATCGCCGGTGGCGTGAAGGACGATGCTGACTTTTATGCGCTGGTGCCGCGCGGGCTTCTGGAGGCTTGAACGGGATGGCGCGCGACACCGACAAGCCGGAAAAAGACTATCTGCGGCCCGAAGACCGCATCCTGTGGGAAACGGTCGCGAAAACCGCAAAGCCGCTGATAAAGCCAAAGGCGAGTGAGGACGAGCTTCCTGATTTCAAATCCCTGATGGCGGAAGAAGAAAAGCGCCCTGCCAAGCCGAAAGTTCAGCCTGCGGTGGAGGCGAGCAAACCGAAAAGGGGCCTGTCGACGCTCAGCGAAATGCAGATTCAATCACTCGACAAGCCGACGCATCGAAAGATCGCCAAAGGTCGTGTCGATATTGAAGCCCGCATCGATCTGCACGGTCTCACGCAGGGAGAGGCGCACGGCCTGCTCTATGGATTTCTGGTTAGTGCACATGCACGCGGCCTGCGTCATGTCATGGTCATTACTGGAAAAGGGCGTTCATTCGGCAGTGAGGGGATTCTGCGACAGGCGGTGCCGCACTGGTTTTCCACACCGCTGTTCCGGCTTCTGGTGAGTGCCTATGAGGATGCGGCGCGTCATCATGGCGGGCATGGTGCCCTCTATGTAAGGCTTCGCCGCCAGACCCAAAACATGCCACAGCAGACCGTATTGCCTGGGGGGAGCAGACCGCGATGACGCCATTTGGAATACGCTTGCGCGAGTTGCGGGAAGAACGCGGTGTTACGCAGAAGGATATGGCGGCAGCGCTTCGCGTTTCACCTGCCTATCTGTCTGCGCTGGAACATGGCCGGCGCGGCCAGCCGACCTGGGACCTGCTTCAGCGCATCATCACCTATTTCAATATCATCTGGGATGAGGCGGAAGAGTTGCAGAACCTTGCCGCCGTGTCGCATCCGCGTGTTGTAATCGATACGTCGGGCCTGTCACCACAGGCAACGGAACTTGCCAATCTCCTGGCGCGCAATATCCGCATCATCGACCGCGAGACGATCAGGCATCTGAGTGAGGAAATAGAGGCGGCGCGAAAGCGCCGCCGCGGTATCAAGCCTGTTCAAGTTGATTAGAGCGCATCCCGAAAAGTGTGAAACGCCTACGCAGGGAAATCAGTCCACTGGACTGATTTCTGATCCTGCTTCGATCGGAAAAGATGCGCGTAGAAACAAATACTCAGAGCGCCCATCTGATCCAATCAGATCGAAACGCGCTCTAGTGGATTGAATTTGACGTTTGATACCCGTCCGATATAAATCACGTTTCAAACGTCAAATTCGAAAAATCCACTAGGATCATAAAGTTACTAGTGGTCTTTTTGCCTCCGACATTTGCTCAGCGCCCATATCCGAGGGATGCAAATGTCGGAATCAGACCACTAGAAAAGCGCTTTCAGCTCATCGAGCTTCGAATTGACCAGCCAGCCATAGTAGTTTTCCTGCGGTAGCACAGGTTCCTGACCGTCCGCCTTTCGCTTGGCGTTTTCATTGGCCAGCGCTCGTGCGCGTGCTTCCGCACCGCCCGTATTGTAAAGCGTGGCAGTGAGGCCGGGATTCTTCGAAATGTCGAAATCGGCAATCTGGCGGTAGGAGTTGATCGACTGTTTCAGCGTCGCCGCGATGTAGGGCAGCGTCAGATCGGGGTCCATGATCGTCTTGTAGACCACATTGCCGTCTTCTGCGTTGAGCTTGGGCAGACCGGAAACGCGGTTCACCATGTCGGACATCTGCAAGGCCGTCAGCGGATTGATCTGGCCAAGACCGAATGTCTGTCCGGCATAGAAAGGCTGGAAGAAGACCGCGCTGAAACGGTTGTTCGGATAGGCATTGCCGCCGACCGATTTGCCACGGAAGGTTTTGTTCCAGACATTTTCGCGGCAGGACCACAGCGAATAGCTGTCCTTGTGCTTCAGGCAGTCGGCAAATTCCGGCCGCTTGATGAACTGGCCGATGCTTTCGCCATTGTAGCCGAAACTCACGCCCTGGTTCACATAGGACATGGCCTTGACGTAATAGGTCTGGAGCCGGTCATAGACGTCGACATTATAGGTGTGCTCGCCCACAATCGCGCCGACGATGTGAATGGGATCGATACCATAGGCCGCTGCCGTCGAGCGGATCTTGGAGCGCAGCGAGGCATCCTTTTTCAGAAGATTGTAGATCTTCTGATATTTCTTCTCGTACGTCGTGCTCAGTTCACGCGTGCGCTTGGCGGATGCGCCTGGAATCGGCGGCTGTTCCGCATTGCGATTGCCCGGAGGCACGACCGTTGCCGCATAGGCGCTCTGGCAGGCAAGGCTGATAGCCAGGGCAAGTCCAACAAAAATGCGTCGCGGCTTTGCGCCCATTATTCTGATCATTGTAGGGGAACGGTCCTGCTATGGTGAATATTCGGTAAAAGTTGCGGGGAAAATAAAAAACCCCCCGATGCAAGTCGAGGGGTTTTTGCAGTATTTGCGAAAGTGAATTCGCGCCGTGGCTTTATGGCCACTTTTAGAGAATAAAGCGCGACAGATCGGTGTTCTTGGCAAGGCTGCCGATCTTGTCTTTTACATAGGCCGCGTCGATGACGAAAGTTGCACCGGTCTTGTCGGGCGCGGTGTATGAAATTTCATCGAGAACACGTTCCATCACCGTCTGCAACCGACGCGCACCGATGTTTTCGACCGACGCATTCAGATCGACAGCGATATCGGCCAGAGCGTCGATGGCGTCATCGGTGATTTCGAGCTTCACCTCTTCCGTCTCCATCAGGGCAATATACTGCTTGATCAGGCTGGCCTCGGTCTCCGTCAGGATGCGGCGGAAGTCTTCACGCGTCAGCGCATTGAGCTCCACACGGATCGGCAGACGGCCCTGCAGTTCCGGAAGAAGATCGGACGGCTTGGATACGTGGAACGCACCCGATGCGATGAACAGCACGTGATCGGTCTTCACCGGCCCGTATTTGGTCGCAACCGTGGTGCCTTCGACCAGCGGCAGCAGATCGCGCTGCACGCCTTCGCGCGACACGCCGGCACCCATGCCGCCTTCCCGCGATGCGATCTTGTCGATCTCATCGATGAACACGATGCCTTCGTCTTCTGTGACGCGAAGTGCTTCCTGAATGATCTGGTCCTGATCCAGAAGCTTGTCGGATTCATCGTTGATAAGGATCGGATAGGAATCCTTGACCGTGGTCTTGCGCGTCTTGGTGCGCCCGCCCATGGCCTTGCCCAGCATGTCGGACAGGTTCATGACGCCGATATTGGCGCCCGGCATGCCCGGAATTTCAAAGCTCGGACCGGAACCGGTATCGGCAACCTCGATTTCGATTTCCTTGTCGTCCATTTCGCCATTGCGCAATTTCTTGCGGAAGCTGTCGCGCGTGGCGGGGCTTGCTGTCTTGCCAACCAACGCATCCAGCACGCGTTCCTCGGCATTGAGATGCGCCTTGGCTTTCACGTCCTCACGGCGCTTTTCGCGAATGAGACCTATGGCAACCTCAACGAGATCGCGGACGATCTGCTCGACATCGCGGCCGACATAACCGACTTCGGTGAACTTGGTCGCTTCAACCTTGACGAAAGGCGCACCGGCCAGCTTTGCGAGGCGGCGGGAAATTTCCGTCTTGCCGACACCGGTCGGCCCGATCATCAGGATGTTCTTCGGCATCACTTCTTCGCGCATCTGGCCTTCGAGCTGCTGGCGGCGCCAGCGATTGCGCAGCGCGATGGCCACCGCGCGTTTGGCGTCGTTCTGGCCGATGATGAAGCGGTCGAGTTCGGAGACGATTTCACGGGGAGAGAAATTACTCATAATTATAACCCACTTTGCCACTGCTTGATGAACTCGAACGGATGCAGCAGCATGATCACGTTGAGCGTAAGATTGTCGCGAATGACGATCAGCGCCAGAACTTCAAAGAACAGCGCGATGGCGACGGTTATTTTCATTGGCAGTTTGGCTGCGATCAGAAAGCCAAGTGCGGCAGCGAGCGTATCGGAAACCGAATTCACGATGCTGTCGCCGAAATAGTCCACCGAGGACGTATTGGCGCGATAGCGTTCGATGATGAAATTCGAATTCTCGACCAGTTCCCATACCGCTTCGATGCCGACCGCCGCTGCAAGCCTCAAGCCGAGCGGGGCTTTGGGTGCGATGACCGTGAACAGCCAGTAGAACAGAAAGCCATGGATGATGTGCGACAGCGTATACCAGTCAGATATATGCTGGGAGTTCTCCGATTTCAGCGAACCCGACCATAATTTTATGGTTCCGCATTCGCACATGGCAATCCGCCCGTCGAGATAGAGCCAGAAGGCTTGTACCCCAACTATGGCGAGAACGATCAGGGCGCCCAGACCCCAGCGTTGCGCACTCGGTTTAGAGGCCTGCGCCAGCGAGCTCATTCTGCGTCCAGGCTTTCCACGATGATGTTGTGGTTGGTGTAGATGCAGATATCGGCGGCGATATCCATCGCCTTGCGGGCGATTTCCTCGGCTGACTTGTCCGTGTCGACCAGCGCGCGGGCGGCGGCCAGCGCATAATTGCCGCCCGAACCGATGGCCATGACGCCATGTTCTGGCTCAAGCACATCGCCGGTACCGGTCAGCGCCAGCGTGACCTTGCTGTCGGCAACCAGCATCATGGCTTCCAGCTTGCGCAGGTAGCGGTCGGTACGCCAGTCCTTGGCAAGTTCGACCGAAGCCCGCATGAGCTGGTCTGGATATTGTTCGAGCTTCGCTTCGAGGCGTTCCAGAAGGGTGAAGGCGTCGGCGGTGGCTCCAGCAAAACCGGCAATCACATTGCCCTTGCCGATGCGGCGAACCTTTCGCGCATTGCCCTTCATGACGGTATTGCCGAGCGAAACCTGTCCGTCGCCGGCAATGACGACCTTACCGTCCTTGCGCACGGTAACGATGGTTGTTCCGTAAATTGTCGTGGGATGATGTTCGATCATGGATGCTCCTTTGGCGGCACATGCAATCCCGGAAGGCAATTGCAGATGCCCCTTCATCTGTTAGAGAAACAGGTTCGGCCAGCCGTCGGCGGATGAATCGTGCTTCGCTGAGAATATTTAAGAACGTACGGACGAATTGCAAATGCCGATTTGCAGCTTGCCAAACCGGCAAAAGGAATTGGCAAAGTGAGCAAGCTGTTCTAGAACGCCTCCAAGCTATTGAATGAGGAAAGCTTATGACTGCTGAAAGCACCCGCAAGGCAAGCATCGAACGCTCCACGAAAGAAACGAGCATTGCCGTTTCGGTCGATCTGGACGGCGTTGGCAAGTTCGACATCACCACCGGTGTCGGCTTCTTCGATCACATGCTGGAGCAGCTTTCCCGACATTCGCTCATCGATATGCGCGTCATGGCCAAGGGCGACCTGCATATCGATGATCACCATACGGTCGAGGATACTGGCATCGCGCTTGGTCAGGCCATTGCCAAAGCCTTGGGCGAGCGGCGCGGTATCGTGCGCTATGCCTCGATGGACCTTGCCATGGACGATACGCTGACCGGCGCTGCCGTCGATGTATCGGGGCGCGCCTTTCTGGTCTGGAACGTCAATTTCACCACAGCCAAGATCGGTACATTCGATACCGAGCTGGTGCGTGAGTTCTTCCAGGCTTTCGCCATGAACGCTGGCATCACGCTTCATATCAACAATCATTATGGTGCCAACAACCACCATATTGCGGAATCGATCTTCAAGGCGGTTGCCAGGGTTCTGCGCACGGCGCTTGAAACCGATCCGCGCCAGAAGGATGCAATTCCCTCCACCAAGGGTTCACTGAAAGGGTAAGCCATGGCGCAATTCGTCGTTCTTGAACCGGAAGATACTCAAAACCTTGAGCAAGCCGTGTTCGTGCGCGACGGATTCCACGTTCTGGCGCTGGTCCTGCCTTTCGTCTGGCTTCTGACTCAACGTCTGTGGTTCGAAGCTTTTGCCGTTCTGGGCATTTCGATCCTGCTCGGACTTGCCGGTGCTTACTTTGGCATTACCGATGCGGTTCCGCTTCTGACCCTGCTGGTATCGCTGTTCGTGGCGCTGGAAGGCGTCGACTGGAAGATCGCCAAGCTCAGGCGACAGGGTTTTGTCGAGAAAGCGGTCATCGATGCCTCCAATCTGGAAGAGGCAGAAATCCGCTACTTCTACGGCCTCGAAGATGCATCCGGGCCAGCTACCGCTCTTACGGAAAAGCCTGCGCCGGAATGGGCACAGCAGCCCCCTCGTCCCACCTATTCCTCATTTGGCTCGACGATCGGGTTTGTCGGCCATCGCGGAGAAAACTGAAAATGCGTGTTGCAATCATCGATTACGGCTCCGGCAATCTGCGCTCGGCCACAAAGGCTTTTGAGCGCGCAGCGCATGAGGGCGGTGTCGCAGCAGAAATTGAACTGACGGCGGATGCCGACCGCGTGGCGACGGCTGACCGCATCGTGTTGCCGGGCGTTGGCGCCTATGCGGATTGCCGTCGCGGACTTCATGCCGTTCCGGGCATGGTGGAAGCGCTGGAAGATGTCGTTCTAAAAAAGGCGCATCCCTTCCTTGGCATCTGCGTCGGCATGCAGCTCATGTCAGAACGCGGGCTTGAAAAGCAAGTGACCGAGGGTCTTGGCTGGATCGCGGGCGATGTGCGTGAAATGACGCCGTCCGATCCTTCGCTGAAAATTCCGCAGATCGGCTGGAACAGGATTCACGTGAAACATTCTCACCCGATCTTCGAAGGAATCGAGACCGGCGAGAACGGGTTGCATGCCTATTTCGTGCATTCCTATATGTTCGATGCGAAGAACAAGGCTGACGTGCTGGCTGTGACCGATTACGGCGGCGATGTCACCGCCACGGTCGGTCGCGACAATATGGTGGGCACGCAGTTCCATCCTGAAAAGAGCCAGCTGCTCGGCCTTTCGCTCATTGCCAATTTCCTGAAATGGAAGCCCTGACATTATGATCCTATTTCCCGCCATCGATTTGAAAGACGGTCAATGCGTGCGCCTGAAGCTCGGCGACATGGATCAGGCCACCGTCTATAATGAAGACCCGGCCGCGCAGGCCAAAGCCTTCGAGGATCAGGGCTTTGAATGGCTCCATGTGGTCGATCTCAACGGTGCCTTTGCTGGCGAAAGCGTCAATGGCAAGGCTGTGGAAGCGATTCTGAAAGCCACCAAAAATCCGGTGCAGCTCGGCGGCGGCATCCGCACGCTCCAGCATATCGAGAGCTGGCTTTCCAAGGGGCTGCGCCGTGTCATTCTCGGCACGGTCGCCGTGCGCGATCCCGCACTGGTTATCGAAGCCTGCAAGGCGTTTCCGGGTCAGGTTGCCGTCGGCATCGATGCCAAGGGCGGCTATGTCGCGGTTGAAGGCTGGGCCGAGGCTTCCGAGCTTGGCGTGGTGGAACTGGCGAAAAAATTCGAAGGTGCTGGTGTTGCCGCCATCATCTATACCGACATCGACCGTGACGGCGTTCTGGCTGGCATCAACTGGGATTCGACGCTCGGCCTCGCAGATAGCGTTTCCATCCCGGTGATCGCATCGGGCGGCCTCGCTTCGATGGATGACATTAAACGTCTTGCCGCACCTGATGCCCGCAAGCTGGAAGGCGCGATTTCCGGTCGCGCGCTTTATGATGGCCGCATTGATCCGGCAGAAGCACTAGCGGTTCTGAGGGCTTCAGCATGACACTCAAAGCACGTGTAATTCCTTGCCTCGATGTTAAAGACGGCCGCTCCCGCCTGCCCGCAGCGAACAGTCCGGCAAAGGCCGGACCGCGAGGACAGGCAAAACTGAAAAGAGACGCGGCAGATCGAGGACAACCATGCTGAAAGCAAGAGTGATACCGTGCCTCGATGTGAAGGACGGACGCGTCGTCAAAGGCGTGAACTTTGTCGATCTGATCGATGCGGGTGATCCGGTGGAAGTTGCCCGCGCCTATGATGCGGCGGGCGCAGACGAACTGTGCTTCCTCGACATCACGGCGTCTTCGGACAATCGCGAGACAATTTTCGATGTGGTGGCCCGGACGGCAGAACAGTGCTTCATGCCACTGACGGTTGGCGGCGGGGTGCGTCAGGTTGCCGATATACGAAAACTGCTTCTGGCCGGGGCCGACAAGGTTTCGATCAATACGGCTGCGGTGAAGAACCCGGAATTTGTTGCGGAAGCCGCCGACAAGTTCGGCAATCAGTGCATCGTGGTAGCCATTGACGCCAAGAAGGTTTCAGGCGAAGGCGAAGCTGATCGTTGGGAAATCTTCACCCATGGCGGTCGTCAGACGACAGGCATCGACGCGGTGGAATTTGCGCAGAAGGTGGTGAGCCTTGGTGCCGGTGAAATCCTGCTGACCTCGATGGATCGCGACGGAACCAAGGCTGGTTATGATGTGGCACTGACCCGCGCCGTGGCTGACAGCGTGCGCGTTCCGGTGATTGCATCGGGCGGCGTCGGCAATCTGGATCACATGGTTGCAGGCATTCGCGACGGTCATGCGACGGCGGTTCTCGCTGCTTCGATTTTCCACTTCGGCACCTATACGATTGGCGAGGCCAAGCGCTATATGGCCGAAGCCGGTATTCCGATGCGGCTCGATCCGGTCCGTTGAGAATACAGCATGTCGCGGAAAAGTGGGAACCGTCTTCGCGGGGAAATCAGTCCACTGGACTGTTTTCTGATCCCGCTACGATCCGATAACGACATGCACAGAAATCTGAAGGAAATCCGATGACTGAGTTCACTCTTTCCGACCTTGAACGGATCGTCGCGGAGCGTGCCAGCGTGACGGACGGTTCGTCCTATACGGCAAGTCTGGTGGCAAAAGGCCAGACACGGGCTGCCAAAAAGCTTGGTGAAGAAGCCGTGGAAACGGTCATTGCCGCCGTTGAAGGCAACCGTGCGGAAGTGGTCACCGAAAGCGCTGACCTTCTTTATCATCTGCTGGTGGTTCTCAAGGTTGCGGACGTGCCACTCAATGAGGTTCTTGCAGAGTTGCAACGCCGCACGGCGCAGACCGGCCTTGAAGAAAAAGCCGGTCGTCCGAAAGCCTAAATGCAAATAGGATCGGAAGCTGTTAGTGCAGAATTGGCGTTGAGGGAGAGCAGCGACAATATGTGGGAAAAAGTGGACCAGCTAACGCCGTCGCGTTACTCGCCTTACCGTTTCTTTTCGGCTGAGGAATGGGCGGGCTTTCGCGCCGACACGCCGCTCACTTTGACGTATGATGAGGTCAAGCGACTGCGCTCGCTGGGCGATCCCATCGATCTCGACGAGGTACGGCGCATCTATCTGTCGCTGTCGCGATTGCTGTCGGCGCATGTGGAGGCAAGCCAGCTCCTGTTCGAGCAGCGCAAGCAGTTCCTCAACATGGAAGAGTCGTTCAAGACGCCGTTCATCATCGGCATCGCCGGTTCGGTTGCGGTTGGTAAATCCACGACTGCGCGTATCCTGAAAGAGCTCCTCGCACGCTGGCCGTCAAGCCCGAAGGTCGATCTGGTGACGACCGACGGTTTTCTCTACCCCAATGCGGTCCTGCGCGAGCAGAACATGATGGAGCGCAAGGGCTTTCCCGAAAGCTATGATGTCGGTGCGGTCTTGCGCTTTCTGTCAGCGATCAAGGCAGGTATGAGCCAGGTGCGCGCACCGCTCTATTCGCATTTGAGCTACGACGTCCTGCCGGGCGAATATCAGATCGTCGACAAGCCGGATATTCTGATCTTCGAAGGCATCAATGTGTTGCAGGTGCGCGATCTGCCGGAAGACGGCAAGATGGTGCCCTTTGTTTCCGATTTCTTCGACTTCTCGATCTATATTGATGCGGAATCCCAGCTGATCCACAAATGGTATATCGACCGCTTCATGCGGCTGCGGGAGACGGCTTTCGTCAATCCGGAATCCTTCTTCCATCGCTATTCGCAGCTTTCGGAAGATGCAGCGCGTTCGATTGGCGAAGGGCTGTGGAACAATATCAACCTGAAGAATCTCAAGGATAACATCCTGCCGACGCGCCCGCGCGCCGATCTGATCCTGCGTAAGGGCAGCGATCATCTGATCGAGGAAGTGGCCCTGAGAAAAATCTAGAGCATTTCCAGCAAAAATTCGAAGCGGTTTTGCGCAGGATAATGCGACGAAACAAGTACTTAGATATGAAGAGGGCCGGTTATCCGGCCCTTTCGTCTTTTGGCGATTGCAGCGGGTCAGGCCGTGCAGTCGCGTATAAAACGCTGCAGATAATCATCGAAGATGGCTGGTGTCTCGCGGAAAGGCGCATGCCCTGCCCCGTCGATGACATGGGTTTTGCCTTCCCAGAGATTGCCAAAACGGACTTTCGAGACGAAATCCAGTTCAACAAACGGCTCGTTGCAACCGTTGACGACTGCAATCGGGAGTCTTGCTTCGGCAACGATATCGCGCTGGTTGCCACCGGTTCCGGCTGCGAATTTTTCGAACATGATGCGCCGCGCGCGCCCATCCGTACGGGCGACAATCTCAAGCAACTGGTCTTCGAACGGTTCACCGCAGGTGCTGCGCGCATAGGATTCGACATCGCGGTCGGAAAATGCCTCTTGCCCGGCAAGTGCCATATCCGGGCCGCTTTTGAACCCCTGCCCCACTTCCTCACGCGCCACAGGGGGCGTGCCGGTAATCATCAGGCCGCGCATGCCGGGAAAGCGTGAAATCATCTCGATGCCGATATGGCCGCCAAGCGACCAGCCGAAAACGACCGCATCCCAAATGCCGAGCTTCGTCAGCACTTCCGTCATCGCGTCGGCATAGCCTTCCATGGAATAGCTGCGATCCGGATCAAGCGCGTTGCCGGACTGGCCATGGCCTGGCAAATCCGGCGCGATCACCCGCCAGTTTCTACCGATTTCGCCTTCAAGCTGGTGCGCGAAGATGGCGCCAGCGCTGGAATTGCCGTGGATCATCAGCAAGGGCGTTCCGCTGCCCCTGCTTTCACGGATGGCAATGCGACCGTGGCTGGTCTCGACTTCATGGGATTTCATGGTCTCGGGTTTCCCTGTGTGGAGTCTTTTTGGATCAGTCGTAAGAAACCTTGCCGCGGCCCTTCTTGATGTCGGATCGTCCGGACTTGGCCTTGAGGCGGCGTTCGACGGAGCCTTTTGTGGGCTTGGTCTTCTTGCGCGGTGGTGGCGGTGGTTCGGCAGCCTTGGCAATAAGCGCGATCAGCCGCTCGCGCGCGTCCTCGCGGTTGCGCTCCTGGGTGCGGAACCGATTGGCCTCAATCAGAATATCGCCGTCCTTGGTGCCTTTCTGTCCGGCAAGCTTGAAGAGCCGTGACAGGATATCTTCGGGCAGGCCTGCTCTCACGGCATGAAAGCGCAACTGCACGGCAGTCGAAACCTTGTTGACGTTCTGACCGCCCGGCCCGGAGGCACGGATAAAGCTCTCCTCCAGATCGTCGTCACGGATCGTCAGGCGATTGGTGATGCGGATGATGTTCCGGTTCTCTTCCATGACGAGGAGATATACCGCTTTGTATCCCTTATACAAAAGAAAAACCCGGCCTTTCAGCCGGGCTCTCCCTCCTCCTCAGAATGGTAAAAGCATGTCTCCAAAAAGTGGGAACCGGTTTTTGGATAAAGACATGCGTAGAAAAAGCTATTCCGCAGCGATACGGATCGCAGGGGCTGCGTCCTTTACCTCGTGATCGACATGGCTTTCGAACTTCTCGAAATTCGTGACGAACATGTCGACAAGCTTCCTGGCCTGCGCGTCATAGGCAGCCTTGTCGGCCCAGGTCGAGCGCGGATCGAGGATGGACGTGTCGACACCCGGTACTTCGACCGGAACGGCAAAGCCGAAATTCGGATCGATGCGGAATTCGGCGTCGTTCAGCGAACCGTCGAGCGCGGCTGCAAGCAGAGCGCGGGTTGCCTTGATCGGCATACGCTTGCCAACGCCGTAAGCGCCGCCAGTCCAGCCGGTATTGACCAGCCAGCAATCGACCTTGTGCTCGGCGATCAGCTTGCGCAGCAGGTTACCGTATTCCGACGGATGGCGCGGCATGAACGGTGCGCCGAAGCAGGTCGAGAAGGTGGCTTCCGGTTCGGTCACGCCCTTTTCGGTGCCAGCAACCTTGGCCGTGTAGCCGGACAGGAAGTGGTACATGGCCTGTGCCGGCGTCAGCTTGGCAATCGGAGGCATCACGCCGAAGGCATCGGCGGTGAGCATGATGATGTTCTTCGGCTGGCCGCCCTTGCCCGTCTTCGATGCATTCGGGATGAAATCGAGCGGATAGGCGCAACGGGTGTTTTCCGTCAGCGAGCCGTCGTCGAAATCCGGCTGGCGGTGTTCGTCGAGAACGACATTTTCCAGCACCGTGCCGAAGCGCTGCGTGGTCGCGTAGATTTCCGGTTCCGCTTCGGCGGACAGACGGATGGTCTTGGCGTAGCAGCCGCCTTCGAAGTTGAAGATGCCATGCTCGCCCCAGCCATGCTCGTCATCGCCGATCAGCGTACGGGTCGGGTCTGCCGAAAGCGTGGTCTTGCCGGTGCCGGACAAGCCGAAGAAGACGGCGGTGTCGCCGTTCGGGCCTTCATTGGCCGAGCAGTGCATCGGCATCACGCCCTTGGCGGGCAGGATGTAGTTGAGAGCGGTGAAGACCGACTTTTTCATTTCACCGGCATAGGACGTGCCGCCGATCAGCACGATCTTGCGGGTCAGGTCGACCGCAATCACCGTTTCAGTGCGCACGCCGTAGCGGTCTGGATCGGCCTTGAAGGACGGCAGATCGATGATCGTCATTTCCGGTACGTAAGTAGCAAGCGCTTCCTGTTCCGGGCGGATCAGAAGATTGCGGATGAACAGCGAATGCCAGGCATATTCGGTGATGACACGCGCATTGATCTTGTTGTCGGCATCGGCGCCGCCGATCAGATCCTGCACGAAAAGCTCCTTGCCCTTCGCATGATCGATGAAATCGGCATAGAGCAGCTCGAAGGCCTCGCGGCTCATCGGCTTGTTGTTGTCCCACCAGACGTGATCTTCCGTGTCGGCATCGCGCACGACGAACTTGTCTTTCGGCGAACGGCCCGTGTGCTGACCGGTGCGTGCGACAAGCGCACCTTGCGCCGACAGTTCGGCTTCGCCCCGGCGGACGGTTTCCTCATAGAGCCGGGCGGCTCCAAGGTTGTAAAAGACTGCGGAGAGTTCCTTCAGTCCTGAAGTGGCAATGGAAGCGGCCGTGTTGTGAATGCCGGTCTCTCTCATGATGTCTCCGCCATATGGTTTGACAATTGATCGGTCTCTTTTCGCGCCTACCAGATTGATCGCGAAATAGAGGATGGCAGTCAGAAACAGATTAATCGTGGCAATTCAAATATTTAATCGATTTAAAATTTTTGAAATTTTTTTAAATCGTTTAATCTAAGCGTTATGAGCTACGAGATTCGGGGAATCCCGGTCGTGCTGGCATCAACCCCGGTATTAACCAAAGAACGATTCGGCACGTGATGTTTCATGGCTTCTTCTGGCACCGCCACATTTTGTACCTAATTTGTACTGCACAAGCAGGCACATTATAATAGTATCTATGTTTAATAAGGCGCTCGATCTATAACCCGCCAGTCACTTGGCGGCTGAGCGACGTCACCAGCCGGACCTTCCGGTTGGCTTAGTTGAAGGAGAAAGGTTCGCATGAAGGAAGCCTCGGCAACGCAGACAATTGCGCTGGTCGACGACGACCGCAACATCCTGACCTCCGTGTCCATCGCACTGGAATCGGAAGGCTATCGGGTCGAAACCTACACCGATGGCGCGTCCGCGCTGGATGGTCTGATGGCGCGTCCGCCCAATCTTGCGATCTTCGATATCAAGATGCCACGCATGGACGGTATGGAGCTTCTGCGCCGTCTGCGCCAGAAATCCGACCTCCCCGTCATTTTCCTCACCTCCAAGGACGACGAGATCGACGAGCTTTTCGGTCTCAAGATGGGTGCGGACGATTTCATCACCAAGCCGTTCTCCCAGCGTCTTCTGGTCGAACGCGTCAAGGCGGTGCTTCGCCGGGTTGCCGCACGCGACGGCACAGCCAAGCCGACCGGACAGCAGGCGAAATCGCTCGAGCGCGGCCAGCTGGTCATGGATCAGGAGCGCCACACCTGCACCTGGAAGGGCGAACCGGTCACGCTGACGGTCACCGAATTCCTGATCCTTCATTCGCTGGCGCAGCGTCCAGGTGTCGTGAAAAGCCGTGACGCCCTCATGGATGCAGCCTATGATGAGCAGGTCTATGTGGATGATCGTACCATCGACAGCCATATCAAGCGCCTGCGCAAGAAGTTCAAAGCGGTTGACGACGATTTCGAAATGATCGAAACGCTTTATGGCGTCGGCTATCGCTTCCGCGAGGCTTGATAGATAATTACATACCGCCAGTCCATGAGGTCTGGCGGTAGTTTAATGAGAGCAGACAGAGCGACATGGTCGCAGAAACCCGGAACGATGGCCTTGTCGGCCAGAAATCGGATTTGCGCGAACGCAGGGCCCGGCGGCAGCGCTCGGTGTTCTGGCGTCGCTTTTTTGCGCCCCTGCGCAAGTTTCTCGGCCAGTATCTGTTTTCGAGCCTGACGCGCCGTATCCTGTTTCTCAATCTGGCGGCGCTGGCGGTTCTTGTTTCCGGCATTCTCTACATGAATCAGTTCCGCGAGGGACTGATTGATGCGAAGATCGAAAGCCTGCTCACCCAGGGCAAGATCATTGCGGGCGCGATTTCGGCTTCGGCGACCATCGACACCAATTCTCTGATGATCGATCCGGAAAAGCTCCTGGAGCTTCAGGCCGGGCAAAGCCTGATGCCTTCGCCGGATTCACCCGATAACTGGGAGTTTCCGATTAATCCGGAAAAGGTTTCTCCCCTGTTGCGCCGATTGATTTCGCCGACGAGCACGCGGGCGCGCATCTATGATCGCTATGCCAATATGCTGCTCGATTCACGCGCGCTCTATTCGCCAAGCTTTCCTTCGGCGGGGCCTGTGCTTCGCTATGACCTGCCGCCGATCGAGGAAGAGACACCAACCATTTGGGAACGGGCCGGAACGTGGATTTCGCACCTGTTTTACGGCGGAGGCCTGCCGGTCTATCAGGAACAGCCGGGCGGCAATGGCCTCGCTTTTCCGGAAATCGTAAAGGCTCTGGCCGGTTCGCCGCAAACGGCGCAACGGCGCAATGAAAAGGGCGAGCTGGTCGTCTCGGTTGCCGTGCCGATCCAGCGTTCGCGCGCAATATTGGGCGTGCTCCTGCTCTCTACCGAAGGCGACGATATCGACAAGATCGTGCAAGCCGAACGCATGGCGGTTTTCCGCGTGTTCGGCGTCGTGTCGCTGGTCATGGTCATCCTGTCGCTTTTCCTCGCATCGACGATTGCAAGCCCGCTGCGCAAGCTTTCGGCTGCTGCTGACCGCGTTCGCCATGGTGTGAAAAGCCGTGTGGAAATTCCCGATTTCTCCGAACGTCAGGATGAGGTCGGTCATCTTTCCACCTCTATCCGCGAGATGACCGATTCGCTCTATACTCGTATCGAGGCGATCGAAAGCTTTGCCGCCGATGTCAGCCACGAGCTGAAGAACCCCCTCACCTCGCTGCGCAGCGCTGTCGAAACCCTGCCGCTCGCCAAGACCGAAGAATCGCGCAAACGGCTTCTCGATATCATCCAGCACGACGTTCGCCGCCTCGACCGCCTGATTACTGATATTTCTGATGCTTCGCGTCTCGATGCGGAACTTGCGCGCGAACATATCGACCGTGTCGACATGAAGACGCTTCTGACCAATCTGGTGACGGCGGCGCGCGAAGTGCGCCGCAACAAGGTCGGGACGGAAATCGTCTTCAATACCGGCAAGCTGCCTGCCGGAAAGAAGGGCTTCAACGTTGCCGGTCACGATCTGCGTCTCGGTCAGGTGGTGAGCAACCTGATAGAAAATGCCCGTTCTTTCGTGCCCGACGATACCGGGCGTATCGTGGTGTCCCTGAGTGGTGAAGGCAGCCGCGTGCGTGTACTTGTCGAAGATAATGGTCCGGGCATTCCAATCGAGAATATCGAGCGTATCTTCGAACGTTTCTATACGGATCGTCCGGCGTCGGAGGCCTTCGGTCAGAATTCCGGCCTCGGTCTTTCGATCAGCCGCCAGATCATCGAGGCCCATGGCGGCACGTTGACGGCAGAGAATATTGTCGATCCGGCAAGGCCCGATCAGTTCAAGGGCGCACGTTTCATTGTTGATCTTCCTGCAAGCTCATGACCCCTGAAGAGGAAAAAAGCGGACTTCATGCAACGACGCTTCAGGTCCGCGGTCGTGGCGTCATGATCATGGGCCGTTCCGGCGCCGGCAAGACCGAGCTTGCGCTGACACTTGTAGAAAGAGCGCTCCTTCGTGGAGAGGCCGCATCACTGGTCGCCGACGACCGCACGTTGCTTCATGCGGAAAGCGGCAGGCTGATCGCCAGTGTTCCGGCTGCCCTTGCTGGCGGTGTGGAGATTCGCGGTGCGGGGCTTTACAAGGTTGCTTTTGCAGCGAGCACACTGCTCTATCTTGTCGTCAGGCTTGTGGATCGTGACGAGGCGGAACGCTATCCAAGTGGTGAAATGTGGGAATTCGAGGGTATTTCACTGCCCCGGCTTCTTTTGCCTGCGTTGTCGTCGAATGGCGATTCCAACGCGCTTTCGCGGGCCATCGAGGCAATGTTGTTTTACGAAAAATGGCCGTCGGACGAGGGCTGAATCCGGCTTTATTACGAATCGATTAATTTTTCACAACGCTGCGGCATTTTGCTTTTTTCATGGCAACGTGGAAATTTTTCACTTGCTATCAAGATTTGCGCTGCCAAGATGCACAACTCGCCGGCGCTTTTCCGGCGTGGTTTCAGTGCCATCTGACACTCTGGCGGGGTGATGCGGCGGGCACGCGACGGGAGCTTTTATAGTATGATCGGACTCGTGCTTGTCACGCACGGAAGGTTGGCCGAAGAGTTTTTGCATGCTGTCGAGCATGTAGTCGGGCCGCAAGACAATTTCGAGACCGTTTGCATCGGTGCCGAAGACGATATGGAACAGCGTCGGCGGGATATCGTTGATGCGGTGGAGCGCGCCGATAATGGCAGCGGGGTTATCATTCTGACCGACATGTTCGGCGGTACACCGTCCAATCTCGCCATTTCCGTCATGAAGGAAGGCAAGGTCGAAGTCATCGCAGGTGTCAATCTGCCGATGCTTATCAAGTTGTCGAGCGTCCGCATCGGGGGCGACATCAAGACAGCTCTGCGCGAGGCGCAGGATGCAGGGCGCAAATATATCAATGTTGCGAGCCAGGTCCTGACAGGAAAGTAATTCATGCATTCCAGCGTGCCCGTTACCGGTGAATACGAACCCGAAACTGCAGTTTCCCGATCCTTCGAGATCGTCAACAAGCGCGGCCTTCATGCCCGCGCTTCGGCCAAGTTCGTGCAACTGGTCGATGGTTACAATGCGCATGTCCGGGTCAGCAAGGATGGCATGACCGTTGGCGGCACGTCGATCATGGGCCTGATGATGCTTGCCGCCTCTCCCGGCTGCTGCATCGATGTCAGCGCCTCGGGCGAACAGGCCGGCGCGGTACTCGATGCCCTGCAGACACTCATCGCCGACAAGTTCGGCGAAGAATGCTGAAGAACAAGACGGCCGCCGCTGTGGGTGACCTCAACGATCCGGTGGCCGTTTTCGATGCGGGGATAGGCAGCTATGCTCTGGTTGAGCTGATCCGGCGCAGCCAGCCACAGCGCGACATCATCTATTTTGCCGATCGGGCCAGTTTTCCTTATGGCGCCAAGAGCCGCGATCAGCTGCTTTCCATCATGCGCCGTACGATTCATTACCTGACAGGCCTTGGCGCCCAAACAATCGTCCTGGCCTCCAATGCGCCTTCAGTCATGGTCCTCGATGTATTGAAAAGTGAGTTTGCCGTACCGGTTTACGGTGTTGCGCCGCCGGTTCGTGCTGCACTTGCGGCAAGCCGTAGCGGCAAGGTTGCCGTTATGGGCGTACGCTCGATGATCGAGAGCGAAGAGCTTGCAGATTTTGTCCGGACACAGACCGATAGGCCGGACAATGTTGCTTTGATCAATGCGTCTGCGATGGTGGAACTGGTGGAAAACGGCTCTTTTCTTCGCCAACCGGATGAGACCGCGCAAAAGGTGGCTACGTTCTGCGATGACATTGCTGCAAGCCACCCGCTCATCGACACGCTGACACTTTCCAGTACCCATCTGCCATGGCTCAGATCATTTTTCGAAACCGCCCGTCCCGACTGGCAGTTTCTTGACCCGGCAGACGACGTGATTGCTGCACTCCCGCAGCCCGAAGGCGGCTCCGGTCGCACGGTTGCCCTGGTCACGGAAAGCGAAATCTATCCTGTTGCCGAATTTCGCCGCATGCTCGAAATATTGCAGGTCGATCTTCCTTTGACGGTTATCAATCCCGCATTCGACAAACCTGCTTGATATGCACGTATAAAGATTTCTTTATGTTGCGTTGTGCTTCCGGCTGCGATCTGCTAGTCAAGGCGGCAGCCGGAGCGCTTTCCCGCATGGAAAGCTGCCCCACATTGGAATGCAATTCCGGCCGCTGATTACATCTTTATCGAGCTGGAACTGCCTTTTATTGGAGCACGCGATGACCGCAAGCCAAGATTTTGTCGTCAAGGATCTTAGCCTGGCCGATTGGGGCCGCAAGGAACTCGATATCGCAGAAACCGAAATGCCGGGCCTGATGGCTGCCCGTGAGGAATTCGGCAAGTCGCAGCCGCTGAAGGGCGCGCGCATTTCCGGATCGCTGCATATGACGATCCAGACCGCCGTTCTGATCGAAACGCTGCAGGTACTGGGCGCACAGGTCCGCTGGGCCTCCTGCAACATTTTCTCGACGCAGGATCATGCCGCCGCCGCGATTGCCGCAACCGGCACGCCGGTTTTCGCCATCAAGGGTGAAACGCTTGAAGAATACTGGACCTATACCGACCAGATCTTCCAATGGCCGGATGGCGAGCCATCCAACATGATCCTCGACGATGGTGGCGATGCCACCATGTACATCCTCATCGGCGCGCGTGCCGAAGCAGGCGAGGACGTTCTGTCGAACCCCGGTTCGGAAGAAGAGGAAGTGCTTTTCGCGCAGATCAAGAAGCGTATGGCTGCAACGCCGGGCTTCTTCACGCGCCAGCGCGACGCCATCAAGGGTGTGACGGAAGAAACCACCACCGGCGTCAACCGTCTCTACCAGTTGCAGAAGAAGGGCCTCCTGCCCTTCCCGGCGATCAACGTCAATGACAGCGTCACCAAGTCGAAGTTCGACAACAAATATGGCTGCAAGGAATCGCTCGTTGACGGTATTCGTCGTGGCACCGACGTCATGATGGCGGGCAAGGTTGCTGTCGTGTGCGGTTATGGCGATGTCGGCAAGGGTTCCGCCCAGTCGCTCGCCGGTGCAGGCGCCCGCGTGAAGGTGACCGAAGTCGATCCGATCTGCGCGCTTCAGGCTGCAATGGACGGTTTTGAAGTCGTGACCCTCGACGATGCTGCTTCGACTGCCGATATCATCGTGACCACGACCGGCAACAAGGACGTGATCACCATCGACCATATGCGCAAGTTTAAGGATATGGCGATCGTCGGCAATATTGGTCACTTCGACAATGAAATTCAGGTGGCAGCACTTCGCAACCTGAAATGGACCAACGTGAAGCCGCAGGTCGATCTGATCGAGTTCCCGGATGGCAAGCGCATCATCCTGCTTTCCGAAGGCCGCCTGCTCAATCTGGGCAACGCAACCGGCCATCCGAGCTTCGTCATGTCGGCTTCGTTCACCAATCAGGTTCTGGGACAGATCGAGCTGTTTACCCGTACCGACGCCTACAAGAATGAAGTCTATGTGCTGCCGAAACATCTCGACGAGAAGGTCGCGCGCCTGCATCTCGACAAGCTGGGTGCCAAGCTGACTGTGCTTTCTGAGGAACAGGCTGCCTATATCGGCGTCACTCCACAGGGCCCGTTCAAGTCGGAACACTACAGGTATTAACCATACGTTAAGCATTGCACTACATGTTGAGATCGGGCGGTTGACAAACTGCCCGGTCTTTCTTTTTGCGTGCAAGATGCTTCACGTGGATTCGCCGGAAGGGTATTGTGTAGGCGAATCAAGGTGTTTGAGCGGGTGTTTGCGTTGCGCGTTTTTTGCCGGTTGTGGCGGGAAGCGAGAGGACGATTCATCCCCTGAATACCTGAAAACGGGTTGATCATCGTGCACTGTGGCGGCGTGCGTATGGTCGGGCTTTGATGTGTATTGAAGTGTTTTAATACGGTCAGTCTGCCTTCGTGGCGATTTTCATGGCCGGGTGGCGGAGAAAAGGACAACATGCCTGAGTTCGGCGCAACTGGGATTTTGCGGAATGTTTCCGTAATCGTTACTGGCAGGCCACGGCGTCCTGTCGCCCATGTTGCAAAGCCGTTTGCCTGGCTTGCTCCGAAAACAGCCCTGATGAAGGCTTCCGTTTCTCTTGCAACGCTTTTCGCTGCAGTGCCCGCTTTTGCGCAAGGTGCGGAATCGGCACGCATCGCCCTGCCCTTTGGTGGCGGCAGCATCGGCGCTTTCGAGGTCATTCAGTTTTCCATGTTCCTCGGCGTGATGGGCGCAGCTCTTCTTTCAGCGGGATGGCTGATCCGCGAACGGTCGCGCGTTGCTGCGGAAAACAAGGAACTGCGTTCGAAATTCGCCGACCTCAATCTTGTCGCCCAGCGCAATGAAGCCCTGCTCAACCTCAAGGATCAGCGCATCGTGGTCTGGGATGGCCACAACACGCGCGCTGAAGTCGTTGGGCTGTTGCCGGATGAAAGTGCTGCTCCGCAGGATCGTTCGACCTTCCTGGCTTTTGGCCGCTGGCTGCGTCCCCAATCGGTCGTGGTACTTGAGCGCGCTATCGGCTTGTTGCGCGAACAGGCGCGGTCTTTCGACCTCACGGTTGAAACCGTCAACGGCACCCTGCTCGACGTGCGCGGACGCACATCGGGCGGCTTTGCGGTGGCGCGTTTCCTCAGCCTGCAAGGCGTGCAGGCGGAACGCGCGGCGCTGCAGGCACAAAACCGCGAATTTTCTGAGCGTATCGAGCTTTTCCGGCGTCTTCTCGACCGGATCGACCAGCCGGTCTGGACCCGCGACGCCGGTGGCCGCGTTGAATGGGTCAATGCCGCCTATGCGCAGGCTGTCGATATGGCCGACGCAAGCCAGGTCATTTCCGAAGGGCGCGAGCTTTTCGGCGCACAGGCGCGTCAGCGTCTGGAGCGTGACCGCTTTGCCGAGCCTGTCCTGCAGGACCAGCTGACGGCTGTGGTGCACGGTGACCGCCGCCTTTTCAACGTGACGGATGTGAGCGCGGAAACGGGTTCCATCGGCCTCGGCTTCGACCAGACCGAGGTGCAGGCGATGCGCGAAGAACTGAACCGCACGATGAAGAGCCACGCCGAAACGCTCGATCAGCTTTCGACCGCTGTGGCGATCTTTGATCCCGAGATGAAGCTGCAATTTTTCAATCAGGCTTTTGCCAAGCTGTGGTCGCTCGATACGGCATGGCTGGAATCGCAGCCGAGCAACACGCTGATCCTCGACCGCCTGCGTTCGGAAGGCAAACTTCCGGAACAGCCGGAATGGCGCAAATGGAAGGATTCGGTGCTTTCCGCCTATCGCGCTGTCGAGCCGCAGGAACATATGTGGCATCTGCCGGATACACGGACGATGCGCGTCGTCGCCAATCCGCATCCGCAAGGCGGCGTGACCTGGTTCTTCGAGAACATGACCGAAAAGTTTGAACTTGAAGGCCGTTACAACACGCTCATCAAGGTGCAAGGCGAAACACTCGACCATCTGGCGGAAGCCGTGGCGGTGTTCGGTTCCGATGGCCGTATCCGGCTTTCCAACCCGTCCTTTGCCGATCTTTGGGCGTTGCCGATGCCGCTCATTGTCGAAGGCACGCATATTTCGTCAATTGCCAAGATTTGCGGCGAGCGCGGCGGCAACGGCTTGTGGGATGATTTCGTCTCCACCGTCACCGGCTTCCTCGACAAACGCGATGGGCGCATGGGGCAGGTGGAGCTGGACGACGGCACCATTCTTTCCTTCGCTGTGGTACCGCTGCCGAAGGGCCAGACCATGCTGACCTTTATCGACGTCACCGATACGGTGCGCGTCGAACGGGCGCTCAAGGAAAAGAATGAGGCGCTGGAACTGGCCGACCAGATCAAGAATGATTTCGTCCAGCATGTTTCCTACGAGCTGCGCTCGCCACTGACTAACATAATCGGCTTTACCGAACTGTTGCAGACACCGGCTTTCGGGTCACTCAACGAGCGCCAGATCGAATATCTCGACCATATCAGCACGTCGTCATCGGTATTGCTGACCATCGTCAATGATATTCTCGATCTTGCGACCGTCGATGCAGGCATCATGGAACTGGAGGTCGGGGAAGTTTCCGTCGTGGAAGCGATTTCTGCCGCTGCCTCCCGCGTCGGTGAGCGCATGCGCGATCATGATATCGGGCTCGATATCGACATTGCCGACGACGTCGATGTATTCAAGGCCGATGCGAACCGCGTCCGTCAGGTGCTTTTCAACCTTTTGTCGAATGCGACCAACTATGCGCCGGAAGGCTCCAGCATCCAGCTGCAGGTGGCGCGCGAGGGGTCGGAAGTGGTCTTTGCCGTCCACGATGATGGTCCCGGCATGCCCGGAGAAGTGCTCGACACGGTTTTCAAACGCTTCCAGTCCTATCCGAATGGCGGTCGCCGCCGTGGTGCCGGGCTCGGACTTGCCATCGTCAAGAGCTTTGTCGAGCTGCATGGCGGATCGGTCGATATCGATACGGGTTCCGGTCGTGGAACAACGGTGATTTGCCGTTTTCCGTCGGAAACACGCAGCTTCCGCGTCGCCGCCGAATAAGGTAAAGGGTGCCCATGAGCGCCTCACAATCCAGCATCAGCTATTTCTTGCCCGACGAAGCTGCAACGCAGCGTTTCGGCGAGGATTTCGCCCTCGCCCTGCAGAAGGGCGATCTTGTCACGCTTTCCGGCGATCTGGGGGCGGGAAAATCCTCGCTTGCCCGCGCGATTATTCGGGCAATCGCCGATGATGAGGGGCTGGACGTCCCAAGCCCGACTTTCACGCTGGTGCAAAGTTACGAGACTTTGCGCATTCCTGTTGCCCATGCCGATCTTTATCGTATTTCACACGGTGAAGAACTGGATGAACTGGGACTGCCGGAGTTTCTTGAGGATGGCGTGGTTCTGGCCGAATGGCCGGAGCAGGGCGAGGGTTTCCTGCCTGAACCGTCTTTTGCCGTCACGCTGAGCCACGAAGGGGCAGGGCGGCATATTAGCGTGTCCGGACCAGTGGCTGCGATCCAGCGGCTGGAGCGCAGCCTGGCGATTCGTGCTTTTCTGGACCTTCATGGCCGCACCGACGCAACGCGACGCTATTTGCAGGGCGATGCGTCACCACGCAAATACGAGACGATCCGCACGGCTGCCCACGGCGTCGAGATTTTGATGAATGCGCCGCAGATGCCCTATGATCCGCCGCTGCGCGACGGAAAAACCTATCGGCAGATTGCGCATCTTGCGGAAAACATTCTTGCCTTTGCGGCCATTGATGGGCTTCTGGCAGGGCAGGACTTCCGTGTGCCGCAAATGCGTGCCGCCGATCTCGATGCCGGGTTCCTTATTCTTGAGAACCTCGGAACCGAGGGCGTGCGGGCAGCTTCGGGTGAACCTGTCGCGGAACGCTATGAGGCCGCCGGACGTTTTCTGGCGCATCTGCATGGCGTTGCCTGGCCTGACCATGCGCCTGTGGCGGGGCATCCCGACCACATCATCGCCGGTTTCGACCGTGATGCGATGATGATCGAGGTTAGCCTCATCGGCCAGTGGTATGCGCCGCGCATGATGGGAAGGCAACTTACCGACGCAGAAAAGCAAGCTTACGAAGCCGCATGGGATGATGTGATCGCCGACATTGCCGATGTTGAGAAGAGCCTGCTCTTGCGCGATTATCATTCGCCCAACCTGTTCTGGTTCCCGGAGGCGGAAGGCAAGGACAAGATCGGTGTCATCGATTTTCAGGATGCGATGATTGGACCGGCAGCTTATGACGTGGCTTCGCTGGCCCTCGATGCACGCGTGACGATTTCGCCGGAGCTGGAACAGGCTGTGGTCGCTGCCTATTGCGATGAGCGTTGTGCGCTCGGACATGCGTTCGACGAGGCTTTGTTCCGCAAGGCCTATGCGGCGATGGGCGCACAGCGCAATGCCAAGCTGCTCGGCCTTTTCGTGCGGCTCGATGAGCGTGATGGTAAGCCGGATTACCTAAAACACCTGCCACGCATTCATGACTATCTCGGCCGCGTGCTGAAACATCCAGTCATGGCGCCAGTGGCGGCATGGTTTGAGGAATTGGGATTGATGCAGCAGGAAGAGGCCGCGTAATGAAAACGCCTGAAACGGGCCCGAAGACGGCTATGGTTCTTGCCGCCGGACTTGGCAAGCGCATGCGTCCCATCACCGAAACCATTCCGAAGCCGCTGGTCAAGGTAGCGGGCAAGCCCTTGATCGACTGGGGGCTTGATGCAGCGGTGCAGACAGGCATTGGTACGGTAATCGTCAATGTGCATTATTTAGCCGACCAACTGGAAGAGCATCTGCGTCATCGCAACGATCTGGATATTGTGATTTCGGACGAACGCGAGATGCTGCTCGATTCCGCAGGCGGTATTGTGAAGGCGCTGTCGCTGCTCGGAGCAGAGCCGTTTTTCATTCTGAATGCCGACACATTCTGGGTAGGCGACGAGAAGACCCCCAATCTGTCAGCGCTCTCCGAGGCCTGGGACGCGGAGCGGATGGATATTCTCCTGATGACGGCGCGTCTCGATCAGGAAACCGGTTATGAAGGCAAGGGTGATTTCGTTGCCGACGAAAACGGACATTTGCGCCGTGCACGGGACGTCTCCGGCGAGCCGGTGATCTATGCGGGCGCAGGGATCATCCATCCCCGCATTTTCGCTGACGCCGAGCCGGGTGTGTCCTCGCTCAACCGCTATTTCGATGAAGCGATTGCAGCAGGCCGCCTTTATGGTATGCCAATGAGCGGGCACTGGCTGACCGTCGGAACGCCGGACGCAATCGGCGAGGCGGAGGCGGTACTCACAACATTTGCATGAGGGAGGCAAACGGCATGAGCGCACGACAACCCAGAGATGGGAGACAGCGCCTGTTTTCAATTCCTCCCGGCACGCCGTTTCTGCCTGCTTTTGCCAAAGCGCTTCTGGAAGGACGGCTGGTCGAAGGTTTTCCCGGCAATCCATCGGATCCGCTGGCATTGGCCAATGCAACCATCTATGTGCCGACGCGCCGTGCAGCGCGCGCCTTGAGATCGATACTGGTCGATAGGAATCCGGCTAAAGCATTTCCAGCAAAAGTGGGAACCGGTTTTGCGTCCGGAAATGCGTCGGAAAAAAAGAGCGCTATTTTGCCGACGATAAAACCGCTTGGTGATGTGGATGAAGATGCCGCGTTCTTCAATGCCGGTTCGTCGGACGTTTTCGATGTCAATCCGCCTATCGGTACAGCGGAGCGGCTTCTGCTACTGGCGCGATTGATCCGTCCATGGCGGGAATCGCTGCCTTCGCATGTGCGCGCGCTGTTCGGTGTTGACGATGTTTCCGTTCCTGCAACCACTGCCGATGCAATCTGGCTTGCCCGGGATCTGACCGGGCTGATGGATCAGGTCGAAACCGATGGGGCTAAATGGAGCGAGCTTGCGGGAATTGCCCCGGAAGACCTCGCCGACTGGTGGCAAGTTACGCTCGGCTTTCTCAACATCGTCACCAATTTGTGGCCGGATATTCTGGCGGAACGCCGGCTTTCAAATCCTGCTGCGCATCGCAATGACCTCATCTGGAGTGAAGTAAAGCGCCTGCGCGCTCATCCGCCTGCCGGGCCGGTTATCGTTGCGGGTTCCACCGGTTCGATACCTGCGACTGCTGAGCTTATTTCAGCTATTGCAGACCTGCCGAATGGCGCGGTCGTGCTGCCGGGACTGGACCGCGATCTGGACGATGCGGCCTGGCAGATGCTGGCATCGGCAACCGATAATCCCTCGACCTTCGGTCATCCGCAATTCGGATTGCGCAAGCTTCTCGACGCAATGCAGACATTGCGCGACGATGTGGAACATCTGGACGATATGCCTGCCTCCAAACGCCTGCGCGAGCGGGTTGTCAGCGAAGCCCTTCGCCCGGCGGAAACGACTGATGCATGGGGACAGCTTGCGCGCGACCCCGATATGCAGCCGGAAGCCTTGCGGCAGGCGGCACAGACGATCGACCTGATTGAAACCGCCAACGAGAGGGAAGAGGCGCTTGCGGTGGCTCTTGTCCTGCGCGATGCAATCAATGATGAAGGCAGAACAGCTGCGCTTGTCACGGCAGACCGCAATCTGGCGCGGCGCGTGGTGGGTGAACTCGCCCGTTTCGGGATCGATGCCGACGATTCCGGTGGGCGGCATTTGCGTGATGTCGAGACCACGACATTGTTGCGGCTGCTGGTCGAAACCGTCTTTGATCCGGGCGATCCGGTTGCTCTGCTGGCGCTGGTCAAGCATCCGCTGCTGCGGCTGGAAGCTCCCCGTATCGAGCGACGCCTTGCCGCCGAAACCCTGGAACTCATAGCCTTTCGCGGTGGCACGGGCCGCGCCTCGGTACTCGATCTTCCCGCATTTTTCGACAGGCGGCTGGAGGAAAGCGCCAGCCAGCCGTGGCAACCGGCATGGCACGATACGGTCACGCCGGACATGATCGCCGTCGCCCGCAATCTTTGCGAAAGCCTGTCCAATGCGGTGGTACCATTGGCGCCTTTCGTCATCGCTGGACGCCGGACCGAGATCGGTGAAATCGCGCGTGCAACGGTCGAAGCATTGGAAAATCTTGCGCGTAATGAAAAGGCCAGCATCGCGCCTTTTTATTCCGGCGAACGCGGCGAACAGCTCGCCGCGTTTTTGCGTGGTCTGGTTTCGAGCGAAGCCGGACTCGACTTTGAAGCTTCGGAATGGCCGGCTGTGCTCGATGCACTGATGGCGGGCGAGACGGTCAAGCCGCATCCGGGCGGCCATCCACGCCTCTTCATCTGGGGTGCGCTTGAAGCGCGCCTGCAAACCATGGATACGGTGGTGATCGGTGGTCTCAACGAGGGGAGCTGGCCCGCCCGCACCCGCAACGATCCGTTCATGTCACGCCCCATGAAGTCGATGATCGCGCTCGATCCGCCGGAGCGCCGCACCGGCCTTGCCGCCCATGACTTCCAGATGGCGCTCGGCATGGATCATGTCGTGCTGACGCGCTCGCAACGTTCCGATAATGCGCCGACCGTGCCATCGCGATGGCTGCAGCGGCTTGAAACTGTGCTGGGCGCGGATGTGACCACGCAAATGCGCAGGCGTGGGGCTCGCTTTATCCAGTGGTCGCGTGAAATCGATCAGGCGCCCGACGTGCCTTTCGTGAAAAGGCCGCAGCCCGCTCCTCCAGTCGCCGCCAGGCCGAAGCATTTTTCGGTGACGGAAATCGAAACGCTGCGCCGCGACCCTTATGCGATCTTCGCCAAGAAGATATTGAAGCTGCGGCCGCTGGAACCCTTGATCCGTGACCCGGCCGCGGCCGAACGCGGCACCTTGTTCCACGATATTCTGGGTCATTTCACGCAAGAGGCAATCGATCCGCTGGCTCCCGACGCTGCAGAGCGATTGATGGAGCTGGGACGCATCCTCTTTGCCGATATGGACTTGCCGACGGAAATCGAGGCCGTGTGGTGGCCGCGCTTCACGGCGCTCATTCCGCAGTTTCTGGCCTGGGAGCGCGAGCGCGCCTATAATGTCCAGACCCGCTTTGCCGAGATTTCGTCCGACAAGCGCGAGGTAGAAGGGCTCGGAATCACGCTGTCAGGCCGTGCTGATCGTATCGACCTGATGCGAGACGGAACAGCGGAGATCATCGATTACAAGACGGGATCGACACCATCGCCCAAACAGGCGCATGTGCTGCTGTCGCCGCAGCTTGCACTGGAGGCGGCGTTGCTGGTACGCGGTGCGTTTCGAGAACTGGGCTCGGTCCGCGCATCCGATCTGACCTATGTGCGCCTCAAGGCTGGTGGCGAGGTAAAGCCGGAATCGATCCTCAAGATCGGAAGGCCGCCATCGGAAAAAACTGCACCGGCGCTCGGCGAGGAATCCTGGCAGCGGCTGGCGCAATTGCTGGCGGAGTACCAGAAGCCGGATAAAGGCTACCTGTCGCGCGCATTGCCGTTTCGCGAAACGGACCTGACGGGTGATTACGATCATCTGGCACGAGTGCTGGAATGGTCTGCTGGCGGTGACGCGGGCGGGGAGGGCGGCGAGTGAAAAAAGCACCTATTATCCCTGAAGAAACGCTGCGGGCGCAAAGCAACGCAGCAAATCCGGCAGCTTCCGTCTGGGTGTCGGCCAATGCGGGTTCCGGCAAGACGCATGTTCTGACCGAACGTGTTATCCGCCTGCTGCTGGAGGGCACGGACCCGTCCAAGATTCTCTGCCTCACCTATACCAAGGCGGCGGCGGCGGTGATGCAGAACCGCGTGTTCATGCGGCTTTCCGAATGGGCTGTCCTGCCCGATATCGAACTTGCCGAACGTCTGAAGTCGCTGGAAGGGCGCAGACCGGGGGATGCGCGTCTTGCCGCAGCGAGACGCCTGTTTGCGCGCGCGCTGGAAACGCCGGGCGGACTTAAAATCCAGACCATCCATGCTTTCTGCGAAGCGATCCTGCACCAGTTCCCGCTTGAGGCGAACATTGCCGGTCATTTCGAGATGATGGATGATCTGATGCAGGCAGCCCTTGTCGGTGAAGCCAGGCGCCAGCTCCTTGAAACGGCGCATGGTGGCGGCGATACTGAGCTTGCAGCGGCCTTTGCCGATGTTTTGCAGGCAGCGGGCGAGATGGGGCTGCAATCGCTTCTGGATGAGGCGGTAAGCAGGCGCAACGGCTTGCAGACCTATATCGCCGAACTGGGCGCGGCGGCGCATCGCAGCGAAGCCCTGCACCGGGCTTTCCGCTTCGACCCGCAAATCAGCGAAGATGATCTTGTCGCCGATCTCTGGCCGATACCGGAATTTTCGGACGATGCGCTCGACCTTATCATGTCGATCCAGAAGGGTGCGTCGCGCGCGCAGGATTTTGCGCTGCAGCTCCGGCGTTTCGAAAAGGTGACAAGCCAGCGTGACCGCGAGGCCGTGTTGCGCGCAGCGTTTTTGAAAAGCTCCGGCGAACCGAAATCCGGCTCTTATGTCGGCTCGGCAGCGGTCAAGAAACTTCGGCCGGATTTCGAAGAGGATTTCGACGCGGCCGCGGCGCGTGTCGAACAGGGACTCGACCGGCTGAAGGAATTGCGCCTTGTGCGGCTCAATCTGGCCGCGCTGACGCTGATCGACAATCTGCTGCAACGCTATCACGACCTGAAACGTCGGCGCGGTCTGCTCGATTTCGAGGATCTCATCACCCGGACCGTGGCGCTGCTCGCCCGCGATGGGGCAGGGCAGTGGGTGCAGTACAAGCTCGATCGCGGTATCGACCATATTCTGGTCGACGAGGCGCAGGATACCAGCCCCGACCAGTGGCAGGTGATCCGCATGCTGTCGGAAGAGTTTTTCTCCGGCCTCGGCCAGCGCAATATCAGCCGCACGCTCTTTGCCGTTGGCGACGAAAAACAATCGATCTACTCGTTCCAGGGCGCGGTGCCGGAGGATTTCGCGGCGCAGGGTAGAGCAATCGACGTTAAAACTCGCAACGCTGATCTGACTTTCAGCGAAGTACGTTTGAATTTTTCTTTCCGCTCCACTCCCGATGTACTCCAGGCTGTAGATGAAGTTTTTGGACGTCCAGAAGCCTATCGAGGCCTCGGAGATGCGACCACTCATACTGCCATTCGCTCCAGCGAACCGGGCGAGGTGGAAATCTGGGATATGCTGACGCCGGAAGTGGTGGAAGAGCCCGACGACTGGCGCGAGCCGGTCGATCATCTGGCAGCACCTGCTGTCCGGCTGGCGGATCAGATCGCGGCCACCATTCGCCACTGGCTGGATCGAGGCGAACCCATTCCGGGCCAGAACCGGCGGATCATGCCGCGTGACATTATGGTTCTGGTACGAAAGCGCGACCAGTTCATGCCTGCTCTGTCGCGGGCGCTGAAAAACCTGTCCGTTCCAGTGGCCGGTGCAGACCGCCTGCGGCTCACCAGCCATATTGCCATTCAAGACCTGATGGCACTCGGTCGTTTCGTGCTCCAACCTTCGGACGATCTTTCGCTGGCATCGGTGTTGAAAAGCCCGCTATTCGGCTGGGATGACGACCGACTATTCGAGCTTGCTCATCCGCGCGGTTCAAGCCTTACGCTGTTCGAGCGGCTTTATCAGGTCTCGCGTGGCGATGGCGTGCTGGCCGAAGTGCACAAGACCTTGAGCCGCTGGCGCAATATGGCTGACACGATGCCGGTGTTCGAATTCTATGCACGGATATTGAGCGCGGACGGCGCACGGCGAAAACTCCTGGCGCGGTTGGGGCCGGAAGCTGGCGACATCATCGATGAATTCCAGAATTATGCCCTTTCGGCCGAGCGTGCCGGTCTGCCCGGCCTACAAGCCTTCCTTGAAACGCTGGAAGCGGCATCGCCGGAAATCAAGCGCGAACTGGATCAGGGGCGCAATGAAGTGCGTATCATGACCGTCCACGCCGCCAAGGGGCTGGAAGGGGCGGTGGTGTTTCTCGTTGATCCGGGAAGTGCTGTCTGGACGGGCAGTCGCGCGCCAAAGCTCATTCCTTTTGACTTTTCGAACGATAATCCGTCGGTGAAAGGCTATCTCTGGCAACCGAATGCCGGATACCAGACCGGTTTTACGACGGCACAGATCGAGAAGCTGAAAACGCGGGCCGAAGAGGAATATCGTCGCCTGCTCTATGTCGGTATGACGCGGGCGGAAGATAGGCTCATCATCTGCGGTTATCGCGGCACGCGCGAAAGCGGCGAGACATGGCACCGCCTTGTCGAGGACGCGCTGGCCACCAAGGCCGAGACATTCGTGCACCCCGTTCTGGGTGTTGCCGCGAGGCGTTATCGCAATACACCACGCGGATTGGTCGAGATTGCCGATCAGGATAGAACCGAAGACCATGCGCTGCCGTTGCTGCCGCTCGACTATTTGCGACCGATAAAGCCGGAAACCGGACTGCCGCGGCCGCTGGCGCCGTCTGGCGCATCCGCGCTGATCGAAGCCAATGAGGAACCGCCGCTCGATACGTTTTCGCCGGTATTGGGGGCGGGCGATGGGACGCCGGCCTTTGCGTTGCGGCGCGGCACGGCGATTCATATGCTGCTGCAATATCTGCCGGATGTACCGCAGGATGGGCGTGAAACGCTGGCACGCAACTATCTTGATCGGATCGCTGCCGACTGGCCGGAAACGGAGCGTCAGATAGCATGGCAAAGTGTGCGGACCATTCTGGACGATCCGACCTATGCGCCCGTCTTTGCCGAAGGCTCACGCGGGGAAGTCGCCATCATGGGCACGATCGAGCTTGGCGGACGCGATCATGCAGTGTCCGGTCAGATCGACCGCATCAGCGTCGGCGAGGACCGGGTTCTGATCGTCGACTACAAGACCAATCGACCGCCGCCGAAAACCATAGAGGCGGTTCCTTTCGCCTATCGAGCGCAGCTTGCACTCTATCGCGAATTGCTGGCGCCGCTTTATCCGGGACGGATTGTCGAAACAGCGCTTCTGTTCACCGAAGGCCCATATCTGATGCCGCTGCCGGATGTCGTTCTGGATGAAGCGCTGCAGTCTCTGAAAGACTCTCAAGGAAAGGTGACGAACCAGAACTTGACGGATGGCAGCAGACACGCCACATGATATAGCGAATAAAGAGCGGATCGTGGTGTGAGTCTGAAAAGATGTCTGCCGTTCTTGGTGAGAAAAGAGGATAGCCCTATGGCAACCGTTAAGGTCGATAACAGCAATTTTCAGTCGGACGTTCTTCAGTCGAGCGAGCCTGTTGTGGTGGATTTCTGGGCAGAATGGTGCGGTCCCTGCAAGATGATCGCTCCGGCTTTGGACGAAATCGCGACCGAGATGGCCGGTCAGGTCAAGATCGCCAAGGTCAATATCGACGAAAACCCTGAACTGGCTGCCCAGTTCGGCGTGCGTTCGATTCCGACGCTTCTGATGTTCAAGGACGGCGAACTCGCCGCCAATATGGTTGGCGCTGCTCCGAAGAGCCGTCTTGCCGACTGGATCAAGGCTTCGGCTGCATGATCGTTTCAGCATAAGAAATGCAAAACCCGGCCTTGGAGCCGGGTTTTTGTTTAGGCGACATTGTGAATGAGGCCTTGTGTGGCCAGCGCCTCCAGCGTCAATTTCCTGCGGACTTCTTCTTTCTGGGCCTGAATCATACCGGGAATCAGAAATGCATCGACAAGAGCCCATATGCCCACGGCAATCAGAAGGAAAAATCCGACCACGATAGCTGCGGTAATCACCCCGATAACCGTAAGCGCCAGCATGGCCGCACCACTACCGGGGCGTCCAAGGTAAAAGCGATGTCCACCAAGACTGCCCAGAAAGAACCACATCAAGTAAGCTGCACCCGTAGATTTTGCCTCGTTTGCAACTCTTTGTTCAATTAGTATTTGCTGTTGAGTAGATAAACTCATTTCAATCCCCCCAAGGTTTACTCTCGGGGATTATAGTTTTGCTAAATGATAATCAATCATATGTTTTTATTGAACGAAATATTAGATAAATTTAATATATCATAGTGCACAGACCAGATTAAATCAGATCAAAACGGTCTCCAGGGCATTTTCAATGATTCAATAAAGCCGGACATGCTTTAATGAGGTGGTGTGCCGTTATCATGCAAGACCTCACCTGCGAGATAAAGAGAGCCGCCAATCAGGATACGCGGCGGCGCCTCATCGGATGGCCAGGTGTCGCGCAGAAGCTTCAACGCGTTGGCAACCGAATGCACGGGCTCTGCCGACAGATTGGCCTTCTGGGCTGCGACTGCCAGCTCGTCATTGGGAATGCCCGCATCGCTGGATGGAATGGGCACGGTGAAAACATGTCGCGCCATACCGGCAAAGGCTTCGAAATAACCGACCGGGTCTTTGGTGTTGATCATGCCGGTGATGAGGAACAGCGGGCGCTCATTGCGCTCTTCAAGATCGCCGAGCGCCTCGGCGATGACTGCTCCTGCACCCGGATTATGACCGCCATCGAGCCAGATTTCAGATGCCGCCGGGGCCATATCCACGAGCGCACCATGGGTCAGTCGCTGCATACGTGCTGGCCAGTCCACCACCATCAACGCCTTCTCGACGGCTTTGTCGGTGAGGCTGAAACCAGCCATCTGCACAGCCTCGATTGCCGCTGCGGCATTGGAAATCTGGTGGCGTCCGGGCAGGCGCGGCAATGGCAGGTCGATCAGGCCGTCCTCGTTCTGGAACACCATACGACCATGTTCCTCGAAGGCCAGGAAATCCTGCCCATAAACCGAGACGGGACAGCCAAGCCTGTCGGCGGTCGAGACGAGAACTTCCCGCGCCGCATCGAAGGGCTGAAAACCGACGACGACCGGGCAATCCTTCTTGATGATACCGGCCTTTTCAGCGGCAATCAGCTCCACGCGGTCGCCAAGATAGGCCTGATGATCGATGGAAACCGGCATGATGAGCGAGACGGCAGGCTCGGTAATGACATTGGTGGCGTCGAAACGTCCGCCGAGACCGACTTCCATGACGACGACATCCGCCGGGTGCTCGGAAAAGAGCACGAAAGCCACGGCGGTCAGGATTTCGAAAACGGTGATATGCTGGCCGTCATTGGCCGCTGCAACGCGCTCTATTGCGTCGGCCAGAACATCATCGCTGACCAGCCTGCCACCGCCGGGCGCCGCCAAGCGGTAGCGCTCGTGCCAGTTGACGAGGTGCGGCGAGGTATGGACGTGAACATCAAAGCCGCCCGCTTCCAGAAGCGCGCGGCAGAAAGCTGTCGCCGATCCCTTGCCGTTGGTTCCGGCAATATGAATGACCGGCGGCAATTTCAGATGCGGATTGCCAAGCTTTTCCAGAAGACCACGAATGCGATCCAATGAAAGATCGAAGCCCTTTGGATGCAACTGCATAAGCCGCTCGATTGCGGCGGCGGCTTTTTCTGTCACGATCAGGCTGCCTTGTCGGTTGCTTCCGTCTTCTTGTGTTCCGGCGCGTCGCTATTGCCGGGCTGCCTGGTCATGATCTTGAGAAGGCGCGCAATCGTGTCCTTCAGTTCCAGACGCGAGACGACCATGTCGACCATGCCATGTTCCATGAGATAATCGGCGCTCTGGAAGCCCTCGGGGAGCTTTTCACGTATCGTCTGCTCGATGACGCGCGGCCCTGCAAAGCCGATCAGTGCACCGGGTTCAGCAATGTGGACATCGCCCAGCATGGCGTAGGAAGCGGTCACGCCGCCAGTGGTCGGATTGGTCAGGACAACGATATAGGGTAGGCCTGCCTCTTTCAGCATTTCCACGGCAACAGTGGTGCGTGGGAGCTGCATGAGCGACAGGATGCCTTCCTGCATGCGTGCGCCACCAGAGGCAGCGAACAGGACCAGCGGACGCTTCAGCTCGATGGCCTTTTCAAAACCCTGGATGATTGCTTCGCCGGCACCCATGCCGAGCGAGCCGCCCATGAAGCCGAAATCCTGAACAGTGGCGACAATCGGCAAGCCTTCGATCGTGCCGAGGCCGTTGACGACAGCGTCATCCATGCCAGTGCGGGTGCGGTAATCCTTGAGACGGTCGATATACTTCTTTTCGTCGCGGAATTTCAGCGGATCGACCGGCACTTTCGGCGCTTCAAGCGTGGTGTACTCACCATTGTCGAAGAAGAAACGCAGACGATCCTTCGCCTTGATGCGCATGTGATGACCCGAGGACGGAATCACAAACTGATTGCTCTCAAGGTCCTTGTGAAACACCATTTCACCGGTCGACGGATCCTTGATCCAGAGATTTTCCGGCATTTCACGACGGCCGAGCATCGAATTGATCTTCGGACGGACGTAGTTGGTGATCCAGTTCATGACGTTTGGTTCCGTTTCTTGTTCTTCGGCAAAGAGCTTCAGCCGCCTAGCACTTTTAAGATGTGCTCTAAATGGACGATTTATTGGGCGGCTTCAAGGCGTGTGGCACGCACACTCTCTGCAAGAGCGTGGACAAGTCTTGTTGCTGCGGCGACTGGATCGCCCTTCACCTTGCCGTTTTCGTCCAGTTCACCGGCAATTGCGTTGACAATCGCCGTGCCGACGACGACGCCATCGGCGTGGGTGGCGATGGCTGCTGCCTGCTCCGGCGTCTTGACGCCGAAACCGACACAGATCGGCAGATTGGTGCTCTTCTTGATGTGACGCACAGCTTCGCCGACCTTTGCCGTATCGGCAATGGCCGAGCCGGTGATGCCGTTCATCGAGACGTAATAGACGAAGCCCGACGAATTATGCAGTACCTTCGGCAAGCGCTTGTCGTCCGTGGTCGGCGTGGTGAGGCGGATAAAATTGATGCCCGCCTTCATAGCCGGAATGCAAAGCTCGGCATCCATTTCGGAGGGAAGATCGACGACGATCAGCCCGTCCACGCCAGAGGCCTTGGCATCGGTCAGAAAACGTTCCACGCCATAGATATAGATCGGGTTGTAGTAGCCCATCATGACGATGGGGGTGGTGTCGTCTTCCTTGCGGAATTCTGCTGCCATGTGCAGCGTCTTGGCAAGCGTCTGACCGGCGTTGAGGGCGCGCAGGCCAGCGGCCTGAATGGCGGGTCCGTCTGCCATCGGATCGGAGAAGGGCATGCCCAGTTCGATCACGTCGGCACCGGCCTTTGGCAGGGCCTTCATCACCTTGAGCGAGGTTTCCAGATCGGGATCGCCACCCATGAAATAGGTGACGAGCGCCGGACGGCCCTCGACCTTCAGTTCAGCGAATTTGGTGTCGATGCGAGTAGTCATACCGTGCCCCGTGGCAAAGTGCGCGCCAGATAGTCGGCAACGGGCTTGCCCGCCATCGCCGTTTCCATCCATGCACGCCGTTCAAAGTCTATGATTCCGAGTTCCCACACACAGGCCATCAGCAGCGGCTGTGCGGGCATGAATTCCACCTCGTCGCCGAGTTCCGACTGCCAGAGGATTTCCGTGGCGATGCCGCCCTCCAGCCACCAGTGCAGAAGCAGCCAGAGGCCCTCCTCGCCCTGATGAAGAACGGCGAAGCCAACCCCCAGATGCGGCAAGGCAGCGAGCTTTTCAGCGGCGGTTTCGATCTGTCTGCGGGCGAGGCCGACAGCAGCCTCCGCGACAGGATTGGCTGGATCGGCTTCGATGATGTTGAGCTTGATCGTCGCCGGACCGCACGTCGTCAGGCCGTCGAACCATGCGGCGCGCGGCTTGTAGACGGAGATTTCGGCAACGTCGTTACCCATGTCAGATGTCCATACCGAGAAGCTTGCCGACCGTGTGTACATCCTTGTCGCCACGACCGGACAGATTGACGATCATGACCTGATCCTTGCCCATGGTTGGTGCCATTTTCACGGCCTGCGCGATGGCATGGGCGGATTCAAGGGCAGGGATAATGCCTTCGGTGCGGGTGCAAAGCTGGAATGCATCCAGCGCCTCATCGTCGAGGATCGGTACGTAGTCGACGCGTCCGCTATCTTTCAGCCATGAATGTTCCGGACCTACGCCCGGATAGTCGAGACCAGCAGAAACGGAATGACCTTCGAGAATCTGACCGTCCTCGTTCTGCAGGAGATAGGTGCGGTTGCCATGCAGTACGCCGGGACGACCCGCGCTCATCGAAGCGCAATGTTCTTCACCGTCGAGACCGCGTCCGCCCGCTTCGACACCGACGATCTTCACCGAAGCATCGTCAAGGAATGGATGGAACAGACCAATGGCGTTGGAGCCGCCGCCAACCGCTGCCACGATCACATCCGGCAGGCGTCCTTCCTGTTCGAGTATCTGCTGGCGGGCTTCGGTGCCGATGACCGACTGGAAGTCGCGCACCAGTTCCGGATAGGGATGCGGACCGGCAGCCGTGCCGATGAGATAATAGGTGTCTTCGACATTCGTCACCCAGTCACGCAGGGCTTCGTTCATCGCATCCTTGAGCGTGCCGTTGCCCGCAGAAACCGGGATAACTTCAGCGCCGAGCAGCTTCATGCGGAACACATTCGGCTTTTGGCGCTCGACGTCGGTTGCGCCCATATAGACCACGCAGGGCAGGCCGAAACGCGCGGCAACGGTGGCAGACGCCACACCATGCTGGCCGGCGCCGGTTTCGGCGATGATCCGGGTCTTGCCCATGCGCTTGGCCAGCAGAATCTGGCCAAGGCAGTTATTGATCTTGTGACTGCCGGTGTGATTGAGGTCTTCGCGCTTGAAGTAAATCTTCGCACCGCCCAAATGTTTCGTCAGGCCTTCGGCATAATAGAGCTTGGAAGGACGACCGGCATAGTAGGTGGAAAGCGCGTTCAGCTCCGCCTTAAACTCAGGATCGTTCTTCGCCGTTTCATAGGCCTCCTGCAATTCGAGGATCAGCGGCATCAGCGTTTCGGCAACGAAGCGTCCACCGAAAATACCGAACATGCCCTCTTCATCGGGGCCTGTTTTGTAGGAATTAGGTTCAACCGGCTTGTTCAACGCTTTCGCTCCGTCATTTCAGGCTGCCTGCGGGCGTCAGTGACAGCCCGGAAAAAAATCTCGATGAGGCGCACATCCTTTTCGCCGGGCGCGCGCTCGACGCCGGACGATATGTCGATACCGGGCGCCTGGGTCTTGTGCAGCGCCTCTGCGATATTGTCCGCATTCAATCCACCGGAAAGCATGTAATCGATATCCGCGTCAAGCGCAGCCAGAAGTTCCCAGTCGAACGATACGCCGTTACCGCCCGGAAGGTCCGATCCCTTCGGCGGCTTGGCATCGAACAGGAAACGGTCGGCTATGCCTTTATAAGCTGTAACCGCGGCAAGATCGCTCGCTTCGCGCACCGAAAAAGCCTTCATGACCGGCAGGCCATAACGCGCCTTGATGAAGGCTACGCGTTCCGGCGTCTCGTGGCCATGCAGCTGCAAAATGTCGGGCTTCACCGTTTTCACGATGTCGTCCAGCGTTTCATCGTCGGCATCGACTGTAACGGCAACCGCAAGCGCGCGTCCCTTGACCGCATCGCGCAGACCCGCCGCTGTCTGCGGGGGTATATGACGCGGGCTTTTGGGAAAGAAGATGAAACCGATATGCGTCGCACCGCCGTCGAGGGCGGCGGCAACAGCCTCCGGCGTCTTCAACCCGCAAATTTTGATATCAAGGACCATAGGTTTCCCGTCGCACAAATCAGGGCACTACTCAAGTTGCTATCGGACCGGATGCCCGTCAAAACCCTGTGCAATCAGAAAATCATACGCCTCCATGACCTCAAGGGGAACTGCCTGCGCGATCTGGTAGCCCTTGGCGGGATATTCCAGAATGCGTTGCAGGTCGCCAGCCATCTCATGGATAAGCATTTCGACCGGATGATCCGCCGTCGGCTGATCTTCAAAGGCGGTGAGGGGAGCGGTGATGCTTGCGCGCGCTTCCGGCCATTGGCGCGCCACGGTCGCCAGAACGCGGCGCTGGGTCTGCGGCTTTGTCACAAGGATGGCGCTGATGGCGCCGGGCGCAAGCCTTTCGCGGCTGAACCTTATGTTTTCGCCGATATTGGTGGCATTGGGCTCGATCGCGATCGCTTCTTTGGGCACGCCGCGCTTGATGGCGATTTCGGCAAAGGCTTCCGCTTCGCTTGTCGTATAGAGCTTTTCCGTCCAGTGGCCGCTTTTGCCGGTGAATACCAGCCAGGTCGCCATGCCTTCGAGAAAAAGATCGGCTGCTCTTTCGGCCACGAGCGGATCGTAGCTGCCAAGCCCGATAATGACATCGGCGGTTTCCAGCGGATCATAGATGCAGTGATAATCCCACAGCACCTTGGCGGCGGTCAGTATGGATGGGGTCATGTGAAGTCGATAGCCTGTAATGCGCTGCCGTTGCGCTTCAGCCAAGCCTTGCAGCGCTCCGTATCGGGGCAAAGCTCATGGCAGAGTTTCCAGAATTTCGGCCCGTGGTTCATCTCGATGAGATGGGCCACCTCATGGGCGACAAGATAGTTGATAATCGGGGCAGGAGCCATGCCGATGCGCCAGGAGAAGGAAAGCACACCGTCGGAGGTGCAGGACCCCCAGCGGCTCTTCGTGTCCTTGAAACGCACGGATTTGGCCTTGCGGCCAACTGTGGCAGTGTGGCGGACGACAAGCGCCTCGATCTCGCGCTTCACTTCGCGCTTGATGTGATCGGCGACGCGGCGCGGCAGATGTGCCGGGTCGCCATGGACCAGCAGAATATTGCCTTCGATAAGCTGTGTGGTGCCGCGCCCGGGCTGGTGCACGATCTTGTGTGGCACGCCGCGCAAGGGGATTTTGATACCGGCACGCACGCCCGGCTGGTCAGGCAGTTTTGCGATGCGGCTCTCGATCCAGCCTTCGTGACGGTTGAGAAAGCTCAGCACTTCACGATCGGGAAGGCCGGGCGGAACCGTGATGCGCAGTCCCCTGCCACCTGCTTCGATACGCAGGGTTAGTCGTTTGGCACGCGGATTTTCGAAAATACGCAAGGAAAGTTGCCGCCCTGCGACCGCGTGAATACGTTCGCTGCGAACGGTTGTCGTCCCAGCGGATGCCCCTTTACCGCTGATTTGCCGAAGAAAGGATAAGCCCATCGCTTAAGAATAAGCGATTCGCTTAAAAAGCCAGAGAAAATTGCTATTTTAACTGAAACGGCGCAGCCAAACCGCGCCGTTTCGAGAGATTCCAGGGTGTTATACCTTATCAAAGATCGGTGATGTCATCCTTGCCGCCTTTCGCGCGCGGGGCAGGCGTCTTCTTCGAGGCCGCACGGCGCTCAGCCATGAAGCGGTCGAATTCTTCCTTGTCGCGAGCGCGGCGAAGTTCTGCAGCATAGGCCTCGAATTCGGCGCGTGCTTCTTCGAGCTTGCGGCGTTCTTCGGCCAGTCGCTCCAGTTCGGCGCGACGCCAGTCGTCAAAAGCCTCGTTGCCAGTGGTGCCACCGAAGTTGAAGCTTTCGCCCTTGCGGCAGTTGCGGAACGAGCCGAACATGGAATCGGTCTTCTCGTTCACGCCGCGCTTGAACCCTTCGAGGCGATCACCCCAGAGGATATAGGCGAGCATGGCGAGGCCAAGCGGCCAGAACAGGAAAAAGCCGAGCACCATCAGCGCAATCGTGGCTGGCGTCCATGCCGGGCGGATCAATGCAGTATTGGTCATGGTCTGCTCCGTCGAAAAGCGCATGCCATTCAACCGTTCGACATCGTCCGGCAACATGCGCGAAACCAAGGCCTGCCAGCCCGCCCTATGCGGGCATTTTGTTCTGGCGGCTTGACTTCGACGTGGTGAAAAGAATGCGGTTTTTCAAGAATGCAACCTGCGGATTCAGACCGTGTTTCCGCTAACCAATGTGATTATCTCGAAATTTTTTTACGAAAATGTTCGAGAAAAGTGACGGCAAGCCCGGCGATCAGCGCCCAGAAGGCGGAGCCGACCCCGAAAAATGCCATGCCGGAAGCCGTCACGGCAAAGGTTATCGTTGCAGCAAGACGCTCATGTTCGTCCTTCAGCGCCAGCGACATCGCATTGATGAACGGGCCTGTCAGGGCAAGACCAGCAACAAGGGCGATGAGCGTTACAGGCAATACGGCAAAGATCGCGACCAGCGAGGCGCCGAAAAGGGCAAACACGACATAAATCGCTGCATAGACCGGTCCGGTGAGCCAGCGTTTGCTGTGGTCCGGATGTGCGTCGGGATTGGTGCAGAGCGCTGCCGAGATCGCGGCAAGATTGGTGGTAGAAGCCCCAAAAGGCGCTGTCAGCAAAGAAGCCAGGCCGGTTACGCGCAGGCAGGCGCTGGTTGGCGGCTCATAGCCCGAAGCGCGCAGCACGGCGAAGCCCGGCAGGTTCTGCGAGGCCATGGTCACCAGATAGAGCGGGATCGCGATGCCGATCATCGCGCTCATGTGGAATTCCGGCCAGATGAGGGTAAGCGTCGAGATTTCAGGCGCGGGCAGGGTGGGTGAGCGTCCTGTGATCAATGCGAAGATCATGCCGGTCACCAGAACGGCAATGACGGCAAGCGACGGGTTGAACAGGCGGATGATGAAAAACAGTGCCACCAGCGGCAGGACGAAAACCGGATCGCCAGGCACTGTTTTGGCGGCGGCAATGACGAAACTCAGCAGCACACCTGCAAGCATACCTGATGCGACGGAGGCTGGAATGCGGGAAACGAGCACCGACAATTGGCGGATCAGTCCGGTGGCGACCAGTGCCAGTGCCGTCACGATGAATGCGCCGACCGCTTCCGGCATGGTGAAACCGGCACTGGCGCCGATCAGTGCCAGCCCCGGTGTGGACCAGGCTGCGATGATCGGCATCTTGTAGCGGATGCTGAGCCAGGCGGAGGAAGCGGCAATCGCAAGGCAGATCGCAGTCACCCAGCTTGCGGTTTCGGCCTGCGTGGCGCCCAGCACCTGCGCTGCAGCAATGATGAGCGCCAGCGTGCCGCCGAAACCGACAATGGCCGCAACCGCCGAGGAAGCGAAAACCGAAAACCGCATGACTGTACTCCGTTACGATTTTTCGCCGATGCGCTCTGCCAGCCCGGATACGGTGCGGATCAGAAGATCGAGATCCTGTGGTCGTGACAGGCGATGATCGCCGTCGCGCACCAGCGTCAGGGTCACGTCATCGACTGGCAGGTGTTCCACAAGCGTCAGCGCATGCTTGTAAGGAACATCCGGGTCTTGCATGCCCTGCAGGATATGAATCGGACAGCCGGTCTCGATGATACCCTTGAGAACCAGATTCTTTCGCCCGTCCTCGATCAATGCGCGGGTATAGACATAAGGATTGGGCGAATAGTCGGACGGTTCTTCGAAATAGCCCTTTTCCTGAAGATCGTTTTTCTGTGCATCGGAAAGCGTGGGTTCCACGAGCGCCGCCGTAAAATCCGGAGCGGGTGCTATCAGAACGATCCCGGCGGGCGAGTTGCCTTCCTGCTTGAGCTCCTGCGCCATGCGCAGCGCGATCCAGCCTCCCATGGAGGAGCCAACCAGAATCTGCGGACCTTTGGCAAATTGCCGGTAGACGGCGAGACTTTCATTCAGCCAGCGCGAGATGGTGCCCTGATTGAAATCGCCACCGGATTCGCCATGGCCGGAATAATCGTGTCTGAGAGAACTGTGGCCGGTTTGACCAGCCCATTCGTCGAGAACCACGGCTTTGGTGCCCAACATGTCGGAACGATAGCCGCCGAGCCACACTACACCCGGAGATTTGCTTCCGGCTCTGTAACGCAGGGCGATTTTCGCTCCGTCCACGTCGATGAATTCCGGCCCCGCAGCGCTCATTTCAAATCTCCTCATTTTCCTACAGTATCGGCCCGAAAATCAGAATCGATTTTCGGAAAGCACGATGCGTAGATTCAATAGATTAGAGCGTCCTTTGTGCGTCCGAAGGGACGCACGGCGCTCTAGATTGTTTTGGCATGTTCGTAATTGAGTGAAAACCCGCCATCTGGTGCGAGGCCCTTGAAATGACGGCAAATGTGACCGATATGCCGCTTGTCCGCCGCGAAATGACGCCAAAAAGAACGTTTATCACGCGGGGGTGATTTTTCCTGTCAAAGATGCTATTGACTTCGCCGCCTGCTTGACGACATTTCCGCGATCAACTGTGGTTTGATCGGGGACATGCCGTCTGGCAGCAAGTATCCGACCGCATGAGACGTAACAATTCAGGAGATAACGACCATTCGCCGACCCTTCAGAGCGACGCCGGTTCAGAAAGACGGACCGCGCTCCAACCGTGATATCCGGGTTCCCCGGGTTCAGCTTATCGATGCCGAAGGCCAGAACCACGGCGATGTTTCCATTCAGGAAGCTATCGCCATGGCTGAAGAAGCAGGTCTCGATCTCGTCGAGATCGTGCCGAACGCGGAGCCTCCGGTTTGCAAGATCGTCGACCTCGGCAAGCTGAAGTATCAGAATCAGAAAAAGGCCGCCGAAGCGCGCAAGAAGCAGAAAACGGTTGAAATCAAGGAAATCAAGATGCGACCGAACATCGACACCCATGATTATGAGGTGAAGATGAAGGCTGCTCTGCGTTTCTTTGAGGAAGGCGACAAGGTCAAGGTTACCTTGCGTTTCCGTGGACGCGAAATGGCGCACCAGGAACTTGGCATGAAGCTTTTGCAGCGCGTCAAGGAAGACACTGTCGAGATCGCCAAGGTCGAGTCCGAACCGAAGCTTGAAGGCCGTCAGATGATGATGGTTCTCGCTCCGCGCTGAACATTTCGAAATGCCTTGGAAAAGCCGCCTTCGGGCGGCTTTTCATTTGCCCGGATAAATATGGGATCGTGGAATGACAATGAAAACTTTGGGCGAATTGGGGAAATATCAGCAGCGTCGGCGCCTTACGATCGGCGCCGTCGTGGTACTTCTGGTCGTGGCGTTGCTTTTTGTCAGCTCGCAATCGACAGGCCATTTCCATGAGTATATCGAAGCGTTCGGTCTGAGCCTGATCGTTGCGGCCATCATAGGGCGCATGTGGTGCACGCTCTATATCGGCGGGCGAAAAAGCGCGGAAATCGTGCAGAGCGGACCCTATTCGGTTACGCGCAATCCTCTTTACGTCTTCAGCAGCGTTGGTGCGATGGGCATCGGCGCGCAGACCGGCAGTGTTATCATTGCGGTCGCCTTCGGCGTGCTTTGCTATCTCGCTTTCTCGGTTGTCATTCGGACGGAGGAGAAATTTCTCAGGCAGAATTTCGGCAAGCCTTATGAAGCCTATTGTGCGAGTGTGCCGCGTTTCTTCCCGAAGTTTTCGCTGTTTCGCGACGACAAGGAGCTGATCGTTCGTCCTGATCGGCTTTATCGTACCTTCACGGATGGACTGGTGTTTTTCGTCGCCTATCCGTTTTTCGAGTTCGTGGAGTATTTGCAGGACATCCACGTCCTGCCGGTGCTTCTGCGGCTTTATTGACGTTTAGACTGCGATTCAGCCCAATTCGGGCATTGCGTTTTGCGGTCTTTGAGCCTATAAGGCCGCGTTCGAACCGCCCGGCAGGGCATGCCGTGGCGGTTTCGTATGCTTTTCGGGCTTGGTCAGTCCGGAAGTAAAACTAGGTTCCCATCCGCATCAGGCATGACCGGACGCCACGACAAGAGGCGTCGAGTGCCGGAGGCACGAGGGGGATCGCAAAGAAGGAGTAGCAAAATGCCCAAGATGAAGACCAAATCAGCCGCCAAGAAGCGGTTCAAGATCACCGGCACCGGCAAAATCAAGGCCGCAGCTGCTGGTAAGCGTCATGGCATGATCAAGCGTTCGAACAAGTTCATTCGCGATGCACGCGGCACCATGGTTCTCGCCGATGCCGATGCAAAGATCGTGAAGCAGTTCCTGCCGAACGGCCTCTAAGATTAGTCTGAGAAGGAGATCATAACATGGCACGCGTAAAACGCGGCGTTACCGCCCACGCAAAGCACAAGAAGGTTCTGGATCAGGCTGCTGGTTTCCGTGGCCGTCGCAAGAACACGATCCGCACCGCCAAGGCTGCAGTCGACCGTTCGAAGCAGTATGCTTACCGCGACCGCAAGAACCGCAAGCGCTCGTTCCGCGCTCTCTGGATTCAGCGTATCAACGCTGCTGTCCGCGAGCAGGGCCTGACCTATGGCCGTTTCATCGACGGTCTTGCCAAGGCTGGCATCGAGATCGACCGCAAGGTTCTGTCCGACATCGCAATCCACGAACCGGATGCATTCGGTGCGCTGGTTGCGTCGGCAAAGAAGGCTCTCGAGTACCTCAAGAACACCGAGACGCCGAACGCTTTTGAAGGCGCTGTCCGCTAAGCCAGCCGCCTTTCCCAAGCAGTATCGATAATTTGGGGACCCGCGCTGGCTCGGCTGGCGCGGGTTTTCTCGTTTTAAGGATTCAAATCGGGCATGAAGGATGAACCGGGCAAGTTGAGACTGGATCTGGATGCGGATGATCTCCGCAGCCTGCTGGTTCTGCTTGCCCAGAGCCAGGGCAAGCGCATTTCCAGCGCTGTCATTGGCGGTCGGCGTGTCTGGATCAAGCGCCACGATGCCGAAAGGCGCCCACTTCCGAAGCGCCTGCACAGCCTGATTTCGCCGCTTCTTCCCTATCCGTTCCTGCGTAGCCCGAAGGATGTCGGAGAAGCAGGCATGGCCGACCGCGAAGAGCGCAAGATGAGCGCTTTTCTGCAGGCGGGTTTTCAGGTGCCCAGAATTGTCTACCGCCAAGGGGCGGTAATGGTTTTGAGCGATGTCGCGCCGATCATCCAGGATCGACTTGACCAGTTGCGTCGCAATGATCCGCAGGGCCATGACGCGCTTCTCGTCCATTGTGCCCGTTCTTTGGGCGAGGCTCATGCGGCAGGACTCTGCCACGGGCGCCCGCATCCGCGCGATTTTTTCCAGAAAAACGGTGTTGCCGGCTTTCTCGATTTCGAGGAAGAGCCGGAAACCGTCATGCCGCTTGCTGCCGCGCAGGCGCGCGATGTCTGGCTTCTGTTTTTCCAGATCACGGCGCAGGCGCGTCTTGCCGGGACACCGCAGCAGACATTCGCAGCCTATCGTGCGGTTGCGCCCGCTGACGTAATTCCGGAATTGAAGAAAATCGTTGGATTCTTCCGATTTACCATCGCGCCGTTGAAGCTGTTCCGCCGCATTTTTCTCGGTGGCGATGGAAGACGGCTTTTGCAGGCGATGGAATTTTTTGACGCTAATCTTGATGCGTCTCGTCAATCAGGCCAAAGAGAGTGACGACAACGCTTCTTTGGCTGCAAAGCGAAATATATGGAGCGCTGCAGGCGCAACAGGGAACTCAAAACAAGAGGCGTGGAGTGCCGCGGGCACGACAGGGATTTAAACAATGAGTGATCTAGAACAACTCGAACGGCAGATTCTCGAAGACATCGCGGCGGCGGCTGACGAGCCTGCCATTGAAGCCGTGCGTGTCGCCGCTCTTGGCAAGAAGGGCTCGGTTTCGGAAAAGCTGAAGACGCTGGGCAGCATGACGCCGGAAGAGCGTCAGGCACAGGGCCCGGCCATCAACGGCTTGAAGAACCGCGTTACTGATGCACTGACCGAACGCAAGACAGAGCTGCGCAAGCAAGCCATTGCAGCGCGCCTTGAGCGTGAGAAGGTCGATGTGACACTGCCGGTACGCGAAAGCGCTGTATCGCGCGGACGCATCCATCCGATTTCACAGGTCATCGATGAGATCACCGCAATCTTCGCTGATATGGGTTTCTCAATTGCCGAAGGTCCGGATATCGAAACCGACTATTATAACTTCACCGCCCTGAACTTTCCTGAAGGCCATCCGGCGCGTGAAATGCATGACACCTTCTTCTTCAATGCGGATGAGAAGGGTGAGCGCAAGCTGTTGCGCACCCACACCTCGCCGGTGCAGGTGCACACGATGGAGAAATTTGCCGCCATCCGTGACAAGGAAGGCCGTGACGAGCCGATCCGCATCGTCATTCCGGGCAAGACCTATCGCATGGATTCCGACGCCACCCATTCGCCGATGTTCCATCAGGTCGAAGGTCTGGTCGTGGACAAGTCGGCCAATGTCGCCAACATGAAATGGGTGCTGGAAGAGTTCTGCAAGGCCTTCTTCGAAGTGCCTTCGGTCAAGATGCGCATGCGTCCGAGCTTCTTCCCGTTCACCGAGCCATCGGTTGAAGTGGATATTCAGTGCGACCGTTCCGGTCCGCATGTGAAGTTCGGCGAAGGCAATGACTGGCTCGAAATTCTGGGCTGCGGCATGGTGCATCCGAATGTGCTGCGCGCTTCCGGCTACGATCCGGACGTCTATCAGGGCTTCGCCTGGGGCATGGGCATCGATCGCATCGCCATGCTGAAATACGGTATGCCTGACTTGCGCGCCTTCTTCGACGCCGATGTGCGCTGGATCGAACATTACGGTTTCCGTCCGCTCGACATTCCGACGCTTTTCGGCGGACTGAGCGCGTAAGGACAGGAAGGGACAAGACAAATGAAATTCACGCTTTCCTGGCTCAAGGATCACCTTGAAACCGATGCGACGCTCGATCAGATCGTCGAGAAGCTGACCGATATCGGTCTGGAAGTGGAATCGGTCGATGACCGCGCTGCTTTCAAGGCCTTCAAGATCGCCAAGGTCGTGAGCGCCGTTCAACATCCGGATGCCGACAAGCTGCGCGTTCTTTCGGTCGATACGGGCGAAGGCCAGCCGGTTCAGGTCGTCTGCGGCGCACCGAATGCCCGCGCCGGTCTCGTCGGTGTTCTGGGCCGTCCTGGCGACTATGTGCCGGGCCTCGATGTCACGCTTTCGGTCGGCAAGATTCGCGGTGTCGAAAGTTTCGGCATGATGTGTTCCGAACGCGAGCTGGAGCTTTCCGACGAACACAATGGCATCATCGACCTGCCGGAAGATGCTCCAGTCGGCACCAGCTTCGCGATCTATGCCGGACTGGACGATGCGGTGATCGAGATCGGCCTGACACCGAATCGCGCCGATTGCACTGGCATTCGCGGCATTGCGCGCGATTTGGCCGCTGTCGGTCTTGGCACGCTCAAGAACACGCTGCCGGAAGCAGTCAAGGGTGAAGGCGAAACGCCGGTCAAGGTCATACTGGATCAGGATGCCGAAAACCCGTTCTGCACCGGTTTCGCACTGCGCATGGTCAGGGGTGTCAAGAATGGCCCAAGCCCGAAATGGATGCAGCAGCGTTTGAAGGCCATCGGCCTGCGCCCGATCAATGCACTGGTCGACATCACCAATTATGTGACCTTCGATCAGGGCCGTCCGCTGCACGTCTTCGACGCGGCCAAGGTCAAGGGCAATCTGACGGTGCGACTGGCAAAGGATGGCGAAACCATTCTCGGCCTTGATCAGCGCGAATATAAGTTCAAGCCGGGCATGTATGTGATTGCCGATGAAAACGGTCCCGAATCAATTGCCGGTATCATGGGTGGCGAGCATTCCGGCTGCGACGAAAACACGGTCGATGTGCTGATCGAATCCGCTCTTTGGGACCCGCGCATGATTGCGCGCACGGGCCGCGAGCTAGGTATCGTTACCGATGCGCGCTACCGTTTTGAACGTGGCGTCGATCCGGAAATGATGGTTCCAGGTGCAGAAATCGCGACCAAGCTGGTGCTGGAACTTTGCGGCGGCGAGCCGACAGTTCTCGACGTGGTCGGATATAGCAAGCCTGAGCCGCGCGTGATCGATTTCCCGGTATCGGAAGTCAAGCGCCTGACGGGTATCGAAGTGTCCTATGAAGCGTCGCTCGATATTCTGAAGCGTCTCGGCTTCGGCGTCGAAGGTGATGGCAAGGTCATCAGGGCAATCGTTCCGTCATGGCGTGGTGATGTGGAAGGCAAGGCTGACCTTGTTGAAGAAGTCATGCGTATCCACGGCATCAACCAGATCGATCCGCAGCCGTTGCCAAACCATGGCGCCGTCAACGGGCGCATCCTGACCACCTTGCAGATTCGCACGCGCCATGCCCGCCGTATGCTCGCTTCACGGGGCATGCTGGAAGCGGTGACCTATTCTTTCATTTCCGAAGCGCAGGCCAAGGCATTTGGCGGCGGCCAGCCGGAGCTGAAGCTTGCCAACCCGATTGCAGCCGACATGTCGGATATGCGTCCGTCGCTTCTGCCGGGCCTCTTGGCTGCGGCACAGCGCAATGCGGATCGCGGTTTTGGCGATATCGCTCTGTTCGAGGTTTCGGGCATCTATGAAGGCGACACGCCGGAGAAGCAGCGCCGTGTGGCCGGTGGTATCCGTCGCGGAACGGCGGGCGTTGAAGGCGCTGGCCGCTTCTGGTCGGGCAATGCGGCGACCGTTGGCGTGTTCGACGCCAAGGCCGATGCGCTGGCGGCGCTGGAAGCTGCCGGTGCGCCGGTTGATCGCATCCAGATCGAAGCCGGTGGACCGGAATGGTTCCATCCGGGCCGTTCCGGCACGCTGAAGCTCGGCCCCAAGGTCGTGCTTGGCTATTTCGGCGAGTTCCATCCGGACACGCTGGAAGCCCTCGACGTGTCGGGCAATCTCTGCGGCTTCGAAATCTATATCGATGCGATCCCTGAGCCGAAGGCAAAGGCGACCCGCACCAAGCCGGCTTTGAACCTTTCACAGTTCCAGAGCCTCAAGCGCGATTTCGCGTTTGTGGTGGATGCAGATGTAGAAGCCGGAAATGTCGTGAAGGCGGTCTCAAGCGCGGACAAGAAACTAATCGTCGGCGTTCAGGTGTTCGATATCTTCACAGGCGCATCGCTTGGCGAAGGCAAGAAGTCGATCGCGGTTGAGGTGCTACTGCAGCCACAGGACCGCACATTGACGGATGAAGATTTGGAAGCGTTGTCGAAGCAGGTCGTGGCCAGTGTGGCCAAACAGACCGGCGGCGTCCTTCGCGGATAGGCATGAAACAAAAAGCCCGGCTTCAAGCCGGGCTTTTTACCTTGGCGGGCATGGCGCGCATGGCCATATCGATGATCTTCTGCACATTGGCGCGTGAATTGCCATCGCGGGCTTCAAAGGAAATGCTCTGCTGTATCATGTGATAGAACTCGGTCATTTGCGTAATATCGGAATCGGACGGGAGGTCGCCCGTCTCTATCGCTCGCTGCAAGCGCCTGGAAAGCCGGTCATGATTGGCGTGGCGGATAGCTTGGAGAAATTCCTTCACAGGCACATTTTCCGGTTTGCACTGTATCGAGCTGACACTGATCATACAGCCACCCGCCGGACAGACAAAAGCACTGTCCGCGCTCAGTTCCAGCCATTGGCGCATGCCTTCCTGAATGGTGGTCGCGTTTTCCAGTGCGTCGAACGGAGCGGCGCCGATGGTACGACGATAATAGTCGACGGCTTCACGAAACGCCTGCTCCTTATTGCCGAAGGCGGCATAGAAGCTTGGCGGCGTAATGCCGATGGCGGTCGTGAAGTCGTTGATCTGGGCACACTCGTAGCCTTTGGCCCAGAAAACCTTCATCACCTTGTCCAGCGCTGCATCGCGGTCGAAGCTGCGCGGGCGTCCGCGTGGAACCATTTTTCTCCCTTTCTGTAGTCATCCCTATATAATTCTCTTGACCCTTTCGGGCAAGGCGATATTAATTATGTAGCTTACACTATATAAATAGGATTCGTCCCATGAACGATACGTGCGAATCTGCCCTTGCGGCGGAAGAGGTTTCTGCGTCTTCGCAAAAGGCGCGAGCGATCCCGCTGGTTGTCTATTGCCTCAGCTTGGGCGTGTTCGCGCTCACGACTTCCGAACTCATGATTTCGGGCATGCTGCCGTCGCTTCAGGTGGCATTTGACCGTTCCATTGCTGATATAGGCAATCTCATTTCGCTCTATGCGCTTGGCATGATGATCGGAGGACCGCTGGTCACGATCCTGTTTCTGGCCTTGAAGATCGAGAACAAGCGGGGGCTTCTGATTCTGCTTGTATTTTATGCGGCGGCGCAAAGCGTGGCGGCATCCACAAGCAGCTTCCAGGTTCTGCTGATTGCGCGTGTTCTGACCGGCATGGCGGCGGCAACGAGCTTCGGGCTGATGCTTGCCATCACGGCACAGCTCGTCGGACCGGAACTGCGCGGACGGGCTTCATCGCTGGTCTTTGCCGGCCTCATGCTCTGTACAGTCTTCGGCGTGCCCATCGCGACTGCGATCACCAATGCGTTCGGCTGGCGGGCGAGCTTCTGGGCCATTGTAGTCCTGATTCTGGTTTGCGCGCTTGTCATCGCAATCAAGGTCGAGTCGTCGCCCGATACGCCGCAGGCCGATCTGCGCTCTGAACTGAAGGAGATGCGCAAGCCGAAACTCTGGGCTGCCTATGCCACCAGCGCGCTGGTCATAGGCTCGTCCTTCGCCGTCTATAGTTATCTGTCGCCGATTACGGTGCAGCTTGCCGGTTTCTCCGCGATGCAGGTGCCATTGTTGCTTGCCCTCTATGGCGGTGCCAATATCGTTGGCAACTATGTCACGGGTCGCTTTGCCGACCGTCACACGATCCCGACTATCGCCATCGGCCTCGTGTTGATGCTGTCGGCCATGCTGATTTTCGCGCTTTTCGCAGAGCTGAAACCGGCTGCAATCCTTGCCATCGTGATGATCGGCCTTACGGGCATTGCGCTTAATCCGGCCTTTATTGCGCGGGTGATGCGGATCGCACATCCGGGCGCGCTGGTGAACGCGATGCACGCATCGGTCATCAATATCGGTCTCGGGCTTGGGCCGTGGGTTGGCGGACAGGCAATGGAGGCCGGGTATGGCCTGCATGCACCGCTATGGGTCGGCTTTGCCATGACGCTGGCCGGGCTTCTGACGCTTGCACCGCCAGCCTTGCGCAGAATGTAATAAAAAGGGAGCCCGACGGGCTCCCTTTTTATTTGGAACAGTTAGGGCGCGTTTCGATCGGATTGAAACAGATCGGCGCTCTAACTGCTTTTTTACCGCGCATCTTGCCCGAAAATCGTTTCACACTTTTCGGGATGCGCTCTCATCAGAGACCGGTCAGCGCAAGTTGCTGTTCGTTATAACGCTTGCCTGCGATCAGGTCGGGTGCGGATACCTCATCCAGACGCTGGAGATCTTGTTCTGTCAACACGATGTCCACGGCTTTCACATTGTCTTCCAGATGATGGATCTTGCGGACGCCGGGGATCGGCACAATGAAATCGCCCCGGCTCAGCACCCATGCCAGCGCCAGTTGCGCGGGCGTGACATGCTTTTCCTGTGCGATCTCGACGATGCGATCCACCTGCCGGTTGTTGGCTTCCAGATTGCCCGGCTGGAAACGCGGCAGGGTCTTGCGGAAGTCATCTTCGGCGAGATCGGACTGTGAACGCAACGTGCCGGTCAGCATACCGCGCCCAAGCGGGCTATAGGGTACGAAACCGATACCGAGTTCACGGCAGACCGGCAGCACATTGTCTTCCGGATCGCGTGCCCATAGCGAATATTCGCTTTGCAGCGCGGCGATGGGATGGACCGCATGCGCACGGCGCAAGGTAGTGCTACCTGCTTCCGAAAGACCGATGGCGCGTATCTTTCCCTCATCGATCAGGTCTTTCAAAGTTCCGACCACATCTTCAATCGGCACGGATGGATCGACGCGGTGCTGGTAGAACAGATCGATCACATCGATGCCGAGCCGTTTCAGGGAGGCCTCGGCTACATCGCGAATATGTTCAGGGCGGCTATCGACACCCTTCATCTGGCCGTCTTCGATCTTGAAGCCGAACTTCGTTGCAATGGTCACCTGGTCACGGAATGGCTTGAGTGCCCTGCCGACAAGTTTCTCGTTCTCAAACGGACCATAGACCTCTGCCGTATCGAAAAATGTCACGCCAAGATCGACGGCGCGATGCAGCGTGCGGATCGCATCGTGTTCATCCTGTCCGCCATAAGCATAGGTCATTCCCATGCAGCCGAAACCAAGGGCAGAAACGCTCAATTGCTGGCCGAGTTTGCGCTGTTGCATCGTAGTTCCTTTCGAATGATTGATTGAAAGTACTGAAAATTGTGCGGGAAAATCGGGAGGAGATTCCGGCGGGATGCGCCTTGTCTGTGGCTGCGTTCCGACCGAGGACCATGTCGCAAACAATAAAACGGGGCGGTAAGTTCGATAATACCGATTTATTTTCACGGCTTGTTCTGTAATTTGTAACAATGAATCGAAGCCAACTGTCACAGCTTGCTGTTCTCGCCGCCGTTGCAGCGCATGGAAGTTTCCGTGGCGCTGCGCGGGAACTGGCAATTGCACCTTCAGCCGTCAGCCACGCAGTGGCAACACTGGAGGACAGTCTGGGTGTGCGTCTTCTTGCACGCACAACGCGTAGCGTCGCCCCGACGGAAGCCGGGCGGCAATTGCTGGAGAGGCTGGCACCGGCGCTTGAGGAGATCAATGCGGCCTTGGGTGCCGCCGTTGATTCGCGGGATCGACCGTCGGGGGTGCTGCGCATTACAGCGCCCTATGTGGCGGCGCAGCTTGTTATCGCTCCGCGTCTGGGCGAATTCGCCAGAGCTTATCCCGACATTACACTCGATCTGCGAGTGGAAAATGGCTTCACCGATATCGTAGCGGCCGGCTTCGACGCAGGCGTGCGTCTCGGTGAGAGCCTCGAAGCGGATATGATTGCAACGCGGTTGACCGGCAATGTGCGTGCGGCAATCGTTGCGGCACCTGTTTATTTTGAGAACCGTTCGGTCCCCGTCGAACCGCGCGATCTTTTGCAGCATGCATGTATTCGCCATCGCTTTCCGAGCGGACAAACCTATCGCTGGGAATTCGAAAAGGCAGGCGAGGTGCAGGAAATTGCAATTGAAGGGCCTTTGATCGTCAACGATGACAGAGTTATTCTGGAAGCAGCTCTGAACGGCACCGGACTTGCTTATCTGTTCGAGGCCTATGTTCACGACGCTTTGGCGGAAAGGCATCTTGTTCGGGTTCTGGACGACTGGTGCCAGCCTTTCGCGGGGCTTTATCTCTATTATCCGAGCCGCCGCCAGATGCGCCCGGCGTTGCGGGCATTCATCGACTTTTATCGCCATGGAAGCGGTCAATGAAATCAGTGTCGAACCATTTGCGTCATGCCGGTCTGCCGCTCGCACAGCAGCGGGATATCTTTTCACAGATGATTCTGGAAAGCCCGCTGTTGACGGATGCGCTGCATCGGTTGCATGAACTGGCCGGGGAAGCGTCTGATTTCTGGCTCGTCTCAGGCGCGCTCTATAACACCATCTGGAACCGACTGACCGGGAGGCCGGTCCTGCACGGGATCAAGGATCTCGATATTATCTATTTCGACGGCAGCGATCTTTCCTGGGAGGCAGAGGACGCTGTTATCACCCGCGGGGCTGGCGTCTTCCGCGACTTCCCGCTTCCGGTGCAGGTTCGCAATCAGGCGCGGGTGCATCTGTGGTTCGAAAAACGCTTCGGACAGCCCTATGCGCCGCTTCGCTCTGCGACCGAATCGATAGAACGTTATTCGACGATTGCCCATTGCGTGGGCGCGCGGCTGGCAAAAGACGGCGAAGCGACGGAGGATGGGCTGCTCATTCACGCTCCTTTCGGCTTCGATGATATTTTTTCATTTCGCATTCGTCCCAATCGTGCCATCGATAACCGCGAAACGCACGAGATCAATGCAGCCCGCGCGCTCAAATTCTGGCCGGAACTGCGAGTTCAGGACTGGGACACGCCGCAATGAGCCTGGATTTTTGCTTTGAATAAAAGAGGGAACAGCATGTTTCGTTGGGGTATCCTTTCAACAGCCAAGATCGGCGTCACGCAGGTGATTCCAGCGCTTTGCGCATCCGAAAATGGCGTTGTTCATGCCATTGCAAGCCGCGACCTGTCGCGTGCGCGCTCCGTCGCCGACCGCTTCGGCGCGCCGCTGGCATTCGGCTCCTATGAAGAGCTTCTAGCAAGCGATGTCATTGATGGCGTCTATATACCGCTGCCGACCTCGCAGCACATAGAATGGAGCCTTAAGGCGGCTGAAGCGGGCAAGCATGTCTTGTGCGAAAAGCCGATTGCACTCAAGGCCGACGATATCGACCAACTCATTGCCGCACGTGACAAGCATAAGGTCACTATCGCTGAAGCCTTCATGGTCTATTACCATCCGCAGTGGATCAAGCTGCAGGAACTTCTGGCCGAAGGCGCTATCGGCAGGCTCCGCCATGTGCAGGGTGCTTTTTCCTATTTCAATGTCGATCCCGGCAATATGCGCAACCAGCCGGAACTGGGCGGCGGCGCCCTGCCGGATATTGGCGTCTATCCGACCGTGGTAACCCGCATGGTGACCGGTCTGGAGCCAGTATCGGTTCAAGCATCGGTGGAATACGATCCGGCTTTCGGTACCGACCGTTATGCCAATGTTTCGGCCCGCTTCGACGGATTTGACCTGACCTTTTATGTCGCGACTCAGCTTGGCGCTCGGCAGACGATGGTTTTCCATGGCGACAAGGGCTTCATTGAAGTCTACGCGCCATTCAATACCGGCAAATATGGTCATGGCAGCATCTCACTTTTCGACGCCGGCCACACCAAGGCAACGGAATGGTCGTTCGGTGACGCCAATCATTATCAGCTTCAGGCGGAAAGCTTTGTGCGTGCCACTCACGGCAGCAGGGATACACGACTTTTCTCGCTTGAAAACTCGAAGGCGAACCAGAAATTCATCGATGCGATCTACCGTGCGGCAAAAGACGGCTCGGCTATGGTATGATGGTCCGCGCGCACTATCTTGTGCAGCTGCGGCCCCTATTTCGTACGTCGATAGGTCCCTGTCAGTGTTTCCGGGTGCTGAATCTGCCCCAGCTTGGCTGTTGTGACTTGCAGTAAAAAACCGCGTTTCTTATATACGCCTCGCACAGGGCATTGATGTGCGTCTGGAAACCGGTCCGGTTTTTGGACAAGCATCGTGAAAAGCGCATTGTGAAACCGATAGGAACCGCCCACGGAACGCTCGGTAGAGGTCTTGGCGGTTTGCTGAATGGAGAGAAATATGGCTAAAGTTATTGGTATCGATCTGGGAACGACCAACTCCTGCGTATCCGTCATGGACGGCAAAAGCGCGAAGGTCATCGAAAATGCCGAAGGTGCGCGTACAACCCCTTCGATCGTTGCGTTCTCCGATAGTGACGAACGTCTCATCGGTCAGCCTGCAAAGCGTCAGGCCGTCACCAATCCGGAAGGTACCATTTTTGCGGTTAAGCGCCTGATCGGCCGCCGCTTTGACGACCCGATGGTTACCAAGGACAAGGACCTGGTTCCGTACCAGATTGTCAAGGGCGACAATGGCGACGCCTGGGTTGAAGTCCACGGCAAGAAATATTCCCCGTCGCAGGTTTCTGCGATGATCCTTCAGAAGATGAAGGAAACCGCTGAGTCTTACCTCGGCGAAACAGTCACGCAGGCGGTTATCACCGTTCCGGCCTACTTCAACGACGCTCAGCGCCAGGCAACCAAGGATGCCGGCAAGATCGCCGGTCTCGAAGTGCTGCGTATCATCAACGAGCCGACTGCTGCTGCGCTCGCTTACGGTCTGGACAAGAACGATGGCAAGACCATTGCTGTTTATGACCTTGGCGGCGGCACTTTCGACGTCTCGGTTCTCGAAATCGGTGACGGCGTCTTTGAGGTGAAGTCGACCAACGGCGACACCTTCCTCGGCGGTGAAGACTTTGACATGCGTCTGGTCGAATACCTCGTCTCCGAGTTCAAGAAGGAAAGCGGCATCGACCTCAAGAACGACAAGCTCGCTCTGCAGCGCCTCAAGGAAGCTGCCGAAAAGGCCAAGATCGAACTGTCGTCCTCGCAACAGACCGAAGTCAACCTGCCGTTCATCACGGCTGACCAGACCGGTCCGAAGCACCTTGCCATCAAGCTATCGCGTGCCAAGTTCGAAAGCCTGGTCGACGATCTCGTCCAGCGCACCATCGAGCCCTGCAAGGCAGCGCTGAAGGATGCCGGCCTCAAGGCTGGCGAAATCGACGAAGTGATTCTGGTCGGCGGCATGACCCGCATGCCGAAGATTCAGGAAGTCGTGAAAGCCTTCTTCGGCAAGGAGCCGCACAAGGGCGTCAATCCGGATGAAGTCGTCGCCATGGGCGCGGCAATTCAGGCAGGCGTTCTGCAGGGCGACGTCAAGGACGTTCTGCTGCTCGACGTGACCCCGCTTTCGCTGGGTATCGAAACGCTGGGCGGCGTGTTCACGCGTCTGATCGAACGCAACACCACGATCCCGACCAAGAAGTCGCAGACCTTCTCCACCGCCGAAGACAATCAGTCGGCAGTGACGATCCGCGTCTTCCAGGGCGAGCGTGAAATGGCTGCCGACAACAAGATGCTCGGCCAGTTCGACCTCGTCGGCATTCCGCCCGCACCGCGTGGCGTGCCGCAGATCGAAGTGACTTTCGACATCGACGCCAACGGTATCGTCAACGTGACAGCCAAGGACAAGGGCACCGGCAAGGAACACCAGATCCGCATTCAGGCATCCGGTGGTCTGAGCGATGCCGACATCGAAAAAATGGTCAAGGACGCCGAGGCCAACGCCGAAGCCGACAAGAAGCGTCGCGATGCCGTTGAAGCCAAGAACCAGGGCGAAAGCCTCGTTCATTCGACCGAAAAGTCGCTCAGCGAATATGGCGACAAGGTTTCGGCTGATGACAAGAAGGCCATTGAGGATGCTCTTGCAAGCCTCAAGACCTCGCTTGAAGGCGATGATGCCGAGGATATCAAGGCCAAGACGCAGACGCTCGCCGAAGCTTCCATGAAGCTCGGTCAAGCCATGTACGAAGCCGCTCAGGCTGCTGAAACGGGTGCCGCCGGTGCTAGCGAAGAGGCTGCTGCTTCGAACGACGATGTTGTCGACGCCGATTACGAAGAAATCGACGACGACAAGAAGAAGTCGTAATTCTAGGCTCAATACGCTCAAGCCCGGGGCTCTGCCCCGGGCTTTTGCCAATTTTTGAGATGTTCATATTCGCAGGTTTTGTATAAGCCTGCATATTGGCCGGTGTCGGTGGCAAATGCCGAGAAAATCAGCCTCTGTTTGAAAAATCGCTCTGGCCTGCATACATCTTGAAAAGCATGAGACGGTTTCGGGCAAAGTGGGTATTGATGCTGAAACCCGGAGTGCCGCTCTGACGCATGGGTCGGAAGGCGCTTCGATAGATGAACAATTGGAAACGCTGGCCCCTGACAAGTGTTGAACGCTTTGGGGCGTGTCGCACGAATCTGGGGACCGGTTTCGGGATACGATGTCCGTGAAAGCAAAAGGCGCGTTCCTGTCGCCGGGATAACGAACTGATGAAGATCGACTACTACGAAGCTCTGGGTGTTGAAAGAACAGCAGACGACAAGACGCTGAAAACAGCCTTTCGCAAACTCGCCATGGAATATCATCCGGATCGCAATCCGGATAATCCGGAAGCTGAGCGCAAGTTCAAGGAAATCGGCGAGGCTTACGAAACGCTGAAGGACCCGCAGAAGCGCGCCGCCTACGACCGGTTCGGCCACGCAGCCTTTGAAAATGGCGGCATGGGTGGCGGTTTCGGTAACGGCTTTGGCGGTGCCGGTGGTTTCGCCGATATCTTCGAAGACATTTTTGGCGAGATGATGGGCGGCGGTCGGCGCCGCTCCAGTGGCGGACGCGAACGCGGCGCCGATCTTCGCTACAATATGGAAGTGACGCTGGAAGAAGCCTATGCGGGCAAGACCGCGCAAATCCGCGTTCCGACGTCCATCACCTGCGACGAATGCTCCGGCTCCGGCGCAAAGGCCGGTTCTCAGCCGACCACCTGTACCATGTGTTCGGGTTCGGGCCGTGTTCGCGCTGCCCAGGGCTTTTTCTCGGTGGAGCGCACCTGCCCGACCTGTAACGGTCGTGGCCAGATCATCAAGGACCCTTGCGGCAAGTGCCATGGTCAGGGCCGTGTCACGCAGGAGCGTTCGCTGTCGGTCAATATTCCGGCAGGCATCGAGGATGGCACCCGTATCCGTCTCGCCGGTGAAGGCGAAGCCGGTATGCGCGGCGGCCCGGCAGGCGACCTCTACATTTTCCTTTCGGTCAAGCCGCACGAGTTCTTCCAGCGCGACGGCTCCGACCTTTATTGCAAGGTACCGATCTCGATGACGACGGCAGCCCTTGGTGGCCAGTTCGAAGTCTCCACGCTCGATGGCACACAGACACGGGTCAAGGTTCCGGACGGCACGCAGAATGGCAAGCAGTTCCGCCTCAAGGGCAAGGGCATGCCGGTTCTGCGTCAGGCTGCGGTAGGCGATCTTTATATCCAGATCGACATTGAGACACCGCAGAACCTGTCCAAACGCCAGCGTGAACTGCTGGAAGAGTTCGAAAAACTTTCCTCGCAGGAGAATAGCCCGAAATCAGCGGGGTTCTTCTCAAGGATGAAAGAATTCTTCGAAGGTATCGGAGAATAATAAAGGGAGCCGAAAGGCTCCCTTTTTTGTTCTTTTCCTTATTCACGCCTTGCTTAGGGAATTCAAAGCGGCATAAACTTGTCCAATAACGACAATGGGAGCAGCGAGAATGGCAGGACAGCTCGGCAGGAAACTGGCCGCTAAGTTCGATGAGGAGATCCGTTTTTTCAAGGGATGGATAGACGGGCCGAAAGCGGTCGGGGCTATTTTGCCGACGAGTTCTATTACAGCGCGCCGTATGGCCAGCGTCATCGATACCGGCTCCGGCCTTCCCGTTCTTGAACTTGGACCAGGCACGGGCGTCATCACCAAGGCGATCCTGAAACAGGGCGTAAAACCTGCCGACCTCTATTCCATCGAATATTCGCAGGATTTCGTGGATCACCTGAACACGATCTTTCCAGAGGTCAATATTATTCAGGGCGATGCATTCGACCTCGACAGCGCGTTGGGTGAGAAGAAAGACCAGAAATTCGATTGTATCATCTCTGCCGTGCCGATGCTCAATTTCCCGATGGACGGGCGCATCCAGCTCGTGGAAAGCCTGCTTTCCCGCATTCCACGCGGACGGCCTTTGATGCAGATCACCTATGGTCCCTTGCCACCGGTTCCCGCTGGCCGCGGCAACTATACGGTTCAGCACTATGATTTCGTGGTGCGCAATGTGCCGCCAGCGCAGCTTTGGGTTTATCGCAGCCCTTTGGTCTAGTGGTCTGATTCCGACATTTGCGTCCCTCTGATACAGGCGCCGAGCAAATGTCGGAATCGCAAAGACCACTAGTAATTTTATGTATCTAGTGGATTTTTCGAATTTGACGTTTGAAACAGCATCTCATTCAGTCGGGATTCAAACGTCAAATTCAATCCACTAGTTTCGAGCGAGGCTTTTCATGACTGCACGTATTCTCGTCTTCGCGGGTTCGGTTCGTATCGGTGCTTTTTCCGGCCACATGGCGGATGCCGCGGAAAAGGAGTTGCGGGCGCAGGGGGCCGATGTCACGCGCATCACGCTTGCCGACTATCCTTTGCCGATCATGGACCAGAATCTGGAAAACGAGCATGGCGTTCCGGAAAACGCTATGAAGCTTGGTCGCCTGTTCGCCGAACAGGATGGCCTGATGATCTGCTCGCCGGAATATAATGCATCGATCCCGCCGCTTCTGAAAAACACCATCGATTGGGTCAGTCGCATATCAAAGGATGGGGACAAGCCGTTCAGACCCTATGCCGGTCTGACTGTCGGCCTCTGTTCCAGCTCCGACGGCATGTTCGCCGGTATGCGCGGACTTTATCATTTGCGTGCTGTGCTGATGAATGTCGGCGTGCAGATCGTGACCGAGCAATGCTCGGTCGGTCATGCATCGGTAGCGTTCAATGATGATGGAACGCTGAAAGAAGAACGCAGCGCCAGAATGCTCTCCGCCGTCTGCCGCAGCCTCATCGCGCGGGTGGAAGAAGCAAAAAGCTGATTCCGTCTCTTTCGCAACGGGTTCCGTTATGCGAAGAGAGTAAAAATCACCACGGAGACTCTCATGACGACGACAGATTTGCGCGATCAAGCGCCCGGGAAAGCATCTGGGCGCTTGATCGTGGGCCTCGACGTGCCGACCATTGCCGAAGCGGAAAAGGTGGTCGAAGAGCTGGGCGATGCCGTTTCCTTCTACAAGATCGGCTATCAGCTGGTTTTTGCAGGTGGACTCGACTTCGCAAAAAGCCTCGTGGCGGCGAAGAAGAAAGTCTTCCTCGACATGAAGTTGCTCGATATCGACAACACCATCGCAAAGGGTGTCGAGAATGTCGCGAAGATGGGTGTGTCCATGCTCACCCTGCATGCTTATCCGAAAGCGATGCGGGCAGCGGTGGAAGCTGCCAGAGGATCGGACCTCTGCCTTCTGGGCGTAACGGTTCTGACCTCAATGGACAATGCCGACCTGCAGGAAGCCGGTTATTCCGACGATGCGGAAACGCTGGTGCTGAAACGCGCCCGGCAGGCGCGCGAGGCCGGCATGGGCGGCATTGTGGCTTCCGCCGTCGAAGCGGCAGCCATCCGTCAGGCAGTGGGTCCGGATATGGCCATTGTCACACCAGGCATTCGCCCCGCCGGTTCGGAAAAGGGCGACCAGAAACGGGTCATGACCCCTGCGGATGCCTTGGAGGCCGGAGCCAGCCATCTGGTCGTCGCCCGCCCGATTGTCGGCGCAGTTGATCGTAAGGCAGCAGCCCTTGCCATTCTCGATGAAATGCGTTCCGTTCTATCAAATAGCTAGTGGAGGAAACAGCATGACCAAAGCCTACTGGATTGCCCGCGTGGATGTTCGTGATCCCGAGCGATACAAGGATTATGTTTCGACCGCAAAACCGGCGTTCGAGCGTTATGGTGCAAATTTCATTGCGCGTGGCGGTAAGACAGACGCAGTCGAGGGACAGGGTCGTGCCCGCAACGTAATCATTGAGTTCGAAACCATGCAGCACGCGCTCGATTGCTACAATTCACCCGAATATCAGGCCGCGAAGGCAATCCGCCAGACGGTTGCGGATGGTGAAATAGTCATCGTTGAAGGTATCTAAAATCAAAGGGCCCACAAGGGCCCTTTTAAAATTTTACCCTAAAGCCGAACGGGTGGATCATGCCGTCCGGCAAGCGTCAAATCGAGCAGCAGCACCTTTCCAGCGTGAGCATCAGAACGACGGGCCTCTTCGTCTAGGCCCTCATAGGCGCTGGTCACGATCATCACGGTTGCATCCGGCCCGACGAAAGCGGGACATGATGGCTGGCGGACCGGCAGCGAAATCGAGCGGATCAGGCGGCCTTGCGGGGAATAGGCATTGATCGAGCTGCCCCCCCAGCAGGCATTCCACAGCGTACCTTCCGCATCGACAACCGAGCCATCGACACCGCCATCTTCGACGCGGTGATGGAATACGCTTTTGTCGGATATCGGCAATCCGGTTTCTGGATCAGTGTCGACCCGCCAGATGATATTGCGATCCGTATCGGCGAAATAGGCGATTTTTCCGTCGGGAGAAAAGCAGATCGAATTGGTGATCGTAATGCCGGAGAAAAGCTTTTTCACCTGGCCTTCGCGATACCACCAGATCGAACCTGCATCGGTTTCGGCTTTTTTGCCCATCGTGCCGATCCAGAACGATCCCGAAGGATGCACGCGCGCATCATTGGAACGGGTGACTTCATTCTCGGCTTCAAGCGGATGATGAAGGGTCAATCGCCCATTTGCCCGCTCGCGAATGAACAGCCCATGTTCGCTGACGATCAACTGCCGATCACGATCGATAACGGCCAGGGCGCTGGCCTTCATGCCGAGTGCATGAACATGTATCTCGCCGTTTTCCCAGTTTTTCTCGATCAGTTTTTGGCCGAGAATATCGAACCACCAGACATTTCCGCTCAGAGGATCGTAGCCGGGGCCCTCGCCCAGTTGCGCTATATGATCAGCAAACAAAGTGGTTTTAACGACGGTCACTTTTTCCCTCCCGAAACGGCCGAACCGATTACAACCAGCATAGACAACCGATGAAAGCCGATCCAGTTTAACTTTGCACATTGGAATAGCGTACCGAGCCGGATTGAGAGAAAGGGCTATGTTGCCTGATCATTCCGTTTTAGATTTCCCGCAACTTCGAATCGCGAGGAAATCATGGCTCTCAAAGTCGCGGTCCAGATGGACCATATCAGCACGGTGAACATTGCAGGCGATACCACATTCGCCCTTTCGCTCGAGGCGCAGAAGCGCGGTCATGAGCTTTACCATTATACGCCGGACCGGCTTTCGATGCGTGACGGCGTCGTTTCCGCCCGCTTGGAAAAAATGGAAGTGCGCGACGTCAAGGGCGATCACTATTCGCTGGGCGAGCCGACCCGCCGTGACCTTTCGGAAATGGATGTGGTGCTTCTGCGTCAGGACCCGCCCTTCGACATGAACTACATTACCACAACCCATCTTCTGGAGCGGATTCACCCGAAGACACTGGTGGTCAATGATCCGGCCTGGGTGCGCAATAGTCCCGAAAAAATCTTCGTGACAGAGTTTCCTGACCTGATGCCGGAAACACTCATCACCAAGGACCCGCAGGAAGTCATGGATTTCCGTCGCGAGTTCGGCGACATTATTTTGAAGCCGCTTTACGGCAATGGCGGTGCGGGCGTCTTCCATCTGGCCGATGGTGACCGCAACCTGACCTCGCTTCTGGAAATGTTCGGCCAGCTCTTCACGGAGCCGTTCATCGCGCAGCGCTATCTGAAAGACGTGCGCGCTGGTGACAAGCGCATCATTCTGATCGACGGCGAACCCGTCGGCGCGATTAATCGTGTGCCGTCGGAAACCGATGCCCGTTCCAACATGCATGTTGGTGGGCGTGCGGAACAGAGCAAGCTGACGCCGCGGGAACGCGAGATTTGCGAACGCATTGGACCATCGTTGAGGGAGCGTGGCTTCATCCTGGTTGGCATCGATGTGATCGGCGATTACATGACCGAAATCAACGTTACCTCTCCAACTGGTATCCGCGAAATCCAGCGTTTCGACGGGACCAACATTGCGGCCCTGTTCTGGGATGCGGTCGAAGCCAGGCGGTAGGAGCCGACCCAAATTTGTTCTCTTAACGTTCTTGAACTTGCCGCTCGTCCGTGCTTAACTCTCTAAGTTGTATTTGAGTTTTTACTCACTTAAGAGATGTATTGCGTGGCGAGCGGGGGCACATGGTCGCGCGGGTTGGAACAGTTGCTTTTCAAGGCATAGAAGCTGTGCCTGTCGACGTGCAGGTGATGGTTGCACCGGGCAAGATGGGCATGTCCATTGTCGGCTTGCCGGACAAGGCCGTGGCAGAAAGCCGGGAGCGGGTGCAGGCGGCGTTGCACGCCTCTGGCCTTTCCATGCCAACCAAACGGGTGACAGTCAATCTGGCACCTGCCGATCTGCCGAAAGAAGGGTCGCATTATGATTTGCCCATTGCTGTCGGGCTTATGGCGGCAATCGGCGCCATTCCAGCGGATGCGATCCAGTCCTATCTCGTTCTGGGTGAACTATCGCTCGATGGTTCGATAACACCAGTGGCAGGCGTCCTGCCTGCTGCAATCGGTGCGAACCGGGACGAGAAGGGGCTCATCTGCCCTTATGCTTGTGGGCCGGAGGCAGCCTGGGCGGGTGCCGACATCGATATCCTTGCTCCGCGCAGTCTGATCGCCCTTGCCAATCATTTTCGCGGCACACAGGTTCTGACCCGGCCGGAACCATCTATGCGGATTTCTGGTGAAACGGAACTCGATCTTGCCGACATAAAGGGACAGGAAACCGCCAAGCGTGCGCTTGAGATCGCCGCTGCAGGCAATCACAATCTGCTGCTCGTCGGACCGCCGGGATCAGGCAAATCCATGCTTGCTCAGCGATTGCCGTCCATTCTGCCTCGCCTTTCTCCGCGCGAGTTACTGGACGTATCGATGATTGCCTCGATTGCGGGTGAGCTTTCGGGTGGAAAACTGTCAGATCGCCGTCCGTTCCGGGCGCCGCATCATTCAGCCTCAATGGCGGCAATGGTTGGCGGCGGGCTGCGTGCAAAGCCCGGCGAGGTATCGCTTGCGCATAACGGCGTACTGTTTCTGGACGAGTTTCCGGAATTCTCACCACAGGTACTGGATTCTCTGCGCCAGCCGCTCGAAACCGGCGAATGTCTCATTGCGCGCGTCAATCACCGAACCAGCTATCCGGCGCGCTTTCAGTTGATTGCTGCCATGAATCCTTGCCGTTGCGGCATGGCGGGTGAACCCGGCCATGTCTGCGCACGCGGGCCGCGTTGTCAGTCCGACTATCAGGCGCGCATTTCAGGCCCACTTCTCGACCGTATCGATTTGCGTGTGGACATGCCTGCTGTCTCCGCCTTCGATCTCATCAAGCCATCCCGATCGGAATCGAGCGAGACGGTCGCGCAACGCGTCGCCCGTGCCCGCGCAATCCAAACCGCGCGCTATTCCGCGCGTGGTCTGGAACCGTCCATGACCAACGCTTATTGTTCGGCGAAGCTGATAGAGGAAGTCGCCCAGCCGGATGCAGCCGGTCTCAAGCTTTTGCGCGACGCAAGCGAGCAGATGCGTTTTTCCGCCCGCGCCTATCATCGCATTCTGAAGGTCGCCCGCACGCTTGCCGATCTGGACGCCAGCGACAAGGTCGGTCGCATACATCTGGCCAGCGCCATATCCTATCGCATGGGCGCAGAAAGGCTGGTTTCCGCAGCATAAGCTACCGCGCAAGCCATTAACGCGGTGCTATCGGCTTCCAGTGATAGAGGACAGCATCGGCGTCGCTTGAGTAGCACCAGTAATGCCCCTGATAGGGCTGATCATACTGGCGGCTGATCGGAAGTCCGGCCAAGAAGCAGAGAAGCAGCGTAGCTGCGCCACCATGGCCGACGATGGCGATATCGCCAGAAGTTCCAAGCCGCTTCACTGCTTCGTAGCCTTCCACAATGCGCTGCTGTACGTCAACGGCCCGCTCCCACCCGCAAATGCTTGTTTCGGGTGCTGAAAAGAATCGATTGGTGACAATCTCGTGTTGTTCGGCGGGCAGAAAGCCGGTGGCGTTTCGGTCGATCTCATTAAAACGGCGATCTGTTGAGGGAACAATTCCCAGAACACCAGCCAGAATTTCAGCAGCTTCCATTGCCTTTGTTTCCGTGCTGGACCAGATCGTCGTGATGGATTGCAGTTCCGGCTGGCTAGCAAAGAAACGCATCCGTTCAATGCCACGCTCTGACAGGTTCCACGACGGAACAGGTTTTGCTGGATCGATCACGACTTCCGGATGGGAGATGAAGTAGATTTTTGTCATGCGGTCCCCAATAGTCGCATCTTTATAAACCACAGGGCGCGAAACGCGCCCTGTGGTCATCTCATCGGGTTCATATTCCGAATGTTACCAAGCCATTCTCGTCGATGGCCCAGGCCGGGTTCCAGGCAATTTCCCAGGCATGATCGTCGGGATCGGCGACATAGCCGCGAAAGCCTCCGTGGACTGGTGCATCAGCAGACCGCAACAGTTTGCCACCGGCTGCAACCAGCCGGTCCATGAGTGGCGCAACATCAACTTTCTGTTCCACATTGTGCGCTAGGGAAAATGCGCCGGGCTGTAGAAGACCGCCGCGATTCATATCGACTTCGAGGGAGGCTTTCAGAAAGGTTCCGAGAATGAAACCGTTCATCTGGTAGAAGATGATTTCTTCATTTTCAAAAACGGGCACCCAGCCGAAACCCTCGGCGTAGAAGCGACGCGAGCGCTCAAGATCGGCGATACCAAGTGTAATGACGGAGATTTGCTGTTTCATGACCAAGACCTTTGTTCTCCAATGCACCATTGCATCGGAGTGGAAGGTCAAGGGACTCGACGCATATACCGAAAAGAAAGCAATTGCGAAGGCCAGGACCCGCTTTGCAACGGGGGTCGGGCTAACCGCACCGACCTCTCCTTTTTAGACCCGGAATGAATAACACATTCCGGGACCATCTTCAAAATCAATCGGGACGTTTCGATATCAGTGCACTGCGCCGACGAGAAGATTGTCCGGGCCTTCGATCGTGACCCAGCGACCGGTATCACTGGCGGCCTGACGTTTCAGATAGGTATAATCCGTCTCGTTCCAGCGCATGACTTCGTCGGTCAGATTGTCGAGAACGAAGTCGCCACGATCCGTGCGAACGGTGAGGACCGCATGGCCTTCGCCGTCCGGCTTGCGAACGACAGTGATCAGAAGATCGGTAATCGGGATGCCCGCCTTCTGCAATTCACGCTGCTTCAGCAATACGTAATCTTCGCAGTCACCAACGGTTGTCGGGTAAGCCCAGTATTCCTCAACGCCGTAGATTTCCATGTCGGTCATCGGCTTGATGCTTTCATTGACCGCAAGATTGATCTCGACGATGCGCTGCCAATTCGAATGGTTGAGCTGCAGTGCGCGGGTGTCACGGCTGGTGATGCCGCATTCCTTGGCTTCGCGCTTGCAGAATTCATAATGTCCGATCGGCTGCGAGGTCAACTTGCCGGTCTGCATGAAGTCGCCGGAGGCGGCTTGTGCACCAAAGCTTGCCATCAGCAGCGAAGCGGCGAAACCGGCGGCTGCCATAATCTTTGTGGTCGAGCGAACAACGCAAAACATACTCAACGCCCTTTGGTTTTCGCCAGTTACTCATTTATTAACGAAACGTTAATGGCTGAAATACTCCGGAGTCAATTCAGTTCGCCTCGGGGTCGCTCGACTTCTTAATTAATGGTTAATGAGGGTATTCTTAAAAAATGCAATTAGTGATTGAATTTGTAAGCTTTTCGAAGCGGATCGGGCGGTGAAAATCACTCATAATTTTGCCACGGTCCGGGCGCTTGTCTTTTGCCTCGAATAAGCCAATTGTTGTTGTTCGACCGGATCATAACGATCCATTTGCAAAGGCCAAAAGATGACAGGCGCAACGACGCGCAAGGCCACGGCAGACGACATAGATGCGCTCATGCGCATCGAAGAGCGCTGTTTCGAGACAGACCGAATTTCCCGCCGTTCATTTCGCGCCCTCATCGCGCGACCGACCGCAGAAACCATCGTTGCAACAATGGAAGGGACCGTCATCGGCTATGCGATGATCCTGTTTCGTCATGGCACTGCACTTGCACGGCTTTACTCGATTGCTGTCGACCCGGAGGCCAAGGTCAAAGGCATCGGCTCTCTCCTGTTGCAGGCGGCGGAAACGGCAGCTTACGACCACGACCGTCCGTTGCTGCGGCTGGAGGTGCGCGAGGACAACGAACGCGCCATCGCACTCTACAAGCGGCACGGTTATCGCCCCATCGGACGCTATCTCGACTATTATGCTGATCATTCGGATGCGCTACGTTTCGAAAAGACGGTTCGCGGGGAGATTTCACCGGTCACAGCTTTCCCTTACTACGAGCAGACGACCGATTTTACCTGCGGTGCGGCTTGCCTGATGATGGTGCTTGCCCGACACAATTGGGAGACGCGGCTCGATCCCGTGCTGGAAGTCCGCCTTTGGCGCGATGCGACGACGATCTATATGATGTCGGGGCCGGGCGGCTGCGAGCCTTTCGGACTTGCGGTCGCTGCGCATGAGCGCGGTCTGAAAGCGTCGATCATCGTATCCATTGAGGACATGCTTTTCCTGCAATCGGTGCGCTCGGAAGAAAAGCGCAAGGTAATGCAACTGGCGCAAACCGATTTTCGCCAGCGCACGGAAGCCTATGCCATTCCGGTGGACTATCGTGGTTTCACCCTGCACGACATTCTGGCTGCCTTGCGCCGTGGGGCGGCTGTGATCGTCTTGGTCAGCGGTTATCATATGTTCGGCAAGAAAGTGCCGCACTGGGTGCTGGCCCATGGTGAAGACGGGCGGCACATTCTCATTCACGACCCCTGGGTGGAGGAAGAGCTTGGCGAAACCATCGCCGATGCTGCAAACGTCCCTGTTCCCTTCCATATTTTCGACCGCATCGCACGGTTCGGCAGTGATGGGCTCAGGGCAGCCGTTATTCTGGAAAAAAGGACGGACTGATGACGATCTGCGTCATTCTGGTAGGGCGCCTCTCGGATATCGATAACGGGGCGACGCCACACAAGGTCATGACCACGCGCGACTATCTCGCGCATCCCGCGCTCTTCAACGGACAGTTGCGCCCGCGCATCATCAACTTGTCGCGCTCCTACGCATATCAAAGCCGTGGATATTACGCTTCGCTTCTGGCTGAAGCGCGGGGGCATCGCATCATCCCCTCCGTGGAAACGATGATCGACCTGTCGGAACGGCGACTTTATGAAAACGCCATTCCCGAGCTGGAAGACATGCTGAACAAGGCGCTCGGCAAGCATCCGGAAAAAGCACCGGAAACGATCCATGTGCATTTTGGCCTTGCCGATAATCCCGAGTTTGAGCGGTTTGGACGGTTGCTCTTCGACTGGTTTCGCGCGCCGTCGCTGGAAGTCACGGTCAAATCCGGTGAATGGGCGCGGATCCAGAAGATCGGCTTTGCGAATATCACCAAGTTTACCAAAACGCAGAAGGAACGCTTCGAGGACGCACTTGATCGCTATACCCAGCGTGAGTGGCGCGCAGCACGCCCAAAGGTTCCAGCCCGCTACTCCTTCGCAACTCTGTGCGATCCGAAGGAGGCTATGCCGCCGTCTACCGTCTCGACGCTGAAGCACTGGGCGAGGATAGCGGCCCGGCTCGGGGTGGAAGTCGAGCCTATCGGCAAGCGCGATCTGCCGCGGCTTGCCAATTTTGACGCACTATTCATCCGCGAGACGACGTCGATCTCCAATCATACTTACCGGTTTGCCCGGCGGGCGCAGCAGGAAAACATGCCGGTGATCGATGATCCGATTTCCATGATCCGCTGCACGAACAAGGTCTATCTGCACGAACTGATGCAGGCGAACGACGTGGCGGTTCCGCCGACGGTGATGATTGCAGGCGAGGAGGATCTGGAGCGCGCTGCCGATGTGCTCAACTTTCCGATGGTGATCAAGATACCGGATTCGTCATTTTCGCGCGGTGTGAAGAAGGTGAAGGATTTTGCCGAATTGAAAGCGCTCGCCACTTTATGGCTGGAGGACAGCGATCTCCTGCTGGCGCAGAAATACATGCCGACGAAGTTCGACTGGCGCGTCGGCGTTCTCGACGGCAAGCCACTTTTCATCTGCCAGTATATGATGGCAAAAAATCACTGGCAGATCGTCAAGCACGATACGGGCGGCAAGCCCCTGGAAGGCGGGTTTCGTTCCTATGCGCTGGGCGATGCGCCGCCGTCGGTTCTGGAAACCGGGCTGCGCGCGGCACGCTGCATCGGTGACGGACTTTATGGCGTCGATCTCAAGGAAACGGACGACGGCGTGGTGGTGATTGAGGTCAACGACAATCCCAATCTTGAACATGGGATCGAGGATGCTGCCGAAAAGGATGAGGTCTGGATCAAGCTGACCCGCTGGTTCACCCACCGGCTGGATCGAAAATAAATCCAGCCGTCGAGCGAAGCTTCGCCGAAATCAAAGCGGCGTAAAGCAGACCTTGGTGTGTCCTGCGCCGATGAAACCGAGCCGACCTGCGGCACCCTTTGACAGGTCCAAAACGCGTCCCTTGATGAATGGGCCGCGATCATTGATGCGAACGACGAGCGACTTGCCGTTTCGTTGATTGGTAACCTTGACCTTGCTGCCAAGCGGCAGGGTGCGGTGCGCTGCGGTCAGACCGGATGGGTTCATACGTTCACCCGAAGCCGTGCGGGAAGTGAGGGCGTACCAGGAGGCACCGCCGCATTGCTGTGCTGAAGCCTCGATTGCGGTGGCCGCGAGAAGACCGGTTGCCGCAACGGCAAGCATAGCCATACGGGTCTTGAAAGTCATGCCAGATCCACTAGTTGTTAACGGGATGTCTCACAGTTGTTGCTGAGAAAGACAATTGCGAACTGGAATCTAAATGTGGCGCTGACGTGGTTCGAATGAGAACATTGTACGATAACTGAATCTATATCGTGTCGGGAAAATCATCCTATACTGAACGTTGTTTACTTAAAGGCATAAACATAACCAAGGAATAATAGGAAAGATTTGGCGTTGTTTCTGTAAAGCTGTTTACGATTCGTTAGGAATCTGCGGCAGGCCTTTGCTATGCCTTGTTTTCGCGTGCCGATTGCAAGAAAATCTGCTTGCCCGGTTCCCGATGGGACGAGCCCGGTTTACAATTTTTATTTGTAAGGCAAGTTTTCAGCTTCAGCTGCAAAGTTGATGAAATAAGGCGTTTCGGGGGCAAAATTGCAATTTATGACTGTGTTTCACAATTCCTTACCGACCTCAAAAAGTTATCCACAGGGGCGGAAAGGTCGTGGGATGACGTTTCTTTGACCGGCAAGAGCCTGCACGAGGACGCTAGAATCCTGCTATAAGCATCCGGATCAGACGATGGAAAACCATGCAGGACCACCCAGACAAAGACAGAACCGAGGCCGTGTCGCCAGCAATTTCAGCGAGTAAGCGGATATTCTATCTTTGCCTCGGCTTTCTCATGCTTGGACTTGGCATTATTGGTGCTTTCCTGCCGGTCATGCCGACTACGATCTTCATCATTTTTGCCGCGTGGTTCTTTGCACGGTCATCGCCAAAGCTCGAAGCGCGTTTGCTTGCCAATCAGCGTTTCGGTCCACTTGTCATCAAATGGCGCGAGCGCGGAGCCATCCCGCCGCGCGCGAAGCTTTATGCCTGTATCGGCATGACGGTCGGCTATGGCTTATTCTGGTGGGGGGCGAAACCTAACTGGCTGCTGGCAACGTCAGTAACGATCTTCATGCTCGGTTCCGCAGCTTACGTGCTTTCGCGTCCGAGCGAATAACAGCTTCAACCATGCCAGCGATCACGGTAAGAGTGGCTGATTAGAGCATTTCCAGCAAAAGTGCGAAGCGGTTTTGCGTAGGATAATGCGTAAAAACAAAGAGATAGAGCGGCTCCACGATTCCACTTTAACTGGAACCGCTCTAAAATGGGGAGTCGCCAATGTCCTTGCCTGCCGTCAATCCACTGATCAATCTCCTTTCCGCACCGCCCATCCCGGCGGTTCAGGCCTGGGCGCGGGACTATGACGGGTCGCATGGCGCGCTTATTGACCTCTCGCAGGCAGTTCCCGGTTACCCTCCGCATCCCGATATGCTGCGCTTTCTGGGTGAGGCGGCGGGATCGCTGGCTTCCGCCGGTTACGGTCCGATTGAGGGTGAAAAGGTTTTGCGCGGGGCTTATGCGGCGCATGTCGGTCAGCTTTATCGCGCGCAGATCGATGCCGCCAACGTCCATATCACATCCGGTTGTAATCAGGCCTTCATCGCCGCCATCATGTGTGTGGCGCAAAGTGGCGATACGGTGCTGACCACCGATCCGTTCTATTTCAATCATCGTTCATCGCTGGACATGCTCGGTATCGCTTCTGGCTCAGTGCCCTGCAATGCCCGGAATGGTTTCATCCCTAGCGTGGAGGGCGTTCGCGCTGCGCTTCGTCCGGGTATCACGGCGCTGGCACTTGTTTCCCCGAACAACCCAACCGGGGCGATTTATCCGGCGGGGCTGTTGTCGGAAATCTATGCTTTGTGCCGCGACAATGGGACATGGCTCATTCTGGATGAGACCTATCGAGATTTTCTGGCCGATGCCAACGAACCGCCGCACCGGCTGTTTGACGAGACGGATTGGCCGTCGCATCTGATCCAGCTTTACAGCTTTTCAAAATCGTTCTGCATTCCGGGACACCGGCTTGGTGCAATTGTTGCGGGCCAGGCGATGGTCGAGAACGTCGCAAAAGTCATGGACAATCTGCAGATATGCGCAAGCCGTGCGCCGCAGATTGCTGTCGCACGCGCTATCGAACCTTTGACCGGCTGGCGTGACGATAATCGCGGCGAGATTGCAAGGCGCGCCTCTGCATTGCGGTCAGTCATGGCCAATATCGAAGGCTGGCATGTGGAGGCGGTCGGAGCCTATTTCGCTTTTGTGCGTCATCCTTATTCGGATGTCTCATCGGTTGAGATTGCCGAGCGCCTTGCGAAGTCGCTCGGCATCATCACTTTGCCAGGCCGGTTCTTCGGTGAAGGACAGGAAGCCTTCCTGCGCTTTGCCTTCGCCAATGTCGATGTTTCCGGCATCAAAGCTCTTGGTGCTCGTTTGCCACATTTTTAGAGCCCAAAATATTTGCCGGTTCAAGGCGCGGCAAAACCCCACAAAATCAATGGCAAGCGGCTCTGATACAAACCTGTAACAATAGTGTCATATGAATGTAATATAGAGCGCGTAGAGGGCTAACGACGCCACATCGTCATATGTCTTTTACAACAGGAGCCGCAGCTCATGAACAAGATGATTTCCTCGACCGCAGCGCTTGCCATCGCTGCCGTTATGTCGGTTTCCGCCGCTCAGGCGCGCGATCAGATTCAGGTTGCCGGTTCCTCGACCGTTCTGCCTTATGCAAAAATCGTTGCCGAGACCTTCGGTGAAACCTTTCCGAATTTCAAGACGCCGGTTGTTGAATCGGGCGGCTCGGGCGCAGGCATCAAGGAATTCTGCAAGGGCGTCGGCGAAAACACCATCGACATCGCCAATGCATCGCGCGCCATGAAGGAATCGGAACTGAAATCGTGCATCGACGCTGGCGTCAAGGACGTTCAGGAAGTTCGTTTCGGCTATGACGGCATCGTTTTCGCAACCGACGCAAAGGGTCCGGATTGGAAGCTGAAGCCGGAAGATGTCTACAAGGCTCTGGCCGCCAAGCTGGTCGTAGACGGCAAACTTGTCGACAATCCAAACACCAAGTGGAACCAGGTCAATCCGAACCTTCCAGATTGGGACATCGCTGCGTATATTCCGGGCGAAAAGCACGGTACCCGTGAAGTTTTCGAAGAAAAGGTTCTTGCCGACGGCTGCAAGCACTCCGGCGCTCTGGATGAAATCAAAAAGGCCGGTCTCGATGACAAAGCTGCCGCTTCCGCCTGTATCGCAGTGCGCAAGGACGGCAAGGCTGTCGACATCGACGGCGACTATGCCGAAACTCTGGCCCGCATCGACTCCAACAAGACCGGCGTTGGCATTTTCGGCCTCTACTTCTTCGAAAACAATGCCGACAAGCTGAAGGTCGCCACCGTCAACGACATCACTCCTTCGGCTGCAACCGTCGCCTCGGGCGAGTATCCGGTGTCGCGCCCGCTGTTCTTCTACGTGAAGAAGGCTCACCTCGGCGTTATCCCCGGTCTCAAGGAATATGTTGAGTTCTTCCTGAACGACCAGATGATCGGTCCTGACGGCCCGCTTGCCGAATACGGTCTGGTTCCGGCTCCGGATGCAGAACGTGAAGCGCAGCGTGCTGCCTTCTCCGAAGGCAAGACGATGGCCGCGAAGTAAGTTTTGATCTGTGGAACGCGGGGATGACAAATCTCCGCGTTCTTCTCCTTTCGCGCCTTTGCACTAAGACAGGCGCATTCGCGTGGAACGGCATAAGGGTGGAAGCTGCACCTGCTGGTCCAAATCATCAGGGCAACCGGGGAAATTGAATGTCCTTCTTTCTGGTTCTCGTCAGTATCGTTGCAATCGGGCTGATTGGATTCTTCATAGGCCGGCAGCGTGCCGTTGCACTGGACAAGATCCAGTCTGCTTCCGCGCAAGCCTCGCGGACCGAGAAAATGCATTCCCGCCCGCATTATCATGGCTGGTGGGTTTTCCTCGTTTCTGCGTTGCCTGCAGTTCTGTTCCTCGCTGTTTGGGCCGTTGGAACGTCGGTTTATCTCGATCACAGTGCGACCGCGCGTCTGCCGGACGCCATTGAGGACGGTTCTTTCACCAATCGCAGCCTGCAGCTTGGCATGGTGCGTGGTCTGGCCAACGGTCTTGACCGGCTGACGCCTGCCGAACTGGAAAGCTTTCCATCGAATTATCAGGATGCTCGCACGCTTCTGGCTTCCAAGGGCGTAGCGCTCGCGACCGAAGGCCAGGATTACATGGTGCCGATCGCGCTCTACCTGAAAAAGGCAACCGCGCTGACGCATACCATCGGTTCCGCCGTTTCTCTGGTGATCGCCGTCGCTGGCCTGATCTTCGGCCTTTCCACGATCAGCCGCCGTATGCGCGCGCGCAACAATGTCGAGCGTATCGTTCTCTGGGGGCTGATCGCCGCATCCGGTATAGCCATTCTGACAACGGTCGGCATCATCTGTTCGATGTTGTTCCAGACCATCAGCTTCTTCCAGTCCGTTTCGCCATGGGATTTCTTCTTCGGCACTGTCTGGGACCCGCGCTTTGCCGCAGCCGGCTCGGGTGGTGAAACAGGCCAGTTCGGTCTCATCCCGCTTCTGGCGGGTACGCTCTATATCGCGCTTGTGGCCATGCTGTTCGCCGTTCCGGTGGGGCTGTTCTCGGCCATCTATATGGCTGAATATGCTTCGCCCCGAGTGCGCACGGTTGTAAAACCGGTCCTTGAGCTTCTGGCAGGTATTCCCAGCATCGTTTACGGCTTCTTCGCCCTAGTGACTGTCGGACCTTTCTTGCGCGATCTCTCGATTGCCATTGCAGGCGGGCAGGGTTTCATCATGGCACAGAGCGTTCTGACCGCCGGTCTTGTCATGGGCGTGATGCTCATCCCCTTCGTGTCCTCGCTTTCGGACGACATCATCACTGCCGTGCCGCGGACCTTGCGCGACGGTTCGCTCGGTCTTGGAGCAACCCGTTCTGAAACCATCAAGCGCGTGGTCCTTCCAGCTGCTCTGCCGGGCATCGTCGGGGCGCTTTTGATGACCGCGTCGCGCGCCATCGGCGAAACCATGATCGTGGTTCTGGCAGCAGGTGTTGCGGCACGCATCAATATCAATCCATTCGAGGCGATGACCACCATCACGGTGAAGATCGTCAACCAGCTCACCGGTGACCTTGAATTCAACTCGCCGCAGACGCTGGTGGCCTTTGCACTCGGCATCACGCTTTTCGTCCTGACGCTGATCATGAACATCTTTGCGCTGCACATTGTGCGCAAGTACCGGGAGCAGTACGAATAATGACCGATACGACTTTCAACGCCAGCGGCACGACGGCACAGCCAACACGCCGCGATATCGGGATCAAGCGTCGCTACGCCGCAGAACGTCGCTTCCGCTATTACGGTATTGCCGCGATTGCAATCGGCGTATTCTTCCTGTGCGCGCTCCTGTTTTCGGTCTTTTCCAAGGGCTATACAGCCTTCTGGCAGACGACGCTTTATCTGCCGGTCAAGCTCGAAGAAAAGGTGATCGACCCAAGCAATAAGCGCGCGACTGATCCGAACGTGCTAATCACGGCCAACTATCCGCTGCTGGTGCGCAATGCGCTGGCCGAAAAGCTGGGTGTTGCCACGACAGACCGTTCGGCAATGCGCGATCTTGGCCGCTTCTATTCGGACGGCGTGCGCATTCAGCTGCGCAAGATGGTGTTGGACAATCCATCGCTCATCGGTACGACGCAGACTGTTCCGGTTCTGGCGGGCGCCGACATCGATTCCGCCTTCAAAGGGCAGATCGACCTTTCCGTGCCGGAGACGAGCCGCAAGGTTTCTGACCGTCAGGTTGCCTGGATGAAAACGCTTTCGGAAGAGGGCGTCATGAAGGAGGCCTTCAATACCGGTCTCTTCACCTTCGGCGCTTCCAGCCGCCCGGAAACATCCGGTCTTGGTGTTGCGCTGGTCGGCTCACTCTACATGATGCTGATTGTTCTCGGCCTGTCGCTGCCGATCGGCGTCGCCGCTTCGATCTATCTGGAAGAGTTCGCCAAGAAGAACCGGTTCACCGACATGATTGAGGTGAACATCAATAATCTGGCGGCCGTGCCATCCATTGTGTTCGGTCTGCTCGGGCTTGCAGTCTTCATCAACTTCTTCGGCCTGCCGCGTTCTGCGTCATTGGTCGGCGGTCTGGTGCTGACGCTGATGACGCTTCCCACTATCATCATTGCAACGCGCGCCGCTCTTCGTGCAGTGCCGCCTTCCATCCGCGCCGCAGCTCTTGGTCTCGGCGCATCGAAAACGCAGATGGTGTTTCACCATGTCCTGCCGCTTGCCGCACCCGGCATCCTGACCGGCACGATCATCGGACTCGCCCATGCGCTTGGTGAAACTGCTCCGCTTCTGTTGATTGGCATGGTGGCCTTCGTTGCCGACGTACCGTCGACACCGATGGACCCGTCGACGGCTCTTCCGGTGCAGATCTATATGTGGGCAAATGAAGCAGAGCGCGCCTTTGTGGAACGCACGTCAGGCGCTATCATTGTCCTGCTTCTGTTCCTTGCCGTGATGAATATTGCAGCAATCATTCTGCGCCGCCGCTTCGAGCGCCGCTGGTAAAACGGGAGTCGAAAGCTATGAATCTGATGACTGAACGATCTCTCGAAAAAGCCGTAGGAGAAAAAATGAACGCCAACGCCAATTCCATAAAGATGCGCGGCGATAAGGTCTGCGTATTTTATGGCGAGAAGCAGGCGCTGTTCGACGTCGATCTGGATATCCAGGAAAAGATGGTCACGGCGCTGATCGGACCTTCCGGTTGCGGCAAGTCCACTTTCCTGCGTTCGCTCAATCGCATGAACGACACGATTGAAGGCTGCAAGGTTGGCGGCAAGATCACGCTCGACAATGAAGACATCTACGATCCGAAGATCGATGTCGTCGAACTGCGCGCCCGCGTTGGCATGGTTTTCCAGAAGCCGAATCCGTTTCCGAAGTCGATCTATGAAAATGTCGCCTATGGCCCGCGCATTCATGGTCTCGCCCGTACCAAGGCAGATCTGGAAGAAATCGTTGTGACGAGCCTCCAGAAGGCGAGTTTGTTCGAGGAAGTGAAGGACCGCTTGCACGATGCGGGCACTGGCCTTTCTGGTGGCCAGCAGCAGCGCCTCTGCATTGCACGTGCGATTGCCGTGAGCCCGGAAGTGATCCTCATGGATGAACCGTGCTCGGCACTCGATCCGATTGCAACCGCAAAGGTGGAAGAGCTGATCGACGAACTGCGTCAGAACTATACGATCGTCATCGTTACGCACTCCATGCAGCAGGCCGCCCGCGTTTCGCAGCGTACCGCCATGTTCCACCTCGGCAATCTGGTCGAAGTGGGTGACACGGAAACCATGTTCACCGCGCCGACCGAAAAGCGCACGCAGGACTACATCACCGGACGCTTCGGCTAATCCGGAACTGCGCTCAAACAGATAGACAGTGCGGCTTCCCCGCAATTTATATTACGAGGTCTACTATGCCGTCTCAGCATACCGTTCGCTCCTACGATGAGGAATTGAAGTTTCTCACCCATAAGATCGCCGAAATGGGCGGACATGCGGAACGTATGGTCGAGCAGTCGGTCGCCGCTATCGTCAATGCGGACAATGCGCTTGCACAGCGCGTTATCTCCGACGATCTCATCCTCGATGCCAGTGAGCGCGAGATTGACGACAAGGCCGTGATGATTATCGCCAAGCGTCAGCCTATGGCCGTAGACCTGCGCGAGATCATCGGATCGATCCGCATCTCCGCCGATCTGGAGCGCGTCGGCGATCTGGGCAAGAATATTGCCAAGCGTGTTGCCGCCGTTTCGGAATCGCGTCAGCCGGTAAAGCTCTATCGCGGGCTTGAAACACTGGCCGAGCTGGCGCTAACCCAGCTCAAGGATGTTCTCGACGCCTACGCGTCGCGCTCGGTGCAGCAGATCAATGTCGTTCGCGACCGCGATGACGAGATCGATGCCATGTACACGTCGCTGTTTCGTGAATTGCTGACTTACATGATGGAAGATCCGCGCAACATTTCTGCCTGCACGCATCTTCTGTTCTGCGCGAAGAACATCGAGCGCATTGGCGATCATGCAACCAATATTGCGGAGACCGTCTATTACATTGTGACCGGCCTGCAAATGCCGGCCGAACGACCGAAAGAAGACCTGAGCCACGGTATTGTCGTGGATGAGGCACGTAAACCCTGAACTACAGCCAGCCGGACCTTGCTCCGACGGGTGGGAATGAGTGAATAGCGCGGCGGCACGCGGTCGATTGGGGGGATTTTATCCACCGCCCGCCGAATTTGGATAGGGAAATACTGGATGTCACAGGCACCCAAAATCGCTGTGGTAGAAGACGAAGAGGCGCTGAGCGTGCTGCTTCGCTACAATCTTGAGGCAGAGGGCTATCAGGTCGATACGATGCTGCGCGGCGACGAGGCCGAAATCGCCTTGCGCGAGAACGTGCCGGATCTACTCATCCTGGACTGGATGCTACCGGGCGTATCGGGCATTGAGCTTTGCCGTCGTTTGCGCCAATGGCAGGAAACGGAGCGTCTGCCAATTATCATGCTGACGGCGCGTGGCGAAGAAAGCGAACGCGTGCGCGGCTTAAGCGTCGGTGCGGACGATTATGTCGTGAAGCCATTTTCGACGCCAGAGCTTCTGGCTCGCGTCAAAGCGATGCTGCGCCGGTCTAACCCGAGCATTCTTTCGCACGTGCTGAAAGTGGGCGATCTTGTTCTCGACCGCCAGCAGCATCGTGTCTACCGCAAGGAGAAGGAAGTCCGTCTCGGGCCGACGGAATTCCGCCTGCTCGAGTATTTCATGATGTCGCCCGGGCGCGTGTTCTCGCGCAGCCAGCTTCTGGATGGCGTCTGGGGGCCGGACATCTACGTCGATGATCGCACGGTGGATGTTCATGTCGGGCGGCTGCGCAAGGCGATCAATGTCGGTCGCGCGCTTGATCCTATCCGCACCGTTCGGGGTGCCGGTTATTCTTTCGGATGACCGATGCCGTTATCTGCGGCTTCGAGCACTGAACTTGTCTGACCCGTTACGGTTTCTGTGGCGGGTCGCCTTTTGTTTAAGGGCGAGCTTTGCAAGGTGCGAGATCGTACTCGTCCGATTCGCATTGCAACAACCCAAAACGAGTGTGAGAAGCCTCATCTCACGCGATATTACAAGTGTGTTGCCAAAGTTGACGGATAGCAACGGAACCGGCCTGAAAACAGAAATTCTGCAGAACATTTGAACCACCACGAATGTGTATGCAAAAAATGTACAAGCAAAAGCGAATTAAGGCAGGGGTATGGCGTGTATTGTGAGAATTTGAATCTCGTTAAATCAATATCTTACCTGAATTCCCAGTTCTCGTTAAGAAATTATTAATATATTTAAAGGGCTTGTAGGCACATTCGCGATCTCGATTCGGAATTGTTTTAGGACTTTTCAGCGGTCTCCAGCATTGTTGGGATTTGACCTGTCGCCTTTTTTTGGCCTAAAAATTCCAAAACCTTGAATTCGATTGAGCGACAGTAGGGCGAGTAATTTTGATCTTCGTCCTCTTTGACTTGCACCGCAGTCAGACGTTCGCGCGCATCGTTCCAGATGTGTTCGCCTGAATGGATGACTGGATCAGTTAAGGGTCCTAACATGAGACTGAGCCATTGACGCGCGCCGCGAAGTGGAAATTGCCCGTTCTTATCGGGCTGGTGGTTGCGCCTTTCGTGGTGACCGGTTGCACGACGACCGGAACCTCGGGAAAAGCCAATTCGGAAAAGACGGCGGCAAGCCACGTCAAGTCCGTCAATGGCGTAAAGACCTACACCTACACCGCACGGGACAAGAATTGTCTTGAACGTGCGATGTTCTTCGAATCCAACCGTTCAAGTTCCGACGGTCTTCTGGCTGTCGGCACGGTTGTTATGAATCGACTCGCTTCGGGTCGTTATCCGGATACGATTTGTGGTGTCGTCGGTCAGAAGAACCAGTTTGCACCTGGTGTTCTTTCACGCCAAATGAATTCCAAAGCGCTGCCGGATGTTCAGGCCGCCGCCGCCGCAGTCCTCAAAGGAGAACGGCATCCAAAGTTGAAGAATGCCATGTTCTTCCACACGGCGGGTCTGAAATTCCCTTACAACAACATGCATTACGTGCTCGTAGCCGGTGGAAATTCCTTCTACGAGAAGCGCAATCGAGACGGCTCGCTGCAAAACCCTGTCCCGCAGGAACCATACAATCTCGCAATGGCCTATTCACCGCAATCACCATCCCTTCCGCAGGACCCGTCTTATGACGTGACACTGCCGCAGACGGGCCCGATTCCGGGAACGGAGCCAACCGTTCAGGTGGCGCTCGCGGAAGCTGTGAAGGCTCAAAGTGTAGAGCAGAATGTCGGTGCCGGTCCGCAGGCTCGTGGCGACCGCTTGGCGCGTCATCGCGGCGTAGCGGCACCTCAGCAGGAACCGCATATGCAGGTGGCCTCCTACCAGCCGCAATTCGATACGACGGCTCCGCAACCGACATCGCTCGGCTATGCTCCTGCAAGCCAGAAGCAGGCTGACGCCATCGGCGCACTTCTTCTGTCCCAGGACCGTCCCGAAGCGCCACTATAAGAAACGCTCTTACAGTCGGACAATCTGAAACGCCGGTCTGGTTCAATCCGACCGGCGTTTTGATTTCCTGATTGACTGTTGTCGCTTTCCAGTGAGGGGCTCAGCGGTAGATCGGTCGATAGATCACCATCGGGGTGTCGTAGAAATCGACCTGATTCTGCCAGGCACGCCTGTCAGCTCTGCGATCGAGGTCCAGTCGCATCAGGCAGTTGGCAAAAGCGTCGGTATTGGCCTTGAAGCCATAGCTGCGGCAGGTCTGTTCGTCAGCGGCACGGCGTTGTTCCGGCGTCATGCTCACGCACCCTGCCAGAAGGCCGGTAACGCCCAGCAAGATAAGCACTTTCTTATTCATTACTGTCTGCTTTCTTCTGCACTGACCGCAGATTTACTATAACGCAAAGGCAGGAAAAAAGGTGGTGAAATTATGCCGTCTGATAAACTGCCGGTGATTCCACATCCAAAGAGGTCTTCCACCCATGGCTCATGAACAGTTGAACCCAATCATCGATCCGGTGAAACTCGAACGTCTTGCGGAAGTCGCCGTTCGCGTTGGTCTGCAGTTGCGCGAGGGGCAAGATCTTGTCATTACCGCGCCAGTCGTGGCCTTGCCGCTGGTTCGCCTTATCGCCAAGCACGCCTACAAGGCCGGGGCCGGACTGGTAACGCCGTTCTTCGCGGATGACGAAATGGCGCTTGCTCGTTACGAGAACGCATCCGATGCGAGTTTCGACCGCGCGGCAAGCTGGCTTTATGAGGGTATGGCGAAGGCCTATTCGGATGGCGCTGCGCGTCTCGCCATCGCCGCCGACAATCCGATGCTTCTTTCCAGCCAGGACCCTGCCAAGGTTTCACGCGCCAACCGGGCCAATTCGAAGGCCTATCAGCCGGCTCTCGAGAAGATCGCCGGTTTCGACATCAACTGGAACATCGTCTCCTATCCCAATCCGGCATGGGCAAAGCTCATGTTTCCGAACGAGCCGGCGGACATCGCGACCCGCAAGCTGGCCGATGCGATCTTCGCGGCTTCGCGCGTCGATGTGGACGATCCGATTGGCGCCTGGTCGGTGCACAATGCAGCGCTTCGTACCCGCACCCGTTTCCTGAATGGCAAGGCATATAGTGCCCTGCATTTCAAGGGCCCGAGCACCGATCTGACGGTCGGGCTTGCCGACGGTCATGAATGGCACGGCGGCGCGTCTACGGCGAAGAATGGTATCACCTGCAATCCGAACATTCCGACGGAAGAAGTGTTCACTACACCTCATGCGCTGCGTGTCGAAGGCTATGTGACGAGCACCAAGCCTCTGTCGCATCAAGGCACGTTGATCGAGAATATTGCGGTTCGCTTTGAAGGCGGACGAATTGTCGAGGCGAAGGCAAGCCGCGGTGAAGAAGTGCTCAACAAGGTGCTGGATACGGATGAAGGTGCCCGTCATCTGGGTGAAGTGGCGCTGGTTCCGCATTCATCGCCGATCTCGCAGAGTGGGCTTTTGTTCTACAACACCCTGTTTGACGAGAATGCCGCAAGCCACATTGCACTCGGCCAGTGCTATTCCAAGTGCTTTATCGACGGTGCAAAACTGACGCCGGAACAAATCAAGGCGCAGGGCGGCAATTCGAGCCTTATCCATATCGACTGGATGATCGGCTCTGGCCAGATCGACGTCGATGGCATCAACGCGGACGGAACCCGCGAGCCGGTGATGCGCAGTGGTGAATGGGCCAACTGATTGTCGCGAAATAGAAAAGGCCGAGAATTTCCCGGCTTTTTCATTGCATCTGTAAGGTCAGTTCTTTTCCTGAACATGGGCCTCAAGGAACCACAATGCCTTGTCGAGACTGCGGGACGCGGCTGTAAAAATATCCGCCGTATCGTCGTCACCTGCGTCATCTGCATCCTTGATCGACTTGCGCACAAGATTGGCGACGTCGCCATAACGCTCGATCAGTGCAAGCAGATGATCGTGAACGGCATAGATGTCGGTCGGATAAGGCTTGAGCTTGCTTTCCTTGGCCACGACCTGCGTGGTGCCATAGGCCGTCCCGCCGATCTGTACAGCGCGCTCGGCAATCGTGTCGACATGTTCGTCAAGATCATCGCGGAAACCATCGAGCATTTCATGAACGGCTATGAATTGAGGCCCCTTGAGGTTCCAGTGTGCCTGTTTGGTGATGAGGGCAAGATCGATCGTCGCGGCGAGGTTCTCATTCAGCAGCGCGATCATTGTCGTCTTCGTATTGGAAGGAAGATCGTTGCGGGTTGCATGCATCGACTTCTTGGACATTGTATCCTCATATCCTTTTGTTCGATCCGGCTTGGAGCGACTGGGGGAGTATCGCTCATAGTCACGGGCAGCTATTCCAAACGCAAACGAACCCGCCAGATCCTTATGAGGTTCGATTGCCGGATGGGCCTTTGTCGCCGTCAGGACAACACAAAAATATTCCCGCACCCGATGACGAAATGCATATCGCCGGCTTTTGTTCCACGAGAACGGCTAAAAACGAACACGATCCGGCCTTTGGGCAAGACTTGGCTTGTCGCGACGCAAAATCTGATTTACCCGGTTGCACATGAAGATACTTGCGCTTGATACTGCCGCTTCGTGGTGTTCCGTTGCCGTCTACGATTATGACGGTGATATCATGCTTGCCGATGTAAGCGAAAACATCGGCAAGGGACATGCGGAAGTCTTGATGGACTATATCGAACGTGCTGTGAGAGAGACGAAACTATCGCTTCGCGATATGGATAGAGTGGCGGTCAATATTGGGCCGGGATCGTTTACCGGTGTCCGTATCGGTGTCTCGGCGGCACGTGGTTTTGCACTGGCGCTGGGTGTTCCCGCCATCGGCATTACAGCTTTCGAGGCGCTGGCTGCGGAAACACAGTCTCTGTCGCCGGAAAAGCCAGTTCTGGTTCTTCTCGATGCGCATCGCGGCGAAATTTATGCGCAATCATTCGATGCAAAGGGTTTACCGAACGCGAAGCCGCTGGTTCTGTCACGAGAGGAAGCGGAGACTCTTGCCGATTCCCAGGCAGAAAATACGGTTCTTGCAGGTTCTGCGGCCACTGCGATCAATGAAGTGATCGGCAGTCGTTTCACACTTGGCCCGGTTGAGCCGACCGCGAAAATCGGCATCTATGCGCGTCTGGCAAGCTTGCGCCAGCCTGGCGATGCGCCGAAGCCGCTTTACATGCGTGGGCCGGATGCGAAGCCACAAGTCGGGTTTGCGCTGCCGCGCAAGTCCGCCGGAGAATAGCCGATGATGGGCTTGCCGTTTGGGCGTTTCGGTCGCAGACAAATCTCGGTGGAGCCGCTTGGCGTACAGGACAGTCATGCGATCCAGCGCATTCATGCCGTCGCTTTCCATCACGCTTGGAGTTCCGACGATTTCAGGTCGCTGATTGCGCAGGATACGGTTTTCGGTTTTGTTGCCCGTGCGGAAGGTAAGCCGAACGATGCCTGTGGTTTCGTGCTGGCACGTCTGGTGGCTGGTGAGGCGGAAATCCTGACCATCGCCGTCGCGCGTGATGTACAGCGCCAAGGCGTCGGGCGCGCGCTGATGGATGCCGTGTTGCGCAATCTCTATCAGGAGCGCGCTGAAACGCTTTTTCTGGAAGTGGATGAGGCCAATGTTGCCGCACAGGCACTTTATCGCCGTCTCGGTTTCCAGAAGGTTGGTGACCGTCCCGCTTACTATGAAACCGCGAATGGGCGTTCGGCTGCGCTGATATTGCGTCGCGACTTGAGCCGTGCACCGGCTAGGCCACGATGATCGGAGCAATCCGCATCTTTCTCGTCGTTGCGGCGATGGTCGCATTGAGTCTGTCGCTTATTCCAGTTCAGTATCTGTTGCTTAAGCTGAAGAACAACTGGAAGCGTCGCCTGCCGACCTTTTTCCATCGTATTGCCGCACGCCTGTTCGGCTTTCGCATCAAGATAGTCGGCCAGATGCAGGAGGGTCGGCCTCTGCTACTTGTCGCCAACCATACCTCGTGGAGCGATGTCATCGTTCTGTCGACGGTCGGTCAGGTCTCCTTCATCGCCAAGTCGGAAGTCAGAAAATGGCCTGTTTTCGGCATGTTCGCCGTTTTGCAACGGACCGTTTTCGTGGAACGGGAACGGCGGGGCAAGACGGCTGAACAGACATCGGAAATCGCAAGGCGTCTGGCAACGGACGATGCTATGGTGCTGTTCGCTGAAGGCACGACATCGGATGGCAATCGCGTTCTGCCGTTCAAGACGGCGCTTTTCGGTGCCGCGCACGCTGCGATCAAGGAAGCCAATGTACCCGAAGTCGTGGTTCAACCGGTTGCGATCGCCTATATAGGGGTTCATGGCATGGCAATGGGCCGTTATTTCCGCCCGATTGCCTCCTGGCCGGGCGACGTCGAGCTGATGCCGCACCTGAAAGGTATTTTGCGCGAGGGCGCCATCGATGTCGAGGTGCGTTTCGGTGAACCAGTCGCCGTGACCGCCAAGACCGACCGCAAGGCGCTGGCCCGTACGATGGAAAACCGGGTGCGCGCACTTTTGCAAAGTGCGTTGCTGGGGCGCGAAATTCCGGAAGAGTAACAGCCGCTCGATCAGGCGGTCAGCCGATTGGCTAGAATGTCACCTTTCAAAATGACGACAAAAGCTGTAGATAGCCGCGCATGAGCGACAATATCACCGATCTTGAACCAACGGCAGAGCGCCCCAATGTGCGCAAGGTTTTCGTAAAAACCTATGGCTGCCAGATGAACGTCTACGATAGCCAGCGCATGGCCGACAGCCTTGCAGCGGAAGGCTATGTCGCAACCGATACGCCGGACGATGCCGATCTGGTTCTGCTCAATACTTGCCATATTCGCGAGAAGGCGTCGGAAAAGCTCTATTCCGCGCTTGGTCGACTACGCAAGATGAAGGACGCGCGCGAAGCGAATGGCAAGGAACTGACCATTGGCGTTGCAGGATGCGTGGCGCAGGCCGAAGGACAGGAAATCCTTCGCCGTGCGCCAAATGTCGATCTCGTCATTGGCCCACAGACCTATCATCGCCTACCCAATGCACTGGCGCGGGTTCGCGGTGGCGAAAAGGTGGTCGAGACGGAATATGCTCTCGAAGATAAATTCGAACATTTGCCGTCGCCCAGGCGCGAGGAAACCCGCAAGCGTGGTGTTTCTGCCTTCCTCACCGTGCAGGAAGGCTGCGACAAATTCTGTACCTTCTGCGTGGTTCCCTATACGCGCGGCTCGGAAGTTTCGCGCAGCGTGAAGCAGATCGTGGCAGAGGCCGAGCGCCTCGCCGATAGCGGCGTGCGTGAACTGACCTTGCTAGGACAGAACGTCAATGCCTGGCACGGGGCTGGTGACGATGGTCGCGAATGGGGCTTGGGTGAACTTCTGTTTCGGCTGGCGCGCATTCCGGGCATTGCCCGTCTTCGTTATACGACCAGCCATCCGCGCGACATGGACGACAGCCTGATTGCCGCCCACCGTGACCTGCGCCAGCTTATGCCTTATCTGCATCTGCCGGTACAATCCGGTTCGGACCGTATTCTCAAGGCAATGAACCGTCGTCACAAGGCGGATGAATATGTGCGTCTGATCGAGCGTATTCGCGAAGTGAGGCCCGATCTGGCGCTGTCGGGTGATTTCATCGTTGGCTTTCCCGGTGAGACCGATCAGGACTTCGAAGACACGATGCAGCTGGTACGCACGGTCAATTACGCGCAGGCCTATTCGTTCAAATATTCGCCACGTCCCGGCACACCGGGTGCCGATCTGCCTGATCACGTGGAAGAAGGGGTGAAGGATGAGCGTCTCCAGCGTCTCCAGGCGCTTCTGTCAGAACAGCAATATGCGTTTCAGGATTCCATGATCGGTCGCGAGATGGATGTGCTGCTCGAAAAGCCGGGCCGTATTGCTGGCCAGATGGTTGGCCGCTCGCCTTGGCTCCTGCCTGTCATCATCGATGACAACAATGACCAGGTCGGCGACATCATTCATGTGAAAATCACATCCACAGGGACCAATAGCCTTATTGCGCAAAAACTGGCCTGAAGGCATGATGATGTCGAGGCAGAAAATTTCGGCACTTTGAGTCGCTTGCCGGTAATCCTGTCGAGACTGTGATTGCAATGCGTGAACGGTTTGCGTTCACGCATAATCTGGTCTGAAAAGCCTGCAACTTTTCAGGATTGTGCTTTAAGGAGATACGGTTGAGCGCCACGGAAAAGCTGAAGTCTGCCAAGCCAACCAATCAAACGCAAAAAAGCCCGACGACCGGGGCCTCGGATATGGCCCACATCGTGCTCACCTTCGACAATAACCGTCTTGCCATCGCGCTTTACGGTCAGTTCGATGAAAATCTGGCCCGTATCGAACAGAAGCTTGGCGTGGATGTCCGCTCCAAGGGGAACCAGCTTTCGATCCGGGGTGAACCGACCGCGACCGAGCAGGCGCGGCGTGCGCTGGATCATCTTTATGAAACCTTGCAGAAGGGTCATGAACTGACGACGTCGGATGTCGACGGCGCCTTGCGCATGGCAATCGCGGCCGATGACCAGCTGACGCTACCGACCATGGAAAACAAGGGCAAGCTTTCGGCGGCCCAGATTTCCACGCGCAAGAAGACCATCTTTGCCCGCACACCGACGCAGGATGCCTATATGCGCGCGCTCGACCGGTCGGAACTGGTGTTCGGCGTCGGCCCTGCCGGGACCGGCAAGACCTATCTTGCCGTCGCCCATGCGGCGATGCTGCTGGAACGCGGTCTGGTGGAGCGCATCATCCTGTCGCGTCCGGCTGTCGAGGCGGGCGAACGACTGGGTTTTCTGCCGGGCGATATGAAGGAAAAGGTCGACCCTTATCTACGCCCGCTTTACGATGCGCTTTACGATATGATGCCAGCGGAAAAGGTCGAACGCGCCATTGCGGCAGGCGTGATCGAGATCGCGCCGCTCGCCTTCATGCGCGGACGCACACTGGCGCATTCTGCTGTCATTCTCGATGAGGCGCAGAACACGACATCCATGCAGATGAAGATGTTCCTGACCCGTCTTGGTGAGGGATCACGCATGATTGTGACTGGTGATCCGAGCCAGATCGACCTGCCGCCCGGCCAGAAATCCGGGCTGGTAGAGGCGCTTCGCGTGCTGGACGATGTCGAGGGCGTTATCAAGGTACGCTTTACGGAGAAAGACGTCGTTCGTCATCCGCTGGTAGCGGCAATCGTCGGCGCTTACGACCGCGATGGCAAACAGCACGCGCGTTCGGAATAGAGCGAACAGGCTGAGTGCTCTTGCAATTGCCTGTCGGAATCACGATTTAAAAAATGCTGTCTGCCCTTTGGGTAGGCAGCTTTCTTGTAACTGAAAGGATGATGCGGCTAGCCGGCATGGAGAGCCGCCGCAGAACGTGTCAAATAACGCGATCCATATCGATATCATGGTTGAAGCTGGCAACTGGCCGGATGAGACCGCCCTTGAAGGGCTCGTCAGGAAGTCGGTCGAGGCCGCCTGGGCCAATTTGAACCTTAAGGACGCTGAAAGCGAACTGAGTGTGGTTTTCACCGACGATGCCTCGATCCAGACACTGAATGCGGAATGGCGTGGCAAGGACAAGCCAACCAATGTGCTGTCATTTCCGGCGTTTCCGGTCAAGGCAGGGGCGCAGCCGGGGCCGATGCTGGGCGACATCATCATCGCGCGGGAGACTGTCGAGCGCGAGGCCCGTGAGGAGGACAAGCCGCTCGAAAACCATCTCACGCATCTCGTCGTCCATGGCTTTTTGCACCTTTTGGGTTACGATCACGAAACCGATGCGGAAGCTGATGTGATGGAGGGGCGCGAGCGTGAAATCCTTCATGCTCTTGCCATCCCTGACCCTTATGCTGTATCCGAATAAGACCCTAACAACGATTGACCATGGCTGATCAAACATCGCACCCCCCGTCCGCTGGCGAGAATCGCAGCGAGACTCAAGACGCCGAAGGGCAAAGTACGCAACGGCCCGTAATGGCCGAGAAGCGTTCCCTTTTGTCTAATATTTTCCCGTTCATGCGCTCGCGCCAGTCATCTTCTCTGCGTGAAGATTTGGCCGATGCCCTTTCCAGCACGGCAAGCGAGCAGGATTCCGCATTCTCGCCTGAAGAAAAGGCGATGCTGCACAACATCCTTCGCTTGCGCGAAATCCGCGTCGAAGATGTGATGATCCCGCGCGCCGATGTCGAGGCAGTGGAAGTTTCCACGCCACTCTGGGAGGTGCTGGAGCTTTTCGAAAAGTCTGGCCATTCGCGTATGCCGGTCTATGCCGAAACGCTGGATGATCCGCGCGGCATGATCCATATCCGTGATGTTCTCAATTACATCACCAAGCAGGCCCGCCAGAAAACCACGCGCCGTAGCAGTGCACGCAGCAAGGCGACGGCCGAAGACAAAGCCGCCAAATTCGACATGGGCCGCATTGATCTCACCAAGACGATCGGTGAACTCAATCTCATGCGCAAGGTCCTGTTCGTGCCGCCGTCCATGATGGCGAGCGGCTTGATGGCGCGCATGCAGGCGACCCATATCCAGATGGCGCTGGTCATCGACGAATATGGCGGTACCGACGGTTTGGTTTCGCTGGAAGACATCGTCGAAATGGTTGTCGGCGATATCGAAGATGAGCACGACGACGAAGAAATCATGATCGCCGAAGAGGCCGACGGAGTTTTCGTTGTCGATGCGCGTGCCGATCTGGAAGAACTGGCTGCAAAAATCGGCCCGTCTTTCGAAGTGGGCGAGCATGGCGAGGATGTCGACACGGTTGGCGGTCTCATCTTCTCGGTTCTCGGGCGTATTCCAGTTCGCGGCGAAGTCGTGCAGGCAATTCCGGGCTATGAATTCCATGTGCTGGAAGTCGATCCGCGTCGGGTGAAGAAAGTGCGCATTGTGCCGCTTTCCGCGGCTGATCGCCGCCGCCAGCAGCGTGCTGTCGTGTCTCCTAAGCCGGGAGAACAACCCGCAGAGGTCGAAGCCGCAACTGACGACCCCCAAGAGTCCTGATGATCGAAAAGCTCGCGGGGAAAATCATTCTTTCGAGCGGCTGGCGTCGTGCGCTGGCCGCTTTTCTGAGCGGCGCCTTCGCCACGCTGACCCAGTCGCCATTTGATGTTTTCGTCGCGGGTTTCGTTTCCTTCCCCATTTTGGTCTGGCTGATTGACGGAGCCATTGCGAAAGCGAATGCCGGGCCTGTGCGCCGTCTCCTCCCAGCCGCCATGGTTGGCTGGTGGTTCGGTTTCGGCTATTTCGCTTCCGGACTATGGTGGATCGGCACGGCGCTGTTGGTTGATGCAGACCAGTTTGCATGGGCCCTGCCACTTGCAGTTCTCGGCCTGCCTGCGTTTTTGGCGCTGTTTTATGCACTTGCAACCATGGTTGCACGCATCTTGTGGTCGGATGGTTTGGGGCGCATCTTCGCGCTTGCATTCGGTTTTGCACTGGCAGAATGGCTGCGCCTTTTCCTGTTCACCGGTTTTCCGTGGAACGCCATCGGCTATGCCATTATGCCGACCCCGCTGCTGATGCAATCGGTTGCCGTGCTCGGCCTGATCGGAATGAGCGTATTGGCCGTCTTTGTCTTTGCTGCACCGGCTCTTCTGATCGGTGGGCGGTTTGCGAAGACGGGCATTGTCTTCGCCCTGATGCTTATAGCTGGTCACGTTGGTTTCGGTGCCTGGACGCTTTCAAAGGCACCAGCAATCGGTGAGGAAAAAGGCTCGCTTGCGGTTCGAATCGTGCAGCCTTCTATTGCCCAAACCATGAAATGGGACAATGCCGAACGTCGGTCGATATTCGACAAGCTGGCGGCGTTGACTGGCGAAGCGCCTGCCGAAGGCAAGCCGAAACCCGATGTGGTCATCTGGCCGGAAACAGCGGTTCCTTATATTCTCACATCAACGCCCGAGGCTCTGTTACGTATTGGCGAGGTTTTGCAGGATGGGCAGATGCTGCTCACCGGTGCCGTTCGCGAAGAGAAGGCAGCTGGTGGCGGTGAACCGCGCTACTATAATTCAATTTACACAATTGATGATCGCGGCGTCATTGTTGACGCTGCCGACAAGGTGCACCTCGTTCCCTTCGGCGAATATCTTCCCTATGAGAATTTCCTGCGCAGGCTCGGACTTCAGGAAGTGGTGGAAATGCCGGGCGGATTTACGGCTGGTACCTCACGTCGGGCATTGAACGTGAAAGACGGCCAGACCTTTCTGCCGCTGATCTGCTACGAAGCCATTTTTCCAGATGAGCTTGGATATTCGGGTCAAAGAGCCAGCGCCATCATCAATGTGACAAACGATGCGTGGTATGGTGATACACCCGGCCCATACCAGCATTTCAGACAGGCGCAGGTTCGCGCAGTGGAACAGGGGCTTCCCCTCATTCGTGCAGCTAATAATGGTCTTTCAGCTGTTGTTGATGCTTATGGTCGAATCACTGAGGGCCTTGCGCATGACGCTGTAGGGGTAATCGACGCTTACCTACCGTCATCTCGTGCACCATTTTGGGGCACGGCACCCGGCTCGCGACAATCTCTGGTAGCGCTATTAACCTTACTCGTGTTGAGCGTGGCTTTCCGACTGCCAATCGGCAGGCGTTTTCATTGACAGACTAATATTGTTACGATGTTATGGCGCGGCGGCGACGGTTTTTGCGGAAAAATCGTCAGACTACCTCCCAAAACTTATTGTTATCGCTGTTCAGATGAACAGAGCATGAATGAAAGCTCGCAGCTGCGAGGAGTGACAGTTGTATGATTGAGAATAAAAAGAAGCCCAACCCAATTGACGTGCATGTCGGCAGCCGCATCCGTCTCCGCCGTAACATGCTGGGCCTCAGTCAGGAAAAGCTTGGCGAAAGCCTCGGAATTACATTTCAGCAGATCCAGAAATACGAAAAAGGCACCAACCGCGTCGGAGCAAGCCGCCTTCAGGCGATCTCGGCAATTCTCAGTGTCCCGGTTTCCTTCTTTTTTGAAGATGCACCGGGTTCCTCGAACCAGGCCGGTTTTGCAGAAGATAATGAGGCGACCTATGTGGTCGATTTCCTGAATTCCAATGAAGGTGTTCAACTGACCCGCGCCTTCACGAAAATTTCAGATCCGAAAGTGCGCCGCAAGATCATCGACCTCGTTAAGTCGCTCGCTGCGGACGCTGACTGATTTCATATCCCGGAAAAGCTGCAAGTGCGGGACATGATCGTGTCCCGCCGGATTTTTGCGAATTTCAGCGTTCAAGCCGATAGGAAAAGCCGTCTGGAACGAAATTTCCCGTCGAGGCGCTGTCGCAACAAGAATATGCATTGACGGTTTAATCCTAACTTCGCTAACACATTACCGTGCCCGGAACGCTGGAACCTGTTCCGGGCGCTACTGTGTTTCCATGGCGGAGATATTCTCCGTTGGATTTTCAAGAGGGGTTACCCGTGTCGCGCAGTTCTTATCTCTTCACCAGCGAATCTGTGTCCGAAGGCCATCCGGACAAGGTTTGCGACCGCATCTCCGATGAAATCGTGGACATGATCTACAAGGAAGCGCGCCGTACTGGTGTTGATCCATGGTCTGTCCGTGTTGCCTGCGAAACGCTTGCCACCACCAATCGTGTGGTCATTGCCGGCGAAGTGCGTGTGCCGGATACGTTCCTGAAGAAGAATAAGGACGGCACTGTCGCCCATGATGCTGCCGGGCATCCGCTGATCAATCCTTCGCGTTTCCGTTCGGCGGCCCGCAAGGCAATCCGGGAGATCGGTTACGAACAGAACGGCTTCAACTGGAAGACCGTAAAGATCGACGTTCTTCTGCATCCACAGTCTGCCGATATCGCACAGGGCGTGGACAACGCCGCTGACCGTCAGGGCGAAGAAGGTGCAGGCGATCAGGGTATCATGTTCGGTTATGCCTGCCGCGAAACCCCGGACCTGATGCCGGCGCCGATCTATTATTCGCACAAGATTCTCGAAAAGCTCTCTGAAGCCCGGCACAAGGGCGAGGGTGACGCAGGCAAGCTCGGGCCTGATGCCAAGAGCCAGGTCACGGTGCGCTACGAGAACGGCAAGGCCGCCGAGGTCACGCAGATCGTTCTTTCCACGCAACATCTGGATGCAAGTTGGGATTCGAAAAAGGTTCGTTCGGTTGTCGAACCCTATATCCGGGAAGCGCTCGGCGAGCTGCCGATTGCAGCTACCTGCAACTGGTACATCAACCCGACCGGCAAGTTCGTCATTGGCGGGCCGGACGGCGACGCCGGACTGACTGGCCGTAAAATCATCGTAGACACCTATGGCGGAGCCGCTCCGCACGGTGGTGGCGCATTCTCGGGCAAAGATACGACCAAGGTTGATCGTTCTGCCGCTTATGCAGCGCGCTATCTCGCCAAGAATGTTGTTGCTGCCGGTCTTGCCGACCGTTGTACGATCCAGCTCTCCTACGCCATCGGTGTGGCACAGCCGCTTTCGGTTTATGTCGATCTTCATGGTACGGGCAAGGTAGCCGAATCCGCGGTCGAAGAAGCACTCCGCGAGGTCATGGACCTCTCGCCGACCGGTATCCGCAAGCATCTCGACCTCAACAAGCCGATCTATGCCAAGACCTCGTCTTATGGTCATTTCGGGCGCAAGCCGGGCCGTGACGGCTCCTTCTCCTGGGAGAAAACGGACCTGACCAAGGCGCTGAAGGCCGCAGTGGCGTAACTTTCCTGTCGGAAAGTTGCATCGCAAGCGGCTTGGCGTTATGTCTCCCGCAAATTTCGAAGAGCGCGGTCTTTGATCGCGCTCTTCTGCTATTTGAACTCACTATGATGCCGACGGATAAAATATGACCGAAGAATCTCATCCTCTGCGCGGTGCCGGAAATTTTTTCGGACGTCGCCACGGCAAACCTTTGCGCAACCATCAGAAGAACCTGTTCGAGGATCTTCTGCCGCGCCTGAAGATTGATGTCGAAAAGTCCGCGCCGCAGGATTTGCGCACGCTCTTTGAAGCAAAGGTCGATGCTGTGCGTCTGGAAATCGGTTTTGGCGGCGGTGAGCATCTGCATCATGAGACGGGTCGCTATCCGCAAACGGGTTTCATTGGCGTTGAGCCCTTCGTCAACGGCATGGCCAAGATGCTGGCTGCATTGGATAGCGAACCGCGACAAAATCTGTGTCTCTACGACGAAGATGCAACGGCGGTTTTGGACTGGTTGCCGGACGCCTCCTTGGCGGGTATTGATCTCTTCTATCCCGATCCATGGCACAAGCGTCGCCACTGGAAACGCCGTTTCGTCAGCGATGCCAATCTCGACCGCTTTGCCCGGGTCTTGAAGCCCGGTGCAAAATTCCGGTTTGCTTCTGACATCGAGCATTATGTTAACTGGACACTCCAGCATTGTCGCCGTCATTCTGCATTCGACTGGCAGGCAGAAGGTCCCTCCGACTGGAACGACGCTTATGAAGGCTGGCCGGGCACGCGCTATGAGGCAAAGGCTTTTCGCGAAGGTCGGCGCGCCGCCTATCTGACCTTCATACGCCGTTAAAGTTGCCAGCAGCGACGGCGTGTCATCGAACGTCAGAAGCGGTCTTGAAAAAATCCGCTTCCGCTGGTATATAAGTCTCAAATTCTTGGTCGTTTGAACAAGAGTGGGTCCACCCGGTCCCGCTCTTTTTTGTTACTTGCGGCTAACTTGAAGAGGCTTTCCAGCCTTTTGAAAGGTTTTTAGGTTGACGGAACAGGTTCAGGCAAACGAAGCAGAAACGCTCGCAACAGGCGCGGATGAGCGCATCATTCGCGAGACGGGTATCGATGCGAAAGTGGCTTCCATCATCGAGCCCGTCATCAATACGCTGGGCTTCCGGCTGGTGCGCGTGCGTCTCTCGGGATTGAACGGCCAGACCCTGCAGATCATGGCTGAACGTCCCGATGGCACGATGACCGTCGATGATTGCGAAATCGTCAGCCGCACAGTCGCGCCGGTGCTCGATGTGGAAGATCCGGTTAGCGGAAAATATCATCTGGAGATTTCCTCTCCTGGTATCGATCGCCCACTGGTCCGCAAATCGGATTTTGCCGATTGGGCCGGTCATATCGCGAAGGTGGAAACCTCCATCGTGCACGAAGGTCGCAAGAAATTCCGCGGTCGCATTATTCTGGGCGATACGGAATCCGTTGTGATTGAAAGCGACCAGATTTCCTACGGCAGCGAACCTGTCGTGCGCATTCCATTCGACCTGATTTCGGATGCACGCCTCGTGCTGACCGATGACCTGATCCGTGATGCGTTGCGCAAGGACAAGGCCCTGCGCGAAGGCCGCATTCCCGGTGACGACCTCGGTAGCGAAGAAGCGGGCGAGCCGTCCGGTGAAGCCGCATCGGGCGAAGCTGAAAATAAAGAATAAGTTTCTGGCGTCCGGCATCTAGAGGAGCCGGGTGCGACACCAAGGAGAGTCCAATGGCAGTCAGTGCTAACAGGCTGGAGCTTCTGCAGATCGCCGATGCGGTCGCACGCGAGAAGTCGATCGACCGCGAGATCGTTCTTGCGGCCATGGCCGATGCGATCCAGAAGGCGGCGCGTTCGCGTTACGGCCAGGAAAGCAACATCCGCGCGGACATCAATGCGAAGTCCGGCGAGATCAAGCTGCAGCGCCTGCTCGAAGTCGTCGAGCATGTAGAGGATTACGCGACGCAGATTTCGCTTTTCACCGCGCGCGATCGCAATCCGGATGCACAGGTTGGCGACTTCATCGCCGATCAGCTGCCGCCAATGGATTTCGGCCGTATTGCCGCCCAGTCTGCAAAGCAGGTTATTGTGCAAAAAGTGCGCGAAGCCGAGCGTGATCGCCAGTATGACGAATACAAGGATCGCGTTGGTGAAATCGTCAACGGCACCGTCAAGCGCGTCGAATACGGCAATGTGATTGTCGATCTCGGTCGTGGCGAAGCCATCGTACGCCGCGACGAACTGATCCCGCGTGAAGCATTCCGTTATGGCGACCGTATCCGCGCCTATGTTTACGACGTGCGCCGCGAACAGCGCGGTCCGCAGATTTTCCTCTCGCGCACCCATCCATCCTTCATGGCGAAGCTCTTCACCATGGAAGTGCCGGAAATTTACGACGGCATCATCGAAATCAAATCGGTTGCCCGCGATCCGGGTTCCCGTGCCAAGATTGCGGTCGTGTCACGTGACGCTTCCATCGATCCGGTCGGCGCCTGCGTCGGTATGCGCGGCTCACGCGTTCAGGCCGTTGTCGGCGAACTGCAGGGTGAAAAGATCGATATCATTCCGTGGTCGCCGGACGCCGCTTCCTTCATCGTCAACGCGCTTCAGCCCGCTGAAGTTGCCAAGGTTGTTCTCGATGAAGATGCCGAACGTATTGAAGTTGTCGTCCCGAATGACCAACTATCACTTGCAATCGGTCGTCGCGGTCAGAACGTGCGTCTGGCTTCCCAGCTCACCGGCTGGGATATCGACATCCTGACGGAAGACGAAGAATCCGAACGTCGCCAGAAGGAATTCACCGAGCGTTCGACGCTCTTCATGGATGCCCTTAACGTGGACGAGATGGTTGGTCAGGTTCTGGCCTCCGAAGGTTTCGCATCCGTTGAAGAACTGGCCTATGTCGAGCCGGGAGAAATTGCGTCCATCGATGGTTTCGATGAGGATACGGCTGGCGAAATCCAGGAACGTGCCCGCGAGTATCTGGATCGCATCGAAAGCGAACAGGATGATCGCCGCAAGGAACTGGGCGTCGAAGACGAATTGCGCGAGCTGCCGGGCATCACCACGGCGATGCTGGTGGCAGTCGGGGAGGACGGCGTGAAGACGATCGAGGACTTTGCCGGATATGCCGTTGACGATCTGGTCGGTTGGCGTGAACGCAAGGACGGCGAAACCGTTGCTCATAGCGGTATCTTCTCTTCCTTCGATGTTTCGCGCGTCGATGCGGAACAGATGGTTCTGACTGCTCGTTTGAAGGCAGGATGGATCACGGAAGAAGAACTGGCATCAGCTCAGGAAGAACAAGCCGAAGCAGAAGCCGGTGAAGAGGAAGCTGCTTCTTAAGGAGCTGCTGGAATAAAAAGAGCCGCATGGCTTCTTACGTCTGAGGCAATTCAGGCGTAAGCTGTGCGGCTCTCGCAATTGATCCCGGAAAAATGGTCGTCGTTCATTCGAATTGATTGGCCGGTTCGGGTTTCGAGCGGGTTCCGGCCATCTTACGGGTTGTGGTGGGGCTTTTGCTCTGGTACAGCGCCCGCGTTACGTCCGATGTGCGGGCAGACCGCAATATGGCAAGACTGGAGTTCGCGTGGAGCAGGATATGAATGACAGAACCTGTATCGTCACGCGCGAAAGCGGTTCTGCCGATGATCTGATCCGTTTTGTGGCCGGTCCCGACGGTTCTGTGGTGCCGGACTTGAAAAGGAATCTGCCGGGCAGGGGATGCTGGGTCAAGGCTGAGCGTCGTCTGGTGGATGAAGCGGTCAAGCGCAAGCTTTTTGCGCGGGCGCTGAAAGAAGGTGTGACGCCGCAGGCGGATCTTGGCGCGCTGGTGGACCAGCTGCTGACGAAATCTGCTCTCGGTAGCCTCGCTCTGGCTCGCAAGGCCGGGGCTGTGGTGTCGGGCTCGACCAAGGTGGATCAGGCGATCCGCACTGGGACAGCCGCCATGGTGTTGCACGCAAAGGAAGCCGCCGCCGACGGCGTACGCAAGCTCGATCAGGCTCGCCGTGCTGTGGTGCATCTGGATGGTCCGGAAATCCCTTCTTTCACTCTTTTTACAGGGGAAGAAATGGATTTGGCATTTGGGGGCGGAAATGTGATACATGCAGCCGTACTTGAAGGAAAGGCGGCGGCCGGGTTCGTAAAGCGGGCGCTTATGTTGCATCGCTATCGCGGTGAAAGCGCATCGAACCCGGATTAGAGCGCAAATCTGGAAGGGCTTGGCAGGCCCCGGATTGGATTGCGCGTTGAGGCGGATGACTGGAGCTTTATCCAACCTGACCCAGTCGCGTTGGATAATGCTCGAGTAGAGCGGCCGGAGCCGCGAAGGAAACGGAAACGTAATGAGCGATAAAACGAACGACGACAAGACGCTGAGCGTTAATACGAAGAAGACGCTGACCATGAAGCGGCCAGGCGTCGAGCAGAGCACCGTGCGCCAGAATTTCAGCCACGGCCGCACGAAGGCTGTCGTCGTTGAAACGAAGAAGCGCAAGTTCTCGCGGCCTGACGAAAAGCCGGAAGTCGAGGCAGCGGCCCCAAGGCCAGCAGCTCCGGCACCCGCCGCGCCTACGCCTGCTGCATCTGCCCCTGCCGCACCCGCGCCAGTCGCCGCGCAGCCTGCACAGGCCGCTCCGGTAGTGCGCGCGCCCGCTCCTGCTGCCCCGGCACCGAAGCCAGCAGCACCTGCCGCTCCGGTAACAAGGCCGCATGTTGCACAGCAACGACCGGCACAGCAGCGCCCTGGCGGCCAGCAGGCACAGCGTCCGCGCCCGTCCGACCGTTCCGGCATGGTGCTGAACACGTTGTCGCGTTCCGAAATGGATGCACGTCGCCGCGCGCTCGAAGAAGCTCAGGTTCGTGAAGTTGAAGAACGCGCTCGCGCTGTCGAGGAAGCCAAGCGCCGCGCTGAGGAAGATGCTCGCCGGGCCAAGGAACGTGAAGAATCTGCCCGTCGTCAGGCGGAAGAGGAAGCCCGTCTCAAGGCCGAGGCCGATGCTCGCCGCAAAGCTGAGGAAGAAGCTGCCAAGCGTATGCCGCAGCCGGAAGCCCGTGCCGAGCGGCGCGATGATGCCCGCCCGGCACCGCAGGGCAATCGCCCGCAGCAGGCCGGTCGTCCTCAGGGCAATCGTCCGCCGCAAGGTGGCCGCCCGCAGCAGGGTGGTCCGCGCCCGGCTCCGTCGCTTGCCGAAACCGCGCCGGGACCAGGCAAGCCTCTTCCACAGAGCCAGCTTCGCAAGACTGTGGCATCCGACGATGATGACCGTCGTGGTGGTGGGCAAACCACTGCCCGTCGTGGTGCACCGGCCAAGCCGGAAGTTCGTGCGCCAAAGGTGGTCAAGACGGAAGATGATCGCCGTCGTGGCAAGCTGACGATCTCCAGCAATCTGGAAGACGAAGGCCGTTCGCGTTCGTTGTCGGCGATGCGCCGCCGTCAGGAAAAGTTCAAGCGTTCGCAGATGCAGGAAACCCGCGAAAAGATTTCGCGTGAGGTGACCATTCCTGAAACCATCACTCTTCAGGAACTTGCGCAGCGTATGACCGAACGTTCGGTTGATATCATCAAGTACCTGATGAAGCAGGGCCAGATGATGAAGCCGGGCGACGTGATCGATGCCGATATGGCACAGTTGATCGCTGAAGAGTTCGGCCACACTGTCAAGCGCGTTGCAGAATCGGACGTTGAAGAAGGTATCTTCGGTGTAGCCGATAACGAAGCCGCGCTGGTTTCCCGGCCTCCGGTCGTGACCATCATGGGTCACGTCGATCACGGCAAGACCTCGCTGCTCGATGCGATCCGTCATGCGAATGTCGTGTCGGGCGAAGCCGGCGGCATCACCCAGCATATCGGTGCCTATCAGGTCGAACAGAACGGCCAGAAGATCACCTTCATCGATACGCCAGGCCACGCTGCCTTTACCGCAATGCGTGCCCGTGGTGCGCAGGCGACCGATATTGCCATCCTCGTGGTGGCTGCGGACGACAGCGTCATGCCGCAGACGATTGAATCGATCAATCATGCCAAGGCGGCAGGCGTTCCGATCATCGTGGCGATCAACAAGATCGACAAGCCGGCTGCGGATCCGCAGAAGGTTCGTACTGCCCTGTTGCAGCACGATGTCTTTGTGGAATCGATGGGTGGTGAAGTTCTCGACGTCGAAGTGTCGGCCAAGAACAAGCTCAACCTCGACAAATTGCTTGAGGCAATTCTGTTGCAGGCTGAAATTCTTGATCTCAAGTCAGATCCGACGCGTACGGCTGAAGGCGTTGTCGTCGAAGCCCAGCTTGATCGTGGCCGTGGTTCGGTTGCAACCGTTCTGGTTCAGACCGGTACGTTGCATCCGGGTGACATTCTGGTCGCCGGTAGCGAATGGGGCCGTGTGCGCGCCCTGGTCAACGACCGTGGCGAGCATGTCAAGGAGGCCGGTCCGGCAATGCCGGTCGAAATCCTCGGCCTCCAGGGAACGCCGCAGGCGGGTGACCGTTTCGCAGTGGTTGCCAACGAAGCCAAGGCACGTGAAATCGCCGAATACCGCCAGCGTTTGGCACGCGACAAGGCTGTCGCTCGCCAGTCGGGTGCACGCGGTTCGCTCGAGCAGATGATGAACCAGCTTCAGGTGTCGGGCACGAAGGAATTCCCGCTCGTCATCAAGGGCGACGTGCAGGGCTCTATCGAAGCCATCACCAATGCACTGGACAAGCTTGGCACCGACGAAGTTCGTGCCCGCATCGTTCATTCGGGTGCAGGTGGTATCACGGAAAGCGACGTTTCGCTGGCCGAAGCTTCCAACGCAGCCATCATCGGCTTCAACGTCCGCGCCAACAAGCAGGCACGCGACGCAGCCGATCAGCAGGGCATCGAAATTCGCTACTATAACATCATCTATGATCTGATCGATGACGTTAAGGCAGCGATGTCGGGCCTGTTGTCGCCGGAACGCCGCGAAACCTTCCTCGGCAATGCGGAGATTCTCGAAGTCTTCAACATCACCAAGGTCGGCAAGGTTGCCGGTTGTCGTGTCACCGAAGGCAAGGTCGAGCGCGGCGCAGGCGTTCGCCTCATCCGCGACAACGTGGTTATCCACGAAGGCAAGCTCAAGACGCTCAAGCGCTTCAAGGACGAAGTGTCGGAAGTTCCAGCTGGTCAAGAATGCGGTATGGCGTTCGAAAACTACGACGATATTCGCGCAGGCGATGTCATCGAAGCCTTCCGCGTCGAGCACGTTTCGCGCACGCTTTAATAGCTTTGAGCCGGACCGTCCCGAATTGGGCGGTCCGGCTTTTTATTGCCCGGTTCCGAGGGTCTGACTCCCATCTGAATTGTGGTAAGTTACGCCCATAATTTTCAAGTCATGCGGTCGGACAGCCGAAAGAGCTGAACGCCGTTTTATGGCTGTTTATCGAGGATTTAACTATGGCACGTTCTCCCGACCCCAAGGGCTCAGGTGGTCTTTCCCAGCGCCAGCTTCGCGTCGGCGAGCAGGTGCGTCACGCATTGGCGCAAGTGCTTCAGCGCGGTGAAATTCGCGACGATCTTATCAGTCGCACCGTGATTTCGGTTTCGGAAGTGCGCATGTCTCCTGACCTTAAGATCGCGACCTGCTTCATCACCCCTCTCGGTGATGCCGATACGCAGGCGGTTATCAAGGCGCTGGCTGCAAACGCTAAGTTCATTCGCGGACGCATGGCGCCGAGCCTAAGCCAGATGAAGTACATGCCGGAATTCCGTTTCCGGGCCGATACGAGCTTTGACAATTTTTCCAAGATCGATGCGCTCCTCCGCTCGCCGGAAGTCGCCCGCGATCTTGCGCATGACGATGAAGAAGACCGGGAGGCAGACAAGGCTTCCCGCAATGGAGACGAATAAAGCATGGCAAGACGAGGCAAGAAAAAAGGTCGTCCGATATCCGGCTGGGTTATTTTCGATAAGCCGAAAGGGATGGGATCGACCGAGGCGGTCTCGAAGATCAAGTGGCTGTTCAACGCCGAAAAAGCCGGTCATGCCGGTACACTTGATCCGCTTGCTTCCGGCATGTTGCCCATAGCGCTGGGTGAAGCCACAAAGACCGTGCCTTATGTCATGGATGGAACCAAGATTTATCGTTTCACGGTAAGCTGGGGCGAGGAACGCTCCACGGACGATCTGGAAGGCCAGCCGACCAAGACCTCGGACAAGCGGCCGTCGCGCGCTGATGTCGAGGCATTGCTGCCGAATTATACCGGTGTCATTTCCCAGGTCCCGCCGCAGTTCTCCGCCATCAAGATCGACGGTGAGCGCGCTTACGATCTTGCGCGCGAAGGCGAGACGGTGGAGATTCCATCCCGCGAAGTCGAGATCGACCGCCTGGAGATCGTTGGTATTCCGGATGCCGATCGCACCGAATTCGAGGTCGAGTGTTCCAAGGGCACTTATGTGCGCTCGCTTGCGCGCGATATGGGCCGGGACCTCGGCTGCTACGGCCATATTTCGGAACTACGCCGCATTGAAGTTGCGCCATTTACGGAAGAAGACGCCGTAACCCTGGCTGAACTCGAACAGGCTTGGCCTCCACTTCCGCCGAAGGATGAGGACGGCAATATTGTCGAGCCCGCTCCACGTCGCGACTTTTCGGCAATCGACGCATTGGTCATCGATACGGGGGCAGCACTTGACTGCCTGCCGCAGGTATCGCTTACCGACGATCAGGCGCAACGCGTGCGTCTTGGCAATCCGGTGATCTTGCGCGGACGTGATGCTCCTCTGGAAGCGGACGAAGCCTGTGTCACAGCACGCGGAAAACTGCTTGCCATCGGGTATATCGAGCACGGACAATTCAAACCGAAGCGCGTTTTCACAACGGGCTGACGTTTCGTCAGAAGATCGCGATAAGGCGGCAAATTGAATTGAGACTGGCGTTCCCGCCAATTTTGCACTATATGCCCCTCATCGATCATGCGTAAAAGCATGTCAGATCGTGTAAATGGCCCGCGCTGGACGACATCCCGGCCCGGGCGTCTGGTTTTCCTCTCATCTAGAAAGGGTGTTACGATGTCGATTACTGCTGAGCGCAAGCAAGCACTTATCAAGGAATACGCCACCAAGGAAGGCGATACCGGTTCTCCTGAAGTACAGGTTGCCGTTCTTTCCGAGCGTATTGCCAACCTCACCGAACACTTCAAGGGTCACAAGAATGACAATCATTCGCGTCGCGGCCTCTTGAAGCTGGTTTCGCAGCGTCGTCGCCTTCTTGACTATGTCAAGGGCATTAACGAAGCGCGTTATCAGGCGCTGATCGGCCGTCTCGGCCTGCGCCGTTAAGGTTGAAATCGGGCGACGCCTCAAAACGTCGCCCGTTTGATTTATTCAGTATTTTGTCGTGCGGATAGCCGCTAATAGATAAAATGCGACAGTACCGGGCGAATGCCCGCTGGCATGAAACGGCGCACCGGGTGCATTCCGTCATGTCGATGAAGAGCCACAAGGCTCATGACCTGGACCAGTCATGGGGCAGGATTGCAGGCAGTTCGTGTCAGAGGATGTTCGGGAATGAATATTCTGACACATAACGAACTTCCCGTTGTCTTGCCCGTGGCCCGTCCGCCAACCGGGCGATGCCTTCAGGCGCTTTTGCGCGGCATCACCACATGAGGACAAGATATGTTCAATACCCATAAAGTAGAAATCGAATGGGGCGGCCGTCCGCTTACGCTCGAAACTGGCAAGATCGCCCGTCAGGCTGACGGTGCAGTTCTCGCAACCTACGGCGAAACCGTCGTTCTGGCGACTGTCGTTTCTGCCAAGGAGCCGAAGCCGGGCCAGGATTTCTTCCCGTTGACCGTCAATTATCAGGAAAAGACCTACGCCGCAGGCAAGATACCTGGTGGCTACTTCAAGCGTGAGGGTCGTCCGAGCGAAAACGAAACGCTGGTTTCGCGCCTGATCGACCGTCCGATCCGCCCGCTCTTCGTCGACGGCTACAAGAACGACACGCAGGTTGTCATCACCGTTGTTCAGCATGATCTGGAAAACGATCCGGACGTCCTGTCGATGGTTGCCGCTTCCGCAGCGCTTACCATTTCGGGCGTGCCATTCATGGGCCCGATTGGCGGCGCACGCGTCGGCTACATCAATGGCGAATACGTCCTGAACCCGAATATCGACGAAATGCCGGAATCGAAGCTCGATCTGGTTGTCGCTGGTACGTCGGAAGCCGTGCTGATGGTCGAATCCGAAGCACAGGAACTCTCCGAAGAAGTCATGCTTGGTGCGGTCGTGTTCGGCCAGAAGGGCTTCCAGCCTGTGATCGACGCGATCATCAAGCTTGCTGAAGTTGCCGCCAAGGAACCGCGCGACTTCCAGCCGGAAGACCTGTCGGCCCTCGAAGCCAAGATGCTCGCCGTTGTAGAAAGCGACCTGCGCGACGCCTACAAGATCACCGAAAAGCAAGCTCGTTATGCCGCCGTCGATGCCGCCAAGGCAAAGGCGAAGGAACATTTCTTCCCTGAAGGCGTGGAAGAAACGGAAATGTCGCCGGAACAGTTCGCGACCATTTTCAAGCATCTGCAGGCCAAGATCGTTCGCTGGAACATTCTTGATACCGGCAGCCGCATCGACGGTCGCGATCTTTCGACCGTTCGTCCGATCGTCTCAGAGGTTGGCCTTCTGCCACGCACTCACGGCTCGGCTCTGTTCACCCGCGGCGAAACGCAGGCTATCGTTGTTGCCACGCTCGGCACCGGCGAAGACGAACAGATGATCGACGCGCTGACGGGCACCTACAAGCAGCCTTTCATGCTGCACTACAACTTCCCGCCTTATTCCGTCGGCGAAACCGGCCGCATGGGGTCGCCGGGTCGTCGTGAAATCGGTCATGGCAAGCTCGCATGGCGCGCTATCCATCCGATGCTGCCTGCCGCTGAGCAGTTCCCGTACACGATCCGCGCGGTCTCCGAGATCACGGAATCAAACGGTTCGTCCTCGATGGCTACCGTTTGCGGTACCTCACTCGCTCTCATGGATGCAGGCGTTCCGCTTGCACGTCCGGTCGCGGGTATCGCCATGGGCCTGATCAAGGAAGGCGAGCGTTTCGCCGTTCTCTCCGACATTCTCGGCGATGAAGATCATCTCGGCGACATGGACTTCAAGGTAGCCGGTACTGAAAACGGCATCACCTCGCTGCAAATGGACATCAAGATCGACGGGATCACCGAAGAGATTATGAAGGTCGCTCTGGAGCAGGCCAAGGGTGGTCGCGTTCACATTCTCGGCGAAATGGCGAAGGCCCTCTCGACCTCGCGTGAAGAACTCGGCGAATTCGCTCCGCGCATCGAAGTGATGAACATCCCGACCGACAAGATCCGTGATGTTATCGGTTCTGGCGGCAAGGTCATCCGCGAAATCGTGGAAAAGACCGGCGCCAAGATCAACATCGAAGACGACGGCACGGTGAAGATTGCATCGTCCAACGGCAAGGAAATCGAAGCCGCGAAGAAGTGGATTCACTCGATTGTTGCCGAGCCGGAAGTCGGTGAAATCTATGAAGGTACGGTCGTCAAGACCGCTGACTTCGGCGCTTTCGTGAACTTCTTCGGTCCGCGCGATGGTCTGGTTCACATTTCGCAGCTGGCTAGCGACCGCGTTGCCAAGACCACCGATGTGGTCAAGGAAGGCCAGAAGGTCTGGGTGAAGCTTATGGGCTTCGACGAACGTGGCAAGGTTCGCCTGTCGATGAAGGTCGTCGATCAGGAAACCGGCAAGGAAATTGTTCAGGAAAAGAAAAAGGAAGAAGCTGACGCTGAGTAAGCGTTGATTTCTTCGATTTCAAAGGAAGCGCGCCTTGATGGCGCGCTTTTTTGTTGTTGCATGTGAATCATTGAGGCTTTGCGGACTTTTCGGATGCGATCCCGCAGAGTAAAGAACGGTTATGATTACACCGGCACAACAAACACTCTTTCTTCCCTTCGATCAGGGCATTCTGGATATGCCCGAAGAGGGCCAGTCGTTCCTGGCCTGCGGTCTTTCTGCGGATAGGCATCTTGAAGATGAATGGAAACAGGCGCTGATCTTCCTGCAACCCTGGCGCCCCGACTGGCTGGCGCTGGAAAAGGAAGGCTTCAAGGCAGTTCCGAGATTAGCGTCTGACGTGGGCGAGGAACAGCGTTTTTCCGGCGGGCTACTTCTGCTCGGAAAACATCGCGGACGCAACGAGGCGTGGTTTGCGGAGCTTTTGGCGCGTGTTGAGCCAGGTGGATGGATTGCGGTATCCGGCGACAAGAAGCTCGGCATCGACAGCTTTCGAAAATGGGCCGGCAACATTGCCGAGATTAGCGACCGCATGTCGAAAAACCATGCGGTGGTTTTCTGGCTCAGGCGTCCTGCCGATCTTGCTGATGACTTCATTGCAGCGCTGAAACCGCTTGCGACCGATATTGACGAGGTGTTCCGGACCGAACCCGGCATGTTCTCGCACGGCGTGATCGATAAAGGTTCGGCGCTGCTCGTCCCGCATATGGAGAAGATCGTTTTCGGCAACGTGGCCGATCTTGGCGCTGGCTGGGGCTATCTTGCAGCGCAATGCCTGAAGTTTGCGGATCGCATCAAATCCATCGATCTTTACGAAGCGGATTATGAAGCACTGGAGGCTGCTCGTGGCAATCTGGAGCGGCTTGGAGCGTCGATACCGATCAGCTTCAATTGGTTTGATGTGACGAGTGAAAAGATGGCAGGCATCTACGACACCGTTATCATGAATCCACCGTTCCACGAGGGAAGGGTGACAGATGTGTCGCTTGGTCAGACGTTCATTGCTGCTGCCGCGTCGCGCCTTAAACCGGGCGGGCGTCTGCTAATGGTGGCAAATCGTCAACTGCCTTATGAGACAACGCTCAAAGGGTTGTTCAAGAACGTGACGCTCCTCGAAGAGGCAAATGGCTTCAAGATATTTGATGCAAAGAAGTAAACAAAAAGGCCGCCTTTAGGCGGCCTTATTGTTTATGAGAGGCGAGCTTACTCGCCGCGTTCCGCATCGGAGCTTTTCAGCTCTTCGAGCGTGGGCATGGAGACGATATTATAGCCCGAATCCACATAATGGATTTCACCGGTGACGCCGCTGGAAAGATCGGACAGCAGATAGACCGCTGATTTGCCCACGTCATCAATATCGACGGTGCGGCGTAGCGGCGAGTTGCGACGCTGATAGCTGAAGATCGCGCGCGCATCACCGATGCCGGCGCCGGCCAGCGTGCGCACCGGCCCCGCCGAAATGGCGTTAACGCGGATGCCCTGCGGACCGTAGTCGGCGGCAAGATAACGAACCATGGCTTCAAGCGCAGCTTTGGCAACGCCCATGACGTTGTAGTTCGGAATCGTACGGGTCGAGCCGCCATAGGTCAGCGTCAGGATTGAGCCGCCGTCTTTCATGAGCTTTTCGGCGCGCTGCGCCATTTCCGTGAAGGAGTAGGCGGAAATCACCATGGTGCGGCTGAAATTTTCGCGCGTGGTGACGTCTGCGTAGCGACCCTTCAGTTCGGTCTTGTCGGAGAAGCCGATGGCGTGAACGATGAAATCGAGCTTGCCCCACTTCTTTTCGATTTCGGCAAAGACCGCATCGACCGACTCGATATTTTCCACATCGCAAGGCAGCACGAAATCAGAGCCAACCTGTTCGGCCAGCGGCTTTACGCGCTTGCCGAGCGCATCGCCCTGATAGGTAAAGGCCAGTTCGGCGCCTTGTGCTGCGAGTTGCTTTGAAATTCCCCAAGCGAGTGAGTGATTATTCGCGACCCCCATAATGAGGCCGCGTTTGCCTTTCATCAAACCTTCCATATTTTCCCTCTCCCTCAGCCCTGGTAGCGCTGGAAAACCAGCGTCGCATTGGTGCCGCCAAATCCGAAGGAGTTGGAGAGCACGGTGTTGAGCTGAGCGTTGTCAATGCGCTTGCGAACGATAGGCATATCCGCGAAGGCAGGGTCCAGTTCTTCGATATGAGCGCTTTCGCAAATGAAATTGTTGTGCATCATCAAAAGTGAATAGATCGCTTCCTGCACACCGGTTGCACCGAGCGAGTGACCGGTCAGCGATTTGGTCGCAGCGATCGGCGGGCAGGCGTCGCCCGAGCCGAAAACCTGGCGGATAGCTTCGATTTCCGGCGCATCGCCAGCAGGCGTCGAGGTTGCGTGCGGGTTGATGTAGTCGATCTTGCCCTTGACGGTCGACAGCGCCATCTTCATGCAGCGGATCGCGCCCTCACCGGACGGAGCGACCATGTCGTAGCCGTCGGAGGTTGCGCCATAGCCAACGATTTCGCCGTAAATCTTGGCGCCGCGGGCCAGCGCGGTTTCGAGGTCTTCCAGGACCAGAACGCCTGCACCGCCTGCAATGACGAAGCCGTCGCGGTTCTTGTCATAGGCGCGCGAGGCGGTGGATGGTGTGTCATTATATTTCGACGACATGGCACCCATGGCGTCGAACAGAACCGAAAGCGTCCAGTCGAGATCTTCGCAGCCGCCCGCAAACATGCGGTCCTGCTTGCCATACTGGATCATTTCGAACGCATTGCCGATGCAATGGTTGGACGTCGCACAAGCCGAGGAGATCGAATAGTTGATGCCCTTGATCTTGAAGAAGGTTGCCAGCGTCGCGGAAGCCGTCGAGCTCATGGCTTTTGGCACGGCAAATGGGCCGACGCGCTTCGGGCCTTTTTCGCGGGTGATGTCGGCAGAATCGACAATGGTGCGGGTAGAAGGGCCGCCGGAGCCCATGATGATGCCGGTGCGGTCGTTGGAGACTTCCTCGTCGGAAAGTCCCGCATCCGCAATGGCCTGATCCATCGCAATATGGTTCCAGGCCGTGCCACGTCCATGGAAGCGCATCGCGCGACGATCAACCAGTGCTTCGACGTCGATATTCGGAGCGCCGTGCACCTGACAACGGAAGCCAAGCTCGGCATATTCCTCAGCGCGGGAGATGCCGGACTTAGCTTCACGCAGCGAAGCCGTGACCTCTTCGGTGTTGTTACCAATCGAGGATACGATCCCCATACCCGTTACGACCACACGCCGCATCGCGTTCTCCTTTACACCTGATCCGTGAGCGACGTGTCCGTCATGCGGACTGCCGCCTGTTCGCGGTTACATAGGTGCGATCTTCGCATGTTTTGAGCGCGGCCGCATGAAAACTGTTCACTTTTTTGCAGTCGCGCTCGTGGATGATGATGATTGAGGTGCCTTACTGGCCCTCGCTGTCCTTCGACAGGCCGACGCGCAGGTCAGACGCCCGGTAGATGGTTTCGCCATCGGCTTTCAGCCAGCCGTCAGCCGTGCCGAGCACGAGGCGGCCACGCATGACGCGCTTGAAATCGATGCCATATTCGAGAAGCTTGGTATGCGGACGCACCATGCCCTTGAACTTCACTTCACCGGTGGAGAGAGCCATGCCGCGACCCGGCTCGCCGAGCCAACCGAGAAAGAAACCGGTCAGCTGCCACATGCCGTCGAGGCCGAGGCAGCCCGGCATGATTGGATTGCCCATGAAATGGCACGGAAAATACCAATCGTCGGGGCGCACGTCATACTCGGCGCGGATATAGCCCTTGTCGAACTCGCCGCCGGTTTCGGAAATATCGGTGATGCGATGGACCATCAGCATCGGTGGCAGGGGAAGCTGAGCATTGCCGGGGCCGAACATCTCGCCGCGTGCGCAGGCCAGGAGCTCTTCATACCCATAGCTTGATTTCTGTTCTGCCATTACGCCTCCCTTGAGGTTCATTCTGTATCGACCGGCAATCCGGCCCGGTTGTGGGTTTCACCGGAACATCCCTACCACAGACTGTTTCCGGCAGTAAAATCATGCAATGGGTTTATTCGGGGGTTTATCCGAAAAAGCGGGCAATTCCCAAAGCTATTGATAGTTATTTCGCAACGGCATATATCAATGTCAGTATGCAATGGGCAACAGCCCGTTTGACGATTGATGATTTTGCAACAAGCTTGTGACGGAACCAACGGTGAATATGCAGTCTTCACATACCCACTCGACGGTCTCGATGGAAGAGCAGCTCCGCCGCGCGGGCCTGCGTCCGACGCGGCAGCGCGTTGCGCTTGCGAGCCTGATCTTCGCCCAGGGCGATCGCCATCTGTCTGCGGAAGACCTGCACGAAGAGGCCGTCATGGCCGATGTACCGGTGTCTCTGGCGACGGTTTACAATACGCTCCACCAGTTCACGGAAGCCGGTATGCTGCGTATTATCGCAGTTGAGGGCTCGAAGACCTATTTCGATACGAATATCTCGGACCACCAGCATTTCTTCCTCGAAGGGGAAAATGTTGTGTTCGATATTCCACATGGCGAAAAGGGCCAGCCTACGGTTGCCAACATGCCGGATGCTCCGCATGGCATGGAAATCGTCAATGTGGATATTATCGTTCGCCTGCGCCGTAAGGGCCAATAAAGGTCTCCTTTCAGTCAGGGATAAAAGAGAGCGGCCATGGCCGCTTTTTTTGTTGCCTATTGGACCATATGGGCTGAAAAGCGACGAAGTTCTGCAATCTCGGCTGAATAGCCTCCCAAGCTCAGCTGGACACATTCCAAGGAGATATCATGCGTAAGCTACTCGTCGCCGCGACCATTCTTGCCCTGTTTACCGCTGGCAGCGCCTTTGCAAAAACCATCCGGATCGGAGTAACTCCGGGGCCGCATGCCCAGATCATGGAAAAGGTGAAGGAAGTCGCCGAGAAGAACGGTCTTGAAATCGATATTCAGGAATTCTCGGATTATGTCATCCCGAACATGGCGCTTGCGGATGGCGCACTGGAAGCCAACTCCTTCCAGCACAAGCCCTATCTCGACAATCAGGTCGCCGATCGCGGCTTCGATATTGTGAGCGTTGCGGAGACCGTCAACTTTCCGATGGGGCTGTACTCGAAGAAGCTGAAGAATATTTCGGAGCTGGCCGACGGCGCGACGATTGCGATCCCCAATGATCCGACCAATGGCGGTCGCGCGTTGCTGGTACTTGCCGAAAACGGGATTATTAAAATCGACCCGACCAAGGGGTTGAAGGTCAGCGCGCTGGATATCGTCGAAAATCCGAAGAACCTAAAATTCGTTGAACTCGATGCGGCACAGCTTCCGCGTTCGATGGAAGACGTCGATGCTGCCGTCATCAACACCAATTATGCCATGGAAGCTGGCTTGAACCCTGCGACCGATCCGCTGGTGCGGGAAGGCGAGAAAGCGCCTTACGTTAATATTCTCGTCGTTCGCACCGCCGACAAGGATGCCGATTGGGTGAAAACTCTGATTTCATCCTACCACAGCGACGAAGTGAAGGAGTTCATCGCCACGACGTTCAAGGGATCGGTGGCGCCTGCCTGGTAACATTCCGAAGTAAAAGCGGGGCGATTTTCGCTCCGCTTGGACGAAGTCAGTCGAAGGTTTCGCCCGGATATACGCCCCACAGGTCCGATTGCTTGATCCAGCCTCGGACGCCGCCCATGTCCACCCGACACCATTGGCCGGTACATTCGCGCACCGTTCCAACCACGCCTGGTTCGATCTCGGCGGCAAGCCCGGATGTGTCAGCGGCATCCCGGCGCATATTGACCATCGAACCCTGATTGTTCTTGAGCCAGGGTGCCGTGATTGCGGTTCGCTTGCCGGATAGAAGCGACTGATAAACCCAGCCTTCAGTTCCGTCCGCGTCGCGGATACGGCGCCAGTTGTCATATTCCTGGATGATTTCGACCGGCAGTCCGGCTTTCATGAAAAGCCAGGAAACTGCGTAGTCACGTCCCGGTCCGATGCGCAGATTGACGCGAGCGGGCTTAAGGCTGACGAAACGCGGCACGGGAAGTCCGCTTGCGCCGACAGTGGTACCCGCAGGCTCTGCTGCCTGCGCGCCATGCCTGTGCGAAGCGCCAAGCGGTGCCAGAAAGAAAAAAAATGCCAGAAAGCCAAGCGTGGCTATCAAAAAGCGTTGCGAAAGTACTCTGTACAAACTGCGACCTCTCGCCGTCCTGTCACGACAGAACGGTAGTAGCTTCGGCAGTTTAAGGGGGCTGCGAGGCGACGTTGCCGTCCTGTTTTCAGATCGTGCATCCATTTGTGTACAACAGATGGAGATGCGACTTAATTGTTTGATTTTAAATGCATCTTTTCAGAAAATCGTTGCGGACTTTCCAAGAGGCACCTGAAGTTTCCGGTTTTTCTTTGTCTTTGCCGCTTCGCCTTGATAGAGATGTTCAGCCGAAGCAATATCCCATATTGCACCGCCTTGGTTAAGGAGGTCTCAACATGAAGCTTCGGTTAACGCATTTTCGGGAAAAGTGGGAGTCGGTTTTCCGCTGAAAATGTGCAGGAAATTTCTTGGAGCGTGCCCTGCCATTTGGTTACAACAGGGGCTGTTCCAGGGGCTTTGCTTAACGATGGGGTGGAGATGTCGAACAAGAAGAAACCGCTGGTCGTTCTGACACGAAAATTGCCCGACCCAGTGGAAACCCGAATGCGGGAACTGTTTGATGCGCGTCTGAACATAGATGACCATCGCATGAATCAGCCTGAAATCATCGCTGCGATGAAGGAAGCGGACGTTCTGGTGCCCTGCATCACGGATGTCATCGATGCAGCAGCAATCGAACAGGCTGGCCCCAATCTCAAGCTGATAGCAAATTTCGGCAATGGCGTGGACAACATCGATGTCGCCGCAGCCGCAAAGCGTGGAATCACCGTCACCAATACGCCGAATGTCCTGACCGAGGACACTGCCGATATGACACTGGCGCTGCTGCTGTCGGTGCCAAGACGTCTGGTGGAAGGTGCCAATGTGTTGGGCGAGCGTCATGGGCAATGGCCCGGCTGGTCGCCGACCTGGATGCTCGGGCGGCGCATCTGGGGCAAGCGTCTCGGCATTGTGGGCATGGGACGCATCGGTACGGCTGTCGCCCGCCGCGCCAAGGCTTTCGGACTTTCCATTCACTATCACAACCGCAAGCGCGTCAATCCGCAGGTCGAGGAAGAGCTGGAAGCGACCTATTGGGATAGTCTCGACCAGATGCTGGCCCGGATGGATATCATCTCGGTCAACTGCCCTTCGACGCCTGCCACATTTCATCTGCTGTCCGCGCGCCGCATCGCGCTGATGCAGCCGACCGCCTATATGGTCAACACGGCGCGCGGACAGATCATCGACGAGAATGCGCTGATCGAGCTAATTGAGCAGGGTAAACTTGCCGGGGCAGGGCTGGACGTTTTCGAGAACGAGCCAGCCGTCAACCCACGCCTGCTGGCCCTCGCCGAAAAGGGCAAGATCGTCCTGCTACCGCATATGGGGTCGGCGACGATGGAAGGTCGCATTGATATGGGCGACAAGGTCATCATCAATATCAAGGCATTTGTCGACGGGCATCGCCCGCCCGACCGCGTATTGCCGAACCGGGTTTAAGAGCATTTTCTAGCCAAAAGTGTGAAGCGCCTACGCAGAGAAATCAGTCCACTGGACTGATTTCTGATCCCGCTTCGATGCGTAGGATAATGTGACGAAACAAATAGTTAGAGCGGTTTCAGCGACTCCGTTCTAACTGGAACCGCTCTAGCTTTTCCCGCTCGCGGTCTTCGTTTCTTCGGCGTTCTTGCCGTCGATGAAACGCAGGACCGTATGCGCATAGAGGCGCGGATTTTCGACCGGGACGCCATGCCCGGCATCGGGCAGAATGATCAACTCAGCACCTGGTATCTGGCTGGCGATGAATTCCGTATGTTCGCGCGTGATGGCCGTATCGCGGTCGCCGATGACAATCGCCGTGCGCACCCGGATATTGGACAAGTCCTCGTCGGTATAGTTCGGCTCATTTGCCCAAAGCGCGTGAATTTCCTTGTCGATGCTCTCATAGTGGCGCAGTTCCGGTATCGGCTTTCCTTCGGCTCGGGCCTCGACATAACCGGTATTGCCGTCGGGCGTGACATTGGCCGCCTGCGCAAACAGGCTTTTTAGCCGTTCGGGATAGCGCATGGCGATGTCGAGGCCGATAATGCCGCCATCGCTCCAGCCGACGAGGTCGACCTTGCCGATGTGTAGAAAGTCAAGCAGCGCCACATAATCATCGGCCATCAATCCATAGGTGATTGGATCATCGGTGCGGGTGGAGCGCCCCTGTCCGCGGCTATCGGCAACGATTACCGTGTGGTGGCGCGCAAGGATCGGAAGCTGCGCATCCCACACATGCTGGTCGGACAAGCCGCCGGGAATGAGCAGGATCGGCGGTCCTTTGCCGACAGTCCGGTAGTACATTTCAATGCCGTTGACTTCGGCAAAGGCGGCAGGGGACGCGGGAATGGTCATGCGCGCAATTCTCTCAGTCGAAATGGGGGAAGGAAAAGACAAAGCAAAGCCGACCAACAAAGCGGCTATCGTCAATGTCGTCTTTCCCTTCATAAGTCCCGCTCTCTTTTGGAGCATTCACAAGTCAGGGTCTGCGGATGAGTGTCGGCAGATCATAGAGGTAGGCAATTCGCTTGATGGCATCCTGTAGCGGCTCCAGCGTGACCGTCATCGTATGACCGCTCGCATGGATCAGCATGTCGGGGGAAGCGCAGATGGCGACATGGCCCTTCCAGAAGACGAGATCGCCGCGCTTCAGGTTCGAATAAGTCGCATCGGGCTCGATGATTTCGCCAAGCGTATTCTGCTGCATGTCGGAATCGCGCAGAACCTTGCGGCCTGCTACCCACATGCACAATTGCACGATGCCGGAGCAATCGATGCCGAAGCCTGACGTGCCGCCCCACAGATAGGGCGTGTGAAGAAGGGTTTCTGCGACCGCCACATAGTCCGCAGCATGTTCGCCAATCGGTGCAAGGTGGCTTGCGATCAGCGCCTCGCCGCTTTCCAGAAGTGCATACTTCGTACCGCGCGTCTCGGCCGCGCCGACGATACGCACGCGTGAACCGAGCGATAGCGCCTTGGTATGGGGAAAGCGAAGATCAGCGCCGGGATAAACGAAGGTGCGTGGCACGATGACCAGATGTGTTTCGATTCCAGCGGGCTGTTCCAGCGCGGCAGAGGAGACGTAACCCGTATAGCCGTCGCGTTCTGCCTGCACCCACGACCAACCGTCCATTTCCTCAAAGACGCGGACGTGATCGCCGAAAATCATCTGGGTCTGCGGACCGCTATCCATACGTGGTTCGGCGCGCAGATCGACAACAGATGCGGAAACCTGCATCGGCGTTCCGGCGGTAAAACGCGCCGCTTCCACCTGACCGGATAGCCGTTCATCGGCGAGGTCAGGGCGATAGGCGTTGAGGCGGCGGTCAAGCATGGTCAAAGTGGTAACTCCCTGGCTTTGGCGATCACCAGATCACCCAGTCTTTCAACATAAAGTGCACCGGCGACCGTCCTCTTTACTAGCACATTTCGCCGGTCTTTTTCATCACGATGCCGGGAGACGAACTCAAGCGCACCCATCGTGTCGAGCGCGCGGGTAATGACCGGCTTGGTGACGTTCAGTTTTGCTGCAAGTCCCCGCACAGTATGCGGCGGGGGCTCCAGATAGATGGTGAGGAGAATGGCTGCCTGTCGCGTGGTGAGATCGGGCATCTCGTCACGCACCTGTTCCAGCGACAGGGTTCTCAGCAATGTCAGCGCCTGCAACGGCTTCAGCTCAATCGGCATCCGGTTCCACCAAAACGGGGATTGTTTCGGAACCGTTTTATTCAATCTGCTTTTGACGTTTCAGGCAAGTGGATTCATCGTGCCGGATAACGCTTCTTCAAAAGCTGGTAAAGAGCGCGAATGGCTTGCGCCTCTCCACCGATCGGCGAAGCGGGCTTTTCGACTGGTACCCAGCCGAAAATGTCGAAATGCGCCCAGCTTTGAGCCTTTTCGACAAATTTGCTGAGGAAGAGCGCTGCCGTCACCGAGCCAGCAAAGCCGTCGGTGGTGACATTGTTGATGTCGGCGATCCGTGAGGACAGTTTTTGCGCATAGGGCTTCCAGAGCGGCATGCGCCATAGCGGGTCTGCGGTGGCATCCGCGCTTTGCGCAATCGAAGCGGCAAGTCCGTCATCATGCGTGTAGAATGGTGGCAGGTCGGGGCCGAGCGCGACACGCGCGGCCCCCGTCAGCGTCGCCATATCGATCAGAAGTGCAGGTTCTTCTTCATCGGCAAGTGCAAGCGCGTCGGCAAGAACCAACCGGCCTTCCGCATCGGTATTGCCGATCTCGACGGTCAGCCCCTTGCGGCTTTGCAGCACGTCACCCGGCCGGAAGGCATTACCGGCAATCGAATTCTCCACTGCGGGGATCAGCACGCGCAGCCGCACCGGCAATTGCGCATCCATAATCATGGAGGCGAGACCCAGCACATTGGCGGCTCCGCCCATATCCTTCTTCATCAGGAGCATGCCGCTTGCCGGTTTGATGTCGAGACCGCCGGTGTCGAAGCAGACGCCTTTGCCAACCAGCGTGATTTTCGGGTCGCTTGCCTTGCCCCAACTAAGATCGATCAGGCGTGGCGCAATAGCACCAGCTCGACCGACCGCATGGATCATCGGGAAATTCTTCTCCAGAAGCGCATCGCCTTCGGTGACGGCAATGTCGGCCTTGTATCTCTTCGCCAGTTCGCGAGCGGCATTTTCGAGAGCATCCGGCCCCATATCGTTGGTCGGTGTGTTGATGAGATCGCGCACCAGTGTAACCGCATCGGCGATGCGGCGGATTTCCGCTTCGTCCACGCCATCCGGCAAGGCAAGGCGGATCGCCTTGCCATTCGCCTTGCGATAACGCGTAAAGCTATAGCCACCCATCAAGAAGCCCAGAACTGCAAGCGCTGCGTCATCGATCGCACCGTCAAAATGCCAGTCTCCGTCCGGAAGACCGCGCGCAAGCTTTCCGGCCAAAAGCTGCGACTGGCCACCCTTTTTCTCATCGCCTGTTCCAAAAAACGCACCCGATACCGATCCACTTGCACCCGGAACAACGAGTACGCGACCGGCTTCGCCGTCAAAGCCATTGGCCTTGGCCCAGACAATTGCATCGGCGGGAAGGCGGGAGGTTTCCAGCCCGCCTTTCGACGTAAACCAGATCGGGCGGCTTTGTTCGGATTTTCGGGAAAGAAGTTCGACAGACATGATGCTCTTTCTGACCAGTAAGCGATATCCGGCAAAAGCGCTGGGATTTTGTCGGAAGTTCATAAAAACAAACAGATAGCGCGATTATTGCCGTGCGGAAACAGAAACCGCAATCGCTTTATTAACCAATCATTAGGGTTAACAGATTATTGATTTAGCAGGAATTGGGCTTGAGGGTGACTAAAGCATGTTGGATGGGCGACACGCTTTAGCAGGAGAGGCGGGATGCTGAACATCGTTCGAAAAGACGCTATCGCAACACGTCTCGGCTTTGCCTGCATTCTTTCGGCACTTATACTTTCCGGCTGCACATCGGTTGACCGGACCACCACCGGTTCAGTGCGGCGCGCGGCAACCGTCGCCACTTTCGATCACATGAACGACGCCCAGCTTGCAGCCATGGCCGGACGGCTCGGCGCGCAATATGAACGCAATCCGAAGGATCGCCAGACAGCGCTCAACTATGCCAACGTGCTGGCGCGCCTTGGCCGCAACGATCAGGCGCTGGCTGTGATGCGGGCGCTCGCTATCGTCTATCCGAAGGATCAGACCGTTCTTGCGGCTTACGGCAAGGCGCTTGCCGGTGCTGGCCAATTCGACGGCGCGCTTGATGCCATTCGCCGTGCACAAAATCCGGCCTATCCCGACTGGAAACTGGTTTCTGCAGAAGGTGCCATTCTCGACCAGATGGGCCGGAAGGAAGAAGCCCGCGCGACCTATCAGAAAGCGCTGCAGCTTCAGCCGAATGAACCGTCCATCATCTCCAATATGGGGATGTCTTATCTTCTGGCCGGTGATGCGCGAACAGCGGAAACCTATTTCAAGCAGGCTGCAGCCGCGCCCGGTGCGGACAGTCGTGTGCGTCAGAACCTGGCCCTTTCAGTCGGCCTGCAGGGGCGTTTTCAGGAAGCCGAAGCGATTGCCGCACGCGAGATTTCTCCGCAACAGGCCAAGGCCAATACGGATTATCTTCGCTCCATGCTGGCGCAGCAGAATTCCTGGAACATGCTCAAGGACAAGCCGAAGGGCTGATTTCTTCGATCAGATCGCGCTTAGTTGCCGCCGAACAATCCGCCCTGCGCCGAAATCTGGATGAAGGCCGGGCCGAGGATAACGATAAAGAGCACGGGCAGGAAGAACACGATCATCGGCACGGTGAGTTTCGGCGGCAAGGCCGCAGCCTTCTTTTCGGCTTCCAGCAAACGCAGATCGCGGCTTTCCTGAGAAAGCGTGCGCAGCGCCTGTGCGACCGGTGTGCCGTAACGCTCCGCTTGAATAAGCGCCTGCGTTACGGATTTCACCGGCTCCAGACCCGTGCGATTGGCGAGATTGTCATAAGCCTGACGGCGTTCCGGCAGGAATGAAAGCTCGGCATTGGTCAGCATCAGTTCTTCGGCAAGCTCCACGGACTGAATGCCGATTTCATCGGCCACCCGGCGAAAGGCAGCTTCGGTGGACATGCCCGATTCGACGCAGATCAACATCAGATCGAGCGCATCCGGCCATGCGCGGCGGATGGATTGCTTCCGCTTGGTCGCCCTGTTCGAAACATAGAGATTGGGTGCATAGAAGCCGGCATAGCCTGCGAAAATGCAGACAAGCAGGCGAACGAAGAAGGTTTGATCGGCAAGGACACCGAGCACGAAAATGTAGATGGCGGCGACTATCATCGTGCCGAAAGGCAACACAAAGCGCAGGAACAGAAAGATGTTGAGCGGGTTTTGCCCCCGAAAGCCTGCCTGCCTGAGCGAAGCAATCGTCTTTTCATCGGCAAGAGCACGCTTGAGATCAAGCTTTTCGACGAATTCGCGGATACCCTGCTTCTGCTGATGACGCAGGCTGTTGCGACGGTCGCTCTCCGCTGCAAGCCGGGCGCGTTCGCGCGAGCGAATGGCTTCGCGTTCGGTGGCAACCGATTTCATGCGCGACTTCAGCGCGCTGCCACTGAGAACTGGCATGAGGATCGTTACCACGGTCGCAAAAACCGCAACCGTGATCAAAGCACCGATCAGAAACTGTGGGTCGGTCAGTTTTTGTGTGAGGAGAGAAAACATGTCCGGTGCCTCACATATCGAAGTTGATCATGTTCTTCATAATGAAGATGCCGGTCAGCATCAAAACGGCTGCAATGCCCAGAAGCATATGTCCGGTCGAAGACGTGAAAAGCAGCGTCATATATTGCGGGCTCGTCAGATAGACGAGAATCGTAACGATGAAGGGCAGGGCACCGATGATTGCTGCGGATGCTTTGGCTTCCATGGAAAGAGCGTTGACCTTGGCTTTCATCTTCTTCCGGTCGCGCAGAACCTTCGAAAGATTGTTCAAAGCTTCTGAAAGGTTGCCACCTGCCTGGGCCTGTATCTGAATGACAATGGCAAAGAAGTTGGTTTCCGGGCATGGCATGGAATCGGGCATCTTGCCAACCGCCTCAGGGATCGAAAGCCCGATCTGCTGCGCCTCGACAACCTTCTTGAACTCGCTTTTGACCGGTTCCACAGCTTCGCTCGCAATGAGCCGCAAGCCATCGTTGAGCGGGAGTCCCGCTCGGGTCGCACGTACGATGACATCGAGTGCGTTGGGAAACTCTTCGAGAAATTTCTTCAGTCGCCGCTTGCGCTTTTGCAGCACGAACCAGCGTGGCAGGCCGAAGAAGCTGGCAATCGCGATACCTGGCAGGAAAAGCAACGGTGCGCCGAAGATCAGCGCGATGAATGTTGCGAGAAACGCGGCCACACCGGAATAGATATAGAATTTCCGCAAAGTGAGATTTAGCCCGGCCTGCGTCAGCAGAATGCGTAGAGGTGGATATTTCTGGTTCTTCTCGCGTTGCTTCTGTCGCGCTTCCAGATCCTTGATGTTGTCCTGCAACTGTTTTCGGCGCTTGAGTATGTCGGCATTTCTGTCGCGTTCGCTGCGCGTTATCGCCCGTTCCGAGCCGCTGTTGCGCACAGTTTCAAAACGACGCGCTGCATGATCTTTCTTGCCGAGCTTTTCATAAAAAAGCGCATAGAACAGAGCCGCACAGGCAATCACGGCAAGCACGACGAACATCATGATGCTGGCGCCGGAACCGGTCATGCGTTTGTCCTTTCCATGCTGTCGAGCACGGAAGCAAGGCGGCTGTCCTCATTGTAATAGCGGGCGCGTTCCCAGAAGGCAGGACGTCCGATTCCGGTCGAGCTATGACTGCCGAGAATGCGGCCGGAAGCATCTTCACCCTTGATATCGTAGAGAACGAGATCCTGGGTGGTGATGACGTCGCCTTCAAGCCCCACCACTTCGGTGATGTGGGTGATGCGGCGTGAGCCGTCACGCAAGCGAGCGGCCTGAATGATGATATCGACCGAGCCCACGATAATTTCGCGTACTGTCTTTTGCGGCAGCACGTAGCCGCCCATGGCGATCATGGCTTCCATACGATTGAGGCATTCACGTGGGCTGTTGGCATGGATCGTGCCCATCGAACCGTCGTGACCGGTGTTCATGGCCTGCAGGAGGTCGAAAACCTCCGGGCCGCGCACTTCGCCGACGATGATGCGTTCGGGACGCATGCGCAGGCAGTTTTTCACCAGATCGCGCATGGTGACTTCGCCTTCGCCTTCCAGATTGGGCGGGCGGGTTTCCAGACGCACCACATGCGGCTGCTGCAATTGCAGTTCAGCCGAGTCTTCGCAGGTGATGATGCGTTCGTGCGTGTCGATATAACGTGTCAGGCAGTTGAGAAGCGTCGTCTTGCCTGAACCGGTACCGCCCGAAATGATCACATTGCAGCGCACACGGCTGATGATCTGCAGCAGCTCTGCTCCGGCATTCGATATAGCGCCGAATCGCACCAACTGGTCGAGCGTCAGCTTGTCCTTGCGGAATTTACGGATGGTCAGGGTTGGGCCGTCGAGCGACAGCGGCGGCGCGATGACGTTGACGCGAGAGCCGTCTGGCAGGCGCGCATCGCAGATCGGGCTCGATTCGTCGACACGACGTCCGACCTGACTCACGATACGCTGGCAGATGTTGAGGAGCTGCTGGTTATCGCGGAAACGGATGCCGGTTTCCTGCAACAAACCGTCCACCTCGATATAGGTCCGGCGCGAACCGTTGACCATGATATCGGCGATGTCGTCACGGGAAAGAAGCGGTTCCAGCGGGCCGTAGCCCAATACGTCGTTGCAGATGTCATCAAGCAGCTCTTCCTGCTCGGCAATCGACATGACGAAATTCTTGATGGCGATGATGTCGTTGACGATGTCGCGGATTTCCTCACGCGCGGCGTCCGGTGCCATGCGGGAGAGTTGCGACAGATCGATCGTATCGATCAACGCCGAGAAGACCTGCGATTTGGTGTCGTAGTAACTTTCGGTCTTTTCGCGGCCCTGTGTACCTGGCTGGGCGGGAGATCGGGCCTGTGTCGTCGGGACGGCTGCCTGCATACGGGATGGTTGGACTGCCGACTGGGCCGGAGTGGATATTGCAGCCGAAATGGCAGGTTTCGGCGCAGCCGGTCGTATTCCGCTTTCCGGCTTGTTTCCCGTATCGTTGCCTCTTCTGCCGAACATGATTTCCTGCCGTTATTTGGTCTTGCGTGCAAACTTGCCGAGAAAGCTCGAAATGCCGGTTTTCTTGCGCGGCTGCACATCGGCCCTGCCGGTCACTGCATGCGCAATATGGCTGATGGCTTCGGCAATCGGGCTTTCCGGATTGGTTTCTGCGATCATCCGGCCATTATTGGCTGCATTGCCGAAAAGCTGTGGATCGAAGTCGATGGTTGCGACTGGATCAATGCCGAGCGGCTCGGAAAAATCGGCGAGCGCGATTTCCGGTCGTTTGGGAATGCCCATCTGGTTCAGGACGAGATGTGGCTTCACATCGTTCGGGCGCAGTTGCGCCAGCGTGTCGAGCAGGTTCTTGGTATTGCGGAGGTTGGCAAGATCGGGTGTTGCAACGATCACGACTTCGTCGGCGCGCATCAATGTGGTCCGCGTCCAGCCGCTCCAGCCATGTGCCACATCCAGCACAATCAGCGGAGAATTGCGCTGGGCAACATCAATCAATTCGGCGAAGGCATCTTCACCGAAATCGAACGTGCGCTCGAGGCTAGAGGGAGCGGCGAGGATCGAAAGATGGTCGCCATATTGAACCAGCAATCGATCGAGATAAACCTCATCAATGCGCTCTGGTGAGAAGACGGCATCGGCAATGCCAAGCGTCGGATCCTGATCGAAATTGATATTGGCTGTGCCAAAGGGCAGATCCATATCCGCCAGAACGACGTCGTGCCGGAACAGGTCGGAGATCGACCAGGCGACATTGTGTGCGATTGTTGAAGCACCAACGCCTCCCTTCGCACCGATGAAAGCAATAGATCGACCGAGCGGTTCCGCACCGGGATCGAGAAAAATCGAGGAGACGATGGCCAGAATATCTGCGAGCGAAACAGGCGCGACGATATATTCTGAAACGCCGCGGCGAAGTAGTTCGCGATAAAGCCAGACTTCGTTCGAGTGGCCGATGACCATGACTTTCGAGCCGGGATCACAGACCTCCGACAATTGCTGCAGTTCTCCAAGCAGCACATTGGGCTCGGAGGCTGATTCGACGATGATCAGATTGGGCGTGGAGGCGGTCTGATAGAACTCGATTGCAGCCGCGATACCGCCCATCATGACCTTGAGATGGGTTTTGGCCATACGGCGGTCACCGCCCGCGCGCTCAATCGGAATGGCGACGCTTTCGTTCACACAAAAGGCCTGGATTGAAATGCGTGGAATGGGGCGCACATTTTCAAGCATGATCGGCGCGCGGCCCGTCTCGACGCCCTGTTCTTCTTCCGCCGGTTCGAACGCGAAGTTGCTCATGGCGCCCTCTTAATACTCGGCCTGCTGGCTGCGGGTTTCCTGCCAGTTGTCCGTCTGTGCAGGCGACATTTTCACATAGCCCTGATCGCCGTTGAGGCGCTCCGTCGTGCGGTCCGAATCGATTGGCGACATGACGCGCGGTCCCAGAAGGTCGGCCGGATTGGCGACCTGAGCGGCAAGATTGTTCTGCGACGCGCAGCCAAAATTGGCGTAGTGCTTGTTTTCAGGCGTGCTGGCGAGATCGTCCGGCCAGCGACCGCACGGTGTCGTGCCAGCTGTCATCGCATAATAGCTGATACGGATGGGGGCCGCTGCTTCCGGGTTGTCTACGGGATAGTTTTCGATGGCGATATTGTTCGCCTTGATGCCGCTGCGCCGCAGTGTTGCCGACACCTCTGTGCTCAGCCGATAGGCTGCGGCCTGATTGGATGCACCCGACGGCACCAGAACATAGAGCATGCCGGAACCACTGCGTCGATAATTGGTAATGGCTCCCTGAATGATGCCGCGCTGCATCGGGCTGAGCTTCTGGGAGGCTTGCGCGACCGGAATATCTGTGACCTGTTCCCGCTCGGCAATCGTGATGGGATGGTTTGTGCGGTAATCGTCCGGCAGCGCCCCCACAGTGACATGCTGGCGGTTCGCGCAACCTGCGAGAAGGGCCAGCGACAGGGCGACAAGCGCTGGTCGGGCGGAAATCCTGCAAAAGCCTCTGACTGAATAGGTCATGATCTATCCCCGCTCACTTGTAGATATAACCGACGACGCCGTTGTAGCGACCGGGCGGCAATTTGGTTTCCATCGTGCCGTAAACGCGATTGACCTTGCCAAGAATGTATCCCGCGCCATCGCTGGCCGGGTTGAGATTGTCGTCAGGCCGCGCAAGCTGCTGGCGGGCAACAGGGCGCGCCAGATAAGGCGTCACGATCACCACCAGTTCGGATTCATTGCGGATGAAATCCTTGCTGCGGAACAGCGCGCCGAGGACCGGAATCTTGGTAAGGCCCGGAAAGCCTGAAACCGACTGGCGCACTTCGTCACGGATCAGACCGCCGATCATCATGGAGCCGCCGGATGGAAGCTCGACCGTCGTGTCGGCCACACGCTTGCGCAGCGACAGAATACTTGCGCCGACGCCATCCATCTTGTTGGTCGTGCCTGCGCCTTCCGTCGTCGGTTCGGAGACGGAGGTTCTGATTTTCAGACTGATGCGTCCCGGTCCCAGCACGGTCGGCATGAATTCGAGGCCGATCCCGTAGTTAATCTTGGCCAGTTCATTGGTTCGCTTCCCGTCATCATCATATTTCACGCTGTTGATGACGTTATATTCGCCGCCGACATTGAAAGCCGCTTTTTCGCCTGAGATCGCGGTCAGCGTCGGCTCGGCGAGCGTCTTCATCACGCCAGCCGTTTCCATCGCCCGCAGATAGGCCGAAAAATTGCTCGTCGCGAGGCCGAACCCGGTATCGGACAGGTTGTTGCCTATGGCTCCGGCAATACTCTCGGAAATTCCGCCATAGGAGATACCATTCGAAACACCGCCGCCGCTCATGTTGACGCCAAGCTGCTTCATGACCGAACGGCTGACCTCGGCGACGGTGACTTTCAGCGTCACCTGATCTTCGCCAACGATAGTCAGCATATTGACGATGGCGCTCTCGCGGCGGTTTCGGTCAGGATTGTTGATGGCAACACCGCCGCCATCCGTTGGCGCGGATGCAGTCGTGGTGAACTGGCCGGTTGTAGCCTCGCCACCAGAAACGAAAAGACCGGCAAGTTTTGCGGCCTTCGCGGAATCCTGTGGGGTCTGCACCGTTCCGGTCAGCACCACATTATCGTTGATCAATTCGACGCGAATATCGGAACCAGGAATGAGACGCTTCAGCTGGGACGAAATCCCGCTCACATCGCGCTCGATTTCGACATCGATGGATGCGACCTGCTCGCCATTCGGACCGAAAACGAAAATATTGGTCTGCCCGATCTGTTTGCCGAAAAGATAGATGCGCCGCGACGTGCGCGTCACTGCATCGGCGATTGTCGGGTTGGAGACGAGAACGTCATAGGCATCCTGCGGAAGATCGAGAACGACAGACTTGTTGAGGCCAAGCTTGATCGTCTGCGAACGCTGCTGGCTGCCGACCTTGACGACGCCAGCTGCCGCCATGGCGGACATATCGGTGAGTGGCAGTGAAAAGGCGGCAAGCGCGCTGGCAAAAAGCGCGATCTTTTTGGAGTACGGGCGCACGCGTTTTATCTTTCTCATGAGCGCGGTCCTATTTCTGTAACGCTGCCGGACTTGATGATCTTGACCGTCCCGCTACGGGTCGGCGAGGAAACCAGATAGTCGGCCTGCTTGATATCCTTGTCCTCGACATCCTGTGTCGAGCGCAGTGCCAGCGTCAGGCGATCCGCCATCTGCTGGGCGACGGTGATGATTTCGGCCTGTTCCGGCGTGACTTCGAGCGTGGCTGTCTGGCCGACCATAACCTTGCGGCCCTGCTCGTCTTCCTGAATGGCCTGATCAATGGCCAGAACACGTACGTTCTGCAACACGGTTTCGGTGGTGAAGGGTGTCAGCGATTTATCGCCATTGTCCGGCTTGCGGCGGGTCATGATGACATCGACGAAATCATTGGGGAGAATGAAACCACCGGCCGAGCTTTCGGCATTGATCTGTGTCGCGACGGCGCGCATGCCGGGCGGTAGGATCGACGACATGAAGCTCTGTCCCGGACCGATGAGCTTGGTCTTGCGGATCGGTTCACCCGTGAAGAACTGCAACCGCACGGTCGCGCCGCTCAATTGATTGATGGCATCGGGTTCGCTCGCACGGGTGATATAGCCATCGCTGACTGCTTCCGCGGGCCAGGGCTGCCAACGCATTTGCGATGTCAGTTCTGCGCCGACCCCGAGATTCTCAGTGGCAACCAGCACATCTTCCAATTTCATCTGCGGTGTTTCGGGCGCGACGACGATGGGGGCAGGCGGCGGTGCGGAGAGGTTCATGGCAATATAGCCCGCTCCACCAGCCGCAAGAACGGCCACTCCTAAAATGAGCAGTCGAGCTGATTTCATGATGTGCCCCACGCAAATCCCCACGTCTCGATGACGTGTTCCAAAATTGCACTGGCAATCGTGTAATTATGGTTAATATAATCTTATTCGAATAAAGAAAGATTGGGATTACACGCTGGCGTTGCGCATGAAGGTGCTCAAAAAGCTCCTGCTATATAAGCCATCATCGAAATTCCGACCGGCGACAGTGGAAATGTCCAGAGTCCGGCAGCACCAAGCGCAATCCCGTAGGGAATGCCTATATCCTTACGAGCAAGCGTTCCCATGAAGGCATAGCGATCCGCCAGAAGCGGGCGGGGGATCGTCCTGTAGAGAATGATCGTGAGTGTCAGCACGCCGCCCAGGATCGAAACCATCACAAGATAATCCATGAGGCTGGTGTTGGGGCCGAACCACAGGGCCGTCGCCGCAATGAGCTTGGCGTCACCGCCCCCCATGGCGCGAAGGCAGAAGAGCGAAAAAGTGACAATGAGCGCGATCCCACCGACAGCCAGATGCCAGCCATAATCGGAAAGAGAGATGCCGCAAAGCGGTGCGAGCAGGATGAAACCGAGTGTCAGGCTGATGGAAACGCGGTTGCGAATGGTCATCGACATCAGGTCGGTGATCATGGCCGTCACCATTGCCAGAGCGAAGATTGCCGTCATGGCTGCTGCTGTCATTGCCGATGCCCCCGCGTCGCCTGTCATCCCACCATTTGGCACCGTTTGCACGGAATTACGCTATAGTGATCAGCGGTTCGTCGCTTGTTCGAACTGGGTGGCGGTGTCGTTGAATTTTTCGCCGACATTGCCGGCCACGAGCGCGACGCCGCTGATAATCATTATAGAAACCAGCGTGCCGATCAGCGCATATTCGATTGCTGTCGAACCGGCCCTGTTCTTCATGAAACGCGTCATCAATGTCGGCATCACATGCTCCTCGCTGTTCCGATCGCGCGGGTTTTTGGAATGCGCTTTAAATTCGGATGCGCTCAAGCATAGGAGAGAGGAATTGTGGCCCTCTTAACAATCAGGGTTAATGAAGTGTTTCGGCGCTCTCCGGGGTGCGGCAACCGCGCGATTGGTTAATCTTTGGCGAATTGCGGGCATGGTGTGCAAGGAGGGGTAGCGACTTAATTCTTCCTTCACCAATCCTGTTCATTCTTTGCTCATTATATTGATGGGGCTTCATGAGCTTGGCCATTATATCAGCGGGGGAATGTCGCGTGGCGCGTCGTTTGTTTTCTTTGGGTGGCTTCGCCACAGTGCCCGCCATGGGCGTCGCGTTCATGGCAGTTTTTGTCGCCGCACCGGCGTCTGCGGAAGACTATATTGCCCTTGAAACAAGTCAGGCACGCATCCTGCGGCTGGCGCGTCCTGCCGACAGCGTAGTGATCGGGAACCCGTCGATTGCCGATGCGGTTGTTCAGGATGCGCAGACCATCGTTCTGACCGGCAAGGATTTCGGCGTCACCAATATTGTCGTGATGGATAAGCAGGGCGAACCGATTCTCGACCGAGAACTGGTTGTTTCCCGCAATACACGCGGAACGACGCGGATTTACCGTCAGGCAGAAGTACAAACGCTTTCCTGCACGCCCTATTGCGAAAAAGCCTCGACGAAGAGCGGTTTTGACGACAAATAGCGATAATCACGCATGAGCTACCGCTGCCGTTAATACTCTTTCAGGTTGTCCTGTTGTAACGATACGCCCCATCGAATTCAGAAAGAGTTGGGTGGGGTATGACATTGGGGCTTTTGGCGCGTCACCTTGCGCGAGTGGGTGTAAGCCTGCGCCGTTTCGTCCGTGCGCAAAATGGCGTGGCGGCGGTTGAGTTCGCGCTGCTCATCTTTCCATTCCTGCTCATCGTCTTTGCGACGATCGAGGTCGGCATGAGTTTTGCTGCGCGTCAGGTCATATCTAACGCGACGGAGACGGTGGCGCGTAGATTGCAAACGGGCCAGATCAGAGGGACTGCGATAAGCGAAGAAGCCCTGCGCAAGGAACTCTGCCAGCAGATGCAGTTCATGGTCGCTTCGGGCTGTCCCAATCTTTCACTCAATCTTGGAACCTATGAAGGCTTCGACAAAGTTCCGACTGACAAGATTCTCGATGAGAAAGGCAAGCTCACGCAGACAGGCATTACCGGGACGAGCGGGACATCAACGATCAACCAGCTCAATGTGGTGTATGCTTGGCCGGTGCTGACGAACATCCTCTATATGATGGAAAGCCCTTACAAAGCGGACGGCACGATGCCGCTTTTTGCGACGCTTACCTGGCAGAATGAACCCTTCCCGAACTAGAACAACCGACGTGCACCCCGAAAAGCGTTTCTAACTTTTCGAGATGCACTCCAGAGCGATCGATTGTCATGCGTAACTATCTTCGGAAATTTCTGAGTGACCGGGGCGGCTTGGGAGCGGTTGAGTTCGCCCTGATCGCTCCCGTACTGCTTTTGATTTATCTGGGCTCCGCCGATCTTGCCGACGGGTTCGACACAAACAAGAAAGTGTCGCGATCGGCGAGCAGTCTCGCCGATCTGGTTGCTCGCCAATTGTCGATCACGAAGAATGATCTGGACGACATGTTCAATATCGGCCGCGCTTCGCTTCTGCCCTATGGCCGGAGCGACCCGAAGATAAGGATCACCGCAATCAGGATCGACGGAACCACGAGTGCCAAGAACCTGACGCCGAAGGTGGACTGGTCCTATGCCAATATCGCGAATTTTGCAGCCAAGAAGGGGGGCAACGGCGATCTTCCGGCAGGCCTCGTTGGTGAAGGATCATATTTCATCAAGGTCGATGTCGAACTCGACTACAAGCCGCTCAATGCATGGATTTCTACCAGCATTCCGATGCGCGAAACCTATTATCTGGCGCCGCGCTATACGAACACGATCCCCTGTACCAATTGCTGAGCTCTTGGCATTGCGGACAAAACTGAACATATAAGGGCAAAGCCAATGTAAGGCTCTTGTTCAGGATCAGTTTTCAATGCCCGAATTACCAGAGGTCGAGACGGTTCGCCGTGGTCTGCAGCCCGTCATGGAGGGCGCGACCGTCAGCCAAGTCGAGCAGCGACGCCCGGACCTGCGCTTTCCCTTTCCCGAACGTTTTGTCGAACGGCTTTCCGGCCGGCGCATTTCGGCGCTTGGACGTCGCGCGAAATATCTCACGATCCATCTTGATGATGGCCTTTCCGTCATCAGCCATCTTGGCATGTCGGGTTCGTTTCGCATTGAAACCAATGACGGCGGCGACACGCCGGGCGAATTCCACCATGAGCGCTCCAAGCTGAGCGCACATGACCATGTCGTGTTTCACCTCCTGGGCGCCGACGGCGCTCCTGCCCGCATCGTCTACAACGATCCGCGTCGCTTCGGCTTCATGCTCTTTGCGGAAGAAGGCACGCTCGACAGCCATCCGCTGCTGGCAAGCCTCGGCATAGAACCGACAGGCAATCTGCTCTCGGGCGCCATTCTGGCAGAACTCTTCAAGGGACGTCGAACTCCGCTCAAGGCGGCGCTGCTCGATCAGCGGTTGATAGCCGGTCTCGGTAATATCTATGTTTGCGAGGCGCTCTGGCGCAGTCATCTGTCGCCCATGCGTTCTGCGGGGTCCATTGCAGAGAACGCCGCAATCATGGAGCGGCTCGCTTCCGATATCCGCATGGTGATTGCAGAAGCCATTGTTGCGGGCGGGTCAACTCTCAAGGACTATATTCAGGCAGACGGTGCGCTCGGCTATTTCCAGCATTCATTTTCTGTCTATGGACGCGAGGGGGAACCATGCAGAAATCCCGCTTGCAACGGCATTGTTGAACGGGCGGTACAGTCGGGACGTTCGACTTTTTTCTGTGCTTCCTGCCAGCAATGAGGCCTTGAAAAAGAAGCCCCGCCGGTCCACCTTGCCGGCCAATCAGCGAAAGCGCATCCCGAAAAGTGTGAAACGGTTTTCGGAAAAGATGCGGATTCAAACCAAAAAGATAGAGCATTTTCCGTGATTCAGGAAAAACAGGAAATGCTTGATCTGTCTGAAGGAGGAGTTCAAATCCATGGCCTATGAAACGATCATCGTCGAGACACGTGGCGGCGTCGGCCTCATCCGCCTCAACCGCCCGCAGGCGCTGAATGCGCTGAACCGCAAGATTCTCGACGAATTGACCGAAGCTCTCGGAGCTTTCGATACGGACGGCAAGATCGGCGCTATCGTGTTGACCGGTTCCGAAAAGGCTTTCGCTGCCGGTGCCGACATCAAGGAAATGCAGCCGATTGATTTCGTGGACGCCTATCTTCAGGACATGTTCGCCGACTGGCAGAAAGTGGACCGTGTCCGCAAGCCAATCATCGCGGCGGTGTCAGGCTACGCGCTCGGCGGCGGCTGCGAACTGGCCATGATGTGCGATTTTATCATTGCGGGCAGCAATGCGAAATTCGGCCAGCCGGAGATCACGCTGGGCGTCATGCCCGGCATGGGCGGCTCGCAGCGCCTCACGCGCTATGTCGGCAAGTCCAAGGCAATGGATATGTGCCTGACCGGGCGGATGATGGACGCCGCAGAAGCCGAACGCAGCGGCCTCGTCTCGCGCGTCGTTGCGCCGGAAGAGCTCCTGGAAGAAGCGCTGAAGGCTGCCGAACGTATTGCATCCTTCTCACGTCCTTCCGTGCTGATGGTCAAGGAAGCGGTCAATCGTACTTATGAAATGACGCTGAGCGAGGGGCTTCGCTTTGAGCGGCGTCAGTTCCATTCCCTGTTTGCGACGGAAGACCAGAAGGAAGGCATGGCAGCCTTCATCGACAAGCGGACACCATCGTTCAAGAATCGCTGATTGATCGGCTGGCGGTCCAATGGCCGCCCCGACAACAGCTTGCCGGAAGCCTTCCCGCCACGTTTGAAGGGCTTCCGGGCCGGGTTTGCGGCTTTTTGATCAAGCTTTGGGGCAGAATCCACGTTGACGCCGCGCCAAAGCTGATCTATAAGCCCGCCCACGGATCGGTGGCCCCAGGGAACCTCAAGGGATTTTCTCGGCTGCCCTAGAGGTTTTGTGCCCGGCGGTTTTTGCCCCTGGCTAGCTGACAGAAAAAAGAGAGGCATTTATGGCCAATACTCCTTCGGCCAAGAAGGCAGTGCGCAAGATCGCTGCCCGCACCGAAATCAACAAGTCCCGCCGTTCGCGCGTTCGCACCTTCGTGCGCAAGCTGGAAGACGCTCTGTTGAGCGGCGACAAGCAGGCTGCAGAAGTCGCGTTCAAGGCTGCTGAGCCTGAACTGATGCGCGCAGCGTCCAAGGGCGTAATGCATAAGAATACCGCTTCGCGTAAGGTATCTCGCCTCGCTCAGCGCGTTAAGGCTCTGAACGCCTAATCATTCATCCATTCTTATGGATCGCTTTCGAAACCCGGCTCATTGTTAGCCGGGTTTTCTTTTTTGAACGCTTTTCAGAAAGCCGACGTTCTCTCGCTCCACCTTGAATTGTAGAGATTTTTCAATGCCTAGTTGGAATATTTTGCAGGGCGGCTAATTTCACATCTGGTGATTTAATTAGTATTTTCAAATGGTTGCATATTTTTATCCACTGTTATCCACAGGCTGGTTTAGGGACTCGGAAGGCGTTTTGAGTCAAGGAATATTTTTAAATTTATTTTCAGGCAGAACATATCAGGATCACCTAAAAATTGCTCAGTGAAAACGCATTGAATCCAAAGGTGTTATTTCGCTGGCATTCGATTCCCTACTTTTGTCGAGTCCCTCTGCAAGGGCTTTCAGCAAAAAAATGTGGCTTTCTGAGGCTTGCCCTTTGCAGCAGGGCTTCGCTAAAGTCAGGGCATAAGAGGGGTGGGCCACCGGCCCGGAGTTAGCATCAAATAGTGGATTTGTTGGCGTGGGCATCACAGCCCGCGGGTGTTACATTCTGGTCGTAAGGTCCTGTTCCTCATGGTTGTTTGCTTACCGTTCATTAACCGGAATGCCGTTTTAGGCATGTCCCCGACAATTGAATGGTTGTGGCGGATTTCTTTCCGGGCAATCAGCCTCCGGTAAAGTGTTGTGAGTCGTAAAAAGGTCGCCGGGAAGGAGTATCCGGGTGTGGGTCCTGATGGGACCGTTTGAGTTTGTGTTTGGCCCAGAGCTATAGAGCCGGGCTTTGTGAGTGAGTACCTGCCGCGCCAGACGGATGATAAGTCTGCGGTCCGGACAGGAAAAAATGACAAGCGCCAGAAAACGGCGCGTACGAATGTGAAGGCAGGCGAGACGATGGCAATGATGACCGGTAAATCGACGGCAACGATGGGTGATGATGCACATGCGAACCGTATCCACGGATCTTCTGCTACCGGAAATGACAAGAGCCTGGTCGAGTTGAGCGGCAATGCCGGTGACGAGGTTTTCGAGCGCCTTACGGCAAAGCTGAAAGCCCGCGTCGGCACCGAGATTTATTCCAGCTGGTTCGGTCGTCTGAAGCTCGACGACATCTCCAAGAGCATTGTCCGCCTGTCGGTTCCGACGGCGTTTCTGCGCTCCTGGATCAACAACCATTATTCCGAACTTCTGACCGAGCTGTGGCAGGAAGAGAATCCGCAAATTCTGAAAGTCGAAGTCGTGGTTCGCGGTGTAAGCCGTGTGGTGCGCAGTGCCGCTCCCGTGGAAGCCTGCGAAGCCGCTGAAACCAAGCCCGCCGTCGCTCCGCGCGAAAAGATGGTGTTCCCGCTCGGACAGTCGTTTGGCGGTCAGTCGCTGGGTGATAAGCGCGGTTCCGCAGTGGTCGCAGAATCGGCAGCGGCTTCGGGCTCGGTTTTGGGTTCTCCGCTTGATCCGCGCTATACGTTCGATAGCTTTGTCGACGGCGCATCGAATCGCGTGGCGCTTGCCGCAGCCCGCACCATAGCGGAAGCCGGTTCCAGCGCCGTGCGTTTCAATCCGCTTTTCATCCATGCTTCCGTCGGTCTCGGTAAGACACACCTTTTACAGGCAATTGCTGCTGCCGCGCTCCAGCGTCAGGAAAAGGCCCGTGTTGTCTATCTGACGGCTGAATATTTCATGTGGCGCTTCGCCACTGCTATCCGCGATAACAATGCGCTGTCCTTCAAGGAACAGCTGCGTGATATCGACCTTCTCGTGATCGACGATATGCAGTTCCTGCAGGGTAAATCTATCCAGCACGAATTCTGCCATCTCCTGAACACGCTGCTCGATAGCGCCAAGCAGGTTGTGGTTGCTGCCGACCGTGCGCCTTCCGAACTGGAATCGCTCGATGTGCGCGTTCGTTCGCGTCTTCAAGGCGGTGTTGCGCTCGAAGTTGCGGCTCCTGATTACGACATGCGTGTCGAGATGCTGCGTCGCCGTCTGGCCGTCGCACAGGCAGAAGATTCGAGCCTCAATATTGGCGAAGAAATTCTCTCTCACGTTGCCCGCACGGTTACCGGATCGGGTCGCGAACTGGAAGGCGCTTTCAACCAGCTTCTGTTCCGCCAGTCTTTCGAGCCGAACATCTCCATCGACCGCGTCGATGAGTTGCTCGGTCATCTGACCCGCGTTGGCGAACCGAAGCGTATCCGCATCGAGGAAATCCAGCGCATAGTGGCGCGTCACTATAATGTCTCGAAGCAGGACCTGCTGTCGAACCGCCGCACGCGCACCATCGTCAAGCCGCGTCAGGTGGCAATGTATCTTGCCAAGATGATGACACCACGTTCTCTGCCGGAAATCGGTCGCCGCTTCGGCGGTCGCGATCACACAACGGTTCTTCATGCCGTGCGCAAGATCGAGGATCTGGTTGGAGCCGACACCAAACTGGCGCAGGAACTCGAGCTTCTGAAGCGCCTTATCAACGATCAGGCTGCCTGATCGGTAAACCATCCCCGCTATCAACGGCGGTTATCAACAAAAAGCCCGGGCCCTGTCGCTTTCCGACACGGCGCGGGCTTGCTTTTCTCCTTAAAAATCTGCCACTTTAACGGACCTTCTGGCGCCCCGGCGCCTTATCGACAGGGGCCGCCTGCCTGCCCGTCAGATGCAGTTGCCCTGTCCCAGCGAGCGAGTGCGTTTGAACATGCGTGTTACCCTAGAGCGATCGAACCTTCTCAAATCTCTCAACCACGTCCATCGCGTCGTGGAGCGCCGCAACACGATACCGATTCTGTCGAACGTGCTTTTGCAGGCGGAGGGGGCAAGCCTCGCACTCAAGGCGACCGACCTTGATCTTGAGGTCAACGAAGCGACGGCCGCCATGGTGGAACAGGCAGGCGCCACGACGGTTCCAGCGCATCTTCTCTATGATATTGTCCGCAAGCTGCCTGATGGCGCTGAAGTCATGCTGTCCACCAATCCGGATGGCGGTTCCATGTCGGTCATTTCCGGCAAGTCGTCCTTCCGCCTGCAATGCCTGCCGCAGTCCGATTTTCCGGAATTGACCGCCGGTGCCTTCACTCATTCGTTCCGGATCGAGGCGCAGGCGCTGAAGCGTCTCATCGACCGCACGCAATTTGCGATTTCGACGGAAGAAACCCGTTATTACCTCAATGGCATTTTCTTCCACGCTATCGAAAGCGATGGCGCCTTGAAGCTGCGCGCTGTCGCGACCGACGGTCACCGTCTGGCGCGCGCCGAGCTGGAAGCGCCGTCCGGCACGGAAGGCATGCCGGGTATCATCATCCCGCGGAAGACAGTTGCTGAACTGCAGAAGCTGGTCGATGTGCCGGATGTGGTCGTTACAGTCGAACTGTCGGACGCCAAGATTCGATTCACCGTTGGATCGGTCGTCCTCACCTCGAAGCTGATTGACGGCACCTTCCCGGATTACCAGCGCGTCATTCCGTCTGGCAATGACAAGAAGCTCACCATCGGTCGCCAGGAGTTTGCGGCCTCCGTGGATCGCGTCTCGACCATTTCGAGCGAACGTGGCCGCGCGGTAAAACTTTCGATTGCCGATGGCCAACTGACGCTCACCGTCAACAACCCTGATTCCGGCAGCGCAACCGATGAGCTTGCGGCGGACTATGACGCCGACCCGCTCGATATCGGGTTCAATTCGAAATATCTGCTCGACATTACGAGCCAGCTTTCCGGTTCGGATGCGGTCTTCATGCTCGCCGACGCCGGTTCGCCGACACTGGTGCGCGACACTGGCGATGAAGATGTGTTGTACGTCCTGATGCCGATGCGTGTTTAAAGAACAGAAAAGTGAATACGCCTGAGCCTAATCAAAGCCGCACGGAACGAGTTTCGATCCGGCGGCTCAAGCTTTTGAATTTCCGCAATTATGCGGAACTGTCACTGCCGCTTGGCCCCGGCCATGTCGTGCTGACAGGTGAGAATGGCTCCGGCAAGACCAATCTGATCGAAGCAATTTCCTTCCTGTCACCGGGACGCGGCCTGCGCCGTGCCGCCTATGACGATGTTGCCCGCACCAACTCGCTGGACGGCTTTGCCATTCATGCGGCGCTCGACTGTATGATCTATGGTGAGGCTGAAGTCGGCACCGGAACCGCTGGTGGTGGCGAGGGTGGCCGCAAGGTTCGTATCAACGGTATTGCGGCCTCCGGCGATGATATGCTCGACTATGCGCGCATCCTCTGGGTAGTGCCATCGATGGATGGACTTTTCACCGGAGGCGCTTCTGATCGCCGGCGTTTTCTTGATCGCATGGTGCTTGCCATCGATACTGCCCACGGCAAACGCGTGCTCGATTATGAGAAAGCGATGCGCAGTCGCAATCGCTTGCTGAACGATGGCAACAATGACGATCAATGGCTGGATGCGATTGAAAGCCAGATGGCGGAGCTGGGCACGGCCATTGCCGCTGCGCGCGCCGAAGCCATGCGCCTGATTGCGGCGATGATCGAACGGCTTCCTGCCGAAGGACCGTTTCCAAAGGCCGATTGCTTTCTGGAGGGGGCGCTGGAGCAGCGAATCAATGTCGAGGCAGCGCTCGATCTTGAAGAGGATTTCCGCCGTACCCTACGCGATGGCCGCACGCGGGACCGGGCGGCAGGCCGCACGCTCGATGGCCCGCATCGCACCGATCTGATCGTCCAGCATCGCCCCAAGGCCATGCCCGCCGCGCTCTGTTCCACGGGTGAGCAAAAGGCGCTTTTGATCGGTCTCGTGCTTGCCCATGCACGACTGACGGCAGAGCTTTCCGGTATGGCTCCGATACTCCTGCTCGATGAAATCGCCGCGCATCTCGATACGGGACGCCGCGCCGCGCTCTTCGGCATCCTTGATGAACTGGGTGGGCAGGCTTTCATGACCGGTACGGATCGCGCCCTTTTCGAAGCGCTCGAAGGGGAAGCGCAATTCTTCAACGTCTCTGCCGGTCATCTCACCAGACTGTCCGACGCCTGATCCGAAAACCGGTTCCATTTTGGCATCGTGCCGTGAGGCAAAATATCCGCTGACAGCGCCTTGGGAGAGGCATATGTTTGAGGCATGAATGCACCATCCAGACCATTTTCGTCCGAAGAACTTGAACGCTATGCGCGCCATATCGTGCTGCCGGAAATTGGCGGTCCGGGCCAGCAGAAGCTGAAGGCCGCGCGTGTGCTGATCGTAGGCGCAGGCGGGCTTGGCGCGCCTGTGCTGCAATATCTGGCGGCTGCCGGTGTCGGCACGCTCGGCATTGTCGATGACGACACTGTTTCACTATCGAACCTGCAACGACAGGTCATTCACGATACGGAAAGTGTGGGCCAGCCAAAGGTGGAAAGCGCGCTTGCCACTATTGCCCGCATCAACCCGCATGTGAAGGTGGAAGGACACCAGCTTCGCCTCGATGCGGACAACGTCGAAGCCTTGATCGGCAATTATGACGTCTTGGTGGATGGTTCGGACAATTTCACGACGCGCTATATTCTGGCCGATGCTGCTGCCGGAGTGGGAAGACCGCTCGTGACGGGTGCCATGGGCCGTTTTGATGGCACGGTCACCGTGCTGATGCCCTATACGACCGGGCCGGATGGCACACAGAACCCATCTTATCGCGATCTTTTCCCGGAGGCGCCGCCACCTGGAACGGTGCCAACCTGCGCTGAGGCCGGTGTGCTTGGCGTCCTGCCGGGTGTGATCGGCAGCCTGCAGGCGATGGAAGTCATCAAGCTCATTACTGGCATCGGCGAGCCGCTGGTCGGTCGTCTGCTGCTCTATAATGCCCTGAATGTCCGTTTTGAGACCATTCGTTACAAGGCACGCAAAAAGGCTGAGCATGGCACTGACATTAACCCATGAAGAGCGGTCGACAGCCGCAGGCGATCAGGGAGAAGGCGCTGCGATGGCCATGCGCATCGTGGCCGATACTGCAAGATTGATGGGTGCGCCGCGTCTGATCCCTGTTGCATCCGCTCATATTGACGGCGCGCTTTATCACGGCGACAGCGGAACGCTTTTTGCAGAAAAGCTGGTTGAGGGCGGTGCAAAGGTAAAGGTGCGTTCTACGCTCAATGTCGGCTCTATCGATCTGACAGGCTGTTCGCGTAATCTGTTGCCGGCTCACGAGGCCGATATGGCCAAGCGTATGATGCGAGCTTATATCAAGCTCGGCTGCGAGCCGACCTGGACCTGCGCTCCCTATCAGGCCGGGCACAGGCCTGCAAAGGGCACTGATGTCGCCTGGGGTGAATCCAATGCAGTCGTATTCTGCAATTCGGTCCTCGGCGCGCGCACCAATCGCTACGGCGACTTTCTCGATATTGCGTGCGCGATTGCTGGCCGTGCGCCCGATTATGGTTTGCATCAAAGCCAAAACCGTCGCGCCACGGTGGTGATCGATATTTCGGCACTCGATCCGGCTTTCCTGTCCTCAGAAGTGGCCTGGCCCATTCTCGGCAATCTGTTCGGTCGCAGCGTGGGCACGAATATCGGTGTCGTTGCTGGTCATCCTGTCCATCCCGATGAAGACGATCTAAAGGCTTTTGGCGCGGCATCGGCATCGGTTGGCGCAGTCGGTCTGTTCCATATTGCAGGCGTGACGCCCGAGGCTCCCGATCTTGAAACGGCTTTGCAGCACCAGAAGCCGGAGGGCGTCATCAACGTCACGCGAGAAATGATCGAGGCGACGCACAAGCGGCTTTCGACGGTCGAGCGGGTGGATCATATCGACGCTGTTGCCATTGGCAGTCCGCATCTTTCGATAACCGAATTCGACCGCCTGGAGCGCACGATAGCGGAACGCAAGCTCGCAGTGCCGCTTTATGCCTGCACGGGCCGTCATGCGCTGGTCGAACTGGAGAAAGACGGACGCAGGCAGGCGCTTGAAAAAGCAGGCGTCGTCATTGTCGCCGATACATGCGTGGTCGTTACACCCATTTTGCCGCTCAAGGATGATGCCGTCCTGATGACCAATTCAGGAAAGTTCGCCCATTATGCACCCGGCAATACCGGCTATGGCGTGCTTTACGGCTCGCTGGAAGAATGCGTGGAAAGTGCTGTCGCGGGCAGGCCGGTTTTCGGGAGACAGGCGGCATGAGCACAGGGGAAAGTTCCATACTCGTTGCAGGCAAAGGGGCCGATGCTGAGGCGCTGGTTCTCTCTGCGCCGATCAGTTTCTGGGGCGGTGTCGATCCGAAGAGCGGGCGGATTGCCGACGTGCGCCATCCGGAACATGGGCAGAGCATTGCCGGCCGTGTGTTGTGCCTGCCTGGGACCATCGGGTCTTCATCGGCTGCAGCCGTTCTTCTGGAACTGGTCCATAGCGGTCATGCGCCTGCGGCCATTGTCCTGCACGAACCGGATGCGATCCTGCTCCTTGGCCTCATCGTGGCGCGTGAAATGGGGCATGACGTGCCTATCGCCATTGAACTCGACCGCGAAGCGCAAAAGCAATTCGCCGGCCATCGGGTGACGGTCGGCGAGGATGGGGCAATCGGGATCGCTGCTTAATACTGCGTGTTGCGGTCGACGATGTGTTCCAGCGTTCCGTCGCGCTCAAAAGCTTCGATCTGCCGGATGATCTGCGGCACAAGGGCGGTAGCAGATGAGCTTGCCGCCGCATGCGGTGTGATCGTCACACGCGGATGATCCCAGAGCGGGCTGCTGGTTGGCAACGGTTCCTGCGTGAACACATCAAGCGAAGCTGCCGAAAGAAGCCCGCGATCGAGCGCGGCCAGAATATCCGCCTCATTCTGAAGACCGCCGCGTCCGGCATTGATCAGCACCGGAGCACCGAGCGGCCCGTCGCTCTTCAGTTGCGCAAACATCGACATGGAGAGGATACCCTTTGTGTCAGGCGTCAGCGGCAGCAGGCAGACGAATATGTCGGCCGTCTTGAGGAATTTCCCAAAACCGTCCTTGCCATGATAGGTCTGCACGCCATCGATCTCTTGCTGGCGGCGGCTCCAGCCGGTGACATTGAAGCCGAGCAACTTCAGCTTTTCAGCAGCATCGCGCCCGAGCACACCGAGGCCCATGATGCCGACCGTCACCTCGTGCGCGGCTGGCTGGCGGCGATCCTCGTGCCAGACATGATTCTGCTGCTGCTTGCGATAGCGCTGTCCGAGACGGTGATGGTCCAGCACCTGCCAGACGACATATTCCGTCATGCGCATGGTAAGATCGTCGGAGATGATGCGCACCAGCGGCACATCGGGAATCCGGTCATCGCGGAAGACGTGATCGACGCCTGCGCCCAGCGAGAAGATAACCTTCAGATTGGGCAGGTTCTCAAGCGAGCCGGGCTTCTGCTTCCATACGAGCGCATATTTGATGGAAGGATCGTTTTCCGTGCGATCCGTCACCACCGGGCGGTCCGGCGCGTGATCCCGAAACGTCTTCAGCCAGATTTCCGGGTCCCAGTCGGTGATCGCCAGAAGGATATTGCCCTTATCATTGTTTGTCATTGCTTCGTTCCTCCCTCTGTTGCTTCCATGCGGAAGGCTGCCGCCATCAACGCCTTGGTATAATCGGTCTGCGGGTGGGCGAAGACATCCTTCGCCGCGCCATATTCGACTGCCTTGCCGTTACGCATCACCAGCACGTCATTGGCCAGCGCCCGCACCACTTTCAGGTCGTGGCTTATGAAAAGATAAGCGAGATCATGCTTCTTCTGCAATGCGCGTAACAGATCGACCACCTGTGCCTGCACGCTCATATCGAGCGCGGATGTCGGTTCGTCCAGCATGACGAATTTCGGGTTCAACACCATGGCACGTGCAATGGCGACGCGCTGGCGCTGGCCACCGGAAAATTCGTGCGGATAGCGGAAGCGGGTTTCCGGATCGAGATTGACCTCGTTGAGCGCGGCAACGACACGCGCATCGCGTTCGTCTGCCGACAGTTTAGGCTCATGCACCAGAAGCCCTTCGGCGATGATATCCGCGATGGTCATGCGCGGGGAAAGCGAGCCGAACGGGTCCTGAAACACGATCTGCATCTCGCGGCGAAGCGGGCGCATATCCTTGAAGCTGAACTTGGCAATATCGCGCCCGTCGAACCTGATCTCGCCCCTGGATGAAATCATGCGCGACAATGCGAGGCCAAGCGTCGTCTTGCCGGAACCTGATTCGCCGACGACGCCGAGCGTCTGTCCGGCGCGTAAGTTTACGTCGATCCCGTCCACCGCCTTCACATGGTCGACGGTCTTGCGCATGAAGCCCTTCTTGATCGGGAACCAGACGCGGATATCCTTGCCTTCCATTACCGTTTTTGCTGCCGGATCAGCAGCAGGCGGCTCGCCCTTCGGTTCGGCGGCAAGCAGGTGCTTGGTGTAAGGATGCTGCGGGTTTTCGAAAATCTCCTTGGTCGGCCCGGCCTCGACGATCTTGCCCTTGCTCATCACGCAGACCTTGTCGGCGATCTTGCGCACGATACCGAGGTCGTGGGTGATGAAGAGCATCGACATGCCCTGTGCGGCTTTCAACTCGGCGAGCAGCTTCAAGATTTGCGCCTGCACGGTGACATCGAGTGCCGTGGTCGGCTCGTCGGCAATCAGCAGTTTCGGCTTGTTGGCAAGCGCCATGGCGATCATGACGCGCTGGCGCTGCCCGCCGGAAAGCTGGTGCGGGAAGGCCGACAGGCGCTTTTCCGGTTCGCGAATGCCGACTTCGTTCAGAAGTTCCAGCGTCCGCGCCCGTGCGGCCTGCTCCCCCATGCCTTGATGCATTTTCAGGATTTCACCGATCTGCCGCTCCACACTGTGCAGCGGATTGAGCGAGGTCATCGGCTCCTGAAAGATCATGGTGATGTCGTTGCCGCGCACACGGCGCAGTTCCGGCTCCGAAGCCTTCATCAAATCCTTGCCGTTGAAAAGAATTTCTCCGGAAGGATGGCTGGCAGATGGATAGGGCAGCAGCTTGAGGATCGACAAGGCCGAAACGGATTTGCCTGATCCCGATTCGCCGACAAGGGCTACCGTTTCACCTTCGGTAATGTCGAAGGATACACGATCCACGGAAATGCGTTCCTCGCCATTCTGGCGGAAGGCTACAGATAGATCGCGGACGGACAGCAGGATTTTGTTCCCTGATTCGTTCATTGACCCGCTCATTGGCCCACTCATTGAAATGCCTTTCGCGGATCGAAGGCGTCGCGTGTTGCCTCACCGATGAAGATCAGAAGCGACAGCATCAGCGAGATGACCACAAAGCCTGTAATGCCGAGCCAGGGTGCCTGCAGGTTATTCTTGCCTTGTGCGAGCAGTTCGCCCAGCGAAGCTGAACCGGGCGGCAGGCCGAAACCGAGGAAGTCGAGCGAGGTCAGCGTGGTGATAGAACCGTTCAGAATGAAAGGCAGGAAGGTCAGTGTCGCGACCATGGCGTTGGGCAGGAGATGCCGCCACATGATGGTACCGTTCTTCACGCCGAGCGCACGCGCGGCATTCACATATTCGAAGTTTCGGGCCCGCAAAAATTCCGCGCGCACAACACCGACGAAAGCCACCCATGAGAACAGAAGCATGATGCCCAGAAGCACCCAGAAGCCGGGCGGCAATATCGCCGCGATAATCAGCAACAGGTAGAGAACCGGGATCGAGGACCAGATTTCAATGAAGCGCTGGAACAAAAGATCGACCCAGCCACCGAAATAGCCCTGAACTGCACCAGCCGTCACGCCGATGATGGCGGAGAAGAAGGTGAGAATCAGGCCGAACAACACCGAAATGCGAAAGCCGTAGAGTGCGCGTGCGAAGACATCGCGCGCCTGATCGTCGGTGCCGAGCAGATTGAAATTGCCAAAGCGGCAATTGGGATCGCTCACGCCCTGTGGATAGCGCTGGCAGCGTTCTTCCGCCGAATAGAGCCAGAACGGCTTCGACGGCGCTGCTTCCGGTATCTCGTTGTTCACGGTGTTGTAGGAATAGCGGATCGGCGGCCAGATAGCCCAGCCATTATTGTTGATCTCGTCCTGTATCACCGGGTCGCGATAATCGGTAACGGCATAAAAGCCGCCGAATTTCTCTTCCGGATAATCGACGAAAACCGGCATCAGCAGCTCGCCCTTGTAGGAAACGAGGATAGGCCGGTCATTCGCGATGAACTCGGAACAAAGCGCTGCGATGAGCAGGAACAGGAAAATCCACAGCGACCAGTAACCGCGCTTGTTGGCCTTGAAGTTCTGCCAGCGGCGCTTGTTGAGTGGCGACAGAAACGGACGTTTTACCGGCTTTGTGGTTGGGGTGAGGGTGGTGTCGGTCATCACACGTCCCTCCGGTCAAAGTCGATACGCGGATCGATCCACGTATAGGTGAGGTCGGACAGGAGGCCGACCAGAAGGCCGATCAGCGAGAAGATGAAGAGATTGGCGAAGACCACCGGATAATCGCGGTTGATGACCGACTGGTAGCCCAACAGGCCAAGCCCGTCGAGCGAGAAGATGGTCTCGATCAGAAGCGAACCGGTGAAGAAGGCCGATATGAAGGCGCCCGGAAATCCGGCAATCACGATCAGCATCGCATTGCGGAAGACGTGACGATAGAGAACCTGATTCTCGGTCAGCCCCTTGGCGCGGGCCGTGGTCACATATTGCTTGCGGATTTCTTCCAGAAACGAATTCTTGGTGAGAAGCGTCGTGGTGGCAAAGGCGGAGAGCACGAGTGCGGTTACCGGCAGCACCATATGCCACAGATAGTCGCCGATCTTGCCCCAGAACGACATTTGCGCGAAATCGGGTGAGGTGAGGCCGCGCAGCGGGAACCAGTCGAAGAACGAGCCGCCTGCAAACAGCACGATCAGCAGAATCGCGAACAGGAAGCTTGGAATGGCGTAACCGACGATGATGACGGCGCTGGTCCAGGTGTCGAAGCGCGAACCGTCCTTGATAGCCTTGCGAATGCCGAGCGGTATAGAGATCATGTAGGACAGAAAAGTCAGCCACAGGCCGAGCGAAATCGAAACCGGCATCTTTTCCTTGATGAGGTCGATCACGCTGATATCGCGGAAGTAGCTGCGTCCGAAATCGAAACGCAGATAGTTCCACAGCATTTGGCCGAATCGTTCCAGCGGTGGCTTGTCGAAGCCGAACTGCTTTTCCAGATCGGCGATGAATTGCGGGTCCAACCCTTGCGCGCCGCGATATTTGGAATTGATCGAGCCGCTGTCGACGGCACTTTGCCCGAAATCACCACCACCGCCCGAAAGGCGGTCGAGAGCATCGCCGCCTTGGCCGGAAAGCTGCGCGATCACGCGCTCGACTGGACCACCGGGAGCGAACTGAACCACAGCGAAGGAAATAGCCATGATGCCGAAAATCGTCGGGATCATCAGAAGCAGACGGCGGAGAATGTAAGCGCCCATCAGCTCGGTTTTCTCCGCAGGTTCAGGTTTGTCTTATGGCTTGCCAACAGCTTGTGCCTTTTCATTATCTATCCACCACAGCGTCTCGACAGGAAAGCCGTAATCGGGCTTGGGCTCCTTGAAGCCGAACCGGTCCCAATAGGCCGCGAGATGATTCGCTGTCGTCCAATTTGGAATCCAGTCGCGACGGATACGCAAGTACCGATCAAGCGCCCGCATCGTGGCGACGAGTTCTTCACGGCTCGAAACCTTGCCGATATCCGCAATCAGCGCATCGATCAACGGATCTTCCGTGCCAGGAAGATTGTAGCTGCCCGGCACCTTGGCCGATTCGGAGCCGAACATGCCGGCAAGCGATTCCTGTGTCGGCGTGGGGCTGAACTGCAGCGCTATACCCACCATGTCGAACTGGAAATCCTGCATTCGCGCCTGATACTGGCTTGCATCCACCAGACGCTGGCTCGCATCAATGCCAATGGCCCGCAATTTCTGAATGAACGGATTATAGACACGGGTGAAGCCTTCGGAGTTACTCAGAATCTCCAGCGTGAACTTCGATCCGTCCTTGTCGTGGAACTGGCCGTTCTTGCGTTCGAAACCGACCGCCTCCAGCAGTTTGATGGCCTGCGCAAACTGCGCTCGGTCGCGGCCAGTCCCATCCGATACAGGCATGAGTATAGCCTCGCTGAAGACAGCGTCCGGAAGCTTGCCGCGATAGCGTTCAAGGACTTTCAGCTCATCAGGTGTCGGCAGGCCGCTTGCCTGAAAATCTGATCCGTTGAAGCAGGATTGCGAGCGGGCATAAACTTTGTAGAAAAGATGCTCGTTGGTCCATTCGAAGTCGAAGCAGAGCGCAATTGCTTCACGCACGCGCGGATCGCGGAACCGTTCGCGGCGCTGGTTCAGCGCCCATGCCTGCATCAGCGGGCGCTTTTCTCGCGGAAAGGTGCGCTTGATGACCTTTCCCTGCTGTGTGGCCGGGAAATCATAGCCCGTCGCCCAGTTTTTGGAGACGCTCTCCTCGCGGTAATCGATACTGCCTTTCTTGAAGGCTTCGAATTGCGGCTGGCGGTCACGGAAAAACTCGATACGAATGCGGTCGAAATGGTTGAAGCCCTTCTGTGTCGGAAGGTCTTTCGCCCAATAATCCTCGACGCGGTCATATTCGATGAACTGACCGGCGGCGAAGTTCCCGACCTTGTAAGCGCCGGAGCCGAGCACCGGCTGCATGGTTGTCGCTTCGAAATCGCGGTTCTTGAACCAGCTTTCCGACAGGATCGGCACGGTAACGGCATCGAGAATGGCGTTCGGCCCGCGCCCTTCGACGAAGCGCATGCGCACTTCTCGTCTGCCGGTTGCCTCCACCTTTTCCACTCCAGCCAGCGACTGGCGCAGGATCGGATGGCCCTTCTGCTTGATGGTTGTATAGGTGAACAGCACGTCTTTCGCCTCGATCGGCGAGCCGTCGTGAAAGCGCGCTTCCTTGCGAAGCTTGAAGGTGCAGCTGCGGCGGTCTTTCGAAAGCGTCGCATTTTCCGCGATCAGGCCATAGACAGAATCGGGCTCATCCAGCGCCGAAGCCATCAGCGTATCGAATGTCAGTTCCATGCGCGGCGGCGCATCACCCTTGAAGGTGAAGGTATTCAGCGTGTTGAACGTATCGGTATTCTGGTTCCAGACCCAGCTCGACGGCGCGAAATTGAACGTGCCGCCCTTCGGTGCTTCGGGGCTGGCATAGTCGAAATGCGGAAAATCGGGACCGTATTTCAGGTCACCGAAAGCCGAAAGTCCGTGCAGTGCCTTGCCCGTCGGTATGTCGGCAAAGGCCCTTGGCGGCAGGAGGGCCGCAATGGCTGCAGTTCCCGAAAGCCCCAGAAAATGGCGGCGATTCATGCGAAGGATCGTCATTGTCGTCCGGCCCTCATTCACTGCCGGTCTTGAGCTTGGCTTCCTTCGCAGGGTCTATCCACCAGGAGAACGGGTCAATGCCACTGTAATCGGGCTGCTTTTCAGGCATTCCAAATTTATTCCAGTAAGCCACGTTGATTTTGTCATCATACCATTGCGGGATGACGTAGTAGTTCCACAACAAAGCCCGATCGAGCGCGTGGGTCGAGGCGACAAGCTCGTCCCGGTCCTTGGCATAAATCACACGGTCGATCAGCTTGTCGATGGCCGGGTTCTTGATACCGGCATAGTTGCGACTGCCTTTGAAATCGGCGGCTTTGGAGCCCCACATGTCACGCTGCTCATTGCCGGGCGAACTGCTTTGCTGAATGATGGAGGTCACCACATCATAGTCGAAATCGTTGACACGGGCCTGATACTGCGCCGCATCAACGATGCGTACAGTTGCATTGATGCCGATCTTGCGCAGGCTTGCGGCGAATGGATTGTAAATGCGCTCGTCCGTCGGGTCCTTGCCGAGAAATTCGATGGTGAACGGATTGCCCTTGGCATCGACCAGCTTGTTGCCCTGCAATGTCCAGCCTGCTTCCGAGAAGAGTTTCAGCGAAGTACGCAGGTTTTCGCGGGTGGCCTGCGGCGTGTCATAGACCGGCAGCTTGAATTCCTTGGTCAATGCGTCGGCAGGAAGCGCATACTTCACCGTTTCGAGTATCGCCTGTTCCGCTGGTGTCGGTGGGCCGCTCAGTTCCAGTTCATTGCCTGCGAAATAGCTGTTGATGCGCTTGTACTGGTTGAAGAACAGTAGGCGATTCATCGATTCGAAGTCGAAGGCGTAAGTCAGTGCCTGACGCACTTTCGGATCCTTGAACTTGTCGCGGCGCGTGTTCAGAAAATAGCCCTGCATACGTCCGACGGCGTGATAGGGGAACGAGGCCTTTACGACATCGCCACGCTGCACGGCCGGGAAATTATACTGTTCGGCCCAGCGCTGGGCGCGATTCTCGTTACGGTAATCGTACTGTCCGCCTTTCTTGAAGGCTTCCCAGGTCGCATCCTCATTGAAATAATATTCGTAAGCGATGCGGTCGAAGTTGTTGCGCCCGACATTGACGCCCAGATCCTTGCCCCAATAGTCATCGACGCGCGCCCAGGTGATGGAGCGTCCGGGCGTCATGCTGTCGATCTTGTAGGCGGCAGAGCCGAGCGGGATTTCAAGCGTCGGGCGGGTGATGTCGCGCTGCCTGCCCTGTGCATCCTTGCCTTCCCACCAGTGCTTGGGAAGAACGGCAAGCTGCCCCAGAATCTGCGGCAGTTCGCGGTTGCCCTTTTGGCTAAAGGTGAATTTCACCTCATGTTCGCCAGTCTTTTCCGCCTTCTCCACGTCGCCATAGTATTTGTTGTACATCGGCGACTGCTTCTTCAGCACGTCAAATGACCAGATCACGTCATCGACGGTGATCGGTTGGCCGTCATGCCATTTCGCTTTGGGATTGAGCTTGAATTTCACCCAGGAGAAATCGTCAGGATATTGCAGGGCCTCGGCGATCACAGGATATTGGGTGGAGGGCTGATCGACCGAATCCGTCATCAGCGTGTCGTAGAGCATCCCACCGCCGAAGTCGGACAGGCCAGCGGCAGGAACGCCCTGCACCACGAATGGATTGAGACTGTCGAAGGTGCCGACGGCGACCATGTTCAGCGTGCCGCCTTTCGGCGCATCGGGGTTCACATAGTCATAATGTTTGAAATCGGCTGGATATTTGGGCTCGCCAAGCAGGCTGGAGGAATATCGCCATTGGGGTTGCGCGTCATTTGTGCGCCCCATTGAAACCGTGCTCGCAAGCATGGCCACTGCGAACGCACCCGCCCAAAAAGCTCTCATCCAGCCTCTCCGTTCCTGTTTCGGATATATTGGGATGAAGTCTTATGGGTTTTTGCGGAGGAAGAAAGGCATTGGGGCAAGAAATTTGACGCCGGCAAGAAAAAAGCCCGGAGAACCGGGCTTTGATCGTGTTTCTATCTTGTCGGCTTAATTAGCGGGTGCCGGTTCCGCAGGCTTCTGTTCGCCGCCAGCCGGTGCGCTTGACGGTGCGCCTTCTGCGGGCTTTTCGCCTTCGGCAGGCTTTGCATCGCCACCTTCAGCAGGTGCCGCATCAGCGGTCGGCAGTGGAGCCGGATTGTCGGACAGCGTACGCAGATAAGCGATCAGATCGGCGCGTTCATTGTCCTTCTTGTCGCCGGCAAAGCCCATGGCCGTACCCTTGATGAAGCCTTTCGGCGAGGTCAGGAACTTGTTGAGATGTTCAAAATCCCACTTGTTGCCGCCAGCACCGAATTCCTTCATGGCAGCCGAATAGCCGAAACCTTCAACGGAGGCAGCCGGACGGTTCACGACATCCCACAGATGCGGACCAACCTTGTTGGCGCCACCCTTTTCACCGGTATGGCATGCAGCGCAACGCTTGAAGACGGTTTCACCGCGTGCCGGATCGGCAGACTGCAGCAACGTCGCAATGGAAACTTCTTCCTTGGCCGGCGCAGCGCCCCCTTCACCGGTCGAGGCTTCCGCCGCTTCGATGGCAAAGCCCGGCTTTTCAGGCGCAGGCGAGTGAAACAGCGAATCGGACAGGATGCCTGTCGTCATGACAACGAACACCGTTGCCAGAAAAGCCATGATAAACTTGTTAGTCCGGGTTGAATTCATCGCCGGTCAGCGCTCCCTCTACCAAAACGCTCTCCCCGAGAACGCTCTCCTAGCCGGCATGCAAACCTTTAATAAAGGTCGCAATTCTCTCCCCGGCATCGGGCGGAAACTAGGTCTTTTACCAGGGCGATGCAACACCTATAAGGGTGACTAGACCCGTGACTTTTTGACACTTTTGATGCATTTCCAGCATTGGCAAAGCGGGTTACAAGACGTCCGCGACCTATCGATCTCAAGAGGCGATGATGCTTCAGACATTAAAGACACTCACTCTTATCCCGGCGCGCATGGCGTCTACGCGGCTGCCAAACAAGCCGCTCGCCGATATTTGCGGCAAGCCGATGATCGTTCATGTGGCCGATCGTGCAGCGGCTGCAAAGCTGGGCCGGACCGTGGTCGCAACCGACAGCGAAGAGATTTTCTCAGTTGTTACCGCGCATGGCCACGAAGCCATCATGACGCGTGAGGATCATGAATCCGGCTCCGACCGCATCTATGAAGCATCGATGAAAGTCGATCCGGCGGGCGAGTTTGATGCCGTCGTGAATGTTCAGGGCGATCTGCCGACCATCGATCCCGATATTATCCGCCGCGCGCTTCTGCCGCTCGAAGACGGACCCGCCGACATTGCGACGCTTGGCGTCGAAATCGAGGAGGAATCGGAAAAGACCAATCCGAGCGTGGTAAAGATCGTCGGTTCCCCGCTTGCCGGTAACAGCCGCTTGCGCGCGCTTTATTTCACCCGTGCAACTGCGCCCTATGGCGAAGGCCCGCTTTATCACCATATCGGCCTTTACGCCTATCGCCGCGCAGCACTTGAACACTTCGTCAAGCTCGGTCAGTCACCGTTGGAAAAGCGCGAAAAACTCGAACAGTTGCGGGCGCTCGAAGCCGGAATGCGCATCGATGTGGAACTTGTGAGAACGGTGCCGCTCGGCGTCGACACGCAGGCCGATCTTGACCGGGCCCGTCGTCTTGTAGCACAGGGTATCTAATACCAAAACTCGATGAGTTGACTCATCGAGTTTTGGTTAAGCCTGTGCGGCGATTGAGCATTTTCAGGGCGTGATGCGTTAGCATCCCAGCGCCCTGGTATAACGGCCACAATGAGTGGCATTTAAGAAAGCATGGTACGATGAAAACCAACAGGATTTCCTTTCAGGGTGAAGCGGGCGCAAATTCCGATACGGCGTGCCGCAACATGTTTCCCGATATGGAGCCTTTGCCGTGCCCGACTTTTGAGGATGCCTTCAACGCGGTTGAAACTGGCGCTGCCGATCTCGCCATGATCCCGATCGAGAACACGCTGGCCGGTCGCGTCGCCGATATTCATTATCTGCTGCCGCTCGCCGACATGCACATCATTGGCGAATATTTCTTGCCGATCCATTTCCAGCTGATGGTGCTTCCGGGCGTCAAGCGCGAAGAAATCAAGACCGTTCACAGCCATGTCCATGCACTCGGCCAGTGCCGCAACGTCATTCGCCAGAACGGCTGGAAGGGCGTCATCGCGAGTGATACGGCGGGAGCCGCCCGTCTCGTCGCCGATATGAAGGATCGCTCCATGGCGGCATTGGCGCCAAGCCTTGCTGCCGAGCTCTATGGTCTCGATATTCTGGAAGAAAATGTCGAGGATGCGGAAGACAATGTGACTCGCTTCGTTGTTCTGTCCAAGAGCAAGCAGTGGGCGCCGCGTCCCGAAAATGGCGAACGCATCGTGACGACTTTTGTCTTCCGCGTGCGCAACGTCCCGGCTGCGCTCTACAAGGCGCTGGGCGGCTTTGCCACCAATGGCATCAACATGACGAAGCTCGAAAGCTATCAGATCGGCGGGCGTTTCATCGCCACGCAGTTCTATGCCGATGTCGAAGGACATCCGGAGGACCACAATCTCCAGCTCGCGCTGGAAGAACTGCGCTTCTTCACCAAGGAAGTGCGCATTCTCGGCGTTTATCAGGGCAGCGATATTCGCGGCACGCAGTTGCTCGCTGCAGAGTAATTTAGAGAATATCGGGCGGAATCAGTTTTCCGCCCAGGCCTTTATCAGATGGGTTGCGATGGCACCGGATGGCGGCACCCGCAACCCATTTTCATGTGTGCCTTCCAGCATTGTCCGCACTTCGGCCTTTGAGAACCAGCGACCGTCTTCCAGCTCCGAGCGGTCGATAGTGAAGTCGTCGCTCAAAACCTCGGCATGACAGCCGATCATCAGCGAATAGGGAAACGGCCAGGGCTGGCTCGCATGATAGGCGACGCGACCGATTGCCAGTTTCATTTCCTCAAAGCTTTCGCGGCGCACGGCAGCCTCGATCGTTTCGCCATGCTCGATGAAGCCTGCGAGACAGGAATAGGAGCCGGGCGCGAAATGCGGGCTGCGGGCCAGAATGCATTTTTCGCCACGCACCGGCAGCATGATCGCCACCGGATCGGTTCGCGGGAAATGTTCGGCACCGCAGTTCGGGCATTGCCGCTTGGCACCGCCGGCACGCATGTCGGTTTTCGTGCCACAACGTCCACAGAAACGGTGATTGGCATGCCATGCGGTCAGCGCTGCGGCTTGCGCCAGCGCGCCGAGCAGGTCGGCGGATACCAGCCCTTCCGTATAGATGCTGCGATAATCCTGCAGGCGGAAAGGGGCTTCCATCGTCTCGGGGTCGAGCGGTGTCGTCAACGCGACAAGCGGCACGCCGTCCTGAAGTCCGAGCAGAACGGGTTCATTGAGATCGGGCGCAAACTCCTTCGCCTCACCAAGGCGAAACAAGGCGCGCGGCGCTTTTTCATCGGTATAGTCGAGAAGAAGCCTGTTGCCGCCCAGCAGCATGATTCGCGTTTCGGGAAGTTCCAGAGCCGTAAAGGCAGAATCATCCTGTCGCTTTTCGGATTGGCGGTCGATCCGGTTGCCGGAAAATCCGACAGATCGGCTCGGTTCGATTTCCGGCAGGTCATAGAGACGGAAAGTCATATCGATCTCGGAATTGTTGGGGGATTAAAGCGCATCCCGAAAAGTGTGAAACGGTTTTCGGAAAAGATGCGTGTGAAAATAAACTAAAGCGCCGTGCGAATGTCGGCGATCAGTTGGTGGGCATCTTTTTCGTCATAGGTCTCGCGGGTTCCGAAGCCCCAGACCGGGCCGGGCCAGCCTGCATCGCCCTCGTTGCGGGCGATGACATGCAGATGCAGCTGCCGAACGATATTGCCGAGCACACCCGTATTGATCTTCTCACAGCCCGTCACGGCCTTGAGCGCCTGCGCAACGATACCGGTCTCGAAGGTCAGCATGGTCTGGTCGAGCGGGGTCATATCGTGGATTTCAGCAAGGCCGGGACGGCGCGGCACCAGGATCAGCCATGGCCAGCGCCGGTCGTTCATCAGCCGAAGCTCGCATAGGCCGAGCTTGGCGACAGAAAAAGTGTCGGCTTGAAGCCGTTTATCGAGTTCGAACTGTTCCATAGGCCGACATTTACCAGTTTTTTTCGTCCCGCGCTTGCTTTTTGCGTGGCGCCCACCTTGCTTTTTGCTTCACAATTGACGATATGCAGCGTGGGAGGTTGGTGGTGGACGAGCCACTCGCCAACCGGGTCAGGTCCGGAAGGAAGCAGCCCTAACGAGCCACGGCACGGGTCATCGTGCCAGCCTCCCACCCTTTCTCACGACGCCGACGACTGTTGATGGGTTGCCTCTTTGGTTGACGCCGCTCATGCGTCCGGTCCAAACTGGCGACTGAGAAAAAAGCGGAACAGGAAGAACGGAAGGGTCGCTATGGACACAAAATCCGCCGATGGCGCCTATCGCGTTCTCGCCCGCAAATATCGCCCCCAGAATTTCAACGACCTTATCGGCCAGGAGCCGATGGTTCGCACGCTCAAGAACGCGTTCGAGACGGGCCGCATCGCGCAGGCCTGGATGCTCACCGGCGTTCGCGGGGTCGGCAAGACGACCACGGCGCGCATTCTGGCGCGCGCGCTCAATTACAAGACAGATACGATCGACCAGCCGACTATCGATCTTTCCGCGCAGGGCGAAAACTGCCAGGCGATCATGGAAGGCCGTCATGTCGATGTGATCGAGATGGACGCCGCCTCGCATACGGGCATCGATGACATCCGCGAGATCATCGAGCAGGTGCGCTACCGCCCGGTTTCTGCGCGTTATAAAGTCTATATCATCGACGAAGTGCACATGCTCTCCAATCAGGCTTTCAACGGCCTGTTGAAGACGCTGGAAGAGCCGCCGCCGCACGTCAAATTCATCTTTGCCACCACCGAAATCCGAAAAGTTCCGATCACGGTCCTGTCGCGCTGCCAGCGCTTCGACCTGCGCCGCATCGAATCGGGCACGCTGGCGCAACATCTGCGTCGCATCGCGGAAGCGGAACAGATCGCGGTGGATGACACATCGCTCGCCATGATCGCACGCGCAGGCGAAGGCTCGGCACGCGATTCGCTGTCGATCTTCGATCAGGCCATCGCGCATGGCGCAGGCACTGTTACAGCCGAAGCCGTGCGCTCCATGCTCGGCCTTGCCGATCGTGCCCGTATCATCGACCTCTTCGAGATGCTGATGCGCGGCGATGTGGCTGGCGCACTGACGGAATTTCGCGCGCAATATGATGTCGGTGCCGACCCGTCGGTCGTGCTGACCGATCTTGCCGATTTCAACCATCTCGTGACACGCCTGCGTTTCACGCCGGATGTGGCAGAAGACGTGTCCCTGTCGGAAGATGAGCGCGTGCGCGGTCGGGAATTCGCGCAGAAACTTTCTGTCCGTGTGCTGTCACGCACCTGGCAGATGCTGCTCAAGGGCATTGCGGAAGTCGATACGGCGACGAGACCGGTTCAGGCCGCAGAAATGCTTTTGATCCGGCTAGCTCATGCAGCCGATCTGCCGACACTGGATGAAGCGATTCGCGGCCTCGACAATGGCTCCGTTTCGGCGCCGCGTCCGCAGCCGGGCAATCCGCGGCCGAATGGCGGCGGCGGTCAGCCTGAAGCGCGCTTTGTCACAGATACGGTTGGATCGTCCTCGATGGCTCCCGTCTCCGGTGGACCGGCAACGGCCATGCGTATCGTGGAAACACCACCGCAGCCGGTTCAGCCGTCTGTCGCGCCGCAGCCATTCGTCGAGAATACGCCGCAGCCTTCGGTGCCGGTCAACAGCCTGCATGATGTCGTCGCACTCGCCGACAAGCATCGCGACATGCAGTTCAAGATTCTGGTCAAGAGCTGTGTGCGGCTTGCATCCATTGCACCCGGACGGCTCGAAATCGGCCTGACCGACGATGCGCCGAAATCTTTGCCGAGCGACATTTCGCAACGCCTCCTGAACTGGACCGGCATTCGCTGGGTGGTGACCGTCGCGCGTGATGTGGCGGGGCAGACCATTTCGGAGGCAGAAACCGAGCGACGCGACAATCTGGTGACCGACGCCCGTGCCGATCCCGATGTCGCCGCTATTCTCGCGGCCTTTCCAGGCGCAAAAATCACCGATGTGCGCATTGCCGTACCGGAACAGAATGACGACGAGGACATTGACCTCGATGCCGTGGCGGAAATCCCTGGCGGACCGTCTGAAGACGACTGATTTACGGAATGATGGAGTGAACCCATGCGTGACATGATGGGCATGATGAAGCAGGCGAAGGAATTGCAGGCCAAGATGAAGGCCATGCAGGACGAGATCGCCAATCTTGAAGCCTCGGCCTCTTCGGGCGGCGGGCTGGTGACGATCACGCTTTCCGGCAAGGGCACCTTGTCGGCACTGAAGATCGACCCGTCGCTGATGAAGGAAGAAGAGGTTGAAATCCTCGAAGATCTGATTATCGCGGCGCATAACGACGCCAAGGCCAAGCTCGAAGCGGCCATGGCCGAAAAGACGCAGTCGCTCACCGCCGGTCTGCCGATCCCTCCGGGGTTTAAGTTGCCGTTTTAATTCTCAGGGGAGTAGGGGAATAAGGGAATAGGTGAGTATGTTTGCCTGGCGGTCTGTCGCAACGGTGCAAACTCCCTTGATCCTTTTTCCTACTCCCTTATTCCCCTACTCCCTTACTCCCCTAAGACAATGTCCAAACGAATAGCCGGTCCTGAAATCGAACGTCTCATCCAGCTTCTGGCCCGTGTGCCGGGGCTTGGGCCGCGTTCGGCCCGTCGTGCGGCTCTGCACCTTATCAAGAAGAAGGAAGCGCTTCTGGTGCCGCTTGGCGGCGCCATGCAAGAGGCTGCCGAAAAGGTGCGCATCTGTTCGTGCTGCGGCAATGTCGATACGTCCGATCCATGCACGATCTGCACCGATGAGCGGCGCGATCCCGCCACCCTCATCGTGGTGGAAGATGTTTCCGATCTATGGGCACTGGAACGGGCTGGCACGATGAATGTGCGCTATCACGTTCTCGGCGGTCGCCTGTCGCCGCTCGATGGCATCGGCCCGGACGATCTCAACATCAAGGGACTGGTGGAACGGGTTTCCACCGGTGAGATCAAGGAAGTGATTCTCGCGGTCAACGCCACCGTCGAAGGCCAGACCACGGCGCATTACATCACCGACCAGCTATCGAGCTTCGACATACGCGTCACGAGGCTTGCCCATGGGGTTCCGGTCGGCGGCGAACTCGACTATCTGGATGAAGGCACGCTTGCTGCTGCGTTACGGGCAAGAACAACCCTTTAGGTTTGGAGACATGCATGGCAGCGGGAAATTGGAAGCATAGCCTGAAGATTGGTCTCGCACTGCTTGCCAGTCTTGCCATTTCTCCCGCCGTTGCCGCACCGTCCAAGGCGCAGGTTGAAAGTCAGTATCGCAACTGGCTCGAAAAGGACCTCTGGCCGGAAGCGAAGGCAGCCGGCGTGTCCCGCGCCGTGTTCGATCAGGCTTTTGCCGGTGTCTCGATCAACTGGAAGCTGCCCGATCTCGTCATTCCCGGCGAAAAGCCTTCGACGCCGAAAGAGCAGAAACAGGCGGAATTCGGTGCGCCCGGTAAGTATTTCAATGCAAAGACTATTGCGTCGGTCACAAGCGGCGGCAAGGCGCGCTATGGCCAATATGCCAGTCTCTTGAAACGCATCGAACAGAAATACGGTGTTCCGGGGCCGATCCTGCTTGCCGTATGGGGCCGCGAATCCGGTTTCGGCACGGTGAAGATTCCCTATAATGCCTATGAAGTTCTCGGCACCAAGGCCTTTATGGCCACCCGCAAGGACATGTTTCGCAAGGAACTGATTGCTGCGCTCGAAATCGCTTCCAAGGGCTATATCGACGAAGCCGCGATGAAAAGCTCATGGGCGGGCGCGCTCGGCCAGCCGCAATTCATGCCGACTTCCTATCTGAAACACGCCGTCGATTTCGACGGTGACGGCAAGCGCGATATCTGGAATTCGGTGCCCGATACACTGGCCTCCATCGCCAATTATCTAAAACTGCATGGCTGGCAGAAGGGGCGCGACTGGGGCTTTGAAGTAAACGTTCCGCAGAACGTCTCCTGTTCGCTGGAAGGGCCGGATCAGGGCAAGACGATTGCCGAATGGGCAAAGCTCGGCATAACGCGGGTGAATGGCAAGCCATTTCCGGCCAATGAAATAAAGGCGACAAGCTTTCTGCTCATGCCCGCCGGCTGCTATGGTCCGGCCTTTGTCGTGAGCCCGAATTTCTACGTGCTCAAGGACTATAATATGAGCGATCTCTATGCGCTCTTCATCGGCCATGTCGGCGACCGTATCGCCTATGGTGCGGGCGATTTCAGTCGCGCATGGGGCGACGTCGGCTCCATGTATCGCTCCGATATCGGCGCAATGCAGAAACGCATGCAGGCGCTGGGTTATGATGTCGGCAAGCCCGACGGTCTGCCCGGCTTCAAGACACGCCGCTCGATTGGCCTGTGGCAGGCCAGGAACGGCGCTCCGGAAACTTGTTTTCCGCAGCCGGAATTGTTGCGTCAGATTCGCTGATCCCCGCCGCTCAGCAAACCGGCAAAAGCCTGCAGAGCTTTCGTCCTGTAACGGTCATTGTGCTGCAGCATGAGAAACTGACGTTGCGGGAGAGCGAAGTCCGCCTTCACCAGTGTTCCGGCAGCAAGATGTGGAGCGGCGACAAGTTCCGATATGGCTGTCACATAGTCACCAGAACGCACCGCTGAGCAGATAGCCTCGTTCGAGGGCAGTTCAAGCGCCACATGCAGCCGCGCCGGATTGTAGCCGGAGGCGCGCATGGCATCCTCGAAAACGCTGCGCGTTCCCGATCCCTGCTCGCGCAGTATCCATTTTCCCTCGAAAAGCCGATCCCAGGTGAGCTTGCTGCCCGTACCCCAATCATGATCGGGACGTGCCACCAGAATAAGCTGGTCGCTTGCAACCTTGCTGATCGATAGGGATGGTGCCTGCACGGCGCCTTCCACAAGACCGATATCGGCAACACCTTCCTGTGTCGCCTCGGTAACGCTTTCGGTATTGCCGAGCGTCAACCGCACATCAATCAACGGAAAGTCCGCGTGAAACCGTGCCAGAAAGGATGGCAGCCAATAGCTGGCGATGGTCTGGCTGGCATGAATGGCGAGGATGCCGCGCTTGCCGCCACCAAGTTCCGATAGCATCCGTTCGGCGGAACGGGCGCGTGCAAGTGTGGCGCGCGCCTCGTCCAGAAACATGCGCCCATCACCGGTCAGCTCGATCCGCCGCCCGATACGATTGAAGAGCGTGGCCCCGTAGCGATTTTCCATCGTGCGGATAGCCGAACTGACCGCCGAAGGCGTCAGATGCAGGGCTTCCGAGGCTCGCGTAAGGTGCTCACGCTCGGCGACTTCAATGAAAATTCGCAGCTGTTCCAGTGTCATAGCATCTATCGTTCGATTTTATCGAATGAAATATGCCATATAATGAAATGGAATGAACAGGGAAAATCAGGCATTGGATGAGAAAATAATTCTCATACGAGCATTTCCAGCAAAAGTGTGAAGCGGTTTTGCGTTGGACAATGCGAAAAAGCAAACAGACAGATTTGAAATGCCGACAATGACCTACTCCAAAATCCAGAACATCCTCCCAGGACTTGGCTTGAGCGTTGCCGTCGCAATAGCGGCGATTGGACTTGAAAGAGTCGAGGAACATTATGCAGGGCGCGCCTGGCTCGAAGCGCTGGTGATTGCCATTCTCCTCGGCACGGTCGTGCGGACGTTCATGCGTCCGGGCAAGCAATTCAACAAGGGCATCGGCTTTTCCGCCAAGCTTCTTCTGGAAATTGCAGTGGTGCTGCTCGGCGCATCGATCAGCGCCAGCGCGGTCGTGGCCGCAGGTTCCGGGCTCATCTTCGGCATTGCAGGCGTCGTGGTGGTCGCTATCACGCTCAGTTATGGGATCGGACGCCTGTTGAAACTGCCGCATCGCATGGCGGTGCTGGTGGCCTGCGGTAACTCCATTTGCGGCAATTCCGCCATCGCTGCCACCGCCCCGGTTATCGGCGCGGGAAGCGAGGACGTGGCGGCTTCCATTGCCTTCACTGCTATTCTCGGCGTGGTCGTCGTGCTGCTTCTGCCGTTGCTGGTGCCGCTTCTGGGGCTGTCGCACACGCAATATGGCGTACTGGCGGGCCTGACCGTCTATGCGGTGCCACAGGTTCTGGCAGCCACTGCTCCGGTCGCGACGATCAGTGTCCAGCTTGGCACGCTGGTGAAGCTCGTACGCGTGCTGATGCTCGGACCGGTCATTCTCGCGCTGGCGCTTCTTGCCGGAAACAAGGACGCAAACGCCAAGCCTGGCTTCTTCCAGCTCGTGCCATGGTTCATTCTCGGCTTCCTTGGCATGATGGCGCTGCATTCGCTGCACCTGATACCGGAATCGATCTTGCCCGGCATTCAGTATGCCTCGACCATCCTCACGATCATTTCGATGGCGGCTCTTGGCCTCGGCGTCGATATCCGCTCCGTAGCATCGGCAGGCGGTCGGGTGACGCTGACTGCGGTGCTTTCGCTCGTGGCTCTCGGCACCATCAGCCTTGGCCTGATTCATATGCTCAGCGTTGCATAGAGCATAATCCGACCGGAGTGAAACGAGGATCGATAAGATTAGGCTTAAAATAGGAACAGCTTAGAGCGCCGATCTGATTCAATCAGATCGAAACGCGCTTTAAAGAAGCCGGGATGGTTCACATCCCGGCCTTTATTCTCACAAGCGATGGTCAGCTCTTCTTGGCCGCATCAGTCGGCTTTGCGTCGGCTGGTGCATTGGCTGTGCTGGCGTCCTTCTTGTCATCAACGGACATGTTGGAGCGAATCGTCACCATATGTTCCGCCTTGATGAGGGTCAGGTTGGCATCGTAATATTTGCCGTTGCCGAGCTGTTCCAGTGCCAGATCGACATCCTTGTCGATGGCAGGCAGATTGGCCGTCGTTTCGGTTATCACCAGATCGACATCTGCGAGTTTCAGCTCATCCTGGGCCTCTTTCTTGCGGCCATGCTGGATATTTTCATTGGCCTTTTTCAAGTGGGCAGCCTTTTCAGGCGTCAGCTTGTAATCATCGACTACACCGACTTCCATATCGACCGGTAATGTGCCCGACTGAACTTCGGCGACTTCGTCGGCTGGAGCGCCAGCCGCTTTCATCTTGTCGAGCAGGGATGGAGTGTCTTTCTGCGCCTTGTCCAGATCATCCTTGACCGTCGACAGGATGACCTTGGCCTGGTCGGGTGTTCCCTGAAAAATGGCCAGTCGCGCCAGTGTAACGCCCCGCACCGCTGCGAGGCCATCGCCGGAAATGGCATCCAGCTTCTTGATGGCGTCCTGCTGTGCAGCTTTCGTGCTCTCTGCCGCCGGGGCATTCGGCTTTGCTGCACTTTCGGCGAAGCTTGGCACGGCAAAGGAAGCGCTGAGCAGCGCAGTTGAAAGCAACATTGCGGTCAGGGTGGTCGTTCTGGAAATCATCTTATGCAATCCGTTCAAAAGTAATTTTGTATAGATATTTTGCTATGAATAGGCGGCCTGGAAGCTTTTATCCTCCACGATTAATGCAGAGAAAGCTTTATTAGTTGCTCATCTGCCGAATTGGAAAAGAAGATAATGAAACAATATTGGTCGAGCACGTAAAATTGTGCCGGTTCGTGACCATTTCGTGGCAGAGGAATCACCATAAATTTATTTGATAAAGAAAAAGCCCGCCGAGAGGCGGGCTTTTCCATGTTCAGTCGAAGAGGGAAAGATTAGTTCTTTTCCTGCTTCTTCAGAGCGGCACCGAGGATGTCGCCGAGCGAAGCGCCGGAGTCGGACGAACCGTACTGAGCAACAGCTTCCTTTTCTTCGGCGATTTCGAGCGCCTTGATCGAGACCTGCAGCTTGCGGGTCTTCTTGTCGAAAGCGATGACGCGAGCGTCAACCTTCTGACCGACCGTGAAGCGTTCCGGACGCTGTTCGTCGCGATCACGCGACAGATCCGAGCGCTTGATGAAGCTGTCGAGGTCGTGATCGACCAGACGAACTTCAAGGCCGCCATCGGTTACTGCGGTGACTTCAACCGTTACAACGGCGTTCTTGCGCAGGTCGCCGGAAGCTGCTGCTTCACCGACCTTGTCGCCGGAAAGCTGCTTGATGCCGAGCGAGATGCGTTCCTTCTCGATGTCAACGTCGAGAACGACAGCCTTAACGACTTCACCCTTGTTGTACTCTTCGATGACCTGTTCGCCCGGACGGTTCCAGTCGAGGTCGGAGAGGTGAACCATGCCGTCAACGTCGCCGTCGAGGCCAATGAACAGGCCGAATTCGGTCTTGTTCTTGACTTCGCCTTCAACAACGGTACCGACAGGGTACTTCTGGGCAAAGGTCGTCCACGGATTGTCGAGGGTCTGCTTGAGGCCGAGCGAGATGCGGCGCTTGACCGGATCAACTTCGAGCACAACGACTTCGACTTCCTGCGTGGTGGACAGAATCTTGCCCGGATGGACATTCTTCTTGGTCCACGACATTTCGGAAACGTGGATGAGGCCTTCGATGCCCGGCTCGATTTCGACGAACGCACCGTAGTCGGTGATGTTCGTGACGGTGCCGGTGATCTTTTTGCCGATCGGGTACTTCGCGCCGATGCCATCCCAAGGATCGCTCTCGAGCTGCTTCATGCCGAGCGAGATACGATGGGTTTCCTGGTTGATGCGGATGATCTGCACCTTGACCGTCTGGCCGATGGTGAGGATTTCCGACGGATGGTTGACGCGGCGCCATGCCATGTCGGTCACGTGCAGGAGACCGTCGATGCCGCCGAGGTCAACGAACGCACCGTAATCGGTGATGTTCTTGACGACGCCTTCAACGACCTGACCTTCTTCAAGGTTCTGGACGATTTCCGAACGCTGTTCCGCACGGCTTTCTTCAAGAACGGTACGACGCGAGACAACGATGTTGCCGCGACGCTTGTCCATCTTGAGGATTTCGAACGGTTGCGGGACGTGCATGAGCGGGGTGACGTCGCGGATCGGACGGATGTCGACCTGCGAACGCGGCAGGAAGGCAACAGCGCCGTCGAGGTCGACGGTGAAACCACCCTTGACCTGATTGAAGATGACGCCATCGACGCGCTCGCCATTGGCGAACTTCTGCTCGAGCTTGACCCAGCTTTCTTCACGGCGTGCTTTTTCGCGCGACAGGACAGCTTCGCCCAGAGCGTTTTCGATACGCTCGACGTAAACTTCCACTTCGTCGCCCGGCTTCAGCGTGCCGTCTTTGCCCTTTGCGCCGAATTCCTTCAGCGGCACGCGGCCTTCGACCTTCAGACCGGCGTCGATGATCGCCATGTCCTTTTCAATGGCTACGATGCGGCCCTTGACGACATAACCTTCAGCAAGGTCGTTCGTTGCAAAGGATTCCGCCAGCAGCGACTCGAAGTCTGCGAGGGTTGGATTGAATTCTGACATGAATACTCCTGGTGCATCCGGAAAGTTCATCGGATGCGGCGCCGGGGGTTAGTGTTGCGTTATGCCAGACTTCGGCCCCGTCTTTGCAGACAACCGGCGCGTGGAACGCGAAGTCAGGCTTTTCAGTATGAGTGCAGCCTATATAGGTCCGAACTCACGATAATCCAGCTTTTCGAGGCGTAATGAGATCCGAAAAGCATAAAACTTGCCGGATTCATCCCCGATGCTGCGCCAAAGCGTGATCGATCAGCTTTTTTGCGGCCAGAAATGCCGCTTCTATACTCATTTCGCTCGTATCAAGCAAGTGCGCGTCTTCAGCAGGCTTGAGCGGAGAATCGACGCGGTTCGTGTCGCGTTCGTCGCGCTTCCTGAGGTCAGCGAGGATTTCCGCGAAATCTGCCTTTTCGCCGCGCGCCACGATCTCTTCAAAGCGACGCTCGGCGCGTACTTCCGGCGAAGCGGTGACGAAAAGCTTTATGGCCGCAGCGGGACAGACGACGGTGCCAATATCGCGCCCGTCAAGCACGCTCGAGGGCAGGGCATTGGCGAAATTGCGTTGTGCTTCGACGAGCGCCCGCCGGACCTTCGGCATGACCGCAACCTTCGACGCAGCCTCGCCGATTGCATGAGCGGAAAGCACCGCCTTGTCCATCTCGCGCAGATCGAGGTTCAGCGCGACGTCAGCCGCCACGGCCTCATCGTCGAGCGGCAGTCCCTTGTCGATCAGCGCCTTGGCGACGGCGCGATAGGTCAGCCCTGTATCCAGATGCGGCATGCCGTAGTGAATGGCGATGCGCCGGGCAAGGGTTCCCTTGCCCGAGGCGGCCGGTCCGTCGATGGCGACGATGAATGGCGTCATCGCGCGTCGCTCAGCTCGATCTTCGCGCCCAATCCCGGCATCATGTCCATGAATTCGGGGAAGGACGTGGCGATCATGGTGCTGTCGTCAACCGTCACCGGCTTTTCCGATGCAAGGCCCATGACGAGGAAGCTCATCGCGATGCGGTGATCGAGATGGGTTGCGACCGTACCGCCCCCCAGTCCCTTGCCGTCGGGGCGGCCGCGGACCGTCAGCGACATCTCGCCTTCGGTGCAATCGACGCCATTGGCTTCAAGGCCACGTGCAACGGCTGCCAGACGATCCGATTCCTTGACGCGCAGCTCGTCCAGGCCGTCCATCACGGTTTCGCCTTCCGCAAAGGAGGCGGCAATCGCCAAAACCGGATATTCGTCGATCATCGACGGGGCGCGTTCCGGCGGAACGACAACGCCCTTGAGCTTCGATGCCTTCACGCGAAGATCGGCGACATCCTCGCCGCCAGCAAGACGGGCATTGAGCACTTCGATATCGGCGCCCATTTCCTGTAGCGTCAGGATCAGGCCGGTACGGGTCGGATTCATCAGCACGTTGTGGATGGTAACGTCCGAACCTTCGACCAGAAGGGCGGCGACCAGCGGGAAGGCCGTCGAGGACGGATCCCCCGGCACGTCGATGGTCTGGCCGGTAAGCTTGCCCTGGCCGGTGATGCGGATATGGCGCACGCCATCCTTGTCGGTTTCAACCGAAAGATCGGCGCCAAAGCCCTGCAGCATCTTTTCCGTATGGTCGCGGGTCATGACCGGCTCGATGACGGTGGTGACGCCCGGCGTGTTGAGACCGGCGAGCAGCACGGCGGACTTCACCTGCGCGGACGCCATCGGCACGCGATAGGTGATTGGATTGGCCGTCCTGGGGCCGATCAGCGTCAGCGGCATGCGGTCGCCTTCGGCTGCTTCCACCTGAACGCCCATTTCGCGCAGCGGATTGAGTACGCGGCCCATGGGGCGCGAGGTCAGCGAGGCGTCGCCGATAAAGGAGGTTTTCATGTCATAGGTGCCGACAAGGCCCATGGTGAGGCGCGCACCTGTTCCGGCATTGCCGAAATCGAGCGCTGCTTCGGGCTGCAACAGGCAGCCATTGCCGACGCCATTGATGATCCAGACATCGCCATCCTTGCGGATTTTCGCGCCCATGGCCTGCATGGCGCGACCGGTATTGATGACGTCTTCACCTTCCAGAAGGCCGGTGATGCGGGTTTCACCCGATGCAAGACCGCCGAACATGAAGGAGCGATGCGAGATGGACTTGTCGCCCGGAATGCGGATTTCGCCCGTGAGTGCCTCCGAGCGGCGGGCGGTTGCTGGTTTCGGGGATGCAGAATGGGACATGGATTTTTCACAGTCACATTTTTGGCGCGGACACGCGCCGGGATTGAGAGATAAGCGGGGCTTCCCTAGCATAGTAATATTGCGCGGTCATCCGCGAATACGCGGCGCGGGCGACACCCATAACCAGGAGGGAGAGCCAAGAGTCTGCTTATCCCTTTGCGTTTGGCTTTGACAAACGCGCCAAATTGCGTTTATGCACCGGACAACAATATAAACGCGCTTAAGACTTGCCCCTTGCCATATGGCTCAGTGAACAGCATGGTGATGGGCTATATGCTTCAAAGCAGGCATTCTGGCGCGATTTTATGAATTTGTGTCCCCGTGTAAATTAACGAGGCTAGACGTGGCAAAAGCTGAACTTGGTACCAAGCGTATCGACCCGGAAACGGGCAAGAAATTTTACGATCTCAATCGCGATCCGATCGTTTCGCCTTACACCGGCATTTCCTATCCGCGCTCCTATTTCGATTCCACGCTTGAAAGCCGTGTTGTCGAAGAGGAAACCGAAGAGGAAGAACTGGATACGGCACTCGAAAAGCCGGAATTCGTCTCGCTCGAGGATGCCGACGACGAAACCAAGGGCGGTGGCGACGACCTGCCGGATATGGACGACGACGATGTCGATCTCGGCGACGACGATGAAGACACCTTCCTCGAAGAAGAGGAAGACGAAGACGACGACATGTCGGGCATTCTCGGCGGCGGTGTCGGCGGTGAAGACGAAGAAGGCTGATCTGTTACGCAGATCAAGACCTGATGCTTTTTGCGAGGCGACCTTCGGGTCGCCTCGTTGCGTTTGGAGCGCACCCCAGATGGGACTTCGGTACGATCTGTGAATTATTTTTGGCAGATGTGAAAAGAGTTGCGATTTAGCTCTTGATCTTCTGACGAACGCCATTTAATAAGCCGCCACACCGGGCAGCAAGTCTTGCCTGATGTGCCTCGAAAGAGGTCTGATGGGGCCATAGCTCAGCTGGGAGAGCGCCTGCATGGCATGCAGGAGGTCAGCGGTTCGATCCCGCTTGGCTCCACCAAATTTTCCTTCCCAATAAAGCCTGAATATACAGCACGTCGGTTGGCGCAATAATCGTCGTTGGACAAAGCCTGCATGCGCGCTATGTCGTTTCCCATGACAGAAATGATATTGGCGACATTCGACTGGGTTCCCAAAATGCCGCGCGGCTTCGTCCGCGATCTTCGCGTGCGCTGGGCGCTGGAAGAAGCCGGGCTACCCTATCGCGTCGAAGGTGTGCCGTTCAAGACCCGCGGGCCCGAGCATTTCACCCATCAGCCGTTCGGGCAGGTGCCATGGCTGATCGACGGCGATATGTCGATTTTCGAAAGCGGTGCCATCCTGCTGCATATCGCCGAAAAGAGCGACGTGCTGTTGCCGCCTGATCCGAGGGTGCGAAACGAGGTCATACAATGGCTCTTTGCCGCACTGAATTCGGTAGAAATGGCCGCCTTGCCGCTCGCCCTTTATAAATTCACGGGCGATGAAGAGCAGACACCGGGGCGCCAGCTCATGGACAGTTTTCTGGCCGGTCGGCTGGGGCATATGGAACAGGCGCTATCAGGCCGCGAATGGCTGACGGAGCAATTTTCGGTTGCCGATATTCTGATGGCCGACGTGTTGCGTCTCGTTGATCATTTTGACGGTCTGACCCAGCATCCGGTCTGCCGGGCCTATGTCGAACGCGCCATGGCGCGGCCTGCATTCCAGAAAGCCTATAACGACCAGATGGAACATTTCGCTGCCGCAGACTGATGCAAACATCGGAATTCTCGCGTTCGGCGGACTTCACGCCAAAGTTGCGCTCGACAACTCCCCCAAAATTGATAAATAGAATTTAATCGAAGTAATTTATCAGCGCTATTTTGAATGAACAGGCTGTCTGATTTCGACGGATTACGGTTTTTATTATGTGTAGGAATCGCCGTCTTTCATTTTTCTTTCCGTATTCCGGTGAACAATGAGATACTGAATGATTTTATATTAAGTTTTGCTTATTTTACCGATGTCTTTTTTATTGTCTCAGGATTGTTTCTGGCACGACGACAAAATTATCTCTGGAATTGGCCCCGTTACGCGGCTTTCGTCGGAAAGCGGTTGGCACGGATTTACCCGCTGCACCTGGTGGCCTTCTCTTGTTTTGCGCTCCTGTCGGCGCTGACGGTAGCTGGAGTCCTGCATCCTCTGGTCCCTCCCAGCACAAGTTGGCGCGATGGGCTGACACAATTGCTGCTGGTCCATAACTGGGGGTTGGGCAGCACGGCCTCCTACAATTATGTCAGTTGGTCTCTGAGTGCCCTTTTCGCCATGTACCTGGCTTTTCCGCTGTTCGACATCCTGTGCCGTCGTTTCGGGAGTTGGGTTCTTGTCGGCGTAATCGTCGCTACCATCGGCGGCGAATATTTGGCACAAAAGCTTGGTGTATTGTCGCTTACCCGCATTCAAATATCCAATGTCGGTGTTTTCAGGGTGCTGCCATCCTTTCTCTTCGGCATGTGGCTTGCAAGGCGAACACACCCTGCGATGCCGGCCACTGCAATCAGGATATTGCTTGCCGTTTGCCTGACCGTCTTTCTGTCCTATCATCCGGGAAACGGCCCGGATGAACCCAATACGCTCGAGGGTCCCTGGCGGCTGGCATTCGTCTATGCTGGCATCTATGTGTTCTATCTCGCGTCCAGTCAGGGCATTTATACGCCGCTACAGTGGCGCGCGCTGGCAAAACTTTCCCGTTACAGCTTCGGTATCTTCATTCTTCATCCGCTGGTCGGGATGATGTTTTTCAGAATTGTCCCGGAGCGATGGGGCGAGACGACGACGGGCGCGGTCCTGATCATAGGCGGAGCTGCCCTTGCCAGCGTGGTGACGGCGGTTGCCGCCTATCACCTGTTCGAGAATCCCGTGCACCGCTGGCTGGTGTTGCGGATCGATCTCTGGGCCGGCAGGTTCGAAAGCCCAGGTGAATTTTCTGAGGCTGCGAGAGACAGCCTGCACGTCTCCCGATAGGCAGGTATCCTCACCGGCTTGATCAGGCGGTGCGCGTCGTGCCGCTATCCTGACGCATCAGATAGAGCGATGCACCAACGATCAGGACAACTCCCGGCCAGAAATTGATGCTTGGCGTGGCAGCAAACACGATCCAGCCGAAAATCACGTTGATCGGCAGCCTCAGATCGTCGAACGGCTGCAGGTAGACAGCGTCCGCCACCGCATAGGCTGCCGTCTGGAAATATTGTGCCAGAGCCGTGAAAGCGCCGATGATGACCAATATGGACCAGATTTCGATGGTCGGTGCGGTGATTGCGGACATGCCCAAGCCGGACGCCAGCCAAAGGGCGGCGTTGATGGGCGTGAGAAGCACCAGCATATATGCCGAAATGCTGGCAGGCTTTTCGAAACGGGTCAGATATTTGGTCATCACCGAATATCCCGCCCAAAGTGCCGCGGCGAGGACGGGCAGCAGTGAATAGACCGTATAGGAATCCGACCAGGGTGCGATGATGATCAAGGCTCCGACAAATCCGGTGAATGTGGTCATCAGGCGTGTTGGCGTGACCTTTTCCCGCAGAAACAGTCGTGCACACAGGATGACGAAGAAGGGTGAGGTCATGGACAGGGCGACCACCTGCCAGATCGGCACATGGGTCAGAGCGTAAATCCAGACCTGTACGCCAGCGGCAGCCAGCGCGACGCGAATGACGTGAAGACCGAAATGGCTGGTGCGTAAGGTTCTCGCGCCATCGCGAACGAGCAGGGGCAAGGTCAGCACCAGCGCGATCACATATTGCCAGAAGGCGATGATGACGGATGGAATGCCGGTGCGTGTTCCGGCCCATTGGGTGGCGACATTGACGGCGGCATAGGCCGAACAGGCCGCAACCATCAGTGCTGCTCCGCGCACGGTGGGTTTCAAAGTTGGGGTAGAGGCAAGTTGGCTCAACGGTTTCGTCCCTTTTTTAAGCCTGTTACCTCAGGGTACGGGAAGAAAAACTGCAGGACGAAGACGGCAAGCCGCTCAGCCGAGCATGATTCCAACCTCGTTCTCTCTCATCCGGACTATGACCGTCGGCTTCGGATTTGCACCGAATCTGCTGACCCTGTCACGTTTGCCGTGTCAGGCGCTCGCGGGCTTCGGGTGTTTCACCCCTTACCGCCGGTGGGGAGTTTCGCCCCGCCCTGAGAACTGGATATTTCTTTGCGTCGAGAGGCATCAGGATGCTTCCGGCGCGGGCTGTAGTTAGGTTACGCTTTCCCATAAAGCAAGATGCACAGGAGGTTCAGCCTGTTTGTCCGGCAATCACAATTGGGTGCGGGCAATACGGTTCCTTTGATGGGCCATCCATGGGAAAAGCATGGACGTATCGGAAACTCTCTTTTAGAAACTCGTGACGGAGTTGATCGGGAGAGGGTCTGGCTCCGCATGGTTCTGGGAGGAATGATGAGCACCAACGCAGTCCCCACGCAGTTTTCGCATGACCATCCGCTGTGGCAACCGGATGCGGGACGCATTGCCGCCAGCAATCTGGAACAATTCCGCATTCGTGCAGAACAGCGCACGGGCTTGAGCTTGCCGGATTATGCCGCGCTGCATCGCTGGTCTGTCGAGGATCGCGCCGGGTTCTGGCAGCTGGTATGGGATTTCTGCGAGGTTATCGGTGAGCGTGGCAACGTGGCCCTCATCGATAAAGGCCATATGCGCGAGGCGAAATTCTTCCCCGAGGCGCGGCTCAACTTTGCCGAAAACCTGTTGCGTCATCACGGCGGAGAGGAAGCCATCGTCTTTCGCGGTGAGGACAAGGTCGAGCGCCGCCTGACATGGGACGATCTTCATGCGCTGGTCTCGAAGCTGCAGCAATTCATGCTGGCGGAGGGTGTTCAGCCGGGCGACCGTGTGGCGGGCATGATGCCCAATATGCCCGAGGCGGTGGCCCTGATGCTGGCCGCTTCGTCCATCGGCGCGGTATGGTCTTCCTGTTCGCCGGACTTTGGTGCGCAGGGTGTACTGGATCGTTTCGGCCAGATCGAACCGAAGCTCTTTTTCGCCTGCGATGGCTACTGGTATAATGGCAAGCGCATCGACGTTGCCGACAAGGTTGCTGAAGTGACGGCAAAACTGCCGGGGCTGAAGCGTGCGGTTATCGTTACCTATCTTGGTGAAGCGGAAGCCGTCGCCGACAAGGCGGAAAAGGGCATTGCGCTTTACGCGGCTCTGGAACCGTTCAACGCCAGGGACGTGGAATTCACGCGGCTCCCCTTCGATCATCCGCTTTATATCCTGTTTTCTTCCGGCACGACGGGCATACCGAAATGCATCGTGCACCGGGCTGGCGGCGTGCTGCTGCAGCACCTGAAGGAACACCGTTTGCACGCCGATATTCGCGACGGCGACCGTTTCTTCTATTTCACCACATGCGGCTGGATGATGTGGAACTGGCTTGCGTCGGGCATCGCCTCCGGTGCCACATTGCTGCTTTATGACGGCTCGCCCTTCTATCCTGATGGCAATGTGCTGTTCGATTATGCCGCCGCCGAAGGCATGACCTATTTCGGTACGTCGGCGAAATTCATCGACGCCGTTTTGAAAGCCGGATTGAAACCCGGCGAAACGCATGATCTGTCGGCACTGCGTACCGTCTCCTCGACCGGCTCGCCGCTATCGCCGGAAGGCTTTGCCTTCGTCTATGAGGCGATCAAACCCGATGTGCATCTTGCGTCCATTTCCGGCGGTACGGATATTGTGTCCTGCTTTGTGCTGGGCGTTCCGACCGAACCGGTCTGGCTGGGTGAAATTCAGGGCGCTGGCCTTGGCATGGCCGTCGATGTCTGGAACGACGATGGCAAGCCGGTGCGCCGTGAAAAAGGCGAACTGGTCTGCACCAGGGCATTCCCCTGCATGCCGCTGCAATTCTGGAACGATCCCGAGGGTGCTAAATATCAGGCCGCCTATTTCGAGCGTTTCGACAATATCTGGTGCCACGGCGATTTTGCCGAATGGACCAAGCATGATGGCATCGTCATCCATGGTCGTTCGGATGCGACGCTCAATCCCGGCGGCGTGCGTATCGGTACGGCGGAGATTTATAATCAGGTCGAGCAGATGCCGGAGATCGCCGAGGCGCTCTGCATCGGGCAGGATTGGGACAAGGATGTGCGGGTGGTGCTGTTCGTGCGGCTCGCGGAAGGTGTGGCGCTGGACGACGACCTCAAGGCGCGGATCAAGATCAAAATCCGCACCGGGGCGACACCGCGTCACGTTCCGGCGAAGATCGTTGCGGTTGCGGATATTCCGCGCACCAAATCGGGAAAGATCGTTGAACTTGCTGTGCGCGATATCGTGCACGGGCGCGACGTGAAGAACCGCGAGGCACTGGCCAACCCGGAAGCGCTGGAGCTTTATCGGGATATTGTAGAGCTTCAAGGAGATTGATTTGGTTGCCGGATAACGAGCGCAACAAAATTTCGTTATCCGGTAATAAATAGCCACAGAACGCCACGCAAAGCCATTGCCTATTTGAAATTCACGGGACACTCTGGCCTGAACATAGCCCATCGCGAAAGCGGTGGTTGCCGGGCAGAACTTGTGGAGGACGAGTATGTTTGCATCGGGCATCAATTTCGGTCTTGGCGAGGAGATCGAAGCCCTTCGCGATACGGTGCGCCGTTTTGCGGAAAGCCGCATTGCGCCGCTGGCCGCTGAAACCGATCGCAACAATGCATTTCCCATGCATCTTTGGCGTGAACTGGGTGAGCTTGGCGTACTCGGCATTACGGCGCCCGAAGACTATGGCGGCGCCGGCATGGGCTATCTCGCCCATTGCGTGGCGATGGAAGAAATCAGCCGCGCTTCCGCTTCTATCGGCCTCAGCTATGGCGCCCATTCCAATCTCTGTGTCAACCAGATCAAGCGAAACGGTTCTCCCGAGCAGCGCGCAAAATATCTGCCCAAGCTCATTTCCGGCGAGCATGTCGGCGCGCTCGCCATGTCCGAGCCGGGCGCTGGTTCCGATGTTGTTTCGATGAAACTTGCCGCTGAAAGGCGGGGCGACCGTTACGTTCTCAACGGCAACAAGATGTGGATCACCAACGGCCCGGATGCCGATGTGCTGGTAGTCTATGCCAAGACCGATCCGGCAGCAGGCGCGCGCGGCATCAGCGCCTTCATCGTTGAAAAAGGTTTCAAGGGATTTTCGACGGCGCAGAAGCTCGACAAGCTCGGCATGCGCGGCTCGAACACCTGCGAACTGGTGTTCGAGGATTGTGAAGTGCCAGCGGAAAATCTGCTGGGGGCAGAAGGCAAGGGCGTCAATGTGCTGATGTCCGGTCTTGATTATGAGCGTGTGGTGCTGGCGGGTGGGCCGCTCGGCATCATGGCAGCGTGCCTTGATGTCGTGGTGCCCTATGTGCATGAACGCAAGCAGTTCGACCAGCCGATTGGCGAGTTCCAGTTGATGCAGGGCAAGCTTGCCGATATGTATGTGACCTTCAATGCCTCGCGCGCCTACACTTATGCGGTGGCAGCAGCCTGCGACCGGGGCGAGACATCGCGCAAGGACGCGGCGGGCTGCATTCTTTATACGGCTGAAAATGCCACGCAGATGGCCTTGCAGGCGATACAGGCGCTGGGCGGCAATGGCTATATCAATGATTATCCGACCGGGCGTCTGCTGCGTGACGCAAAGCTTTACGAAATCGGTGCGGGCACTTCGGAAATCCGGCGCATGCTGATCGGACGGGAACTCTTTCAGGAGACCCGCTGATGCCGGTCCTGAAATCTGAAATCTCGACGCGCAGTGCCAGTTTCGAGGCCAACCGCAAGGCGATGCTGGCGGCGATCGACGTGGTGGCGGAAGCCTCGCGCATCGCCATCGATGGCGGCGGCGAGAAAGCGCGCGAACGCCATGTTTCGCGCGGAAAACTGCTCCCGCGCGAGCGCGTGGCGCAATTGCTCGATCCGGGTTCGCCTTTTCTCGAAGTGGGGCTGACGGCAGCGCATGGCATGTATGGCGGCGCGGCTCCCTCGGGCGGGATCATCACCGGCATCGGGCGCGTATCGGGCCGCGACTGCATGATCGTCTGCAACGATGCGACGGTGAAGGGCGGCACCTATTACCCGGTCACGGTAAAGAAGCATCTGCGCGCGCAGGAGATTGCGGGCGAAAACCGTCTGCCCTGCATTTATCTGGTCGATTCCGGCGGCGCGAACCTGCCCAATCAGGACGAGGTTTTCCCGGATCGCGACCATTTCGGACGCATCTTTTACAATCAGGCGCAGATGTCGGCGGCGGGCATTCCGCAGGTCGCCGTGGTCATGGGCTCGTGCACGGCAGGCGGCGCCTATGTTCCGGCCATGAGCGACGAGACGGTCATCGTGCGGGGTCAGGGCACCATTTTTCTGGCCGGTCCGCCGCTGGTGAAGGCCGCGACCGGCGAAGTGGTGACGGCGGAAGACCTTGGCGGCGGCGATGTGCATACAAGGCTGTCCGGCGTGGTCGATCATTTGGCCAATGACGATGCCCATGCCTTGCAGATCGCCCGCGCCATTGCCGCCAATCTCAACAGCGAGAAACGGTCGTTCATTCCAAGGGGCGACGGCGCTGCCCCGCTTTACGATCCGGAGGAAATTCTGGGCGTCGTTTCCGCCGATACGCGCATTCCTTATGACGTGCGCGAAGTGATCGCACGGCTGGTCGACGGTTCGGATTTCGATGAGTTCAAGGCGCGCTACGGCACCACGCTTGTGTGCGGTTTTGCCAGTGTCTACGGCATGCCGGTTGGCGTCATCGCCAATAATGGCGTGCTGTTTTCGGAAGCCGCCACCAAGGGCGCTCATTTCATCGAGCTTTGCTGCCAGCGCAATATTCCGCTGGTGTTTCTGCAGAACATCACCGGCTTCATGGTCGGGCGCAAATATGAGGCCGAAGGCATCGCCAAGCACGGCGCCAAGCTGGTGACGGCGGTGGCGACGGCCAATGTGCCGAAGATCACCATGCTGATCGGTGCCTCCTATGGCGCGGGCAATTACGGCATGGCCGGGCGGGCCTATTCGCCGCGCTTCCTTTGGACCTGGCCGAACAGCCGCATCGCGGTCATGGGCGGGGAGCAGGCGGCTGGCGTGCTGGCAACCGTCAAGCGCGACGGGATCGAGCGAACCGGCGGCACATGGTCGGCGGATGAGGAAGCGGAGTTCAAGCGCCCGACGCTGGAGATGTTTGAGCGCCAGAGCCATCCGCTCTATGCCTCGGCGCGGCTTTGGGACGATGGCATCGTCGATCCGCGCAAGAGCCGCGAAGTGCTGGGACTATCGCTTTCCGCCACGCTGAATGCGCCGGTCGAGCCGACGCGTTTTGGCATCTTCAGAATGTAGGAAGACAATCAGATGTTCAAAAAGATACTGATTGCCAATCGTGGAGAAATTGCCTGCCGGGTCATTCGCACGGCGCGCAAGCTTGGCATTGCCACCGTCGCGATCTATTCCGATGCCGACGCCCAAGCGCTGCATGTGGAGATGGCCGACGAGGCGGTGCGTGTCGGCCCTGCCATTTCTGCGCAAAGCTATCTGAACGTCGAGGCTATCATCAAGGCTGCGAAGGAAACCGGCGCGGAGGCAATCCATCCGGGCTATGGGTTTCTCTCCGAAAATGCCGGTTTCGTGGATGCGGTCGTAGCCGCCGGGCTTGTCTTCATAGGCCCATCGGCCAAGGCCATTCGCGCCATGGGGCTGAAGGATGCCGCCAAGGCGCTGATGGAAAAGGCGAGCGTGCCTGTCGTTCCGGGGTATCACGGCGATAATCAGGATGGAGCATTCCTTAAAAGCGAGGCCGACCGAATCACCTATCCCGTGCTCATCAAGGCGCGGGCGGGTGGCGGCGGCAAGGGCATGCGCCGCGTCGATCAGGCAGCGGATTTCTCAGCGGCGCTGGACAGTGCGCGCCGCGAGGCGGAAGCCTCTTTTGGTGATAGCGCCGTTCTGGTGGAAAAATACATGGCCAAGCCGCGCCATATCGAGGTGCAGGTTTTTGGCGATAATCACGGCAATGCGGTGCATCTTTTCGAGCGCGATTGCTCGCTGCAACGCCGCCACCAGAAGGTTATCGAGGAAGCGCCTGCGCCCGGCATGACGCCGGATATGCGTGCGGCCATGGGGGAGGCTGCGGTGAAGGCGGCATTGGCCATTGGCTATTCCGGCGCTGGCACGGTGGAGTTCATCGCCGATGTTTCGGAAGGGCTGCGGCCTGACCGCTTCTTCTTCATGGAAATGAATACGCGGCTACAGGTCGAACATCCGGTGACGGAAGCGATCACCGGGCTTGATCTGGTCGAATGGCAATTGCGCGTGGCTGCCGGCCAGGCGCTGCCGAAGCGTCAGGACGAACTGTCCATCAACGGCTGGGCATTCGAGGCTCGGCTTTATGCGGAAGACCCGGCGCGGGATTTCCTGCCTGCAACCGGCAAGCTTGCTCTGTTCGCGCCGCCTGAAAATGCGCGTGTCGATTCCGGTGTTCGAACCGGCGACACGATCATGCCGTTCTACGATCCGATGATCGCCAAGATCATCGCCCATGGCGCAACGCGTGATGAAGCGCTGAACCGGCTTGATGCGGCATTAAACAAGACCCGTATTGCGGGCCTCGTTACCAATCGCCAGCTCCTGTCGGCCCTTTGCAAGCTTGAAGCTTTCCGCACCGGCGATGTCGATACCGGCCTGATTGCACGCGAGACGTCGGCGCTTTTCACGGATGAGCAGCCTTCCGATATCGCCATTGCGCTGGCCGCACTCGGCGCGCTCGACTTGCTGGATGCGCCACAAGAAGGCGACCCATGGTCGAGCCTGCGCGGCTTCCGTCTGTGGGGTAATGCATCGCGCTCGGTTCTGATCGATCATCATGGCGAGCGTCACACGGTCAGCTTCACGACCAGGGGCGACAGGCATTTCGGCTTTGCTTTCGGCACCATCGAAATTCGTGAGTATAAGAACGGGCTGGTTCGCTTTGCTGTCGATGGCCGTGTGTCGGAGGCGTCCGTCATGCGCATCGGGCATGATGTGACGGTGCAACTCGAAGGTCGCGACACCATATTTCATCATGTGCAGTCTGTTGGCGCGGAAGAGGACGCCTCAAGCGAAAGCCGTATCCTGTCACCGATGCCGGGATTGGTGCGACTGGTTTCGGTCGTGGAAGGCGCCAATGTCGCCAAGGGCGATTCGCTGGTGACGATGGAGGCGATGAAGATGGAACTGTCACTGACCGCGCCGCGCGACGGCAAGGTTGCGTCCGTAAGCGTTGTAGCGGGCGATCAGGTCAATGAAGGTATCCTTCTTGTAGAATTGGAGGAAGAACATGGCTGAACACGTAGAAATCGTTGAAATGGCTGCGCGTGATGGCCTGCAGAATGAAAAGCGTTTTGTGCCGACAGCCGACAAGATCGCGCTGATCGACCGCCTGTCAGGCTGCGGCTATGCCCGCATAGAGGCGACGAGTTTCGTCAGCCCCAAATGGGTGCCGCAGCTGGCCGATGCCGCGCAAGTCATGGCCGGAATCCGCCGCGCCGATGGTGTGCGTTATTCGGTCCTCGTGCCCAATATGAAGGGCTATCAAGCTGCCGCTGCCGCAAATGTCGATGAAATCGCGGTTTTCATTTCTGCTTCGGAAGGCTTTTCGAAAGCCAATATCAATTGCTCAATCGCCGAAAGTATCGAGCGGCTGTCTCCTGTCATCGGTGCCGCCATCAATGACGGCCTTGCCATTCGCGGCTATGTGAGCTGTGTGGTCGAATGCCCCTATGACGGGCCGGTGGCCCCGCAAGCGGTAGCCGATGTGACTGAGCAACTCTTCTCGCTCGGCTGTCATGAGGTAAGCCTCGGCGATACGATCGGGCGCGGCACGCCGGACAAGGTTGCAGCCATGCTCGATGCGGTGCTGGCCATTGCGCCCGCGCACAGCCTTGCCGGCCATTATCACGACACGGGTGGGCGGGCGCTCGACAATATCCGCATTAGTCTCGAAAAAGGCTTGCGGGTGTTTGATGCTTCGGTCGGCGGGCTCGGCGGCTGTCCATTCGCACCGGGCGCCAAGGGCAATGTCGATACGGTTTCCGTTGTCGAAATGCTGCATGGATTGGGTTTTGAAACCGGCCTTGATCTGGACAAGCTAAAGTCGGCGGCCTTGTTCGCCCAGGCTCTTCGTCAGGATAAGGCCGCATGAACGACTTCAAGACGATCCGAATTTCCATTGATGAGCGCGGCGTCGCGATGCTGACGCTTGACCGGCCCGAACAGCACAATGCGCTGTCCGGCCGGATGATTGACGAGCTTCTGACGGCGACGCTGCATCTGGCGGATAATGACGCCGTGCGCCTCGTGGTCCTGACCGGCGATGGCACAAGTTTTTGTGCGGGCGGTGACCTTGGATGGATGCAGGAACAGGTGAAAGCCACGCGCGCGCAGCGCATCGAGGAAGCGCGCAAGCTTGCCCTCATGCTGAAAGCACTGCGTGATTTGCCAAAACCGCTGATCGGGCGCATCAATGGGCAGGCCTATGGTGGCGGTGTCGGCCTCATCAGCGTGTGCGATGCGGCCATTGCTGCATCCGGCGCACGCTTCGGCCTGACGGAGACGAAGCTCGGCCTGATACCGGCCACCATCAGCCCCTATGTGGTGGCGCGCATCGGGCAGGCAAATGCGCTGCGCACATTCACCTCGGCGCGGCTCTTCGATGCCGAGGAAGCGCGGCGGATCGGGCTGGTGCACGACGTGGTCGAGGCGGAGCGTCTTGATGCAGCGGTGGAGACGGAGATCAAACCCTATTTTGCCACCGCGCCCGCAGCGGTTGCCGCCTCCAAGAGGCTGGTTCATGCGCTGGGCGCGCCGATAGACGAGGCCGTCATCGAAATGACGCTGACCCGTCTTGCCGATACATGGGAAACGCCAGAGGCCGCGGAGGGAATCGCGGCCTTTTTTGCGAAGAAATCACCATCATGGAAGGGAGGGAACTAAGACTTTGGGAGGAGCCGATTTTCGTTGTAGTTGCGGGTACTTGGCGCTTGCAATCGAAAGCCGGAAATGCATTCTTATTACATCATGAAAGCGCGCTCCCGGTCTGGAGCATGATTCCGAAAGGGCGGATGCAATTTCGGATAATATTATGGCTCCAGCCTCTTCAACGAGTGGGACAGCGTGCTTTTGGATTGACCCTTTGAGATCATGCGATGAACAAAAGGGAGGGCCCGGCAATTCGGCAGCGCGGATGCGCTGAGATTTGACCGGCAAGGGTTGTCTCGGGGCCGTCGGAGGACGCTGCCCCACCAAAGGAGAAAAAGAATGAACCTGAAACTTCTGTCCAGCGTGGCTTTCGCAGCTACACTCGGCTTTGCCAGCGCCGCTTATGCAGACATCACCATCGGCGTCGTTGCACCGCTGACAGGTCCTGTTGCCGCTTTCGGTGACCAGGTGAAGAAGGGCGCGGAAACCGCCGTTGAAGTCATCAACAAGGCAGGCGGCATCAAGGGCGAGAAAGTCGTTCTGAAGTTTGCCGACGATGCCGGTGAACCGAAGCAGGGTGTTTCCGCCGCCAACCAGATCGTCGGTGACGGCATCAAGTTCGTCGTCGGCCCGGTCACGACCGGCGTTGCCATCCCTGTTTCCGACGTGTTCTCGGAAAATGGCGTCCTGATGGTCACCCCGACCGCCACCGGCCCGGATCTGACCGCCCGCAATCTGGAAAACGTGTTCCGCACCTGCGGTCGCGATGACCAGCAGGCGGAAGTCATGGCCGACTATGTCCTGAAGAACATGAAGGACAAGAAGGTCGCCGTGATCCACGACAAGGGCGCCTATGGCAAGGGTCTGGCCGACGCTTTCAAGGCGGCGATCAACAAGGGCGGCATCACCGAAGTCCATTATGATTCGGTCACGCCGGGCGACAAGGATTTCAGCGCGCTCGTCACCAAGCTGAAGTCGGCTGGCACTGACGTCGTCTATTTCGGTGGCTACCATGCCGAAGGCGGCCTCCTGTCGCGTCAGCTTCATGATGCTGGCATGCAGGCACTGGTACTCGGCGGCGAAGGCTTGTCCAACACTGAATATTGGGCAATCGGCGGCACCAATGCACAGGGCACGCTCTTCACCAATGCCAAGGATGCCACCAAGAACCCGGCTTCCAAGGATGCTATCGAAGCGCTCAAGGCCAAGGGCATCCCGGCTGAAGCCTTCACCATGAATGCTTATGCTGCTGTGGAAGTCATCAAGGCTGGTATCGAGAGCGCCGGTTCGGCTGACGATTCCGCTGCGGTTGCCAAGGCGCTGCATGACGGCAAGCCGATCGAAACCGCTATCGGCACGCTGACCTATGGCGCAAACGGCGACCTTAGCTCGCCGAGCTTCGACATCTTCAAGTGGGATGACGGCAAGATCGTCGGCCTCGAATAAGATCGTCGTGGTTTTAGAATAGAAGAACGCCGGGGATTATCCCCGGCGTTTTGCATTTGTGAAGCTGAAGCCACGTTAGGGCGGTTCCGGTTGACACGGAATCACCGGAACCGCTCTAACTATTTGTTATGTCGGATTATCCCACGCAAAACCGCTTCGCACTTTTGCTGGAAATGCTCTAGGAACCTGTATAGCCGAGTTCCGCCTCAATGGCCTCGAATGTCTTTTCCATCGCGTAGGTGGGGCTGAGGGGAAAGCCGAAATGCCCGTAGGCAATGGACATTTGTCGTTCGGCCTTGCTCTCGCTGCCCTTCGCGACTGCCGCCACGTAGAGCGCCGCAGCCAGGCCGGTGCGGTCAGAGCCGGATTTGCAATGAATGAGCACCGGCTTTTCCGCATTCTGCATCAGCGCGATCAGCTGTCTGGTTTGCGCGTGGGTCAGTTCCCGTCTCGATGACATCTCGAAATCCACGTGCTTGATGCCGAGCGTTTTTGTAGCTGCAATTTCTTCGTCATACCATTTCGAGCCCGGCTCGGGGCCGCGCAGATTGATGATGGTCTTGATACCGTAAAGCTTTTGCAGGGAGACGATGCGCGCCGGGTCGGGCTGGTTGGAACGATAGGCCTGGCCGTCGATGATGGTGTGAATGTTGCCTTTATATTGCAGCGTATAAAGATATCCCCCCATGACGCTCAAGCCGATGAGCAGCCCAAGCCCGGCCAGGCGAGCGTAGGTGAAGGACCAATCGACATATTTCCGAAAGAACGACATAGGGACCTCATCCAAACGAAAGCAAATAATAAAATAAACCTGATTGAAAATTTCTTCTTGGTTTCCGGAGGAAATATACTAAGATTTGGACTTAATCTTGTTCGAAAGAAGAAGATATTTCATTTGTTCTGTTTGAGTTATTTGTAAAATTTCCCAGGGATGTGTGCGGGAACAATGTTGGGGGGCAGCATCTGTGTCAGTTCGTGGTGTCGGTAAATTGCGTTGGTTTTTCGTGGCTTAAGCTTCGGTTAACCATGACTGTTTAATCTACGATCATGTGCTGGGGCAGTTAGCGGAGCAGGTTTATGCAGCGCTATAGATTTGACGATAAACGAATTCTGATCGAGGCGATTGTTGAGCTACTCAACAGGGGCGTAGAGCCCGACGAGCTCGATCTCGTGCTGAGCCGGATCGGTCCGGTTGATCTTGATTTGATGCGGCAATGCCTGATCGAGGTTTGGAACTACAACCATCCTGACGTGGCAGAAACGCCGATGGCGGCCTGACGACAGTCGAGGCGGCCGAGACGGGAATGCAAGCGGAAATCTGCGTAGGCAGTTTGGCGCAGATGGATTGGGCGTGGATGATGCCCAGACAAGAATACGGCAGCTTCAGGCAACGGCTTGCGTGTCGAAACTGTCGGGGCAGGGCCGGGTTGAACCGGTTTTGGAGCAATCTGGCTACTGCCCGCAATGTCATATTCCTGAAACGCAGACGGGTTATATCCATATGCGTATCGGGAATTCACTTGGGATCGTGACCACGGATGTACTGGCACAAACTCAGGTGAAAGCGGAAGGTCGGGTTCAACCCGGCCTTTTTCGTTTTGGGATCTCCCTGGAAGGCGCGAGACAGCTGCGCCGAGGCGAGGTCCCGTCAGGCAGGTGAATGCACATCAGAAAGCTGCTCCAGCTTGAACGGCAGACGAGTTCCTGTCGAATAGGCAAGGAACCGAGAAATGGCTTTCGATGCAGATCCTGATGTTGTTCCGTTCCACCGGATGTAGCGGAAGCATTTTCTCTGCCTGATAAATACCCTATGAGAGAGGTTGCATGCCGCCATTTCCAGAGGCGGTACGATCCTGTTTTCAATCACGGAAGCAATTCATGATACGCCATATCGTTCTCGTCAAATTCAAACCGGAACTTGAAGCCGCGCAGATCGAAGAAAAACTGCAGGCCGTCGTGGCCCTCAAGGACAAGATCGGCGGCATCCTGTCCATTACCTCTGGCGAAAACAACAGTCCGGAAAATCTCGAAAAGGGTTTCCGGCACGGCTTTGTGGTCGATTTCACGGATAGCGCGGCGCGCGACGCCTATCTTCCGCATCCCGAACACGCGAAGGTCGGCCAAAGCCTCGTTGAAGCGGCCGAAGGTGGCATCGCGGGCATACTGGTTTTCGATTACGCGATCTGAGATTGACTGTAGCCGTACAGCGCGCCGGTGCCAGTTAAAGCACCAGCCCACCGACGCCTAAGCGGGAAAGATCGTCGGCGGAAAGGGCAATCCCCGCCATCAGGCGATCCAGCACCCAGTCGAGGCTGTTTTCACGGGCGCTGCGGGCCGAGCCGGGAGCGGCGACAATATATTTGCCGTCGTGCCGGCCCAGAACCAGCAGATTACCGGGATCGACCGGCATGCCGATGCGCAGGATTTCGCCGCCCGACATGCGGATCGATTGCGGAACGATATCCGCCTCGTCGGCAACTGCCGAAGCGCTAAAAATCACGACGATGTCGCAGGCCGGGCTGACTTCCATGATCGCTGCTGCCAGTGCTGACTGATCGTGCGCAACACGTTTTTCGCAAACAAGCGCCCCGCCATTTCTGGTAGCCCGCTTTTCCATCAGTTCGCGGGTCTTCTCAAGGACCGTCTCGCGTATCGACGGGAGGCGCGACTGGATCAGCCCGATCCGCGCGCCATTGAAGGGATAGACGTGCAGCGCAGGCCGCGCATCAAGCCCGATCTCCTGCAACAGGGTCTCCGGCACGGCAAAAGGAATGATCTTGACGGTCGCGATCATCTGCCCGGCTTCCACGCGCGCATGATTACGCAATGTGGCCACCGAAATGCGAGGATCATGTGCATTGATTGCATCGATACATGCGACATTTGCAGAAAATACGCCGTTCTTCCGGGCATGCAGGTTGACCCGCCCGGTTGTGGCATTGCCGATCTCTGCTTCGGCAGAAGCAAGCATGCGCCCAACGACGAGTGCGGCCTCATCCTCGCCGATGTCCCCATTTTCCAGGCGAGCCGCCAGAACTGAGCTGACACCCGCCTCCCGCAACATGGCGAGATTGAGTGCATCGAGAACCGTGCCTTTGCGTAAAGTGAGCGCACCTGCCGTCGTCGCATAGCCGAGAATTGCACCTTCGGCCTCATCGAGCGGCATTTCGGCAAATATCATTTTTCCCCCCAATTCCCTCGCGCATTTTCAATAAGCATACATAGCGGGGAAGATAAACATTGTCTGTACGCCCGGCTATTTTGGGAGGGAAGCGTCAGGCTCGGTACGCTTTTCGAAAACCGTTTCACACTTTTGGGAATGCGCGTAATCTGCGGTGAATTCGGTAAATTCCCATCACGATCCCGTTTATTCATGGGATAAGCGGCAGTTTTCATCTTGCAAACCCCATGCTTTGGGCCTAATCGCTCCGCCGCATCCGACGGTTAGCGATATTTTCGAAACGATCTGTCAGGCGCCGGCCTTTTCCATTGGAGGTCGATGAATTTACCGCATTTATGCATTGCCCAGGATATGGCTTGGGAGACGGCCGAAGACATCGCCGCATCTGCGATCAGGTCGAACTATTTAGACAAAATGCCCAGTTTTAGGCGCGACATTACGATCCAGCACAATTTTCGTCAGACACGTGACAAACGGGATTATTCGTTATAACGGTACTTTTGGAAATTTCAGAATTTACCGAAAACTAGGAAATGACGCATGCGCCGGAGATGACACTCTGCGCGCAGGATGGAAAGACAAATGAAACACGGCACCCCCCGGACGATCGTTTCGTTCGCCGTCTTGGCCCTCACGGCGTTTCTCGCCGGCTGCGAGAACCAGGTCCTGCTCTCCCCGAAAGGGGAAGTCGGCATGGCAGAACGCGATCTCATCCTTTTTGCGACCGGCATCATGCTGCTCGTCGTGCTTCCCGTCATCTTCATGACGCTTTACTTCGCATGGAAGTACCGCGCCTCGAATGAGAAGGCGGATTACCAGCCGGACTGGCACCACTCGACCAAGATCGAGCTTGCCGTCTGGCTCATCCCGATGGCGATCATTGTCGTTCTCGGCACGGTCACCTGGATCAGCACGCACAAGCTCGATCCGTATCGCCCGCTGGAATCGAACGCGAAGCCGATCAATGTCGAAGTCGTCGCGCTCGACTGGAAATGGCTTTTCATCTATCCGGATCAGGGCATCGCCACCGTCAACGAGATGGCAATGCCGGTCGATGTGCCGGTCAACTTCAAGCTGACCTCCAGCAACATCATGAATTCCTTCTTCATCCCGCAGCTCGGCAGTCAGGTCTACACCATGCCAAGCATGCAGACGAAGCTGCATCTGGTTGCCAATCATGCAGGCGAATTCGACGGTATCTCCGCCAACTATAGCGGTCAGGGCTTTGCCCAGATGCGCTTCAAGGCACATGCCTACAATCAGGCCGACTTCGACAAGTGGGTGGCTGATGTGAAGGCAAAGGCCAATGGCGAAGAGCTGAGCCGCGACCGTTATGCCTCGCTGGTCCAGCCGAGCGAGAAGGTTCCGCCGCAGTTCTTCACCTATAGTGACCAGGCGTTGTTCCACAATATCGTGAACCGCTGCTGGGACGGCAAGTCCGTCTGCCTCGACGATGAGATGCATCGTCAACAGATGATCCGCGAAGCGCGCGCCAACCTGCGCAAGTCTTCGCCTGTCGATTTCAGCCAATGGGCAAGCGACATCATCTGCGCAGTCCAGCCGCAGCGCCTTTCGCAGCTCGAAAACTGATGTGCCGATAGGTCCGTGATCTCGAAAGAGGTCACGGCCATCCGCATTCACCCCTTGTTTCACGCGGTTCCGGAAAGATGGCGCTCTTGCGCCGCCCCGGAATTGCTAAAATCGAAGCGTGATAAAAATGTTCGGAAAACTTACGCTCGAAGCGATACCCTATCACGAACCAATCATCATGGTCACTTTGGCCGCGGTGGCTGGCGGGGCGCTCGCTATTCTGGCAGCCATTACTTACTATCGCAAATGGGCTCCGCTCTGGAACGACTGGCTAACGTCGGTCGACCACAAGCGCATTGGCGTGATGTATATCATTCTGGCACTCGTGATGCTGTTCCGCGGCTTTTCGGATGCCGTCATGATGCGCGCTCAGCAGGCCATGGCCTCAGGTGCCAATGAAGGCTTCCTGCCGCCGCACCACTATGACCAGATCTTCACCGCCCATGGCGTGATCATGATCTTCTTCGTGGCGATGCCCTTCATCGTCGGCCTGATGAACTTCGCCGTGCCGCTTCAGATCGGCGCGCGCGACGTGGCTTTCCCCTATCTCAACTCGCTCAGCTTCTGGCTGACGGTTGCCGGTGCGATCCTCATCAACATCTCGCTCGGTGTCGGCGAATTCGCCAAGACCGGCTGGCTGGCCTATCCGCCGCTTTCCGGCAAGGAATTCAGCCCGGATGTCGGGGTGGATTATTATATATGGGCCTTGCAGATTTCCGGTATGGGAACGCTGCTCTCGGGCGTGAACCTCATCACCACCATCATCAAGATGCGCGCGCCCGGCATGGGCATGATGCAGGTTCCGGTCTTCACCTGGACCGCGCTCTGCTCCAACGTGCTGATCGTCGCAGCCTTCCCGATCCTCACCGTCACGCTGGCCCTGCTTTCGCTGGACCGCTATCTGGATTTCCACTTCTTCACCAATGATGCTGGTGGCAATCCGATGATGTATGTGAACCTCATCTGGATCTGGGGGCACCCGGAAGTCTATATTCTGGTTCTGCCGTGCTTCGGCATCTTCTCGGAAATCGTGGCGACCTTCTCCGGCAAGCGCCTGTTCGGCTACAAGTCGATGGTTTATGCCACCGTGGCCATCACTATCCTGTCGTTCCTGGTCTGGGTCCACCACTTCTTCACCATGGGTGGCGGCGCCAACGTCAACGCTTTCTTCGGCGTGGCGACCATGATCATCTCGATTCCGACAGGGGCGAAGGTCTTCAACTGGCTCTTCACCATGTATAAGGGCCGCGTTCGCATGGAAACGCCGGTCATGTGGACCATCGGCTTCATGTGCACCTTCGTCGTTGGCGGCATGACGGGCGTTCTGCTCGCAGTTCCGCCGGCAGACTTCGTGCTGCACAACTCGGTGTTCCTGATTGCCCACTTCCACAATGTGATTATCTCGGGCGTTCTGTTCGGCTGCTTTGCCGGTCTCGTCTACTGGTGGCCGAAGGCTTTCGGCTTCAAGCTGAATGAACGTCTGGGCAAGAATGCATTCTGGTGCTGGCTCGTCGGCTTCATCCTGGCCTTCATGCCGCTCTACGTGCTCGGCCTGATGGGCATGACCCGTCGTCTGAACCACACCGAAAACCCGGCATGGCACATCTACCTCATCATTGCCGCCATCGGCGTTGCGATCATCCTTTGCGGTATCGTGTTCCAGGTTCTGCAGATCGCGGTTTCGATCCGCGACCGCGAAAAGCTGCGCGACAACAACGGCGACAGCTGGGGTACGGGCCGTACTCTGGAATGGTCGCTGGCTTCGCCGCCTGCATTCTACAACTTCGCCGAAGTTCCGCATGTGCGCGATCACGACGGCTGGTGGGATATGAAGCAGAACGGCTATGTGCGCCGCACCGAAAAGTTCGCGCGCATCCATATGCCGAAGAACACCGGCACCGGCTTCATCATCGGCATTCTGAACATTCCGCTCGGCTTTGCTCTGGTGTGGCACATCTGGTGGCTGGCAATCGCCTCGGCCCTGGCTGTGCTGGCCGTTGCCATCGCTCACTCCTTCAATAATGACAGAGACTTTTACGTCTCGGCCGAAGAGGTGCAGGAAGTCGAAGACCTCCGTACCCGGCAACTGACTGCTCAGGAGGCCTGATTCCGATGAGCGCAAGCATTTCAACCGCCGCTCCGTTCACGGGTGGAAACGAGCACCCCGCTCACGAAGACCATCACGATGCAGGGTCGACCACACTGGTCGGCTTCTGGATCTACCTGATGAGCGACTGCGTCCTCTTCTCGGGGCTGTTTGCAACCTATGCCGTTCTGGCGCATCAGTTCGCGGGCGGCCCGACCGGCCGTGAACTGTTCGATCTGAACTTTGTTCTGATCGAAACCATGCTCCTGCTGGTGTCGTCACTGACCTATGGTCTGGCCACGCTGTCGATGTTCAAGAAGAACCGCGCAGGCGTTCTGTTCTGGCTGGGCGTCACCTTCCTGCTGGGCGCTGCCTTCCTCGTGATGGAAATCTATGAATTCAATCACCTGATCCATGAAGGCGCAGGTCCGGGCCGCAGTGCGTTCCTCTCGGCCTTCTTTGCGCTGGTGGGAACCCACGGTCTTCATATCACGTCCGGCCTGATCTGGATTCTGGTGCTTTCCGCCCAGCTTCTGCGTGACGGTCTGACGGAAAAGAACCAGACGCGCGTGATGTGCCTCAGCCTTTTCTGGCACTTCCTGGATATTATCTGGATCGGCGTCTTTACCCTTGTCTATCTGTTGGGTGTACTGTGATGAGCTCTGCACACGAAACACATGACCACGGCGCAAGCCACGGCAGCCTGAAGTCCTATCTGATCGGCTTTGTGCTGGCGGTCGTCCTCACCGTCGTTCCGTTCATGATGGCCATGAATGGCTACTTCACGCCGGGAACCACCGCTGCCATCGTGCTCGGTATCGCCGTCGTCCAGATCCTGGTGCATCTGGTTTACTTCCTGCACCTTGATCCGAAGTCGGAAGGCGGCTGGAACATTCTGGCGCTCATCTTCACGGTCATCATTCTGGCTATCGTGCTTGCCGGCTCCATCTGGGTCATGCATCACCTCGATACCAATATGATGCCGATGTACATGTCGCCGGAAGACGTGCGCAATCTGCCGTAACAAGGTTTGTCAAAGCTTTCCCTGCATCACAACGCTGCGGGGAATGCATGTGTGAGCCTCGCAAAACAACTGGCCTGACGGCCCGTGATCGCGGCTTTATCCTCCCTCTCTCCCCCCAAAGCCGCGTGGCGTCCCGGTTCCCTCCGGGGCGCCTTTCTTTTTGGGTGAGTTGCAGCGGCACGAGGGTAAAATAAATTCCGTATAATTTTAATCAATTTGATGTAAATTCAAGGTCAATGAGTGTAAACAAAAGGTTATTACTTTTAGTATCAAGATGTAGAAAATAATAATATACGCCATAAATTTACCATTATAATGATGGTTGTTTGCGTTACTTCTAGTATTGTCGTATATGAACTCATGTTGGATATTTAATGCGTCTCTATTTTGTCGCTAATCTGGAGAAGATGCGATGCCTTTATTTAAGAGAGTGCTTACTAATAATCATATACTGGGTGCGGCTATCGTTGCGGCGACACTGATCACGCCCGCTATCGCTTCTGCTGCGACGGCCTATGTCTCTGCTTCTGTCAATGTCCGCTCGGGGCCGGGCTCCAATTACGCACGGTTGGCTGCGCTCCCTGCCGGCACAACCGTCAATGCCGGTTCCTGTCGCAATGGCTGGTGCCAGATCTACAACGGCAACCGCGTCGGCTTCGTATCGGCGCGCTATGTCCGGTTCGGCTCCTATAGCGGCCCCGCCTATGCAGCACCGTCCAACACGACGGTAATCGTCAATAATGACGGCTACGGTGACGGCTTTGGCCTCGGACTTGGGCTTGGCTGGGCGACCGGCGGCTACTGGGGTTCCGGTTGGGGCGGTGGTTGGGGACCGGGCTGGCGCGGCGGACCGAACTATGTCAACGGCTGCATCGGGCGTAACTGCCAGTCCAATCGCGGTGGCTGGAATAACCGTTGGGGCCATGGCCCGCAGTGGAATGGCCGTGGCGGATGGGGCGGACACGGATGGCCCAATGGCCAGATACGTCGCAACTGGGGCCCTGGTCCGGTGATCCGTCAGGGTGGCTTTGGTGGCTTCAACCGTCCGGCATTTGCCAATCACGGCTTCGGCGGTTTTAGAGGCGGAATGGGCGGTGGCGGCATGCATTTCGGCAATATGCGTCCGATGCATGCCGGGCGCTGACAGGTCATCGCCAGTCGTTCGATATAATGTTCGTCTTGATCAGGTCGTTCCTCCCTCCTCCCAATGACCTGATGAGCGGCTCGTCGGCAGCACCCCCGCCGGCGAGCCGTTATGATTTTCTGTCCACCCTTCCGCAATTAATGCGGAAAGCGATTGCAAGAATTTCAATCAGCGCGGGAAATTGCAAAGGTGTGGTAACGTTAATACTCCATTGACTGAAATGGTCCATATCTAGCGTTGTTGCTTGGACTTCCGTTCTCCCTATGGTAATCCCTGAATCGTCCTGGGCTGGGGGTGATGAACGGGACGCCGCCAGGCGACCGCATAGACAGGAACCGGACAGTAGCGCGTATGACTTGGAGTAACAGGACGATACAGGGAAGGGGCATCGCCGTGCTTTTGCTGGCGGCGCATTTTTCCTCCTTCGCGGTATCGCCTGCATTGGCGTTCGAGATCTTTGGTGTTCGTCTGTGGGGCGAGGACAAGAAGGAAGATCCCGATATCATCGATCCCAAGGCCTACACTGTCGAGGTCACGACCACCGGCAACCGCAAGAATGCGGACGGCACGGAAGCCGATCTGAAATCCACCATTGAAGGCGCTTCAGGCCTCGTATCCGACGCAGAAAAACCTGCTTCGGGCTCAGCCGGTCTGCTGGCCAAGGCGCGGGGTGATTATCGCCGCATTTTGGCCGCGCTCTATGGCGAGGGCCGCTATGGCGGCACGATTTCTATTCTCGTCGACGGCCGCGAGGCGAACGACATTCCGCCCGACGCGGAAATCCCCAATGATGCCAAGGTTGCGATCACCGTCGATCCGGGTCCGCAATTTCTGTTTTCGCGCACGGCGATTTCCAATATTGCGCCGCCACCGGTCGACAAACGCGATAAGGTGCAGTCCCCTGAAGATGCTGGTTTCGCGCCCGGACAGGTGGCGCGATCCGGAACGGTCATCAAGGCCGAACGCCTTGCCGTCGAGGCATGGCGCCAGCAGGGCTATGCGAAAGCGCGGGTGACTGGCGAGGACATCGTCGCCGACCATGCAGATAATCGCGTTTCCGCCGATGTTTCGCTCGACCCCGGCCAGAAGGCGCATTACGGCCCGGTCAGCGTCGTCGGAACGGCGCGCATGGACCCGCAATTCGTGGCCTGGATGACCGGGCTGAAAGAGGGTCAGGAATTCGATCCGGACGATATCGAGAAAGCCAAGAAGCGTCTCGGTCGCATGGAAGTATTCCGCGCCATGAGTTTCGAGGAAGCCGAAAAGATCGAGCCGGATGGCAGCTTGCCGATGACGCTCAACGTGCAGGAGCGCAAGCCGCGCCGTTTCGGCTTCGGTGCCGAATATTCGACCATCGACGGTTTCGGTCTGACCGGCTACTGGATGCATCGCAACCTTTTCGGGCGCGGCGAACGCCTGCGTTTCGACGCCAAGATCAGCGGCATTGGCGGCACGCAGGACAATTCCTTCGACCCGAAGAACTTTACCTATCTTGTCGGCACAAGCTTCACGAAGCCGGGCGTCTATACGCCGGATACGGATTTTGTCGCCGCACTCGACGCCAAGCGCGAAGTGCTGGATGCCTATACCGAAACCTCGATCAATGCGAAGACTGGCTTCACGCAGATATTCAGCGACGAATTGTCAGGTGCGCTCTATGCCAAGGCGAGCCAGGGCCACTTTGACGACGACGTCTTCGGTTCGCGCAGCTTCACGACGGCGGGACTGGAGGGCAATCTTCTCTATGACAGCCGCAACAACAAGCCGGACCCGAGTTCGGGCTTCTATCTTGAGGGCAATATCCAGCCCTTCTACGAATTTCAGTACGGCAATTTCGCGACCCGTTTCACTGCCGAAGGCCGCACATATTACGGCTTTGGTGAAAAGGATCGCGTGATCCTCGCAGGCCGTCTCAAGGTCGGTTCTATTGTCGGCGCCTCCATCGAGGACCTGCCGCCGAGCCAGCTCTTCCTGGCAGGCGGCGGCGGCTCGGTTCGCGGTTACGGCTATCGCAATATCGGCGTCAGCGCGGGCAATGGCGAAATCATCGGCGGGCGCTCGCTTGTCGAGGCCAATGGCGAAGTGCGCACCCGCATCACCGATTCCATCGGCGCGGTGGCATTTGTCGATGCCGGTTATGTCGGCGAAAAGTCGTTTCCTGATTTCTCGGAACAGATGCGTGTCGGCGCCGGTGGCGGTCTGCGCTATCTGACCGGTCTCGGACCGATTCGCCTCGATGTCGCCGTTCCGCTCAACCGCCGCTCAGGCGATCCGAGCTATGGCTTGTACGTAGGTATAGGACAGGCGTTTTGACCAGATTTCTCGCAATCATCGCCTTCGTCGCTTTCGCCGTCACGGCAATCATCTTCGGCTGGCCGGAGCGGGAAGCTCCGGTCACGGCCCACGCTCAGGAGAATGCTCAGGTAAATACTGGGACACAAGAGCCGGGCAGTTCGGAAGCCCAGCCCGAAGAAGAGAAATCCTATTTCCTGTCCTTCGTGGAAAGCCAGCTTTCCGCGCCGAACCGCCGTATTTCGATTTCCGGCATCAGCGGGGTTCTGTCTTCAGAAGCAACAGTCGGCTCGATCACCATTGCCGACCGCGAAGGCGTCTGGCTGCGCATCGAGAATGCCAAGCTGAACTGGAGCCGCACCGCGCTTCTCGTCGGTCGCCTCAGCATCCAGTCGCTGGCCGCCGAGCGCATCGACATCATCCGCAAGCCGTTGCCTGACAATAGCCTGCCGTCGCCGGAATCGTCGACGTTCAGCCTGCCGGACCTGCCGATTTCGATCAATCTCGACCAGCTTGCCATTGCGCGCCTGCATTTCGGGCCGGACATTTTCGGCCTTGAATCGGAAGTGTCGGCCAATGGCAGCCTGTCGCTTGCCGATGGTTCGCTGGATTCGAACTTCGACATCAAGCGTCTCGACGGTCCGGGCGGAAATTTTGCTCTTCGTGCGGCCTATGCCAATGCCGACCAGAAGGTCGATCTCGACCTGAAAGTCTCGGAACCGGCCAACGGCATCGTCGCCAACCTGTTGAACATCGATGGCCGTCCGCCGGTCGATCTCACCTTGAAAGGCGCCGGTCCGCTTGACGAGTTGAAGGTTGATCTTGCACTCGACACCAATGGCAGCCGCACGCTGACAGGCGAATTCGCACTCAACCGGCAAGGTCAGGCACCCGATGGCGGGCGTGTTTTCTCTGCCCGTTTCAATGGTCCGATTGCGGTTCTGGTGCCGGCAGCGTTCCGCGATTTCTTCGGTGCCGAAACCGTACTGTCCGCCGACGGCTTCCTCAAGGATGCAGGCGGTTTCCGACTTGACGATCTGGCGCTGAACAGCGCTGCCTTGAAGCTGAAAGCTTCTGCCGAAACTGGCAATGACCGCTTCCTGAACAAGCTGCGTATCGATGCTTCCATTGCCGATGAAAGCAAGGGGCGCGTGCTCCTGCCGGTCAAGGGTGCTGAAACCTATATCGACAATGCAAAATTCCAGGTCGCTTATGGTGATCGCCCGACCAATGACTGGACGGGAACGCTTGCCATCGCCGGTCTCAAGAACGCAACGATTTCTGCCCAGAGCATCGCACTCGATATGGGCGGCGTTGCTGAAAACCTGGAAGATGCCGCCAATCGCCATATCACCTTCAAGGTCAATGGCGGGATGGATGGCATTTCGGCAGAACGTGCGGAAATCGCCGAAGCGCTTGGAAGCAAGATTGCGCTTGCCATTGATGGCGCGTGGCGCGCCGGTTCGCCGGTTGAACTGGCGCAAGCCAATATTGCCGGCAACGGTTTAAGCCTCGACCTCAAGGGCAATATTGACGATTTTGCCTTCAATGGCGATATCGCTGCCAAGATTGCAAGCCTTGCGCCTTTCGGCGCTCTGGCAGAACGGGACCTTGCTGGCAGTATCGATGTCAATGCCAAGGGCATTGTTCGCCCGGTCAGCGGTGCATTCCAGCTCGACCTCAACGGTACGGCGCAGAACATGCGCACCGGCACGGAAGCGGTTGACCGCATTCTCGATGGCGCTGTCAACTTGAGCGGTGCGCTTGGCCGCAGCGCGGAAGGATTTTCGGCGCGTGATTTCCGCATCGGCAATGAGTTGAGCGAGATCACCGCCAATGGTTCCTTTGCATCCGACAAGGCAAGTTTCGATTTTGGCGTCATGCTGTCCGATCTCAAGCTTCTTTCGGATCAGGCATCGGGCCGGATGACCGTCAAGGGCAGCGCGCGCGGCGACGACAAGCTGATCGCACTCGCATTGCGCGCCGATGCGCCGGAAGGCACGCTGGCCGGACGCAAGCTTTCCGAAGGTGGCCTTGATTTCAATGCCATGCTCGATGGCAATGCAAAAACCGGCGCTGCCCTTTCCGGCAAGCTTGCTGGCAGTGCATTCCTCAATGGCCAGCGTGTCGATCTTGGAACGCTGATCGACATCGTTAATGACGAAAAGCGCCTGACCGACCTCGTCTTCAATGCAGGCGGCGCGCATCTTTCGGGCAATGTCACCCAGACTGCGAAAGGTCTCTTGACGGGCGCGCTGAAGCTTGATGCGCCGGATATTTCCACGGCTGCAGCCCTGGCGCTGGCAGAGGCAACCGGCGCGGCCAATGCGGACATCACGCTTGACGCCAATGACGGCCGCCAGAATGCATCGATCACAGCCAATGCCAAGGACATCAAGGTCAATGGCAATCGTATCACCTCGGCTGATATTGCCCTGACGGCAAAGGACCTGTTCGGGGTGCCGGTGGTCGATGGCAATGCTGCGACGCGCGACATCATGGTCGGCACATTCGGCATCGACAGCTTCGATGCCAAGGCCAACGCAACCGGGTCGAAGACCGATTTTACTGCCAACACCCAGCTGAAGATCGGCACGGTCGCCAGTGCTGCCGGGTCGCTCGAGCCGAAGGATGGCGGTTTCGAACTGGGGCTCGCTTCGGCCCATGTGAAACAGGGCACGCTCAGCGCCAATCTGGCCGCACCCGCCACCATTTCCATGAAGGGCGAGGAAATATCCTTCGGGGATATCATTATCAATACAGGCGCGGATGCCAGTGCCGGTCAGGTCAAGGTCAATGGCGTCGTGGATGGTCGTCTCGATCTGTCGGTTGCCCTTTCCAACCTGCCGCTGGCTCTCGCCAATACGTTCAAGCCGGAACTGGGGCTGGGCGGCACGATCAACGGCACGGCCCGCATCACCGGCACGAGAGAAGCGCCCGATGTCGCCTTCGACATGGCGGCGCGTGGTGTTACGGCGGCCGAACTGAAGAAGCAGGGCATTGCAGCTCTCAATGCAGATGCCAAGGGCACCTCTGCCAATAATCGGCTCAATGTCGATGCGCATGTAACCGGAGGCGCCCAAAATGGCAATGGCATCGATGTGCGCGCCAATGGTGGCGTGCCGCTTGGCAAAGGTGATCTTGCCATCGACGTCAATCTCGCCAATCTTCCGCTGACGGCGCTGAACGGTGCGGTCAAGGGACAGGATCTGGCTGGCAATGTGACAGGAACGGCACGTGTTACCGGACCGCTCACCAATCCTGCGGCGACGTTCAATCTGCGCGGCACCGGTCTTGCGGCCAAACCGCTGCGCGATAACGGGCTTGCGCCTCTGACCCTGCAGGCAGCAGGCAGCTACGCCGCCATGGCCATCGACTTCTCGTCGCTGACCGTCGATGGTCCACGCGGCCTCAATGTCACTGCCAATGGCAAGGTGCCTTTCTCGGGGCAGGGGCTTGGCGTCAATGTCAATGGCAGCATTCCGCTGGCGCTTGCCAACCGCTTCCTGGCGGATCGCGGTGCGCAGGCAAACGGTACGCTGACGCTGACGGCCAGCGTTTCGGGCGGCTTCAACCGTCCGCAATTGCGCGGCATGTTCTCCACCAATGGCGCAACCTTTGTCGATCCGGACACCAATGTCCGCCTCAACAATATCAATGTCATGGGCAGTTTGGATGGCGAAACCGTCACGCTGCGCCAGGTCAATGCGGCGCTTGGCAGTGGCGGATCGGTTTCCGCCAGCGGTACGATTTCGACCAATGCCGAAGCGAACTTTCCGGCCAATATAGAGATCAAGCTCAATCGCGCCCGCTATGCCGATGGCAAGCTGGTCGTGGCGACCGTCGACGGCGGGATCACGATCAATGGACCGCTGATGCGCGATCCGCTGATTTCAGGCCGCATCGATGTCGACAGGGCAGAAATCTCGGTGCCTGAAAATCTCGGCGGCGGCGCAGCCTATGTCCCGGTTCGCCACAAGAACACGCCGAAGAATGTTCAGGTGACGCTTGATCGCGCCAAGGTAGAAACGCGCCGCAGCCGGGTGCCGACCCCAACAGCGCGCCCGACTGTGCCGCGCCTCGACGTTCTCATCAACGCACCCAACCAGATTTTCGTGCGCGGTCGCGGCCTCGATACGGAACTGGGCGGACGTCTTCGCCTCACCGGACCTGTGACCGACATCAAGCCGGTCGGCTCCTTCGACATGATCCGCGGTCGCATCGGTATCCTCGGCCAGCGCATTACCTTCGATGAAGGTCATGTCACGCTGGTGGGTGATCTCAATCCGCAGCTCAACTTCGTTGCGCGTTCGGAAGGCAATGAAATCACCGCAATTGTGACGGTGACGGGTACGGTCGATAATCTCGATATCAAGTTCTCGTCGACACCGGAATTGCCGCAGGATGAAGTGCTGGCGCAGTTGATCTTCAAGCGCTCCATCGGCGAATTGTCGGCGTTCCAGATCGCGCAGCTTGCTGCTGCGGCGGCAGAACTGGCGGGCGGTTCCAACAACTCGCTCATGAACAAGCTGCGCGCCGGGACAGGTCTCGACGACCTTGATGTCGTGACGGATGACAAGGGCCAGACGGCAGTTCGTGCCGGCCGTTATATCCGCGACAATATCTATCTGGGCGTGGAAGCAGGATCAGGCGGTTCGACCAAGGGCACCGTCAATCTCGACATCACCCGCAATCTGAAAGCCAAGGGGGCGCTCGGTGCTGAAGGCGATTCCAGCGGCGGTATCTTCTACGAAAAAGATTATTGATTGCCGCAAATTATTGAAGGCAATCCAGGCCGGGTTTGATGACCCGGCCTTTTGCTATCTGAATGCAATCCAGAATAGTGATTTCACGTAAAAGCCGCATTTAAGCCATCAAATAGTCACGCGATACATATGTTCGCCGTATTTGCCTGGATGCTTAAATCGATTGAATTTTCACATTTGCTGCAATTTATGCTTTCAAACAGAATTTTCAGACACGTTTGCGCGAGTTGTTTAACCGTTCTTCAACCATAAGAACGCAAATTGCTGTTGAGTATGGCGGTCGCTTGACGGCTGTGTTTCAACCCTTGTGTCCGGGTAATTTGCATGACCAAGTTCATTGACGATCTGAGCCGCCGCCGCTTCCTTTTCGGCACCGGAGCCATCCTCCTCACTGGTGCTGCCGGTTGTAACCAAACGATGGATATGTCGGCATTCCAGATGAATGTCGATCCGATGTCCACGGGCGGGATTACGCCGATGCGTCCGCAGATCAGCGTCGACCGCGATATCACCACGCCGGATGTCATGTATGCCGCCGTACAGGAAGGGCCGTATTCACTGCCTGCAATTCCTTACGAAAAGGTGCCAAAGCAATTCCGCCGCCAGATCGTGCCGGACCCGACAGGACAGGCGCCGGGAACGATTGTCGTCAGCCTCAAGGACCATCTTCTCTACTACGTCCTGCCGGGCGGAGAAGCGCTGCGTTACGGTATCGGCATCGGCAAGGCGGGTTTTGAATGGTCGGGCACGGCCAATGTTCAGTACAAGAAGCAATGGCCGGTCTGGACGCCGCCGCCGGAAATGATCCAGCGCAAGCCGGAACTGGCGAAATACCGCAACGGCCAGGAACCCGGCCCGCAAAACCCGCTGGGTGCGCGTGCGCTCTACATTTTCCAGAACGGGCGGGACACCGGCTATCGCATCCACGGCTCGCCGGAATGGTGGTCGATCGGCCAGTCCATGTCCTCCGGCTGTATCCGCCTGATGAACCAGGACATCATCGATCTCTATAACCGCGTACAGGGGAAGGCCCCGATCATCGTCGGATAAGCAATTGATTTCTCGCAAAAAAAGGCCGCGCCAGATCTGGCGCGGCCTTTTCTATTTCAGTCTCAGCACGATTATTCGTAGCGCACCGATTTCGGCATGGCTTCGCCGAGATTGATGAAATGGCGGAGCTCGGCGCGCAGATTTTCTGCCGAAGCCATATGGATCTGGCTCTGCGGCGCAACATCGTTCTGCACGATCTGGGTGGATACGCCCGGCATGACAAACGCTCCTGCGGTCAGGACGAGGGCGGCGGCAATGCCGAGGCGTCGTTCGGTTCTGGCCTGCATTTCTATCTCCTTGCGCCGGGTACCGGCGACTTAAAATCTGGAACCACGTTCATTCGCAAAACGCTGGGACTTTTTCCGATCAAGGATCGATCTGGGCCCGATCTTGGACCAATCAGTGAAAAGTCGCGCGCGGCGTAAAATTCAAGGCGCTGTCGATGGCATGGATCGGTATTGGCAACAAAGTCTGGCCGAAATCAGCCAGCGTGTCGGCAAAATTGCGTGCAGCCCCTACCACATCGTCGCAGCGGCGATGACAGGCAATCGCTTCAAGGCAGGTATCGAGCAGCAGTGCGTCCTGATTCTGGATGCCGGAAATCAGCCCCAGCGTCAGGCATTCCTCGCGGCAGACATGGTGCGAGTCGAAAGGGAAAGCGCGCAACTGGCAACTGGCACAATGGCGCAGCACGCGAATGAAATGCGACAGCTCGCCCACCGCGCGTTTTGCTTCCGAAGGCCCAAGCACTTCCGAATAGAGGCCCCAGGTCATTTCCCACGGGATGATCGAGCCCGTCTCGAAGCCCGCGGTCCAGCGGCGATAACCTTCCAGCACCAGTTTTTCCGGCAGGCGATCGAAATAGCCCGCAGTGTTGGCGCCGTTCAGTTGGGATATGCGCATATTCATGTCCGCCTCCCGAAGAAGCTGCGGAGTGAAGACATGCATGCGGGGTGTGAACCCTGCATTCTTGCCGAGGGACGTTCGGTTTCCCCCCGCACATTGCAATATCCGGTCGGCAAGAGACTAAGCTGCCAGGGCAGGCCGTCGACATTTGCGGACCGGCATTCGCCGAGACCAATCATAGGGTCCTCCAATCGAAAGGGTTCAAGGCCCAGACATCAAAGGTTGTCAGTTGCACCATGCATAAAAGCCCGAAAATACATCTGGAGTCAATTACTCAAGTTTAAAATCTTATTGGATTTCAACTGTTTGGAATTATTCTAGACTTTGATACTCATGTTTACAGCATATGATGAAGAACGCAACCGCTGTGGGGGAGCAGCGGTTGCGGCAAACGGGCGCATAATGCGCGAAGGAGAGAGGACGCGGATCATTCGCCCCTTTGCTAAGGGATCGGTCTTCGCGATTGAACTTTCAGGCATTTCCCGAAACCGCACAGATAGCGCGCGGTTTACCGGAAACGGCTGGTTCGCTTAGTGACCCGAATGGTCTCCGCCCTTTTGACCGCTTTGCGCAGTGACGGGGAAATCGATGGTGACCTTGCCAGCCTTTTCGAATTCCAGCGTGACAGGAACGGTCTCGCCTTCCTTGTATGGCTTTTCCGGCTGGATGAACATGAGGTGATACCCGCCGGATTTCAGCTCGACCTTCTCGCCTGCCGGAATATCCAGACCGCCCTCAAGCTGGCGCATCTTCATCACGTCGTTCTGCATCGACATTTCGTGGATTTCGACGCGCTTGACGCCACCGGTGGTGACGGAAACCAGCTTGTCGGCGTCCTTGCCGCCGTTGGCGATGGTCAGAAAGCCGCCTGCAACCTTGGCGCCGGGAACCATGGCACGCACCGATGGGCCTGTGATTTCGAGGTCACCAAGCTTCGTCGGCATTGCTGCCTGCATGGAGGCATGGTCCATCTTGTCCATCTGGCCCATCTTGTCATGTCCACCGTGCCCGCCGTGATCATCGTCGGCACCAGCAGCCTTCACCAGCAGTTGCGGCGCAGGATGTGCAAGATCGTGCGAGTTCTGGCCATCCTTGGGCACTTCCGTCCAGGCAACCGAAGCGTCGCTTCCGCAGACCTGCGTCACGGGGAAGGAGAGAGTCGTATCCTTGTCGAACTTGGCGAGCTGGCCGACGACGGTGAACTCGTCATAGAAATCACCGGGCAGGTTGCCATCGGTGAAGCGGACTTCGCGGACGCCGGAGGTCACATCCTTGCCGTGCACCTTGTAGCTCTGGGCATAGTCGCCCTTGACGGTCTCGATCTTCCAGCCCGCCTTGACCTGCGGCTGAGCCGAGATAAAGCCTTCGGGAAGCTCGACCTTTACTTCGGTCGTGGCTTTTCCATCGCAACCATGCGGTACACGGAAGGTTGCCTTGTAGAAGCTGCCTGCCTTGGCTTCGCTCTGGTCGAGGGAAGAATGGGCATTGGCCATGCCGGCAGAGGCGCACAGTGCGGCAATCGAGATGGCGGAGGCGAAAAGACGATAGTTCTTCATTGTTTCAAACCTGAATATCATTGGAAGGCACACCGGTACAAAGTTCGAGGGAACAGGGTTCGGGCGCGTTTCATTCCTGAATGCGATCCGAAAAACGCATTCGCTCAAACAATATTATTCAGGCGAGAGGCGGCGCTTGCGGCGGTGCCGATGGCGGATAGGTGCTGTGGCGCAGGATCGGTTGCGGCGGCACGATGCCGTCGGCCATGGCGATATGCGGGGCGGCGCCAGTGGAACCGGCAGGGGCCGGGCACAGGAAGGCTGATGAAATCCGACAGGCTTCGCAACTGGTGTTGCTCAGGTGCTTGTTGTGATCTTTCTGGTTCGGATCAGAGCCGTGATCGCCGATGCAGAGTACCGGATAGGTGCCGTCCGGCAATTGATATTGGGCAAGCAGATAGCTGTCGGGCGCATTGAGATCGACGGGCTTGTGCGCAAAGGCGACGAACATCAGGGCGAATACGCTGAGTAGACGCACGATCAACATTCCCCGCAATTGTGTTGCGCCAGCCTTCAATTCCAATTTTCTCCTTTTCGGCCAGCTTTAGTTAATTCATCCTCGGCTTCTTTGCCAAGCGTCAAATAGACAAGTGCGATTTCGCCGCATCTCGCCTGGATGAATACATCATTGGTCCTCGCAGATGAAAATTCAGATCAAAAGCTTATTTTTATGATTGTATCAAACCGCATTGACTTTTATTTTCTATTTTAAGTAGAATAAACATTATCATTATTTTCTAATAATATATATTAATCGAGGATAATATGATTTCTATGAAGCGTTTTGTAGTTCGGTATTTTTTTGTTGGTGTCCTGTCTTTGGTGGCAGGTTTTGCTTGGGCTGATGAGAGTGCGCCGACGTCATCCAATCCGTTAAGTGTTCACGTGCTTGACCTGATGACCGGGGCACCGGCGAAAGATATTACCGTCACGCTTGAAAAAGAAGATGGTAAAAACTGGATGCCGCTTTCGTCGGGAGTCACAGGCGAGGATGGTCGGATATCTGCCTTGTATCCCGGAAACGATCCGACGATCGGACCCGGCGATTATCGCATCACATTCCAGACTGGCGCCTATTTTGAAAAGCAGCAATCTGCAACCATATTCTCGGAAATCCCGGTCGTAATCCATCTTACGCAGGCCGAGCAACACATACATGTGCCGCTTTTGCTAAGCCGATATGGCTATTCGACCTATAAGGGTTCCAAGTAGCACTGGGTACTATATCCAACCTCACTGCCAGTTGCAGTGAGGTTGGAACATTGTGTCATCTATAACGTCCACCGCGTTGTAGAACCTCGATCTTGTAGCCATCCGGGTCTTCCACAAAGAAGAAGCGGGCAAGCTGCACGCCGTTGTTTTTGAAATCGACGAGTTTGCCGACCTTGAAGCCAAGTTCCGAAAAACGGGCATGTTCGGCATCGACATCATCGACCGCCACAGCGAGGTGCCCATAGCCATCGCCCAGATTGTAAGGTTCGGTGCGGCCCTTGTTGACTGTCAACTCGACTTCGAAATCGGCTTCCGTATTGCGCAGATAGATCAGCGTGAAGGTTTCAAAATCGATGCGCTCGGCAATATCGAGACCGAAAGTCTGATTATAGAAGGAAACGGACTTCTCTTCGTCGAGAACGCGGATCATCGTGTGAATGGCTTTGGCCATGGCTTGCTCCGATGTTTGGATTGGAGCATTTCCAGCAAAAGTGCGAAGCGGTTTTGCGCTGGATAATGCGTGAGAAGAAATATTCAGAGTGGTTCTAGCTATTCTTTCGTAAATGGAACCACTCTAAATGGTTTGGCACTCTTGGCGTTTGGTTGGAAAGCTGATTATGTCAGGACTGGATATGAGGCAACAATGAAGGAGTAGAGCGGTAAGGTACGAGGGCAATAAGGCAATGGAGCAATATGTTTTGCTCGATATGGATTTCCTTATTTCGCCGTTTCCTTACCCTCTTGGTGCTGTGAAATGGCAAGCGTAACACGCGAACAGGTTCTGGAGCGGCTGAAGGCCGTGACGGGACCGGACTTCGAAAGCGATGTTGTGTCGCTCGGTCTGGTTTCGGATATATTCATTGCCGACGGCAAGGTCTTTTTCTCCATCACGGTTCCGGCCGAGCGCGCCGATGCGCTGGAGCCGATGCGGTTGGCCGCTGAAAAGGCCGTGAAGGAAATTCCGGGTGTCACCGGCGCACTGGTCACTCTTACCGCCGAAAAGAAGGGCGGACGTACCAGTGACGATGCGCCGCCACCGCCAAAGCCGCAGCAGCGTCCGGCTGCCGCCGCACCTGCACAGCATCGCCATCCCGCGCCAACGCAGCGCGCGGCGACGAAGCCCGGCATTCCGGGCGTTGGCGCGATCATTGCCGTCGCATCGGGCAAGGGCGGCGTCGGCAAGTCCACCACGGCGGTCAATCTGGCGCTCGGTCTTGCCGCCAACGGGCTGAAGGTCGGCATTCTCGATGCCGATATTTACGGGCCGTCCATGCCGCGCCTGCTCGGCCTTTCCGGTCGTCCGGAAACCGTCGAGGGCCGGATCCTGAAGCCGATGGAAAATTTTGGGCTCAAGGTCATGTCGATGGGCTTCATGGTCGATGAGGAAACGCCGATGATCTGGCGCGGGCCGATGGTCATGTCGGCGCTGACGCAGATGTTGCGCGAAGTGGCGTGGGGCGAGCTTGATGTTCTGGTGGTCGATATGCCTCCGGGTACCGGCGACGCACAGCTCACCATGGCGCAGCAGGTGCCGCTGGCGGGCGCGGTCGTCGTTTCGACGCCGCAGGATCTGGCGCTGATCGACGCGCGCAAGGGGCTCAACATGTTCCGCAAGGTGGATGTGCCGCTTCTGGGTATCGTCGAAAACATGAGCTACTTCATCGCTCCCGACACCGGCGCGCGCTACGATATTTTCGGCAATGGTGGCGCGCGCAGGGAAGCGGAACGTCTCGACGTGCCGTTCCTGGGCGAAGTGCCGCTGCATATGGATGTGCGCGCCTATTCGGACGCGGGCACGCCGATCACCGTCCATGAACCGGACAGCGAGCACGCGAAAATCTATCGCGAGATAGCCCGGAAGGTCTGGGAGAACATGAAGGGCGGCAAGGGGGCTGGAAAGCCCGCGCCGGCGATTGTCTTTGACTAGGGGAGTAAGTGAGTAAGGGAGTAGGGGAATAAGTGAAGAAAGGACTTGATAGGCGTTTCCGCGTCAATCAGCCTATTCCCCTATTCCCCTATTCCCCTATTCCCCTATTCCCCTATTCCCCTATTCCCCTATTCCCCTACTGCCCTAATCAAGTAACCACCGACGGCTCCGCCCGCCCGCTACGCTTCTTCACCTCGGCGATCTGTTCTGCCGCTTCGATGAACGGGGCCAGCGTTTCCTGCGTATCGAGATTGTGCTTGGTGGCATCTGCTTCGTAGCGCTCGATATAGATGCGGATGGTTGCGCCCGACGTGCCGGTGCCGGACAGGCGCAGCACCACACGGCCGCCATCCGGGAAATAGATGCGGATGCCCTGATGCTGGCTGATCGAGCCGTCGACCGGATCGTGATAGGCGAAGTCGTCGGCTTTCTCGATCTTGAGGCCGTTGACGGTCGTGCCGGGCAGGGAGGCAAGCTTGCCGCGCAGATCGGCCACCAGCTTGTTGGCGATATCGGAATCGACCGCTTCATAGTCGTGGCGGGTGTAATAGTTGCGTCCGAAACGCGCCCAATGTTCCTCGACGATATCCTTCACGCTTTGCTTGCGCACCGCCAGAATATTGAGCCAGAGCAGCACGGCCCACAAGCCGTCCTTCTCGCGCACATGGTCTGACCCGGTGCCGGAGCTTTCCTCGCCGCAGATCGTGACCTTGCCATTGTCGAGCAGATTGCCGAAGAATTTCCAGCCGGTCGGCGTTTCAAACATGCCGATGCCGAGCTTGTCAGCCACGCGGTCGGCGGCAGCACTGGTCGGCATGGACCGGGCAATGCCCTTGATGCCGTCCTTGTAGCCCGGCGCCAGATGCGCATTGGCGGCCAGCATGGCGAGCGAATCGGAAGGGGTTACGAAAATGCCGCGCCCGATAATGAGGTTGCGATCACCGTCGCCATCGGAAGCCGCGCCGAAATCCGGCGCATGATCAGACATCAGAAGATCGTAGAGATCCTTGGCATAGACGAGATTCGGATCGGGGTGATGACCGCCGAAATCCGGCAACGGAATGAAATTGACGACGCTGCCCTCCGGGGCGCCGAGACGGTGCTCGAAGATTTCCTTGGCGTAAGGCCCGGTCACGGCATGCATGGCATCGAATTTGAGACCGAAACCGCCCTTGATCATGGCGCGGATGGCGTCGAAATCGAACAGATTTTCCATCAGCTCGGCATAATCGGTGACGGGATCGAAGATGACGACTTCGGTATCGCCGATCCGGTTTGTGCCGATCTTGTCGATATCGACATCTGCGACATAGGCAATTTTGTACTGGTCGATCACCTTGGAGCGGGCGAAGATCGCCTCGGTGATCTTTTCCGGTGCCGGTCCGCCGTTGCCGATATTGTACTTGATGCCGAAATCTTCCGTAGGCCCGCCGGGGTTGTGGCTTGCCGAAAGTATCATGCCGCCGAAAGCCTTGTATTTGCGGATCATGTTGGAGGCGGCAGGTGTCGAAAGAATGCCGCCTTGACCCACCATGATGCGCCCGAAGCCATTGGCGGCGGCGATCTTGATGAGCTTCTGGATCACTTCGCGGTTATAATAGCGTCCGTCGCCGCCGACCACGAGCGTCTTGCCGGCAAAACCTTCCAGCACATCGAAAACCGACTGGATGAAGTTTTCAGCGTAATTGGGCTGCTGGAAAACCGGAACCTTCTTGCGCAGGCCCGAAGTGCCCGGCTGCTGGTCCTGGTATGGCGTGGTCGCGATTGTCGTTACGGTCATGTTTTTCCCGGTTGATTCAATCAGTTGGTACGATACACCTTGTCGGCATTTGCGGTCATTGCAAGACAACATAGATCAAACTTATTGATTGAAAATAACAAAGCGTGTGTTTGTCGCTCGCCATGCTACAAATTCGGCCATGATCGACAATGCTTGCCCCATCAATGGCCCGCGCGACGTGATGCGGCTGAAACGCGACGATACCACCGGCCTCGAAGCCGTGGCGGCCCGTTTTCACAGCCACGCCTATGACATGCATTTTCATGATGAATGGCTCGTCGGCGTGACCCATGCGGGCGTGCAGGATTTTTTCTGCCGGGGCAGGCGTCGGCAGAGCACGCCGGGGCGGGTGATTCTCATCGAGCCGGGCGAACGCCATGACGGGCAGGCGGTCGCGGCGGACGGTTTTGCCTATAACATGCTCTATATGCCGCAATCACTGGTCAGAAGCGCAATGGGCGGCAACGATGCCCATATCGGCTTTCGCGAGACGCTGGCCGATGACGGACAGTTGTTTCATGCGGTCGCCCGCGCCTGTGAAGCTATTTTTCTGCAAGCGCCGCAACTGATGATCGAAGATTGCCGCGATCAGGTGACCAACCACCTTGCCCGACATCTTGGGCAGGAGGTGACAGAAAAAGGCTCGGCTCCGCATCCGGTCGCAGCCCGCGCGATGGACTATCTGCGGGCGCGCTTCGACGAGGAGTTCGGCCTTGATGAACTGGCAGAAGCGGTGGGGGCTGCCGACCGTTTCCAGCTTTCACGCGGGTTCCGGCGTGAATACGGCACCTCGCCTCATGCCTGTCTGGTGCAGTTGCGCCTTGCCGAAGCGCGGCGCCTGTTGCGCGAAAAAGTAGCGCCAGCGGAAGCAGCCGCGCTCAGCGGATTTGCCGACCAGAGCCATATGGGGCGCTGGTTCCGCCGCGCCTATGGCATGACGCCCGCCGCTTATGGCAAGGGACGCACAAACGTTCCAGAAATTGCGGTGAAAAGCCGTTAGGTCTTCTTCGAAAAGAGGAAGAACCAATGATTTTCGATACAAAAATAGCCATTCTTGTCCTGCACGATCTGCCTGTCTGGCAGAAGTTGAACGTGACCGCCTTCATCGCAACCGGCATATCCAGCGCTGTGCCGCACGTCATGGGCGAGCCTTATGAGGATGCGGCAGGCCGCAAGCATACGCGTCTGCTCGGCCAGCCGATGCTGATCTTCTCGGCAACGCCGGATGTCCTGCAACGGGCATGGCAGCAATCGATCCAGCGCGATCTCATCCGTGCGCCCTATGTGCGCGCCATGTTCGAGACCGGGCATGACGTTGCCAACCGCGCCGTATTCAAGGCTGAAAATGCCGACGCACCCGATTTGGTCGGCCTTGCGCTTTATGGCCCCAAGAAGGATATCGACAAGGCCATCAAGGGTGTGAAGCTACAGTGACGAATTAGCTTGAGGTTCGGCGTGAGGGTATTTTCCTGCTGAACAGGAGAAGCGACCGCATGGAGTTGTTCCTCCATAAGGGAGTTTCGACGCATTCAGCGGGAAAATACACCATGTCGCTTCGCGATATGACGAAAATGCTCCATCTTGGCGTCGCGAAACCTCGATTGGGGGGAATACCCCACCTTCGGTTCCGCTCCTAAAGCTGAACCATTTTCGTCTATACCGAACCATAAGTTAATTCGTCTCTGTAGCCTAACCTGCATCCTTGAACAGGACGCTCTGGTCGAACAGATAGCGGTTGGAAAGCGGCAGGCTTGCCGCGCCCATCGCCTTGGCATGGACACCAACCTTGCCCTCGATGATCTTCGGCGCGCGCAGGCCCTGCAAGTCGAGGCATGAAAGCTCCACGCGGGTCGCTTCCACGATGCGGTGACGCACATTGCCCGGCAGCCAGCCATCGATGACGGCGGCGGGAAAGTCGATGACGGAGGCGGCCGCCACCGTCGCATGCGCCAGCCCGCGTGCGGCAAGCGCCACCCATTCGTCAAGCGGAGTGCCGAAGTTGCGCCAGTTTTCCGGTGAAAGCCACAGATCGTCGGAGGGCAGATGCCGCTCCTGCAACATGCGTTCGAGGACGAACAGCGAAGCCGTATCGATGAGCTGCAAGGTTTCGCCGCGCTCCCACGTGCCGCGCATCCGCATCGGCATGGAGCCGAGCGCGCCCGCATTGCCCGTGCGTCCGGGATAGAGCGTGTTGTTCAGCACCACACCGCCACCGATGAACGAGCCAATGAAAAAATAGACGAAGTCGGTGAATTCAGGCCCGCGACCGAAGGTCAGTTCCGCGCCGCAAGCCGCCGTTCCGTCATTTTGCACGAAGACCGGAAACGAAAACGCCCTGGCGAAATCGCTGACCAGATCGGCGCCGAGCCATGCATCGAGATCTTCGGCAGGTGCACCGACTTCCTCGACCCAGTTCCACAATTCGAAGGGCAATGCGATGCCGAGCCCCGCAATGCGGTCGCGCTTGGCCGGTTCGAGGGCTGCAGTGAAAGCGTTGACACTATCGAGGGTGAAGCGGCGGATTTCACCCGGCACAGGCCAGCGATAGGTGATGTGCCGCCGTTCGCGGATCGCACCCAGAAAATCCATCAGGATGATTTCCGCGCTGCGCCGCCCGATCTTGAGACCGAAGGAGAAAACCCCGTCGGCGGCAAGGCGCATCGGCATGGAAGGCTGGCCGACACGACCGCGCACCCGTTCGCCCTGCGTAATGAGGCCGTCTTTTTCCAGCGCACGGATGATGACGGAAACCGTCTGCGCCGAAAGCCCGGTCAGGCGGGCAATGTCGGCGCGGGCAAGCTGGCCATGCCTGCGTACAAGCGCCAGAACCAGCCGCTCATTATAGGCACGCACGCCGATCTGGTTTGAACCGCGATTGACGCTCGCGCCCGGCCCGGCAAATTGCAGCATGGCAGGCCCCGGAGTGCCAGAAAGTGTGCCGGAAAGAGTGCCTGACAGCGTGTCGGAAAGCATATCGGCAGACCCGCTGTCTGGTTCGCCTTCAACTTTATGCCTGACCATAGCCTCTCCCAGATTCCGTGCCATGGAATGCAATTTCGAAATGCAGCCATGGAATGCCGGAATTCCTAAACCAACCATCGAAGGAGAAAAAGCCCTCTTTGCAAGGGATATGAAATAAAAACAATCGCTTAAGAGCCTGCTCCAAAAGTCACCATGCCGGTCTGCAAATGGTGCCTTTCTACGTTCCGGTGCTCACGTACCTTTCTCAGGTGCATAGCCTTATCCGAAAAGCCTGCAACTTTCCGGGGCTATGCTTGGAAGTACGCTCCGCTCCGGTACTCGAAAATCACCATTTTCGCCTCGGCCTGCCGCTTTTTGATTCAGTCTCTAAGACCGATCATGCGGCGCGGCAGCGGGCTCGGTGCCTGCCTCTTTCGATCCTCTCTCCTCCGTCTTTCAGAGTGACACAGCATATTAATAAATCAAGTGGATTTATTAATTGACTCTGTTTTGAAGCCGTGTTTTGCTTCTCTTCTGCCGGGGGAAGAGGACCGGTTTCAATCTGGGAGGAGTCCATGAAGAAGACAGTTCTGTCGGCAGCCTTTGCTGCCTTCGCGCTTGGCGCTGCCGCCATTCCATTGAGTTCGGCCAATGCCGCCGATGTCGGCGCGTGCCTCATCACAAAGACCGATACCAACCCGTTCTTCGTCAAGATGAAGGAAGGCGCCATCGCCAAGGCCAAGGAGCTTGGGGTCAATCTCAAGACCTATGCGGGCAAGATCGACGGCGATTCCGAAAGCCAGGTCGCCGCCATCGAAACCTGCATCGCTGATGGCGCGAAGGGCATTCTCATCACCGCTTCCGACACCAAGGGCATCGTGCCGTCGCTCCAGAAGGCGCGCGACGCAGGCGCGCTCATCATCGCGCTCGACACACCATTGGAGCCCGCCGATGCGGCTGACGCAACCTTTGCCACCGACAATTTCCTTGCTGGTGAGCTGGTTGGCAAATGGGCGGCGGCAACGCTTGGCGACAAGGCCAAGGATGCGCATGTGGCCTTCCTCAACCTCACCGCATCGCAGCCGAGCGTCGACGTTCTGCGCGATCAGGGTTTTGCCACCGGCTTCGGCATCGATCCGAAGGACAAGACCAAGCTCGGTGACGAGGATGATCCGCGCATTGCCGGTCGCGACCTGACCGACGGCAATGAAGAAGGCGGACGTCGCGCGATGGAAAACCTTCTCCAGAAGGACCCGAATATCAATGTCGTCCACACCATCAACGAACCTGCCGCTGCCGGTGCCTATGAGGCGCTGAAGGCTGTCGGTCGCGAAAAGGACGTGCTGATCGTTTCCATCGATGGCGGCTGCCCCGGCGTCAAGAATGTCGAGGCCGGTGTGATCGGCGCGACCTCGCAGCAATATCCGCTGCAGATGGCGGCACTCGGTATCGAGGCGATCAAGAAGTTTGCCGATACGGGTGAAAAGCCGAAGCCGACCGAAGGCAAGGACTTTGTCGATACGGGCGTGTCGCTTGTCACCGACAAGCCGGTTGAAGGCGTTCCGTCCATCGACACGAAGACCGCACTCGACAAGTGCTGGGGCTGATCGGCTTTTAAGGTTCTGGCCCGGCAGATCGAAAGATTTGCCGGACCTTTCTGCAGGTGAAGGCAGGAGACAGACATGAGTGAGCCACAGGCGGCTTCCGCTGCACAAAAACCGTCTATGCAGGACTATGAAAAGACGCTGGCGCAAAGCGCGGCTGATGTCGCCTCCTTTGATGCGGGCGACCAGTCGGTGCTTTACCGGATGCGGAATTTTCTGCATCACAATCCCGCTGCCGTGCCGCTGATCGTGCTCGTCCTGTCGCTGCTGGTGTTCGGCATCACGCTTGGCGGCAAGTTCTTCTCCGCCTTTGCTCTCACGCTCATTTTGCAGCAGGTCGCCATCACCGGCATCATCGCCGTGGCACAGACACTCGTAATCCTGACGGCGGGTATCGATCTTTCGGTTGGCGCCATCATGGTGCTGTCATCGGTGGTGATGGGCCAGTTCACTTTCCGCTATGGGCTCCCCGCCGAACTTTCCGTTCTGTGCGGCTTTGCCACCGGCGCGCTGTGCGGCTTCATCAACGGCTTTCTGGTGGCCTATGTCCGCCTGCCGCCTTTCATCGTGACGCTCGGCATGTGGCAGGTGATCCTCGCCACCAACTTCCTCTATTCCGCCAATGAGACGATCCGCGCGCAGGAAATCACGGCTGAGGCACCGATCCTGCAATTCTTTGGCGAGAGCATTCGCATTGGCGGCGCGGTCTTCACCTATGGCGTCATTGCCATGGTGCTTCTGGTCCTGCTGTTCTGGTATGTGCTGAACCACACCGCCTGGGGGCGGCACGTCTATGCCATTGGCGACGATCCCGAAGCGGCACAGCTTTCCGGCGTCTCGGTCAAGCCGATCCTCATGTCGGTCTATGTTCTGGCCGGTATCATCTGCGCCCTTGCGGGCTGGGCGATGATTGGCCGTCTCGGTTCCGTTTCACCCACAGCGGGCCAGTTCGCCAATATCGAATCCATCACCGCCGTGGTGATCGGCGGCATTTCGCTCTTCGGCGGACGCGGCTCCATTCTCGGCACCATGTTCGGCGCGCTGATCGTGGGCGTGTTTTCGCTGGGCCTGCGCCTGTGGGGCACCGATCCGCAATGGACCTATCTCCTGATCGGCGTTCTCATCATTGCCGCCGTCGCCATCGACCAGTGGATCAGAAAGGCTGCCGCATGAAAACGAACACCACGCCTGTTCTTTCTGCCAAGGGGCTCGTCAAGCGCTATGGTCGCGTCACGGCTCTCGACCATGCCGATTTCGACCTCTATCCGGGCGAAATCCTCGCGGTCATCGGCGACAATGGCGCAGGCAAGTCCTCGCTCATCAAGGCACTGTCCGGCGCAATCAAGCCCGACGAGGGGGAAATCCTGCTCGACGGCAAGCCGGTCAGCTTTCATTCGCCGATGGAGGCACGGCAGGCGGGCATCGAGACGGTCTATCAGAACCTTGCTTTGTCGCCTGCGCTTTCCATCGCCGACAATCTGTTTCTGGGGCGTGAAATCCGCCGCAAGGGACCGCTTGGCTCGCTGTTCCGCATGCTGGATCGCGGCGCGATGGAAAAGATCGCGCGCGAAAAACTGTCCGAACTGGGCCTGATGACCATCCAGAACATCGGTCAGGCGGTGGAAACCCTTTCGGGCGGCCAGCGTCAGGGCGTTGCGGTGGCGCGCGCCGCCGCCTTCGGCTCCAAGGTGGTCATCATGGATGAGCCGACGGCGGCGCTGGGCGTCAAGGAATCGCGCCGCGTGCTGGAGCTCATTTTGGACGTGAAGCGGCGCGGCATGCCCATCGTGCTCATCTCGCACAACATGCCGCATGTGTTCGAGGTTGCGGACCGCATCCACATTCACCGGCTCGGACGCCGCCTGACGGTCATCGACCCGAAGGAATATTCCATGTCGGATGCCGTGGCGCTGATGACCGGCGCGATGAGGCCGAAGGAAGCGGCTTAAGCTTCTGATAAGGTGACAGGACGAATCACGGAAACCGCACATGACGCCTATTGAGCGCGAAGCCTTGCCATCGGAAATTCTTGCGCGGCTGGCGGAAACCGACGGGCGCCTGATCGTGGCCATTGCTGGCCCGCCGGGAGCCGGGAAATCCACCATTTCCGATTATCTGCTCCATGCCATCAACAAGGGCGGCGAAACGCCGTCCATCGTCGTGCCCATGGACGGGTTTCATCTTGATGACGGGATTCTCGATCAGCGCGGATTGCTGAGCCGCAAGGGTTCGCCGCCCACCTTCGACTGCGCCGGATTTGCGGTATTGCTTCAGCGTCTGCAGCAGGCAGAGGGCGAGGTCTTCATCCCGGTCTTCGATCGCTCGCTGGAGCTTTCGCGCGCCGCCGCATCCGTGGTTGGCCCCGAGCATCGCGTGCTTCTCGTCGAAGGCAATTATCTGCTGCTCGATCGGCAGCCATGGGCGCAGCTTGCGTCCTTTTTCGACATGACGATCTATCTGGATGTGCCCTTTGCAGAGCTGGAGCGTCGCCTGATCGAACGCTGGCTCGGCTTCGGCTTCGATGCCGAAGCCGCCCGAAACCGCGCCCTTTCCAACGACATTCCCAATGCCGAACTCGTGGTAGCGCAGTCGCGCAAGGCAGATTTTGTCGTCAAAGCCGATGCACGATAACAGGGAATTGCGCCTTTCGAGGGTTGCGGCGATGGACTTGCGTCTGCATGATGGCAAAAATCGCTTCATCAGTTTCCGACCGGAATAGTTCCCCATGACGACTTATGTTTTCGCGCCGCCCCCGCAGCCTTTTTTGCCTGTGAAGGGAACGGACGCGCGCTTTCCCGTGCATCGCATCTATTGTGTCGGCCAGAACTACGCCGATCACGCCATTGAAATGGGCGGTGATCCGACCCGCAATCCGCCTTTCTTCTTCCAGAAGAACCCGGACAGTCTCGTGATTGAAGGCGGTGATTTCCCTTATCCGCCGAAGACCGAAGACGTACATCACGAGATCGAACTGGTGGTGGCGCTGAAGGCCGGCGGCACCGACATTGCTGTCGAAAAGGCGCTGGACCATGTTTATGGCTACGCCGTCGGCATCGACATGACGCGCCGCGACCTGCAGGCCGTGGCCAAGAAGGCCGGCCGTCCGTGGGAAGTCGCAAAGGCGTTCGAGCACTCCGCGCCCTGTTCGGCCATCGTGCCGGTGTCGGAAATCGGCCACCCGGCAAAGGCTGCGATTTCGCTTTCCATCAATGGCGAAACCCGCCAGTCGGGCGACCTCAACCAGATGATCTGGAAGGTGGCGGAAACCATTTCCTACCTGTCTTCGCTCTTTGAGCTGCAGCCCGGCGATCTTATCTTTACAGGTACGCCTGCGGGCGTTGGGCCGGTGAAGCGCGGCGACCGTCTGGAAGGCAAGGTCGACGGCGTGGCAACCCTCACCGTTACCGTGGTCTGATTCTCTTCACGTGGAGGAGCCTGAATGAGCATCTATCTTCCCGATGACGTGCACGACGCTCTGGAGCGCTTCATCGCCGAAAAGCATCCCGGTCTCAACCAGACCGAAGCGATGACGCTGATCCTGCGCAAATGGCTGGTGCGCGAGGGCTATCTGTCGGCGGAGCCCGAACATGGCACTCCGCCGGATGAACTGAACGCGACCAATGACGATTGAACAAGGCAGCAATTGACTATGGCCAAACAGCCGCCGGAAGGAGCGGGTCGCAAGACCGCGCTCGGGCGACGCCTTTTGATTCTGACGATTCTGGCAATTTTGCTCGTGATCGCGCTCGTCTGGATGAGCATTTATCTCTTCGACCCCAATGGCGGTCTGGACCTCGATGATCTTGATATTTTCGCGTTTAATTTCAATGCGGTAGATATGATGCTGCCACGCATTCTGTGAGTGCGTTAATCTTTTTGTTACCATTTGAAATATTCATTTTGGCCAAGCCCCGACGTTTAGCGCTTCCGTTCGCCGTCTTTTGCATGGTACACGATTGTCATCGACCGAAAGAATATTGACTGAAACGGGCGCTTTCCGATGCCTGTAAAGCCAAGAGGATCTGGATGGCATTCGAGGACATCAAGGCAGAAATTGCGCTGCTTTTCGAGCAAATGGTGAATCAGCCGCAGGACGCTCACGAAATCCGTGAAACGGTTCGCGAGAAGCTCAATGCGCTGCGGGCCAGCGGTTTGCCTCTGCCTGAAGATCTGGTCGAGCTTGAAAAACGCATCGAAAAAGATTTCGATTCCTGAGAACGGGTCCGGTCATGCGTTACGCGCTTTCCTCTTCTTCATCCGCCGGTCTGGTCCGCAAGGGCCTCATGCTTCTTGGTTGTGCCGTGGCGCTCAGCGCTTGCAATACAACCAATGACGGCAAGCCTGTGAAAACGGCTTTGATCACGCAGACCGATGCATCCAGCCAGACTGCTTCCGCAGCAGGCAGTGCCACCAGTGCCACGGCCAATGCTGCAGGCACGGCGACTGCCGATGCAGGCGCTGCTGCCGGAACGCAAACCGTCGCAGCCGTGACCGATCCTTCCGATCCGGTTCTGCCTGCCGTTGTTCCCATTCCCGGCATTCGTGGCCAGTCCGAACCGATGATGGCCTATGCGGGTGCGCAGGCTGCCGCTTCGCCGGCATCCGTTGCCGCCAACATGGCGTTTGAGACACCGGATCATGCGCCGGAAGAACTCGATGCGCTGATTACCAAATATTCCGTCGCCTATGACGTCCCTGAACGCCTTGTGCGCCGGGTCGTGCATCGCGAAAGCCGGTTCAATCCGGGCGCCCGCAACGGACCCTATTGGGGCCTGATGCAGATCAGCCATCCGACCGCGCGCGGCATGGGATATACGGGCGCGGCCAAGGGCCTGCTTGATGCGGAAACCAATCTGAAATATGCGGTTCGCTATCTGTCCGGCGCCTATAAGGTCGCAGGCGGTGATGAAAGCCAGGCAGTCCGCTATTATGCGCGCGGCTACTATTACGATGCCAAGCGCAAGGGACTGTTGCAGGAAACCGGCCTCGACGGACGCTGGAAGCGCAGCGGACCGACCCGTGACGCAGCCGCTTCCATCCAACCGGCATCCTTGCCGGAAGGCGGGGCAGCACCGCTCCCCGGCGTAGCTCCCATTCAGGCTTCCTACGTACCGGCAACGCAATAAACTAACTGTCATCTTGACGCTGCAAAGTGATGGCAGTTTCCTGTTGAGAGCGCATCCCGAAAAGTGTGAAACGGTTTTCGGAAAAGATGCGCGTTAAAACAAAGGACTAGAGCGCCGATCTGACCCAATCAGATCGAAACGCGCTCTGGAACCGACGACAGGGAAATTTCATGAATGTAAGACTGCCTCATCCAGTCAAATGGAAATATGACCGGACCGAATTGTGGGCCGATGGTATCATCCATGTTCTGGGTGTGGGGCTGGCGCTTGGCGGTGCCATTGCCATGCTGATCTATTTTCTGCCGAACATGCCTGCGGCGACCTCGATTTCGTCGGGGGTCTATCTCGCGAGCCTTCTGGCAGCGCTCGGCATTTCGGCTGTCTACAATATCTGGCCGGTTTCGCCGACCAAATGGTTCCTGCGCCGTTTTGATCACTCGGCGATTTATCTTCTGATCGCCGGAACCTACACGCCTTTTGCCATGCATATGGGCGACCGCGCACTGCCGCTGCTTCTCTTCGTCTGGAGCGTGGCTTTCGTTGGCATCATGCTGAAACTGTTCATGCCGGGGCGTTTCGACCGGCTGTCGATCCTGCTTTATCTGGCGCTCGGCTGGAGTGGTGTGATGGTCTACGACACCATGGTGCAGTCACTGCCGCCAGCCGTTTTCTGGCTGATTGCAGCCGGTGGCATGGTCTATTCGCTGGGTGTGATCTTCCATGTCTGGGAGCGCCTGCGGTTTCAGAATGCCATCTGGCACGGTTTTGTCGTGGTGGGCGCGGCACTGCATTACTGTGCGGTGTTCTTTGTCGGCGCATGGAATTAGAGCATGTCTCCCGAAAGTGGGAACCGGTTTCGGGATAGAGACATGCGTAAAAACAAACAGATAGAGCAGTTTCAAGATTCCGTTTTAACTGGAACTGCTCTAGTGGAAATCGCGTGAATTCGGCATAATCCTCACATTCCGCGGATGATGCGCCATCTGGGATGGAGCGACGAGGCGCTGCGATTCGCGTCCGCTCATTTCGATCAATGCTGCCGAACGATCCTGCAACTTTGACGCCACCAGATGCACGACCCCTTCGGGGCTGCGCTGGATGCGGCCTTCGATATGGATCAGCCGCGCACCCATCACTTCGCGGCGAAACGCCTTCATGATCTTCGACCAGACGACAATATTGGCGATACCGGTTTCATCCTCGATGGTGAGAAACACCACGCCCTTGGCGCTGCCGGGGCGCTGGCGGACGGTGACGACGCCCGCCACTTTCATGCGGCGTCCGTCGGCGCCTTCCTGCACAGCACGACAGGTTGAAACACCTTCCGCTGCCAGCACCTCGCGCAGATATTGCAGAGGATGCCCTTTCAGCGAAAGCCGGGTCGTCTCGTAATCGGCAATCACATGCTCCGATGCGGCCATTTCAGGAAGCTTTGTGCGCGGTTCCTCCGCCAGTTCGCTGGTTGCGGCGGCGCGGAACAGCGGCAGGGTTTCGTCGTTGGGCAGACGGCGCACGGCCCAAAGTGCTGCGCGGCGGTCGATATCGAGCGAGCCGAAGGCATCGGCATCCGCCAGAAGCGTGAAGGCGCGCCGGTCGAGCCGGAGCCGCCGATGCATGTCTTCAATGGTGCGGTAAGGCTCCTGCCGATCGGCAATCAGAAGTTTTACGTCCTCCTTGGAAAAACCATCGATCTGGCGAAAGCCGAGCCGGAGCGCCAGGTGAACGTCGGGTGTTTCCTCCAGAATATTGTCCCATTGGCTGAAATTCACATCGACGGGCAGCACCGTCACGCCATGCTCGCGGGCATCGCGCACGATCTGGGCGGGGGCGTAAAAACCCATGGGCTGGGAATTGAGAAGCGCTGCGGCGAACACTTCCGGATGGTGGCATTTGATCCACGCGGAAATATAGACCAGATGGGCAAAGCTTGCCGCATGACTTTCGGGAAAGCCATATTCGCCGAAACCCTTGATCTGGTTGAAGCAGTTTTCGGCAAAGGTCCGGTCGTAGCCACGATTGACCATGCCTTCGATCATCTTTGTCTCCATCGTATGGATGGTGCCCATCTTGCGGAAAGTGGCCATGGCGCGGCGCAACTGGTTGGCCTCATCCGGCGTGAATTTTGCAGCCTCCATGGCGATGCGCATCGCCTGTTCCTGAAACAGCGGCACGCCCTTGGTCTTGCCGAGAATCTGCTGCAACTCATCCGCCGGCCCATGTTCCGGCGCTGGCGATGGCAAGGTGCAGGGTTCCTCATTGTTTCGCCGCCTAAGATAAGGATGCACCATGTCACCCTGAATGGGACCGGGGCGCACAATGGCGACCTCGATGACGAGATCATAGAACTCACGCGGGCGCAGGCGCGGCAGCATGTTCATCTGCGCCCGGCTTTCCACCTGAAAAACGCCGAGCGAATCTCCCTTGCACAGCATGTCGTACACGGCTTCGTCTTTTTGCTCCACGGTTGCCAGCGTCAGCTTCTCGCCCTCATAAAGCTGCGGCTTGTGCTGGTGAATGAGGTCGAAAGCCTTGCGGATGCAGGTGAGCATGCCGAGCGACAGCACATCGACCTTCATCAGCCCCACTTCGTCGATATCGTCCTTGTCCCATTCGATGAAGGAGCGGTCTTCCATCGCTGCCGGGCCGATAGGCACGGTCTCGTCCAGTCGATCACGGGTCAGAACGAAACCGCCGACATGCTGGGACAGGTGGCGCGGAAAGCCGATCAGCGTGATGGCCAGTTCCACTGCGCGTCGGATGATGGGATTGTCGGGGTCAAGACCCGCCTGCCTGATATGCTGCTTGTCGATGCCGCCGCCCGATATGCCCCAGACCGTATTGGCAAGCGCCGCAGTCACGTCTTCGGTCAGGCCCAGCGCCTTACCGACATCGCGGATCGCGCTACGCGACCGATAGCTGATGACGGTTGCAACAATGGCTGCGCGATCTCTCGAATAACGGTCATAGACATATTGCATCACCTCTTCGCGCCGCTCATGCTCGAAATCGACGTCGATATCCGGCGGTTCCTGACGCTCGGCGGAGATGAAGCGCTCGAACAGGAGATCCACTTCCGTCGGGTTTACGCCGGTAATGCCGAGGCAGAAACAGACGACGGAATTGGCCGCCGAACCGCGCCCCTGACACAGAATGTTCTCTCTGCGGGCATAGTTCACAATGTCATAGACGGTGAGGAAATAGGCTGCATATTGCAGCTTTTCGATCAGCGCCAGTTCCTTGTGGATCAGCGCCTGCACCTTCGACGGGATGCTGTTAGCGCCGTAATGACGGGCGGCACCTTCCCAGGTGAGAGCATGCAGATGCTGTTGCGGCGTCTTGCCGGGCGGCACCGGCTCGTCGGGATAATCATATTTCAGCTCGTCAAGCCGGAAGGTGATGGGCGCGACGAAATCGGCGGTCGCTTCGACGGCCTCAGTGTAGTCGCGAAACAGCCGCAGCATTTCCTTTGGTGGTTTCAGGTGGCGTTCGGCATTCTTTTCGAGAAGCCGTCCGGCTGCGAAGACGGTTGTGTGATGGCGCGTGGCCGTCAGCACATCCTGAAGCGCGCGGCGGTCGGGGTGATGATAAAGCACGTCATTGGTGGCGAGCAGCGGCACATTGGCTTCGGCTGCAAAACGGGCGATGCGTTCGGCCCGGCGTCCGTCATGGCCCTGATGCGGCATGGCAAGTGCCAGCCAGACCGAGCCGGGTGCGGCCTGTGCAATCTCCGTCAGGCGTGCGGCAAAATCCGGTCTGTCTTCGTCAGGCGGAAAGACTGCGATCTGGAACTGCCGGGCGCGAAATAGCAGGTCGGCCCATAGCAGATGGCATTCGCCCTTGATGGCGGCGCGCTGTTTGCCTTCCGTCAGCAGGCGGCACAATTGCCCATAGGCTGGACGATCACGCGGATAGACGACCATATCCGGCGTGTCGTCGGTGAAGGACAGGCGGCAGCCGATGAAAAGGCGGAAATCGCTCTTGTCGCGAAAATCCTTCCATGCCGCATGGGCCCGTACCACGCCAGCCAGCGTGTTGCGGTCGGCAATGCCGATGCCGGACAGGCCAAGCTCATGCGCACGCTCTACCAGTTCCTGCGGATGCGACGCGCCGCAAAGGAAGGAAAAATTGCTGGCAGCAGCCATTTCAAAGTAACGGGTCATCACGCGAACAGTCCGTGTAAAAACCAGCGCGGGTGATTGGCGCCGTCATAAAGCCCCTCGCGGAAAATCCAGAAGCGCTGGCCGTTCTCGTCTTCCACCCGGTAATAATCGCGCAGTTCCGGAACCGTATGACCGATTGCGAGCCACCATTCCGGTTCGATCCTTTCCGGTCCTTCGGCAAGGCGTACATGATGGCGCACCCGTCGCCACAGGAAGAACGAAGGCGGACTGTCGGGCACTTCCGCCACGCTTTCGATCAACTGCGGCGGGCGAAACAGTTTTATGGGGCGTGCTGGCGGGTCGCCCGGCAGTTCCGCCTGGCTGCGATAATCGGCTTCGGTTTTTCGCGACCCATGCAAGGCAGGGACGAGGCCGAAAGCGCGCTCCGGCATATGCGTGTTGCGCGAAAAGGAAACGAGAACGCGGTTCTGTCCAAGCCGCGCCGAAAGCCGGTCGACAAGCTGGCCAAACCCCGCTTCATCCTCTTCATGCTGGTCGAGCCCCGTCTGGCGCGGGGCGATTGGCGCGCTGCGCAGCGCTGCCAGCCGGATCATGTCGAAGCCGAACCCGGCATCGAGCGGGTCTGTCAGGGCGTTGAGCCTTTCACGCGCAAGGCGCAGGAAAACCTTGTCGTTGCGCAAGGGCTGGCCGGTTTCGATGTGGATATGACGCACTTCGCCATCGACACGGAAGAAGGAAGCCTCAATCAGAAGCGCGCCTTTGCCCCCCGGTTCAAGTTGCGCAAAAAGCTCCTGCGCCAGTTCCTGCAAGATGTGTTCGATCAGTTCCATTGCGGTAACCGGCTCTGACAGGCGGCGCTCGACGGTACTGAGCGGCATGATGCGCAAGGGGGAAATCGGCGCGCGCTCCTGCCGCGCCAGCCGGTCGAGCCTGGTGGCAAGATCGGTGCCGAAACGGGCGGTGAGGGCGGCGCGCGGAAGCCCCATCACATCGCCGATGCGTTTCAATCCGGCGCGCTTGAGGCCGGTTTCGGCGGCTTGCGTCAGTTCAAGCGCGGAGAGCGGCAGGCGGGGGAGCAACCGGTCGGCCTCTGTCCTGCTGAAGACACCGCCCTTCGTTCCCCGTGCCAGAAGCCGCGCGGCAAAACTGTTATCGGCAATCGCCGCCTGTACGCCAAGCCTGGCCCGTTCCAGACGCCGGATTGCATCGGCACGCATGGCGTCGAGCCCGCCAAAAAGATGCGCGCAGCCGGTTATGTCGAGCATCAGCCCATGCGGCTCATCGAAGGCGACAAGCGGCGTGTAGCGTTCGCACCAATGGGCAAGACGCTTGAGCAATGCCGCATCATGGTCCGGTGCTGCCGTTGCCACTTCAAGCCTTTCCACGCGGGCGCGCGCATCCGTCAGCGCCATGCCGGGAAAAAGACCGAACCTTGCCGCTTCGGCATCCACCGCCGTCAGCCGCAGCGCATTGGCCGTGCGCTCGGTCACCACCAAAGGCAGGCGCGGTTTGCCATCAGGCGGAGCGTTGTTGCGAAGCCGGTCGGTCGGCAGAAACGGAAACCAGAGGGCGAGAAACAGACGTTCTGTCATCCCGTTCTCTTGCATCAAATTCAAGGGTTTCATTGTTCCATTCCATGATCCATTGCCCGCATGTGCCGTGGCGATTGCGCTCCAGAACCGCCGAAAAGACAGGCTTGCCGGGTGCGTTTGCTCCGCTTGAACGGGATGGCGCGGGCGCCACTCGCCAGCGGCTGACGGCAGCGCTCTGCACGCCTGTCCGGTGGCTCCTGAGCAGGATGACGGGCAGTTGCGCGGTTTCGGTTGCCAGAAGCAGACGCCGCGAGGCGGTCAGGTCGAGGCATTTCGGCTGGCCTGTCACCGAGGCGACGACGCCGGAAACAAGATGCGAGGCCTTGCCGCCGCTTCCGGCTTCCAGCGCATCGTTTGCTGCCTTCAGGACATCCTGTGCCGTGGGGCAGCGCACGATCAGAAGTCGCGACGGGTCGATCCCGAAGGCATGAAGCCCCGGCGGATAAAGCCCGCCATATTCACTTGCAGCACTTTCTTCCTCGATCCAGATGATCGGGCGGCGAGGTTCTGTAACACCTTCTGCCGCACGGGCGGCAAAAGCGAGCGCAAAGCCGGTCGCGGCCATATGCGCGCCGGGGTTTTCGGCAAAAACCTCATGCAGCGCATCGCCTGCAAGGCCATGCGGAAAGGCGGCATCGGCCCCGGCAAGGCCGAGCGTGAAACTGCGCGCGCGCCCGAAGCCCGTTTGTCCCTGATTTGCAAAACTGCCTTGCGGATCGTTGCCTTCTATGGTCGTAACCATGCGCCGCAGCGCCGCGATGTCGATGCCGCTCACGTCTAGATTCCATCGTTTGTTCTCTATATGTTCTAGTATTGAATCGAGCGAGGCAAGAGTCAAGCGGGATCAGAAATCAGTCCAGTGGACTGATTTCCTTGCATAGGCGTTTCACACTTTTCGGGATACGCTCTATCATCGCGATAGCGGTTTTGGATCAGGCTGCTTCCCTGAAAGGCACGCCTGCCAGTTGCGCCAGATGGCCGGGAAGGTCGGTGCCAGCACCCGCCGCATTGATCGTGTCGAAATAATCATGCCAGCCGGTGGCGGTGATTCCGGCAATCAGCATGTCGAGAGCTGTTTCATCCGGGAAGCGCCAGATGGCGAAGAAACTCTGGTCGGGTGCAAAAGGCTTTGTCGCGTCGACGGGACCTAATGCCAAAGCCTCGATACCGAGCGCCGCAAGACCACCCATACCCGCGCCAACTTTCTCAAAAAAAGCCTGCCTGCCTTCAGCATCAAGCGCGTGCCAGCTCGATTTCGGGGAATAAAGCTCGGCGAGGTAATAGGTCATGTCATATCCCTTAGGGTTTCGTTGATCTTGAAAGAACGACCGGCATCGGTGCGGCTCCAGATGCGACGCAGCAAGGTGCTGAGAAGCTGCTGTTCGCCTGACGAGAGGTCGCTCATCAGGCTTGCAATCCATGCGGTGTGTTGTTCGAAAAGCTGTTGCGCCAGCAACGAACCTTCGGATGTCAGCCGGACAGTCAGCTTGCGGCGGTCCTCGCTATCCGCGCGGCGCTTGAGGAAACCATCGCGCTCCAGCCCGTCCAGCAGGCCGGTGATAGTGGCGCGCGTGACACCTGCGCGCTCTGAAAGCTCGTGCGGCGAGAGGCCGTCGGGCGCATCGTGCAGCAGAAACAGCAGGACGAACTTGCCCTCCGAAAGCTTGTGCGGTGCCAGCCGGTTGGCGCAATCCCGGTCAATGGCCGCAGCAAGCGACAAAACTTCAAAGCAGGCTTTCAGCGCGTCGGTGGACGGGCTGTGCCGGCGTTCCATTTCGCCCAGAAGGGCGTGATGCTTTTGTTCGATTATTTCCATACGGCGGCATATAATATGGCGCCATACTAAATGCAAGCGGGTTTGAATGTTCAAGTGAAAATCGGGGGAGCTTGATCGATGGATATATACGGTTTATATATGATACATATATGAATCGTATGGTCTGGACAAAGCTATGGGTATCGTGAAAATCGGTGACGAATTGCATGAGGAACTGCGCAAGGCGAGTGACGTCATGTGCCGTTCGATCAATGCGCAGGCTGAATACTGGATGAAAATCGGCATGCTGGCGCAGGCCCATCCCGACCTGTCGTTCAACGAGATCGTGCAGATGCAGTTGCGCGCCGCACAGGTCGAGCTGCCGGTTCTGGCGGTGCAATCGTCATGACCAAGACACCTGCCGAAGTGGAGAAAATGGCGGCATCCGGCGCGCTGCTCGCCTCCGTTTTTACCCTTCTCGACCGCACGCCGCTGGCGGGCATGACCACGATGCAGGTCAACGATCTGGTCGAGGATTACATTACCCGCGAGTTGCAGGCGCGGCCTGCCAGCAAGGGGCAATATGACTATCCCTATGTGCTGAATGCTTCAAAGAACGAAGTCGTCTGCCACGGCATGCCGTCGAATGACGAGATCATTGAAAACGGCGAGATCATCAACTTCGATATCACGCTGGAAAAGGACGGCTATATAGCCGATTCCAGCAAGACCTATATGGTCGGTGACGTTGCTCCCTTTGCCTCGCGGCTGGTCCGTGTGACCTATGAGGCCTTGTGGAAGGGGATTGCTGCCGCGCGTCCCGGCGCGACTTTGGGTGATATTGGTCATGCCATCGAGCGCCACGCCAAGCGGCATGATTACAGCATCGTGCGGGAATATTGCGGCCACGGTATCGGTCGCGAGATGCACGAGGAACCGCAGGTCTTGCATTTCGGCAAGCCCGGCACGGGCGTCCGTCTGCGCGAAGGCATGGTGTTCACCATCGAACCGATGCTCAATCAGGGAACGGCCAAGGTGAAGACCGAAAAGGACGGCTGGACGGTGGTGACGCGTGATGGAAAACTGTCAGCGCAGTTCGAGCATACGGTTGCAGTCACATCAAATGGCGTGCGCGTGCTGACCTTGCGTCCCGGTGAGGAAAAGATGCTGGCGGGTGTAGGGTCTGTGGGGAATTAGGTTTTGGGCGTGGCGTGAGACGCATTCAGAGAGAAAATCCGCCACGTCCTAAAGGGATATGGTGAAAATGGCCCAGCTTCGCGTCGCAAAACCTCGATGGAGAACCACTCCACCTTCGGCTTTGCTCCTAAACCTGTGCTATTTTCATCCATACCACGCTTCAAAACTAATTCCCCACAGACCCTAAAAAACGCTGCTTGATCTCATGCGATTCTGCCGGTCATCCAGAGCACAAAGACAATCGTTCCGCCCAGGCTCATTCCAGCGGCAAGAATAGTCCCTGCGATGACAGGCGCGAGTTTCAGGACCGAAATATGGGGCGTTATTTCCAGCCGGAAATTCGCCCTGATCTTTTCAGGGGTCAGGCAGGTGATTTCGTAATCGCCGGGTGTCGTGCAGTCGAAATAACCCAAGGCATGAGAAGCATTGCCGCGCATATCCGTCCGCCGGACGCTCAACAGAAAACGGCTTATGGAATGATAGGCAATCGGGATGCCGGTCGCGCGCGCCTTGATGGCAAATTGCGTTGAGAAATAGGCTGTTCCGGTGAAAACGATAAGCGGCGGAAACACGATGCTGATCGCGTAGCGCCCGACTTTCGGCAAAGGAATGCTATGGGGCCGGTCGTTACCCGCAAACTGGTGCCGGACATCAGGCGCAATCATTTTCCACAGAATGGAAATGCAGCGCACCAGCAGATAAATGCCAAGCAGAATGCAGGCAGGCAGGGCCAGATAGAAAGACAAAATTCACGTCCCGCTATAAAAAAAGCCCGCCGGAAGGCGGGCTTTTGTTTGGATTAGCGATGCTTATTTGCGGTCGCGTGCAGCAAGCGTGCGCAGACGCAATGCATTGAGCTTGATAAAGCCTGCTGCGTCCTTCTGGTCGTAAGCACCCTGATCGTCTTCGAAGGTGACGAGCTTGTCGGAATAGAGCGACTTGTCCGATTCGCGACCGATCACCATCACATTGCCCTTGTAGAGCTTGAGCGTGACTTCGCCTTCGACATGGCGCTGGCTGTGATCGATGGCGGCCTGCAGCATTTCGCGTTCCGGCGAGAACCAGAAGCCGTAATAGATCAGCTCGGCATAGCGCGGCATCAGCTCGTCTTTCAGGTGCGCCGCACCGCGGTCGAGCGTGATCGATTCGATGGCGCGGTGTGCTGCCAGCAGGATCGTGCCGCCCGGCGTTTCGTAGACGCCGCGCGACTTCATGCCCACGAAGCGGTTTTCCACGAGGTCGAGACGACCGATGCCGTTGTCACGGCCATAGTCGTTGAGCTTGGCAAGAAGCGTGGCAGGCGACAGGCGCTCGCCATTGATCGAAACGGCATCGCCCTTTTCAAAGCCGATCTTGATGATCGTTGCCTTGTCGGGAGCGGTTTCCGGCGAAATGGTGCGCATATGCACATATTCAGGCGCCTCGACAGCCGGATCTTCCAGAACCTTGCCCTCGGACGAGGAGTGCAGCAGGTTGGCGTCGACGGAGAACGGCGCTTCGCCCTTCTTGTCCTTGGCAACCGGAATCTGGTGCTGTTCGGCGAATTCGAGCAGATGCGTGCGGCTCTTGAACGACCAGTCGCGCCATGGGGCGATGATCTTGATGTCCGGGTTCAGCGCATAGGCCGAAAGCTCGAAGCGAACCTGGTCGTTGCCCTTGCCGGTCGCGCCATGCGCGATGGCGTCGGCGCCGGTCTTCTTCGCTATTTCGATCAGGTGCTTGGAGATCAGCGGGCGGGCAATCGAGGTGCCGAGCAGATAGACGCCTTCATAGACGGCATTGGCGCGGAACATCGGGAAAACGAAATCGCGCACGAATTCTTCACGCACGTCCTCGATGAAGATTTCCTTGATGCCCAGCATTTCCGCTTTCTTACGGGCTGGCTCAAGTTCTTCGCCCTGACCGAGATCGGCGGTGAAGGTCACAACTTCCGCGCCGAGTTCCGTCTGAAGCCACTTCAGAATGATCGAGGTGTCGAGGCCGCCCGAATAGGCGAGAACGACTTTCTTAACGTCTTTCCACTTGCTCATAATAAACTTCCGTCTCATCAGGCGCTCCAGAGCGGCGCCCAAAATTTGTCCGTAGTTCTTTTATCAGTTGCCAAGCAGCGTGCAAGCCGAAGGGCTGCGACTTATCGCGAAAACTCATGCGTATTATACCAGGGCGCTGAGATGCTAACGCATCACGCCCTGAAAATGCTCAGTCGCCGCATGGGCTTAACCAAAACTCGATGAGTCAAACTCATCGAGTTTTGGTATTACGTGATCTGTGGTTCGCCAACTTCATAAACAACGAGATTGCGGTCGCCGATACCAAGTTCAGGCCAGGCCGCGCGCCATTCGGCAATATGGGCGGAAGCGAAATGCCGGTCGAGCGAAGCGCGGTCGCGCCACATCTCCTTCACATGGATGAGGCCCGGCTCGAGAATGTCTGCGGCATAGAAATAGTCCACGCAGCCATCCTCCTCCCGGCTGGCCGAGATCATGCGCTGCATGGCCTCGTGCGCTTTGGCGAGGTTTTCCGGCGGCAGGCGGACGGTACCTACGATCAGCAGCATTTCTGTCTCCATTCGACTGTTTCATTTGCCGGGAAATTATTCTAGCGTGCGCCATCTCTTGGAGCACATTTCGATGTCTTTTCTGACAAACCTGACCTTCATTCCCGAATGGACGATTTTTGTCCAGTTCGCGATAGCAACCGCAATCCTTTCCATCACACCCGGTCCCGACATGACGCTTTTCGTCGGGCGCGCCCTGTCCGAAGGCAAGGCCGCAGGTTTTGCCTGCATGGCTGGCGCCAGCACCGGCATCGTCATTCACACCACCATGGTGGCGCTCGGCCTTTCGGCGCTCATTCTGGCGTCTCCCGCAGCCTTTACGGCACTGAAAGTGGTGGGGGCTGGCTATCTGGTCTGGCTGGCCGTGCAGGCGATCCGCAAGGGATCGGCCTTCTCGCCGGAAAAGAATGGCGGCAAGAAGCATACGCTGTTCCAGAACTGGCTGACGGGTCTTGGCATCAATCTTCTGAACCCGAAGATCATCCTGTTCAACATGACCTTCCTGCCGCAGTTCGTCTCCGCACATGACCCGCATGCCATGGGCAAATTGTTCTTCCTCGGCCTGTCGTTCATTCCGATGGCGCTCCCCTTCACCATTCCGATGGTGGTGGCGGCAGATCGTTTCGCCGGGCTCCTGAAAAAGAACCCGACCGTAACGCGCATCGTGGACTGGATGTTTGCGGGCGTATTCTCGGCCTTCGCGCTGAAGATCATCACCGCACAGGCAAAATAGAGCATTTCCAGCAAAAGTGCGAAGCGGTTTTGCGGAGGATAATGCGAATGAAAAAGCCATTTCCAGCAAAAGTGCGAAGCGTCTCCGCGGGGAAATCAGTCCACTGGACTGATTTCTGATCCCACTTCGATGCGTAGGACAATGCGAAAAAGAAGATGGATTTTATTCAGTCGGGCGGGTTAAAAGCCGCCCGGCATTGCGCCCGGCCAGCAGCCAGTAGACGAAGCTGCCGACGACGCCGGCGCCTGCAATGGCTGCGATCCAGAGCGAGCTTTCCGGAACGCTTCGACCATCGCTGAACGGAAGCGATGCGCCTGCGGCGGCAAGCCCGATCAGGGCACCCGCAACGCAATAGAACAGCGACGACTTGTAACCGCGCGCTTCAGCCAGAATGATGAGAATGAGGGCAGGCACAAAGCTGAACCCGCCAGCCATGGCTGCAATGGCAAAACCGCCAACGAAGACCGCGCTCCAGAAGCTGGTGGCTGCAAAAAACGAACCGGCATCCGCATCGCTCGCCATCATGACGAAATCGTTCATGAAGGAATCGACCCCAAGGGTGCGGAAAAGGATGGCGGCCAGAAACCAGCCAGCCGCCAATACGCCGCAGCAATAGCCGAATACCACGATGACGAAGCGCGTTATGTAGTCGAAAGTATCGTTCAAGCGCGCGCACCCATCAGTTTACTCGCCCCGTTATTCGCCATGCCCGGCAATCATCATGGCTTCGAGCGCAAGGCGTTCGCTCTTGCGCATGCGCTCCGATTCCGACTTAAGCTGGCCGCAGGCAGCAAGGATATCGCGACCGCGCGGGGTGCGGATCGGCGATGCGTAGCCAGCCGCGTTCACATAATCAGCAAATTTCTCGATCTGCTCCCATTCCGAGCACTGGTAATTGGTGCCGGGCCACGGGTTGAACGGGATCAGATTGATCTTGGCCGGAATGCCCTGCAAAAGCTTCACCAGAAGCTTGGCATCCTCAAGACTGTCATTGATGTCCTTCAGCATCACATATTCAAAGGTGATGCGCTTGGCATTGGACAGGCCCGGATATTCGCGGCAAGCCTTGATGAGCTGTTCCAGCGGATACTTCTTGTTGATCGGCACCAGAATGTCGCGCAATTCATCACGCACGGCGTGCAGCGAAATGGCAAGCATGACGCCGATCTCGTCACCGGTGCGATAGATTTCCGGCACGACGCCGGAGGTCGAAAGCGTGATGCGGCGCTTGGAAAGGGACAGGCCGTCGCCATCGGAGGCGATCAGCAGGGCCTTCTTCACTTCCTCGAAATTATAGAGCGGTTCGCCCATGCCCATCATCACGATATTGGTGATCTTGCGACCTTCGGCGGGAACCATGGCGCCATCGGGCGTGTCCTTGTCCGGGAAATCGCCGAGGCGGTCGCGGGCGGTCAAAAGCTGCGCCAGAATTTCTTCCGACGTGAGGTTGCGCACCAGCTTCTGCGTGCCGGTATGGCAAAACGAGCAGGTCAGCGTGCAGCCGACCTGGCTGGAAACGCACAGCGTGCCGCGACCTTCTTCGGGAATATAGACGCTTTCGATCTCGACCGGACGACCAGCACCCCGCGGTGGAAAGCGGAACAGCCACTTGCGGGTGCCGTCCTGCGAAATCTGTTCTTCGACCACTTCCGGGCGCGCAATGGTGAAATGCTGCGCCAGAAGGCTACGCAGATCCTTGGAAATATTGCGCATGTCGGCGAAATCGGAAACGCCGCGCACATAGAGCCAATGCCAGAGCTGGCTGATGCGCATTTTCGTCTGCCGCTCGGGCACGCCGACCTTTATCAGTGCTTCGGCCATTTCCTCGCGCGACATGCCGATAAGCGACGGCTTTGCCTCCAGGCTGGCGCGCGCATGGCGGGCAAGCTGGTCGCGCGTATCATCAATGGTAAGGTCGAACGAAATGGACATCTGTTTTCAACTGTTGGAAACGACGGCTGAAGCGCGTCGATAAGCTTCGCCAGATAATCTGGCCCGAATGCATGGATAAATAGGGTCCGGCACTTGGCTTTGCGACCCCTGTTGCGCGCGCTCTTAGCACACAATATCGCGTTCGTCATCCCACATGAAATCCGGTCTGCTATGCGTATGTGCAGCACAAAAGAAAAAAGCCGGGTTGTGTACCCGGCTTTAAACGACTTCCAATCGCGTGGATTATTTGCACTTCTGGATGGCTTTCAGCGCATCCGAAATACCCTTCAGCGAATAGGTGTAGTTGGTCTTTGTGCCGCGCTTCGACTGTGCCTGCACCTTCATTTCAGAACCGCCGCGCATGGCTGCGATGAGCTGCGGCTCTTCCGCCGCATTTTCCATCCAGCCTGACTTGCCGTTGACGAACATGTTGAAGTTGCGGTTGCCGATGGAGACGACGACCTTGGCATTGGTGTTGAGGTCGTAACCGGCCATGAATTGCGGTTCGAACGAAATGTTCTGGCCGGGCTTCTGGCTCACGAGGAAGAAGTTGTCACCGTGATCGACATTGGCCGGAGCCTTCTGGGTCGGTACGGAGAGGACATAGCAGACCTTGCCGTTGCCCGACTGATAGCTGTAGGCGCCCCAGGCATTGAACTGGCTGATCTGGCTCGGGGTCTGGGCGAGTGCCGAGCCCGCCATCCCAATCATGAACACAGAAGCCGCGACGATCGATTTTCCAAGCATTGGTTTTTACCGGTTCTCTTTCGTTTGCTTCAAACTTGAATATCGGGATGCCGCCGTTCATCACGCCGTCCCGCTCAGTTACCGATTAAATTGCCTTAATCTGGGTTACCAAACGGTGAAGTTTCGAAAGAAAACTTGAATGAGCAGCTAAGTCGCCCCGCCATCCCTTGGTTCCAGTTGAATTAAAAGAAAGCGGCGAGAGTTTGTTCGTGAGGATAAGGCAATAGGGCAGTAGGAGATTAAGGCAGTATGCTAAAAAGGGAATAAGGGAATAGGGGAGTACGGGAATAGGAAAATAAGGGTGAAAACGGGCGTAAGTGATGCAGGGTTGTCGGAATCAAATAGCTGTGAACAGCCTCCCTTACTCCCTTACTCCCTTACTCCCTTACTCCCTCATCCTCGAGTGCCTGCCGGGCGGCGAGCCGGTGCGCAGGCGTGATGTGGGCACGAACGGCTGTCAGCGCTGCCATCAGCACGGCAACGTCGTCTGTGAAGCCGATACCGGCCAGAATATCGGGAATGGCGTCGAACGGCAGGACGAAATAGGCAAGTGCGGCCATCAGCGTCATGCGCACGCGGGTTGGCGTCTTCTGGTCGAGGGCACAGTAATAGGCTGCCACCACCTCATCCATGAAGGGCACCATGCGACCGGCGCGGCGCGCGGCCTTCCAGAATCCGTTCTTCACCCGTTCACTGCGCTTCTTGAATTCGCTCTCGCTGCCGGGTTCGAGGATTTCACCGATTCTGACGTCATCCATTCTCGTTCAACTCCTGTCGTCCCGCTTCCAATGGTTGAATACGGGTTGTGACCGATAGAAAATGGGGAGTTTGTGCTGTCCTTGCAAGACCATGATGATTCCATCACCCAGGTCACCTGCAAGAAGCATCAGCTACAACGCCCGCATCAAATCCCCAAAATACAGATTCGACCAGATCGCTTCCCCAGATCGCTTCCAAAGCGTTTCGGGCGGGCGATGGTCCATTGCTGAGTGGAGGTTCTGATGCATTTGACCGGCTATGGGGAAAACTTCATCCGCAGCGACCGTTCAACACGGCTGTTTCGTGGCAACCAGCTATTGGCGGCCGGAAGCGAAGACAATTACATCACCGTCGATCTGTCGGAGGCGGGATGCTACGATGCCGCCGTCTATCTGCGGTTTCTCTTCGGTGCCGGAATTTCGCTCAACACGCTACGCGGCACGTCCAGCCAGAACTGGATACCCATCCTGAATTTCAGGGCGGGCGAACAATGGAACGGCTATTCGGCGCTGCCTTTCGGTCAGGCAATCGGATTTTACGACGTTCAGGCCGGGCACATTTTCCATGCCGCCATTTCGCTTGGCGATGTCCATATCCGTGGCATCCATGGCGGTAAGCTTGGGCAGAACTGGCAGGATCGCACCAATCTGACCCGCGTTCTTCCCTATTCCAGCCGCAACCCCGACGGCAGCTTCAATTATGACCGCCGGAAGATTTACGTATACATCTCAAAGCTTTAAACTCAGACCAAGGCGTTCATCTTGCGCGCGAGCTTGATGTCGAGTTCCGTAATGCCGTTCTCGCTATGGGTGGCGAGCGTGACATCGACGCGATTGTAGACATTGAACCATTCGGGGTGATGGTCGAGCTTTTCCGCGTGGAGTGCTGCGCGCGCCATGAAGCCGAAGGCGGCGTTGAAATCCTTGAACTTGAAGCTTTTGGAAATCGCCTCGCGTCCCTTGACCTTCTGCCAGCCATCCAGTTCGGCGAGCGCTTCGTTCAGTTCATTTTCCGTCAGCCGGTTGCGTGCCATCGTCTTTCGCCTATGTTGCGGTTCCTGAGATAACCTACCATAAGCGCGAGAGTTCCGTGATCGTATCCGTAGCCGCACAAGTCCCAGCCAGCATTCTTTTCATCTGTGCAGGAAATATCTGTCGTTCTCCGCTTGCCGAAGGCGTGATGGACCATGTGCTGGAAAAACGCGGCATCCGCGACGTGCGGGTCGATTCTGCCGGAACCAACGGTTACCATACCGGCGAGGAGCCGGATGAACGCTCCATCAGCGTTGCAGCGCGCCACGGTCTCGATATTTCCACGCAGCGCTGCCGACAGTTGATCGCAGCCGATTTCAGCCGTTTCGATCTGATCCTAGGGATGGACCGCTACAATATGCGGATGATCGCTGAGCGGCAGCCTGCAAATGCAAGTGCGCAAATCGGGCTTTTCACCGAGATTGCCGAAGGGTGGGCGGTCGAAATCCCCGATCCCTATTATGGCGGGACCGGGGATTTCGAAAAGGTTTACCGGATGGTTCTGGCAGCTTCCATCGCGCTTGCCGACCAGTTCTGGCCAGAACGGGCAATCAAAGGCCAGGCTTCCTCCACGATGTAGGGTCCGCCGCCCACGGAATCACGTGACGACATCAGCACGAACCGTCCCACCTTGAAGGGCAGCGTCGCGAAGTTGCCGCGTGAAGAGAGATAGCGCACCACATCCTCGATGCGGGGATTTCTCAACCGCGCCAGTGTCACATGGGGCGTGAACTTGCGCGGATCGGCGGGAATGTGAAGCCGCTGGCAGATACGTTCGATTTCCGCCTGCAAAGCGTTGAGGTCAGGCGATGGGGATACACCCGCATAGATGCTGTGCGGCTTTTTGGAACCGAAAGCATTGACACCCGACAGGTTGAGCATGAATTCAGGCCGCCGCACGCGATCAAGCGCATTGGCAACCTCGTCGGCCACGTGGCCTTCCACATCTCCGATAAAACGCAGCGTTATGTGGTAGTTTTCGACATCAATCCAGCGTGCGCCGGGGAGACCGCCTCGCAACAACGAGAGCGAAAGCGCGGCGTCGCGCGGGATTTCGAGGGCAGTGAAAAGACGCGGCATAAGGCATCCTCCTCGAAGCGTTCCATGCCAGAGCGCCGGGCATCCAAAGGATGCATAAAGGACACTCTAGCCTAGAGAGTCAGTGCATCGTACCTGCCGAATTGATTCGGTTAAGTTGATGCAACTGCAGCGAATCAAAGTTTTATACCGGGAGCAAGCTGTTTATGCTCCCGACCGGCGTCAGCCTCCCGATGTCCCCTTGTTTTGCATGTTTGTCAGGCTCTTTTCGATAGTGGGCATAAAGTTAGCCACCATCGTTTCGACGCCCTTTTCATTGGGGTGCATTCCGTCCTCAAGCAGAAAATCCTTCTTGGTTGCTACGCCGTCGAGGAAAAACGGGTAGAGCGGCACGCCATATTTCTGTGCCAGCTTCGGATAGATCGGGTTGAACTTGGCGGCATAGTCCTTACCCATGTTGGGCGGGGCCATCATGCCCGCAAGAATGACCGAAATGCCGCGCTGCTGCAGGCGCGCCAGCATTTCGTCGAGATTCTTTTCAGTAATGTCAGGTTCGATGCCGCGCAGCGCGTCATTCGCACCCAGTTCAAGGATCACGAGATCGGTGCCATCGGGAACGGACCAGTCGATGCGCGAAAGCCCGCCCGTGGTCGTGTCGCCCGATACGCCCGCATTCTCGATCGAAACCTCGACGCCCTTGTCGTTGAGTGCCTTTTCAAGCTGCTGCGGAAAGGCGGCATTGGATGGCAGCATATAGCCCGCCATCAGGCTGTCGCCGAAGCCGACGATCTTGACCTGTGAAAGCTGCTCGGTCGGCAGTGCATCTTCGAGACCGGTCGGTTCTTCCTGCGCGCTTGCTGCAATAATGGGGCTTGCCGCCATAAAAGACGCAATCGCCGCAAAAATCGGAAGCCATGCCGGAATTGAGAGTTTGAAACGCATCGTCGAAAACCCATATTTGAGGGGCTGTGGGCAAATGGCCCGCCGGACTTCTCTTCAATGATTGGCGCAACATAAGTTCAAATTTGTGGCGCGCTGTTTGGTTCTAAAGATTCATATAGGATAAAAACCGCGTGACGGAACAGGTTGTTGGCCCGATTATCGAACTTGAGAACGTTCATCTAACCCTTGGTCACGCCGCCTCATCGGTGCATGTGCTGAAGGGCGTTTCCCTTCATATATCGCAAGGACAGTCGGCTGGCATCGTTGGTCCGTCCGGTTCCGGCAAGTCGACGCTGCTGATGGTTCTGGCCGGTCTCGAGCATGTCGATAACGGAACTGTGAAGATTGCAGGTGAGACGATCAGCCAGATGAGCGAAGATCAGGCCGCTGCTTTCCGCGGTGCCAATATCGGCATCGTGTTCCAGTCCTTTCACCTCATTCCCAATATGACTGCGCTGGAAAATGTCGCGGTGCCGCTGGAACTTGCCGGACGCAGAGATGCGTTCGAGGTGGCGGAGCGCGAATTGCGCGCTGTTGGGCTTGGCGAGCGCCTCACCCATTATCCATCCGAGCTTTCCGGCGGCGAACAGCAGCGCGTTGCGATTGCCCGTGCTCTTGCGCCAAGCCCAAAAATCCTGATCGCCGACGAGCCGACCGGCAATCTCGACACCACGACGGGGCGCCAGATTGCCGATCTTCTGTTCGCCAAGCAGCGTGAAAACGGCCTCACCATGGTGCTCGTCACGCATGACCCGGCGCTTGCGGCGCGCTGCGACATCGAAATCCCGGTGCGCTCGGGCCGGATCGAGGAGCCTGCACAGGGCGGCTCCATTCTCGAATCGCTGGCGGCTGGCGCATGAGTGCAGCAAAGTCGTTCTCGCTTGCTCTCCGCTTTGCGCTGCGTGAAATGCGCGGCGGCCTGTCCGGTTTCTATATTTTCCTCGCCTGTATCGCGCTTGGCGTTGCCGCCATCGGCGGCGTCAATTCGGTGGCGCGGTCGGTCAGCACCGGCATCGCCTCGGAAGGCCAGAGTATTCTGGGCGGCGATGTCAGCTTCGCGCTCAATCAGCGGGAAGCCACAGTGGAAGAGCGCGCCTTCATCGAAAAACAGGGCAGAATGGCGGAGAGCGCTACGATGCGCTCCATGGCGCGCATGCCCGATGGCTCCGACCAGTCGCTGGTCGAGGTGAAGGCTGTCGATGCTGCCTATCCGCTCTATGGCCAGTTGAAGGTCGCACCGGAGCAGTCGCTGGCCGATATGACCGGCGACAAGGATGGCATCTATGGCGCTGCCGTCGCCCAAGACTTTCTCAATCGCATGGGCCTTTCGCTTGGCGCAAAAGTGCTGCTCGGTTCGCAGATGTTTGAATTGCGCGGCCTGATAGAGAGCGAGCCGGACCTGCTTTCGTCGGGCTTCAATTTTGCGCCGCGCTTTCTGGTTTCGCTGGATGGCCTGCGCGCTTCCGGCCTCATCCAGCCGGGTAGCCTTGTCGATCATATCTACAAGGTTGCGCTTCCCGATGGCGCGCCGGATGCAGCAATTGCCGAAGTCAGGCGACAGGCTGCCGCAGATTTCCCCGATGCAGGCTGGAACATTCGCTCCCGCTCCAATGCCGCGCCGGCACTGAGCGCCAATATCGAGCGCTTCTCGCAATTCCTCACGCTGGTGGGGCTGACAGCACTGATCGTCGGCGGTGTAGGCGTTGCCAATGCGGTGCGCGCCTATCTCGACGGCAAGCGCGGCGTGATCGCGACCTTCAAGTCGCTTGGCGCGCCCGCGCGCTTCGCCGTGCTGGTCTATCTCGTGCAGATCATGGTGATCGGCCTGATCGGCATTGTTCTCGGGCTGATACTGGCGGCGATTATCCCCTATGCCGCTGCCATGGCGCTCGCCAATTATCTGCCGGTCGCCGGTGGCGGCGGTTTCTTCCCCGGTGCGCTGGCACTTGCCGCCGTCTTCGGGCTCATTACCACGCTTGCTTTTGCGATCATTCCGCTTGGCAGGGCGCGGGACATTCCGGCAACGGCGCTTTTCCGCGAGCAGGGTTTCGAGCAGCGTGGCCTGCCACCACTGCTATATCTCGGCCTTGCGGTTCTGCTGATTGCTGCACTCGCCGGGCTGGCGCTTTACGTCGCCTATGACCGGCGCATTGCGGCAATCTTCATTGTTTCGGCCATTGCGGCTTTCGGCGTGCTGCGGCTTGTCGCCGATGGCATACGCTGGCTTGCCCGCCGGGTTCGGCGCGTGCGTTCGACAGCGCTTCGGCTGGCAGTGGGTAACATTCATCGTCCCGGCGCGCTCACGCCCTCCGTGGTGCTTTCGCTGGGCCTTGGCCTGACGCTGATGGTGGCAATCGCGCTGATCGATGGCAATCTGCGCCGTCAGGTGACGGAAAACATTCCGGCGCAGGCGCCTGACTTTTTCTTCGTCGATATTCAGAACCGCGACATCGCCGATTTCACCAAGCTGGTCAGCGGTATCGTGCCCGATGGCAAGCTCACCTCCGGTCCGATGCTGCGCGGGCGTATCGTTGCCTTCAACGGCACCAATGTGCGCGACATGACCATCCCGCCGGAAGCAGCCTGGGTGCTGCGCGGCGACCGCGGCATAACCTTTTCCAATACGGTCCCTGAAAACTCGACGCTGACGGAAGGCGAATGGTGGCCAGCCGATTATAGCGGCGAACCGCTGGTGTCCTTCGCGGAGCGTGAAGGCAAGGAACTGGGCCTGAAGCTGGGCGATACGGTGACGGTCAACGTGCTGGGCCGCAACATCAATGCGAAGATCGCAAGTTTCCGGCAGGTTCAGTGGGAAACGCTTGCGATGAACTTCGTGATGGTGTTTTCGCCCAATACCTTTGCCGGTGCGCCAGCGACGTGGCTGGCGACGCTCACCATTCCTGACAGCCAGAAGAACCTTGCGCCTGATGTGCTGCGGCAGGTCACCAAGACATGGCCCGCCGTCACGACCGTCAGTGTGACCGATGCGCTCAATGTCGCGAATGATCTGATCAGCCAGCTTGCAACCGCCATCCGTGCTGCGGCCTCCATCGCGCTGGCTGCCTCTGTTCTGGTGCTGGGCGGAGCGCTCGCAGCCGGTAACCGTGCCCGCGTCCACGACGCAGTGGTGCTGAAGACGCTGGGCGCGACGCGCGGCACGCTGATTTCGGCCTATGTGCTTGAATATATGCTGCTCGGGCTTGCAACGGCGCTCTTCGCACTCGTCGCGGGCAGTGTGGCGGGCTGGTATGTCGTCGTGGAAATCATGAAGCTGAAAGCAAGCTTCCTGCCAGATGTCGCGCTGATGACCGTTGCCATAGCACTGGTACTGACTGTCGGTTTCGGCCTGGCCGGTACATGGCGCGTTCTCGGCCAGAAGCCCGCCCAGGTGCTCAGAACCATATGAACGATTTGTAATAGGGAAGGGTGAGAAAACGTAAGCCGTTGGATATTATGGATAATGCGTTTGCGCTTTCGCATCGCTGCATCACGTTTTTTTACAGGTGGTACTTGTACGCGAAGGCCGAAATCCCCATAATGTCAGGCAGGCATGCTGGGGTCCCGCCAGCGGCGCCTGGAGGCGGCTCGGCCTTTTGAGCGCCCCGACACCGGACGGGACATGGCAAGAGGATTTAAGTCATGGCTGACTTTCGCAATATTCAGGCGCAGCAGAGGCCGGTAGGCGGCGCTCGTGCTGATGCAGGCATCGATCAGGGCCTGCGCAGCTATATGCTCGGCGTCTATAACATGATGGCTATCGGCTTGGCCGTTACCGGCCTTGCCGCATTTGCCGTTGCAGCACTCGCAACGACCACGGACCCGTCCGCAGCCGTCGCGCAGCTCGCCAACGGCAAGATGCTCACCGGTCTCGGTGTGGCGCTCTACACGTCCCCGCTCCGCTGGGTTGTGATGCTTGCGCCGCTCGCGGCAGTGTTCTTCCTGAGCTTCCGCATCGAACGTCTTTCGGTCTCGACCGCTAATGCCGTCTTCTGGGGCTATGCAGCTCTCGTCGGCCTGTCGCTGTCGTCGATCTTCCTGGTCTTTACCGGCCAGAGCATCGTTCGCACCTTCTTCGTGACGGCTGCTTCCTTCGGCGCGCTGTCGCTCTATGGTTACACGACCAAGCGCGACCTGTCCGCCATGGGCTCGTTCCTGATCATGGGCCTGTTCGGCCTGATCCTGGCATCGGTCGTCAACATCTTCCTCGGTTCCACCGCGCTTCAGTTCGCGATCTCGGTGATCGGCGTTCTGATCTTCGCAGGCCTCACCGCCTACGACACGCAGTCGATCAAGGAAATGTACTACGAAGGCGATTCTTCGGATGCGCATGGCCGCAAGGTCGTGATGGGCGCGCTGCGTCTCTACCTCGACTTCATCAACATGTTCACCTTCCTGCTGCAGTTCATGGGCAACCGCGAATAGTCAGCTGAAGAGTGTTTGAAAAAAGGGCAGCGGAAACGCTGCCCTTTTTGCTTTTGTCCATATGATTACTGATGCATGGTGGAAGCCTTATCAAAACACTTTACTCCGGTTCCTCCCATGCCCGTCATTCGTGATTTTCAGCCTGCCGATATCGAAACGATCACCGCAATCTATACGGAGGCCGTTCTGACCGGCGCCGGCTCCTATGAGATCGAGCCGCCGACAATGGACGAAATGGTGAAGCGTTTTGAAGCATTCGTGGAACAGGGCTTTCCGATCCTCGTCGCGGAGGAGGACAGCAGGGTTCTGGGCTATGCCTATGCGAGTTATTTCCGCGTCAGGCCTGCCTATCGCTGGCTTGCGGAGGATTCGATCTATATCGCCCCTGATGCGAAGGGAAAGGGCATAGGCAAGCTCCTTCTGCGCGAACTCATCGAACGTATTGCTGCGTTGGGGTTCCGGCAATTGCTGGCGGTGATCGGCGATGGCGAACACAATATCGGTTCGGTGAAGCTGCATGAGAGCCTTGGCTTCATCCATTGCGGACGTATCGAGGGTTCCGGCTTCAAGCACGGGCGCTGGCTCGATACGGTGCTGATGCAGCTACCGCTCAATGGCGGGCGTTCAATCGAGCCGGGTACGCCGCCGCTTTCATAAGTCATCTTCCTGCTGATTTGCCCGTATGCCTGATTCCTCGACCCTAGATCCTTCGAGACGCCGTTTTCAACGGCTCCTCAGGATGAGGGGGAGTGTAATCTGCAACGTTTAATTCCGCCGTAACGCCCTCACCCTGAGCTTGTCGAAGGGGCGGTTTGAAAAATTGGGTTGTCAAATATCCCTATACGGGGGATCAGCTTTCAACGAGCTTGAGGCTCTTGTCGAACACGCGCAGGACGCGCTCCAGCTCATGGCCACGCTTCATGATAAGCCCGCTTGCGGCGATGACCGAATAGGCCCCCTGTTTATGCGCCAGCTTTGGATTCTTCTCGATGCGGAAAAGCGGTATCTCGCTTGCACGGCGGAAGATGGAGAACACGGCGCGGTCGCTGAGATGGTCGATCGCATAATCGCGCCACGTGCCGGAGGCGACCATGCGGCCATAGATATTCAGGATTTTGCCGAGTTCATGCCGGTTGAAACTGACTGGAGCAGATCGCGTACGGTCGAGAGGAACGACCTTTGGCGAAGCAGACGAGGGGGAAGGGGATGACAAATCCTCATTCGCTGCGCTTGACGTATCCATTTCCTTCCTTTCAGCCTTTTGCAGAGCGCAGACCAAAAACCGGGCAGGCTCAAAAACAAACTGCGCGCGACCGGTTTGGATATTCGGCAATGGCGAAGAAGCGAACCGAACCGGCGCATGACAACAGGGTGATGCTTTTGTGAAGCAATTTCAAGGGGAGGGTTTTGCAGACCGATTCTGGTTGCCGATTATTCACCGGGAAAAGCCCCTATAAATAGGGATTAGAGGCTACATATTAGTTATTCACGAAAAGAGAATGCCTGTTTGCAATGGTGATTGTCGGCCACATTTTCGCCTTGTCAGCTTCGCATTCCAGCCTGATTATGGCTTCAGCATCTACACGTTGCCTGAGACGGTTCGGTTCGGGTATGTCCGACCCCAAGCCCCCCGCCCAAAGGACTGCCCGAGCCGAACCAACCTTTTCCAGCCTCCGCTGAACCAAGTTGCAACACTCGCCCAGAAGCCCAGCACGACATCAGCCCAAATAAAAATCTGTTTGATCCGATCGAAACGCATTTCTCGCTGTAAATTGCAGAAGAGCGACGATGATCGCAGAAAGCTCAGAGGCCGATCGGCTTCTTCTGCTTGAACATGGCCGCGCCATGGATGGGGCCGAGCGAGTTGTCGTCACGGGTCTCCTGTAGCACCACGGCACAGCCCGAAACGTCCTTGCGCTTCAGTTCCGAAGCCGGGATTTCAATCTTCAGCGGCTTGCCATCCCACATGCCAATCGTATTCGTATCGCGAACCGTATTGCGATAGGTGACAGCCTGACCGGCATTTTCACCTTCGGTGATCGGAATGGTCACGGAATCGCGGAAATAGAATAGCACCACATGCACAGGCGCTTCCGGTTTTTTGCCTGCGCCGATTTCAATGGACAGGCGCCCGTCATCGAGCTGTTTGATCGAAACCGGCACATCCAGCTTGTTGGTGGCAATCTGCGCCTGGACGGCTTCACCGTCGCGACCGTTGACTTCCGCCGTGCCATTGATGATGGCCTGCGGCGTATAGATCATACGCGCATTGAAGGAGTTGCGATAAGCGTTCTGCCGGTCGGTGTTTTCCTGGGTGGCAAGCGTGTCGCGCCATCCCATATAATCCCAGTAATTGACGTGGAACGACAGCGCCAGAACATTGGGATCGTCGGCATATTTCGCTAAATTCTGGTCAGCCTGGGGGCAGGACTTGCAGCCTTGGCTGGTGTAGAGCTCCAGAACGGCGGTCTTCTTGTTGCTGTCCTGTGCCTTGGCCTGTCCTTGCATGGAGATGCAGCCCGTGAATGCCAGCCCCAGAACGGCACAGATGCTACGCCAGCCGGGCAGATGCTCGCCGGTGAGCCATGGACCTGTCCCATAGAAGGGGGCGTGGAGTATCACTTCGTTTCATCCTGCAATAATTGTCGCTGACATCTATTATGTAAGAAGTCCTGCAATCAATAGGAATTCACGTTGCGGTGAGATTCGCAGAGGTTGCGAATCTCCTATCAAAATCAGCCACAACAGATTGTGCGGAAACGAGACTGGTTGAACATGAGATCGAGCTTGAGAGAAAAAGCCATCGCAATTTGCGATGAGAAGATAGCGAAAAAGGGCGAGCAGGTCGGTATTTCGTTCTATGCCTTCTTTGCCAACAAGAACACGGAGCCGGAACTGCTCATGGAGGCTGCCGAGTGGTGGATCAAGACCCATACCCTCGATCACTTTGAAAAAGCGGTGAAAGTCAGGGAAATGATCCGTTCAGGCCGATAATGTCCATGTCTGCTCCAAAATAAAAAAGCCGCCGGATTTCTCCGGCGGCTTCTGATTTTTAAACCTGTGCCGATTACGCGGCGAGGTCGCGCAGAACGGTCTGTAGGATGCCGCCGTTCTTCATGTAGTCGAGCTCGTCCAGCGTATCGATGCGGCAGATGAGCGGAACCTTCTTCACCGTGCCATCGGCATAGGTGATGGAAGCTTCGACCTTCTGGCGCGGACGCACATCGGCAAGGCCTTCGATGGTGACGATTTCGTCGCCCTTGAGGCCAAGCGTCTGCCAGCTGGTGCCTTCCTCGAAGACGAAAGGCACAATGCCCATGCCAACGAGGTTGGAGCGGTGGATACGCTCGAAGGACTGTGCGATCACGGCCTTGACGCCGAGCAGGTTGGTGCCCTTGGCAGCCCAGTCACGCGAAGAGCCGTTGCCGTATTCGACACCTGCGAAGACGACGAGCGGCACGCCCTCGGCCTTGTACTGCATGGCAGCATCGTAGATCGAGGTTTCTTCCTTCGACGGATAGTGGATGGTGTAGCCGCCTTCACGTCCGTTTTCGCCCAGCATGTGGTTGCGGATACGGATGTTAGCGAAAGTGCCGCGCATCATCACTTCATGGTTGCCGCGACGCGTACCGTACTGGTTGAAGTCGGCAATGCCGACGCCATGGTCGATGAGGTACTTACCGGCAGGCGACTGTGCCTTGATGGAACCGGCAGGTGAAATGTGGTCGGTCGTGATCTTGTCGCCAAAGAGACCCAGAATGCGGGCACCCTTGACGTCGCCGATCGTGCCAGCCGACTTGCCCATGCCCACGAAGTAAGGCGGGTTCTGCACATAGGTCGAATCATCGTCCCATGCATAGGTCTGGCCTGCAGGAACCTGAACGGCCTGCCAGTTTTCGTCGCCCTTGAACACGTCCGCATATTTCTCCGAGAAAATCTTGCGGGTGACGTTCTTGGCGATGAATTCCTGGATCTCCTGAGAGGAAGGCCAGATGTCGCGGAGGAACACCGGATTTCCGTTCTGGTCTTCGCCGAGCGGCTCCTTGGTCAGGTCCTTGGTGACCGTACCGGCAAGAGCGTGAGCGACGACGAGCGGCGGCGAAGCCAGATAGTTTGCCTGAACGTCCGGCGAAACGCGACCCTCGAAGTTACGGTTACCAGAGAGAACCGCAGCGCCAATCAGACCTTTCTCATTGATGGTCTTGGAGATTGGTGCGGGCAGCGGACCGGAATTGCCGATGCAGGTCGTGCAGCCGAAGCCGACGAGGTTGAAGCCGAGTGCGTCGAGATCCTTCTGGAGGCCAGCGGATTCAAGATAGGCGGCAACGACCTGGGAGCCGGGAGCAAGCGAGGTCTTGACCCAAGGCTTGGTCTTGAGGCCCTTGGCTACTGCATTGCGGGCCAGAAGGCCGGCAGCAATCAGCACGCTCGGGTTCGAGGTGTTGGTGCACGACGTGATGGCGGCAATCACGACGTCGCCGTGGCCGAGATCGTAGTCTTCACCTTCAACTGCATAACGCGTGGTCTGGCCCGTGGTCTTCTTGTACTCGGTTTCGAGCGAGGTTGCGAAACCGGAACCGATACCTTCCAGCGGAATGCGGCCTTCCGGACGCTTCGGACCGGCCATCGACGGAACGACGTCGCCCATGTCGAGTTCGAGAATGTCGGTGAAGACCGGATCGGCTGCACCCTTGTCACGCCACATGCCCTGCGCACGGCAATAAGCTTCGACCAGTTCGATGCGATGCTCGTCGCGGCCGGTGGTGTTCATGTAGTTCAGCGTTTCGCGGTCAACCGGGAAGAAGCCGCAGGTCGCGCCATATTCCGGACCCATATTGGCGATGGTTGCGCGATCGGCGAGCGTCATGTTTTCGAGGCCTTCGCCGAAGAACTCGACGAACTTGCCGACAACGCCCTTCTTGCGCAGCATCTGCGTGACGGTGAGAACGAGGTCGGTCGCGGTCACGCCTTCCTTGATCTTGCCGGTCAGGCGGAAGCCGACGACTTCCGGCAGAAGCATGGAAACCGGCTGGCCGAGCATGGCCGCTTCAGCTTCGATGCCGCCAACACCCCAGCCCAGAACGCCAAGGCCGTTGACCATGGTGGTGTGGCTGTCGGTGCCGACGCAGGTGTCGGGATAGGCAACGGTTTCGCCGTCTTCTTCCTTGGTCCAGACAGCCTGGGCCAGATATTCGAGGTTCACCTGATGGCAGATGCCGGTGCCCGGAGGAACGACGCGGAAGTTCTTGAATGCCTGCTGGCCCCACTTGAGGAAGCGGTAGCGTTCGCCATTGCGCTGATATTCGAGGTCCACATTGGCCTTGAATGCGCTTGGATTGCCGAATTCGTCGACGATGACCGAATGGTCGATGACGAGATCGACGGGAACGAGCGGGTTGATCTTTTCCGGATCGCCGCCGAGCGCCTTGAGGCCGTCGCGCATGGCTGCAAGATCAACGACGGCAGGAACGCCGGTGAAGTCCTGCATCAGCACGCGGGCCGGACGGTAGGCGATTTCCGCGCCTGCGGAACCACGGTCGTTCAGCCACTTGGCAACGGCTTCGATGTCCGACTTCTTGACGGAGCGGTCGTCCTCGAAGCGGAGCAGGTTCTCGAGCAGAACCTTCATGGAGAAGGGAAGCTTGGAAACGCCTTCGAGGCCGTTCTTTTCGGCTTCGGTCAGGCTGTAATAAACATAATCCTTACCGCCCACGGTAAGGGTTTTGCGGCATTTAAAACTGTCGATGTGCGACACTGCGTTCGTCCTTCATGCTACTGGCCGGAAAACCAGGACGAACGCCTCTGCTGCGTTTCAAGGACGCGCCAAGGTGCGGGTGCAGTCATTTCCGCTGTCCGTCCCGATGCCTGCGTCCTTAAGGGCAACAGGTTGAGATCGGCCAAAAATGGTTTCCACGCCGACCGCTGGCGTGGTAGCCCTCATATAGAGAGTTTTCTAAAACGATTCCAGACAGAATATCGTGAATTCGGCCCCTTGCGGCGAAATGTTGCGATGCCTTTCCATAGATCTTCCGGGGTTCCGGTTCTATTGGTCTGGCAATTATCCATCGGGGCTTAGAGGGTATTAAATGCGGCTTGAAGCCGAAAATCTGGCGGGCGAAAGAGGCGGCGAAACGATTTTCGCTGGCCTGTCTTTTGCGCTCAGTGAAGGCGAGGCGCTGGTGGTGACCGGACCCAACGGCTCCGGCAAGTCCACGCTGCTGCGAATCATCTGCGGCCTGCTTCAGCCCGAAGCAGGCAAGGTTGAGCTTCGCGAGGATGGCACAGTTTTGCCGGTGCGCGCCGCCTGCCATTACCTCGGGCACCAGAATGCGATGAAACCGGCGCTCAGCGTGCGTGAAAACCTGTCCTTCTGGCAGAAGTTCAACGGTGCCGCGCAAGCGGAGATCGATGAGGCGCTGGAAGCCGTCGATCTGCCCGGCGTGGAGCATCTGCCGTTCGGTTATCTGTCGACGGGGCAGAAGCGCCGTGTTTCCATCGCCAAGCTTCTGGTCAGCCATCGTCCGCTCTGGATTGTCGACGAGCCGACCGCCGGTCTCGACAAGGCGTCCGAAGCCCGCTTTGCGGAAATAATGCGCGGGCATATGCGGGAAGGCGGCATGATCGTCGCCGCAACGCATATTCCTCTTGGCCTTGAAGGCGTCAGCGCGTTCGACATGGCCGCCTGTTCAGTTGAGGCTGCCTGATGCTGGCGCTTTTCCTGAGAGACATGCGCCTCAGTTTCCGCGCCGGTGGCGGCGCGCTGATCGGCATATTGTTCTTCCTCGCGGTCATTGCCGTCATGCCCTTCGGCGTGGGGCCTGATCTCAATCTTCTGGCGCGCATAGGCCCCGCCATACTGTGGATCGGCGCATTGCTGGCAACGCTTCTGGGGCTCGACCGGCTGTTTCAGGCTGACCGGGAGGACGGCTCGCTCGACCTGCTGCTGATCGGCGCGGACAGCCACGTGCTGGCCTTCACGGTTTTTGTGAAGTGCGTGGCCCATTGGGTGGCGAGCGTGCTGCCGCTGGTGATCGCATCGCCGATGCTGGGCCTGTTCATGAACATGGACGCATCGGCAATCGGCGCAACATCGCTGACGCTTCTGGTGGGAACGCCCGCCATCGCCTTCATTGGCGCTGTGGGTGCAGCCCTTGCCGTGGCGCTGCCGCGTGGCGGGTTGCTGGTGTCGGTGATCGTTCTGCCACTCACCATTCCGGTGCTCATTTTCGGTGTATCAGCTTCGCATGGAGCGACAGTAGACAATGCGCCTTTTCTGGCGCCATTCCTTATTCTTGCAGCACTCACCCTGTTCTTTGCCGTCCTCGGGCCTCTGGCCGCGAGCGCAGCGCTGAAAAGTTCGGCGGATTGACGCAGTTGATTACGGTCAATTGAACGGTACGGGGGCGGAAGGTAAGTATAGGCCATGGAAAAAGACATGACCAAAGACGCCGTTAAAACCACGAGCTGGCTCGATCTGGCCAATCCCACGCGGTTCCTTGCCTTTGCAGGCAAGGTCTTGCCATGGCTGGCCGTGCTTTCGGTGCTGTTTCTGGCAGCAGGCCTCTATATGGTCTTCGTCCAGTCGCCGGAGGACTATCAGCAGGGCATGACGGTACGCATCATGTATATCCATGTGCCTTTCGCATGGCTTTCCATGATGTGCTACTCGATCATGGCCGTTTCGGCGCTGGGCACGCTGGTCTGGCGGCATCCGCTGGCCGATGTCTCGATCCGTGCAGCCGCTCCGCTCGGCGCCGTCTTCACTACGCTTGCGCTGGCCACAGGTTCGCTCTGGGGCAAGCCGATGTGGGGCACATGGTGGGTGTGGGATGCGCGGCTGACTTCGGTTTTCGTGCTATTCCTGATGTATCTTGGCATTATCGCGCTGTCGCGCGCCATGGACGATCCGGCAAAAAGCGCCAGACCTGTGGCTGTGCTCACGCTGGTCGGCTTCATCAATATTCCGATCATCAAATTCTCGGTCGACTGGTGGAACACATTGCACCAGCCCGCGTCCGTTTTCCGCATGGACGGTCCGACCATCGATGCATCCATGCTGCGCCCGCTTTTCGTGATGGCTATCGGCTTCTCGCTTCTGTTTTTCACTCTGCACATGATGGCCATGCGCAATGAAATCTGGCGTCGTCGCGTCGCGTCGATGAAAAAGCTTGCCGCACGGAATGCCGACCGCAATCGCAAGGCACAGGAGGGCGTAATATGAACCATCTCGGCTTTGTTCTCGCCTCGTATGGCATCACGGTCGCGGCACTCGTCGTCACCATTGGCTGGATATTGATCGATCAGCGTATCCAGAAAAACGAACTGAAGCGGCTTGAGGCGCAGGGCGTGCGCCGCCGTTCTGCAAAAGCCCCCGGTAAAGCACAATGACGGAAACGACCGAGAAGCCAGTCGCGCCGAAAAAGCGCTCAACATGGGTTGCCCTGCTGCCGCTGGCGATTTTCGTCGGACTGGCGGCGGTGTTTGCGGTCCAGCTTCTGTCGGGCAAGGACAATACGACGATACCTTCCGCGCTGATCGGCAAGGATGCGCCGCAGACGAACCTGCCGCCCGTTGAGGGGCTGGTGCGTGATGGCGCGCCTGTTCCCGGCCTCAACAGCGACGATTTTAAGGGCAAGCTGACACTGGTGAATGTCTGGGGATCGTGGTGCGTTCCCTGTCGTCAGGAGCACCCGCTCTTGACGGAAATCGCCAAGGACGAACGTATCCGCGTGGTTGGCCTCAATTACAAGGACCAGCCGGAAAATGCGCGCCGTTTCTTAGGCGATCTCGGTAATCCCTTTGCCGCTGTCGGTGCCGACCGCGCCGGGCGCTCAGCCATCGAATGGGGCGTCTACGGGGTGCCGGAAACCTTCCTCGTCGATGAGACAGGCAAGATCGCCTACAAGCATGTCGGCCCGTTTACGCCGGAGTCAGTGAAGAACGATCTGATGCCTGCGGTGGAGAAGGTGCTTCGGAAATAGCGGTTTATTTTAAGTCGTTTCGCAGTTGCTCAAGCATTGCGGGTGTCAGTCCTAAGGATTCATAATCGCAATATTCATCCAGTAAGTTTTTTGAATTTTGTTTGAAATTCGGAATATCAATTCTGTTATTTTTATCGATGCCTTGCGTTTTCGAAAATAGATCGAATCCCGCATATACTGATATGCGACCAATTCTAAACGATATTTCTTCCTCTCGATTTTGTGACGTGATTGATATTGGGTCTAATATAAATCCTGTCGGTAGTGTTCCTATATCGAAATCCAGCGGAGAGATTTTATTGCTATCTAAAGCGTCGTAATACTGTTTGCTAAAATCATAACCTCGTTGAGTGGCCTTTGAAGCTAGAAAGAAACCGACGGATGAGGGGCGTCGCGCCTGTCCAGTATTTTGAATTAGTATAGAGCATTGGAAATACCGAACTGCTTTTGAGGGCAGTTCCATATAATCCTTTTTGGTGAGTTCTTCACCATAGGTCGCTCTCATTGAAAATATACATATTGCTCCAATTGCTAATAATTTTTTTCTGGAATTCATCGATTTCGCACCTATCTACTTCGAAAGAAAAAGGGCTCCGAAGAGCCCTTAGTAAAATACTTTGTTACAAAATCAATCCGGCAGTTTCCGGACCGCACCCTTGGCAGCACTGGTTGCCATTGAGGCATAGGCCTTCAGCGCGGTGGAAACCTTGCGCTTGCGTTCCTCTGCTGGCTTCCAGCCCGCTGCATCCTGCTCGGCGCGGCGTTCTGCCAGCGTTGCGTCGTCCACGGCGAGGTGAATTTTGCGGTTCGGAATGTCGATATCGATGATATCGCCTTCGCGCACCAGACCGATCGTGCCGCCTTCGGCTGCTTCCGGCGATACGTGGCCGATCGAGAGGCCCGAAGAGCCGCCCGAGAAGCGTCCGTCGGTGATGAGCGCGCAAGCCTTGCCGAGACCCTTCGACTTCAGATAGCTGGTCGGATAGAGCATTTCCTGCATGCCAGGGCCGCCGCGCGGGCCTTCATAGCGGATCAGCACAATGTCGCCCGGCTTGATCTTGCCGTTCAGAATGCCGAGTACAGCCGAATCCTGGCTTTCAAAGATGCGGGCAGGGCCGGAGAATTTCAGGATGGAATCGTCCACGCCTGCCGTCTTCACGATGCAGCCGTCTTCGGCCAGATTGCCGTAAAGTACCGCCAGACCGCCATCCTGACTGAATGCATGTTCCTTGGAGCGGATGACGCCCTTTTCACGGTCAGAATCCACGCTGTCAAAGCGGCGCTCCTGAGAGAAGGCAACCTGCGTTGGCACGCCACCGGGGGCAGCCGAATAGAACTTGTGCACCATTTCGCTGTTGGTGCGGGTCACGTCCCAATGATCGAGCGCCTTACCCATTGTTTCACTATGGACGGTCGGCAGATCGGTGTTGATGAGGCCCGCCTTTTCGAGCTGGCCCAGAATACCCATGATGCCGCCAGCGCGATGAACGTCTTCCATATGAACGGAGGCGACGGCAGGCGCGACCTTGCAGAGCACCGGCACGCGGCGCGACAGGCGGTCGATGTCGGCCATGGTGAAGTCAATCTCGGCTTCCTGTGCGGCAGCGAGAAGATGCAGAACCGTATTGGTCGAACCGCCCATGGCGATATCGAGCGTCATGGCGTTTTCAAAAGCCGGGAAGCTCGCAATTGAGCGCGGCAGCACGCTCTCGTCGTTCTGCTCGTAATAACGGCGGGCGAGATCGACAACCAGATGACCGGCTTCCACGAAGAGGCGCTTGCGGTCGGCATGGGTTGCGAGCGTCGAGCCATTGCCCGGCAGCGACAGGCCGAGCGCTTCGGTGAGGCAGTTCATCGAGTTTGCGGTAAACATGCCCGAGCACGAACCGCAGGTCGGGCAGGCGGAGCGCTCGATGGCCTTGACCTGATCATCGGTGTAATGATCGTCGGCAGCGGCAACCATCGCATCCACGAGGTCGAGCTTCTTGACCTGATCGTCCCAGACGACCTTGCCTGCTTCCATCGGACCGCCAGAAACGAACACGACCGGGATATTGAGGCGCAGAGCGGCCATCAGCATGCCGGGGGTGATCTTGTCGCAATTGGAAATGCAGACCATCGCATCGGCGCAATGCGCATTGACCATATATTCGACCGAGTCGGCGATGAGTTCCCGCGACGGCAGCGAATAGAGCATGCCGTCATGGCCCATGGCGATACCGTCATCGACCGCAATGGTGTTGAATTCCTTGGCGACACCGCCAGCGCTTTCGATTTCGCGCGCGACGAGCTGGCCGAGGTCCTTCAGGTGCACGTGGCCGGGCACGAATTGGGTGAACGAGTTCACCACGGCAATAATCGGCTTGCCGAAATCCTCATCCTTCATGCCGGTGGCGCGCCATAGGCCGCGCGCGCCGGCCATGTTGCGACCGTGGGTGGTTGTACGCGAACGATAAGGAGGCATTTTCAAACCTTTTAGGAACTATTCTAATGTGTAACGTCGATATGACAGAACCGTTCCTGTAGAGCAAAGCGCAAATTGCCCCATATCGCCCAATTTTGCCCGGAGTACGGGGAGAGCAGCGGGACCGTTTGCAGGCTTGCAGACAACGGAAAGGGTTCCGGCGTGCGACAGCTTTCGCAGGCACAGACGGGGTAATCTAGCACGTTATTGTTATAAGGCAAAAGATTTTGCGCTGAAAACGTAAGGAAGTTGCTTGGCGTTAAGATGGTGCGCTGGCCATGGCGTTATCGAGCAGGGCATTTGCCGTTTTCATCCGCTGTTCTGCAGCGGGACGAAACTCTTCCGGCAGACGGTCGGGATGATTGCTGGCGGCAAAGCTGCGTCGGCGCCGTTGCAGTTCGGCACGCTTCAAACCCGGCTGTAAATCCAGCTCCTGGCGGATCGCATCCGGGGACTGCTTCTGCATGCGCGCTTCTATTGCCAGCCTTTCCCGGTCAGGTGCGGGCGCAGTCTCGGGCGGGCTTTCAATGTCGAACAGGCGCTGCAGGCCATCGGGCTGGCGTTCGGTTGCGGGCGTATCGCTGAACTCTGCAGAAAAAACGGTCGAAGCAAACCCGAATTGCGGTCCGCGAATATCGTCCGCCTGGCCTGTGTCGGCCTCGACTTCCTTCAGCACTGTTGCGAAATCGGGAAATGTCGGCCGCATCCGGCCTCTCAAGCCATGTGCGAAGCAAGAGCGGAGGCCAGAGCGCGCGTCAGCACGGATGGCGGGATCGGCTTCTGGAAGACAGGCACTTGCGGATAGCGCGCTGCAAGGCGGGCAGGCAGTCCGCCGCCGCTATGGATGACGACGAAGATATGGCGGCTCATCAACCAGTCCAGCACAGCTTCCACATCGCCATCGGCAAGGTTCACATCGAGAATGGCGGCGTCGACCTGATTGCGGTTGATGATATCTATTGCTTGCCGGACGGTTCCGACCGGACCGAGAACGGTTCCGTTCGCGTCCTCGACAGTCGCGGCGACGTCGAGGGCGACGAAAATCTCGTCTTCCACCACTAATACCCGCCGCTGTCCAAGATCATTCATCACTTGTCTCGCTGCCTCCCTTTTTGAGGTAAGCCCTTCACGCAAGAAATGCGCGAGCGCAAGCAGAGGTTCCCTTCGCCGACATGATAATTCGTTAATGGTGAATCAAACCTTTACCGGCTTTCTATCGGCTTGGGGCCGATGTCAGAAGGCAGTAAAGGTCAGCGTCGTCAGCGAGCGGACAATATTGGGAATGTCAAAGACATTCTCGTTCATGAACTTGCCGATATCCTGATCTTCGGCGATGTAGATTTTTGCCAGAAGGTCGAATTCGCCGCTGGTGGAATAAAGCTCGGAGACGATTTCACGCTGAAAGAGCGTATCGGCTACCTCATAGGTTTTACCGGGCGTGCACTGCAGTTGCAGGAAAACGGGCTTCATGTCTCTTCCTTTCGCGACGGGACTGCGTGGCGCATATGATAGCGCATATCACGGCAATGTTTGCAGGTTACAAACACGGACGGCCTGATGAAATCAAGAGCGAAAGCACGGTGAGTTACGGCCTCGCGTCTTGCAGGCCTGCCCGGTACGCATGGCGGGTTCACAGAACGTTTTCAATTTACTCAATTGTAATTTTCTTGAGAGGACGCAATAAGACTTCTCCCAGAAATTGTAATTTGCGCGCCCGATTATATGAAGTTCGTACTCCCCGCCGTTCTGCTGCTGTTCTCGCTTGCCTTTTTTACGGCGTGGTTTTCCGATCGCGGCCGCAAGTTTCTGCTGTCCTGCGGCGCGTGTTTCCTGCTGATCGGTATCGCCATGCTGGTCCAGCTCGGCAATTTTCCTGCGAACGACAATCTGAACACAGTGCTTTCGTCGGCATTTTATGTCGGGGGCACGCTGGTCGGCGGATATGGCATTCTGCAGCGGAGCGGTCTGCGGCTTACATCTGCCTTCTACATATTGAGTTTCGCGCTCATCGTCGGCGGTGTCTGGTATTATTGCTATATCGAGCCAAATCTTCTGTCGCGGGTCTACGTGCTCAATCTGGGCATGGCGACGCTGATCCTTTCTTTTGCCTGGCAGGCACGGTGTCTGTTCAAGGGATCGCTGGTCGACAAGCTTTTGCTGGTCATGCTCGTTCTGGTGGCATTGCAATTCGTGCCGCGCACGCTTCTGACTGCCCGCTCCCTGCTTGGCGATGTCGATGGCGACGATTTCGCGATGACGGTCTTCTGGCAATGGACAGTCTTTTCCACTGCCATCGCCGCCGTTCTCACTGGCTTCGCCTTGCTGGCCGCTGCCGGTTACGACCGTATCGGCGAGCTATCGCGCGAACGCGACAGCGATCCCTTGACGGGACTTCTCAACCGGCGCGGGCTGGAAATGCGCTATAACGCACTTTTGCAAGCGAAAAAGGGCGTTCCGGGCTGGGTCGCCGTTTGCGATATCGATTACTTCAAGGCGCTGAACGACGCTTATGGTCACGCGGCAGGCGACGCGGTTCTGAAGGAGTTCGCAGGAATCCTGCGCAAGCTTATCGGCGAAAGACCGTTGATTGCACGTACAGGCGGCGAGGAATTCGTGATCTGTGTTGATGATATGCATGCCGATAACCTCTTCCAGCTTATGGAAGGCGTACGGCAGAATATCGAGAGACACCGGTTCCAGCGACTCGCAAAGGAAACCAGCGTCACATGCAGCATCGGCTGTGTTCGTCTGCCGGAACAGGGTGATTTCTGGCAGGCCGTCGATAAGGCCGACAAAATCCTCTACGCCGCCAAGAAAGAAGGGCGCAACCGCACCTATGTGGAAGGGCTGAGCGCGAACAGCGACGATTAATTCATACGTAGGGACGAATTTTGGGGATGGCGGTTTTTATGGTTGGCCTTCGATAACTTTCCGGTGATGATCCGTACATTGCCGCAAATCATGCTTATTATCGCCGCTGATAATTTGAGCACCTCGAGGAGTTCCCGAAAGTCCGATGAAATTCATGCCCGTTGTGTTGCCTGCGTCCGCTATTGTCAGTCTCATCTTCCTTTGTCTGGCGGTTTCCCCGTCTTTCGCGATGAACGCCTCTGAAAAGGCCCAGCTTGAGAAGCTCGATCCGGCAACCCGCCTGGAACAGCGTTGCGATGTGGAAGCCATGGAACGCATCACGCGGGAACAGAAGTTTTCGGTCGACAAGGTTCTGGCCTATGCCTTCTCCGATCCGGTGACCAAAAAGAACTCCATCAAGGCCGATGGCGCAGCCTTCCGCAGCCGGGAGCACTGGTACAAGCTGTCCTTCGTCTGCAAGACGGATGAGGAACATATCAATATTGTTTCCTTCCGCTATGACATCGGCGATGAAGTGCCCCAGAACCAGTGGGACAAGCATTACCTCGTACCGTAATGAAATCTTCTATTCTTCCGAATCGTCTGAACGACAGGCTGAAAGTAGCATCACTTCCTTGGCGGTGTGATCGGCTTCGAGGTGACTCAACACGGCCTGACCGTCCTTGTCGTTCCAGCGGTAGCTGTCCTGTTCATCGATGGCGACATATTTCTTGAGATTGTCGTGCCATTGTAGCGCAATCATCTTGCCTTCAGCATCGAGGACGGCAAATCCGGGCGCGCTGCCATTGCGGATATAGGTGACAGGCACGACGACCCCGCGTTCGCAGATATAATCGACCCGCTCTATGGGGTTCACGTCCTGAGCTTGCGCTGAAACGGACGGTGCAAACAGCATCGCCGGACCTGCCGCAATCAAGAAAAGGGTACCGAGGTAACGCTTGCCATATGCCATGTGAAAAATCCTCTGGTCAGCCAATCAATACAGGAAAAATACCCCTTCAGTGATATCGTTCAAGAGCGATTATGGAGCATGATATGGTTGCAATAGGGCTGCGAAAAATAATCATCAGGCTGCCGAGATTTCCTGCAACCGAAACAAGTTTCGCCCGTTGTTAGCCTGCCGGTCGTGAGACTGGCCGAGGCCCGGATGAATACTTGCCCCCCGCAACCCCAGTCCGGGCCTCACCTCCATGGGTAGTTGGTCCTGTCGGGCAGCAATAGTGCACGTTCTAAACTTTGCGTCCAAGGGCGGCTTATGAAGCCAGGCGGAAAAAATATTTCGCAATGGCTGACAGGGGAGAGTAGATTTTTCGAAGTCGTTTCAAATAACGACCGGCTTGTGGCATCCTGTCTTCAAAGAGCTCTGATACTGTCTTGGCCAATGAACCATGGAGGCGGTCATGAAGATATCGAGATTTTCACTCACTTTGGCAGCATTGGTGGCTGCGGCTTCGCTGACTGGAACGGTTCAGGCAAGCTTCGCCGATCAGACGCTTCTGAACGTGTCCTACGATCCGACGCGTGAACTTTACAAGGATTACAACGCCGCTTTTGCTTCCCACTGGAAGGCTGAAACCGGCGAAACCGTCACCATTCGCGTATCCCATGGTGGGTCGGGCAAGCAGGCGCGCTCCGTGATCGACGGCATCAAGGCCGATGTGGTTACACTGGCGCTTGAAAGCGATATCGATGCCATTGCCGAGCTTTCGGGCAAGATCGACAAGGACTGGCGCAAGCGCCTGCCCAACAATTCGGCTCCCTATACGTCAACCATCGTCTTCCTTGTGCGCAAGGGCAATCCCAAGGGCATCAAGGACTGGGGCGATCTGGTGAAGGACGGTGTCGAGGTCATCACGCCGAACCCGAAGACGTCCGGCGGCGCACGCTGGAACTATCTCGCCGCCTGGGCATGGGCCTACAAGCAATACGGTGGCGACGAGCAGAAGATCAAGGATTACATCGGCGAACTGTTCCGCCATGTGCCTGTGCTCGACACCGGCGCGCGTGGCTCGACGACCACTTTCGTGCAGCGCCAGCTCGGCGATGTACTGCTTGCCTGGGAAAACGAAGCCTATCTCTCGGTCGCGGAATTTGGCGAGGATGCATTCGACATCGTCGTTCCGCCGCAGTCCATTCTGGCTGAACCTCCAGTCGCGGTGGTGGACAAGAATGCCGAGGAAAACGGCACCACCAAGCTGGCACAGGCTTATCTCGAATATCTGTACTCGCCGGAAGGACAGGCGCTTGCCGCCAAGCATTTCTACCGTCCGTCGAAGCCTGACATCATCCCCGCCGACAAGCAGCGCAAGTTTCCGGACTTGACGCTGGTGACGATCGATGATCCGATTTTCGGCGGATGGGCCAAGGCACAGCCCTATCATTTTGGCGATGGAGGAACGTTCGACCAGCTCTACAAACCGGGAAAATAATCCGGAATTCGAGAGCGATCAGTAAGATCAAATACTGAAGAGGGAACAAACCAACGCATGTCTTCGCTCCCTGCACGGGCCAGAGCAGGGTCGCACTTCAGAAAGCCGAGCGTCATTCCCGGTTTCGGGCTGACGTTCGGCTTCAGTGTTGCCTATCTGACCCTTCTCATTCTCATTCCGCTTGCGGCATTGGTGCTGCGTTCCACCGAAGTCGGGCTTACCGGTTTCTGGCGCCTCGTCACCGACGAGCGCACATTGAGAGCGCTTGAAACGAGCTTCGGCACCGCCTTCATCGCGGCGCTGGTCAATGTCGTCTTCGGCGTCATCCTTGCCTGGGTTCTGGTGCGTTATCGGTTTCCGGGACGGCGGTTCGTCGATGCCATCGTAGATATTCCGTTTGCTCTGCCAACGGCAGTTGCGGGTATTGCGCTGGCCGCAATTTATGCACCGAATGGCTGGATCGGCAGCCTGCTGGCACCGTTCGGCATTCGCATCGCTTTTTCGCGGGCGGGCATCGTTATTGCGCTGATCTTCATCGGTCTGCCCTTCGTCGTGCGCACCGTCCAGCCGATCATGGAGGAAATCAGCCGCGAGGTCGAAGAGGCGGCGGCAACCCTTGGCGCATCCCGGTTCCAGACGATCTGGCGGGTGCTGCTGCCGAGCCTTCAACCCGCCATCCTCACCGGCTTCGCGCTCGCCTTCGCACGCGGCGTCGGCGAATATGGCTCGGTCATCTTCATTGCGGGCAATACGCCTTATGTCTCGGAAATTGCGCCGCTTCTGATCGTCATCAAGCTGGAGGAATATGATTATGCCGGGGCGACCGCGCTCGCCACGGTGATGCTCGCGCTTTCCTTCGCGATGCTGCTTTTCATCAATCTTATCCAGTCGTGGACACGGAGGAAATATGGTCATGGCGAATGAACCTGTCTCTGCCGCTCCTCGCAACAGCCGAAGCGCTGTCACCGAAAGTCTGCCGACGCGTATCACGCTGATCGCTCTGGCGCTGGCTTTTCTGGCTCTCTTCCTCATCCTGCCGGTCATTGCGGTCTTCGTTGAAGCCTTCCGCAAGGGAGCAGGCGAATATCTGGCAGCACTGGTCGAGCCGGATGCCTGGGCTGCGATAAGGCTCACGCTCATGGTGGCGGCCATTGCCGTGCCGCTCAATCTGGTCTTCGGCATTGCAGCCGCCTGGGCAATCGCGAAGTTCGAATTTAAGGGCAAGGCGCTGCTGACGACGCTGATTGATCTGCCCTTTTCCGTGTCGCCGGTTATTTCCGGTCTTGTTTTCGTGCTGCTTTTCTCAAGTCACAGCCTGCTCGGACCGTGGCTGTCACGGCATGGGATTGAGATATTGTTTGCCGTTCCGGGCATCGTTCTGGCAACGGTGTTCGTCACCTTTCCGTTCGTCGCACGCGAACTGATACCGTTGATGCAGGAGCAGGGAACCGGCGATGAGGAGGCGGCGATTTCGCTCGGCGCCAATGGCTGGCAGACCTTTCGCTATGTGACGCTGCCCAATATCAAATGGGGGCTGCTTTACGGCGTGCTGCTCTGTAATGCCCGTGCAATGGGTGAGTTCGGCGCTGTTTCCGTAGTCTCTGGACATATTCGCGGTCTCACCAATACGATGCCGCTGCATGTGGAAATTCTCTACAACGAATATAACTTCGTCGGTGCATTCGCGGTGGCGTCGCTGCTGGCCTTTCTGGCGCTCCTGACACTCGCCATCAAGACGGCGCTGGAACTGCGTTATGGCGATGAACTGGCCGGCAGCGGAAACGGGCACTGACATCTAAACGAGCAATTGGCCGCGCGGCGGCAAACATAAAGCATAGTCCTGCTATGGCAGACGGAAGGATTGGGAATGGAAGTTCGTGTTGCCGGTGTGCGTAAGGAGTTCGCTCGCTTCCCGGCGTTGCATAATGTCTCGCTGGATATTCGTTCCGGCGAGCTGATCGCTTTGCTGGGGCCTTCCGGTTCGGGCAAGACCACGCTTTTGCGCCTGATTGCCGGGCTGGAAACGCCGACCGAAGGCACCATCTTCTTTGGCGACGAAGACGCGTCGCAGAAGAGCGTTCAGGAGCGCAATGTCGGCTTCGTCTTCCAGCATTATGCGCTGTTCCGCCACATGACGGTGGCAGACAATATCGGTTTTGGTCTGAAGGTGCGCCCAAGCGCGACGCGTCCGTCGAGTGACGATATTCGCAGCCGCGCGCTGGAATTGCTGGATCTCGTCCAGCTGCAGGGACTGGAGAAGCGTTATCCGGCACAGCTATCCGGTGGTCAGCGCCAGCGCGTGGCGCTTGCCCGCGCCATGGCGATTGAACCGAAAGTTCTGCTTCTCGATGAGCCGTTTGGCGCGCTTGATGCGCTGGTGCGCAAGGAACTGCGCCGCTGGCTGCGCGAAATCCACGACAAGACCGGTCACACAACTGTTTTCGTGACTCACGATCAGGATGAGGCGCTGGAGCTCGCCGACCGCGTGGTGGTGATGAGCCAGGGTCGTATCGAGCAGGTTGGCACACCGGACGAAGTCTATGACAATCCGAATTCCCCCGGCGTCTATGGCTTCATCGGTGAGTCCAGCACGCTTCCGGTGCGGGTCGAAAAGGGCGAGATCTGGCTTGTCGACCGCAATATCGGCCTAACGGTCCAGGATGTGGCGGATGGTGATGCGCAGCTCTTCTTCCGCCCGCACGATGTCGAATTGCTGGACGGTTGCGGCGGCTGCATCGCAGGCACGGTGGTGGCCAGCCGTCGTTCGGGCGGCAAGCGGCGCGTCGAACTGGAAGTAGGCGGCGCACGCGAGCGGGTCGAGATCGAAATTCCAGCCGAACATCCGGCGGCGGAGAAAAGCCGCATCGCATTCCGACCGCGTTACTGGAAGCTTTTTCCGGCCAGCGAAACCGGTTCCTGATCGTCACTTTCCGGTGAACCGAAACGCAAGGCCCGGCAGACATGCGGTGATTCCCGAATGTCTGCCGGGCCTTTCCGTATTTCAGGGCATGAGCCTGTCGCGATGAAATTTTCCAGCGCGTTACCTGCGGTAGTATTATTTTTATTTTCAATATGTTAGGGTTGCAGGAAACGGGGTGTTCCATAACGCAACATTAATGGGCGGAAAGAATTGTGCGTTGCTATTCAAACGGTTTGAAGATCAGCACATTGCGCCGTCGCATTTTGGCCAAATGCGGTCGACATTCAGGGAACCGAACACGGATACTGCCGTTTCCTTGAAATGAAAATTCGGAATAATGTCAGTATCCACCCGCCGCAGATAACTCATTTCCTTCGGAAAGGCTGTTAAGGCAGATGCCGGAATTGTCTTCTTCGCTCTCCAAATCAACCTCTACCGAGAATAAATCGCCGATGCCGCAATCTTCGATGGAACCCAAATCCAGCGAGCCCGATGCGTCGGGCCGGATTCCGCCTGAACAACCATCCCCCATCCGGGCCTTGTACAAAACCGAGGAAGAGCTTGGCGCGCTTGCCGCTGCCGTGGCGCGGGGCGAAGACATTCCGCTGCCGGGTTATATTGCCTTCCCGTTCGATCAGCGCCTGTCCGAAAACGGCAAGCTGATCCTGCATGCCTATCGCGCCTCCGATGCGGCGTCGCGTGCGGGCGAAACCATCACGCCAGCCGCCCAATGGCTGCTCGACAATCACTATCAGATCGACAAGAACGTGCAGCAGGCCCGTCGCGACCTGCCGCGCCGCTTCATCCGCCAGCTGCCGCTCTACAAGGCCCCGGTCGAAAAATATGAAGGTATGCCGCGCATTTTCGCGCTGGCCTGGCTTTATGTCGCCCATACGGACAGCAATTTCTCGCTGAAGACGCTGACGGCCATCGTCAAGGGTTTCCAGACTGTGGAGCCGCTGAAGATCGGCGAATTGTGGGCGCTGCCGTCTGCGGTGCGCTATTTCCTGATCGAGAATGCACGCCGTCTGGCGCTGCGCGTCGACCGCGCGCGCATCATGCGCAATCTCGCCAATACGGCTGCCGACCGCATCGTGGTCGCTGCCGACGGAGCCGAACTGGATTCGGTTTTGGCGCAATATGCCGATGCCGCCCGCGACAGCACGTTCGCGACCCATCTTCTTTATCGCCTGCGTTCCTCATCGACCGACACCACGGCTGCAGCAAGCTGGCTGGAACGGATTCTGGAGCAGGAGGGCAGCAATCCGGAAGATGCCATCGTCGAGGAACATGCCCGCCAGTCTACTGGCGGCGTCACGATGGGCAACGTCATCCGCAGTCTGAAATCCATTGACGACGTTGACTGGGAAACCTGGTTCGAAACCGTCAACGAGGTTGATGCGATCCTGCGCGACCACAGCGATTTCGAGCTTCTGGATTTCCGGTCCCGCAACGCCTATCGCGTGACCATCGAAAAGCTCGCCCGCTATTCGAATATGAGCGAGATCGACATCACATGGGCAGCGCTCAAGCTGGCCGAAGATGGACATCGTGCGGAAAAAGCGGGTCATCCCGAAGCCGAAGGCAAGGGCGCAATCGCCTATTACCTGTCCGGTGAAGGCCGCAAGGAGCTTGAAAAAGTCTGCGGCTATCACGCGCCTTTTGGCGTCAAGGCGCTGCGGTTCTATCGCGGCCTTGGCCTCTGGGGCCTGTTTATCCCGACGGCGATCTTCACAATCCTCATTCTGTTGCTCGTCAATTACTGCATGATCCGCGCCGGTCTTTCGACCGATCTGCGCACGCTGTTCACGCTTCTGGCGATCTTCCCGGCAATGGATGCGTCCTATTCGTTGTTCAATGCGCTGGTGCCGTGGTTCGTTCAGCCGACACGGCTCATCGGTTTCGAATATAAGGAAGGCTTGCCGGAGGAGGCGCGCACGCTGGTCGCAGTGCCGACCTTCATTACCTCGCGAGATTCCATCGATGAGCAGATCCGCAATCTCGAAGTCCATTATCTCACCAATCCGCGTGGCGAAATCTACTTTGCGCTGGTCAGCGACTGGACCGATGCGAAGCAGGAAATCACGCCTGCGGACATGGAAATCTATGAATATGCCCGCGAGGAAATCGCCAAGCTCAACGAGCACTATACCGGCGACGACCAGCCGCGCTTCTTCCTTCTGCACCGCCGCCGCCTGTTCAATGAGAAGCAGAATTGCTGGATGGGCTGGGAGCGCAAGCGCGGCAAGCTGCATGAGCTGAACCTGCTTCTGCGCGGTGACCAGGATACAAGCTTCTTCCCCGCCGACGAGCGCCTGCCGAAGGAAATCAAATATGTGATGACGCTGGACGCCGATACGCGTCTGACGCCGGAATCCGTCACACATCTGGCCGGCAAGCTCAGCCATCCGCTGAACCGACCGATCATCGACGAGAAGACCGGCAAGGTCGTGCGTGGCTACGGCATTTTGCAGCCGCGTGTCACGCCTTCGCTCACCACTGGCGACGAGGCGTCGTTCCTGCAGCGCGTCTTCTCGGTCAATCGCGGGATCGACCCTTATGTCTTCGCTGTGTCCGACACCTATCAGGATCTGCTTGGCGAAGGCACCTTCACGGGCAAGGGGCTCTACGACATCGACGCTTTCGAGGCGGCGCTGAAAGGCCGCGTGCCGGAAAACACGTTGCTCAGCCATGACCTTCTCGAAGGCGGCTATGCCCGCGCGGCTCTCGTCAGCGACGTCGAAGTGGTCGAGGATTATCCGACCGGCTACAATGTCGACGTATCGCGTCACCATCGCTGGGCGCGTGGCGATTGGCAACTTCTGCCTTGGCTGTTTTCGACGAGCCGTGGCGTCAGCCACATCACGCGCTGGAAGATGGTCGACAATCTGCGCCGCTCGCTCAATCCGATCCTGTGGCTGGTCGCAGCCGTCGTCGGTTGGAGCGTGCTGCCAATCGGGCCTGCTGCCGTCTGGCAAGGCTTCCTCATTCTCTCCATGTTCGTCGCGCCGACATTCGGTATTGTCACCAATCTTATTCCATCGAACATGGACTATTCGCTGAAAGGCCATGCGCAGTCGGTGCTGACCGATATCGCGCTCGGCACGGCTGATGTGGCGCTGCGCACCACTTTCATCGCGCATTCGGCGTTCCTGATGGCGGATGCCATTGCGCGCACCGTCTATCGCCTGTTCGTTTCGCATCGCAATCTTCTGGAATGGCGCACGGCAGCGCAGGCGAGAACCTCGCCCGATACGCTGCTTTACTATTTCCAGCTCATGTGGCCCGCCATAGCGATTGCGGGTCTGGCGATCTTCTTCCCGCTTGCTGCCCAAAGTCATGCGGCAATGATCGCAGCACCGTTTGCCGTCATCTGGTTTGCCTCGCCGCTGATTGCTTGGCTGGTCAGCCGTTCGGCCAAGCCGCAGGACACGCTGGAAGTGCTTTCTTCCGACAAGTCGGACCTGCGCCGCTATGCACGCCGGACCTGGCGTTACTTCGCCGAGTTCGCAAACGACGAAAACCATCATCTGCCGCCAGATAACTTCCAGGAAGACCCGGCGCCGATTGTCGCGCAGCGCACGTCGCCGACCAATATCGGTGTCTATCTTCTGTCCGTTGTCGCCGCGCGCGATTTCGGCTGGATCGGCTTCGGTGAAACGCTGGATCGCGTTCAAGCCACTGTCGATACACTTGAGAAGATGGAGAAGTATCAGGGCCATCTCTACAACTGGTACGAGACCAATACGCTGACGCCGATGCGCCCGCTTTATGTCTCTGCAGTCGATAGCGGCAATCTTGCCGGCCATCTGGTCACGCTGTCGTCTGCGCTGGAAGAATGGGCGGAAGCACCGTCTGTCTATATGCAAGGCGACCTCGACGGCATTCTTGATGTCAATGACATCCTTGAAGAGTCCATCGCCAAAATCCCGGATGATCGCCGGATTCTGCGTCCGCTGCGCCGCCGTCTGGAAGAGCGGATTGCCAATTTCCGCCGGGCGGTACTGTCCATCAAGGATGAGCCGGAAACGGCGTCCTTCCGCACCATCAACCTGTCGCTGTTCGCAACCGATATCGTTCGCCTGATGGACGAACTCGATGGCGAAATCGAAACACCGGCAAGCGCTGAAGCCGTGGAATGGGCGCGCATTCTCGTCGATACCTGCAAGGCACATACCGAGGATTCCATCGGCGAGCATGACACGGATGCGCTGCGCGAGCGTCTGCGCGATCTCGCAACCCGCTCGCGCCAGCTCGCATTCGACATGCAGTTCGGCTTCCTTGAACGGAAAGAACGTCGCCTTCTCTCCATCGGTTTCCGCGTGCAGGAAAACGAGCTGGACGAAAGCTGCTACGATCTTCTGGCGTCAGAAGCGCGTCTGGCAAGCCTGTTTGCCATCGCCAAGGGCGACGTACCTGTTGAACATTGGTTCAAGCTTGGTCGTCTTCTGGTGCCGGTAGGCTGGAAGGGCGCTCTGCTCTCCTGGTCCGGCTCGATGTTCGAATATCTGATGCCGCCGCTCGTCATGTCCGAGCCGCTCGGTTCGCTTCTCGACCAGACCAACAAGCTCGTGGTGCAGCGCCAGATCGACTATGCAACCTCGCGCGGCCTGCCATGGGGTATTTCGGAAGCGGCGTTCAATGCGCGCGACGCGCATATGAACTACCAGTATTCCAACTTCGGCGTGCCGAACCTCGGCCTGCAGCGTGGCCTGTCGCGCAATGCGGTTATTGCGCCCTATGCGAGCCTGCTTGCCGCGCAGTATCAGCCTGCTGCCGCTGTCGCGAACTTGAAGCGCCTTGCCAAGCTCGGTGCGCTCGGACGCTATGGCTTCCACGATTCGGTGGACTTCACGCCGTCGCGTGTTCGCGAAGGCGAACTCTGTGCTGTGGTGAAGAACTACTACGCCCACCACCACGGCATGGCGATCATCGCAGTCAACAACGTGATCTTTGAAGGCCGGATGCGGGAGCGCTTCCACTCCGATCCGGTGATCGAGGCTGCCGAACTGCTCCTGCAGGAAAAGGCGCCACGCGAAATCCCGATGATCTACGCCAAGACGGAAAATCCGATGCGCGTGGATTCCGGCGGCTTCGACGATGCGCCGATGCGGATTGTCGACAAGCCGTTCAAGGCGCCGCGTACCACGCATATGATGTCGAACGGACAATATGCGCTGATGGTGACGGCAAACGGCTCGGGCTACAGCCGTTGGCACAATTGGGACATCACCCGCTTCCACGCCGATGCGTCGGAAGACCTTCAGGGCACGTTCCTGTTCCTGCGCGACATGGAAAGCGGATACTGGTGGTCGGCGACCGGCGAGCCGGTCCGCAACCCCGAAGAGGAAACCAAGACGGTCTTCACCGAAGACAAGGCGGAATTCTACAAGACCGCCGGTGACATCAAAACCGTCATGGAAGTGATCGTATCGTCGGAATCCGATGGCGAAGGCCGCAGGCTCGACATCATCAACACGTCCGCCCGCGACCGCATGATCGAGGTCACCTCCTATGCGGAACTGGTGCTGAACGATAGCGACAGCGATGCCGCCCATCCGGCCTTTGCCAAGATGTTCGTGGAAACCGAAATCTCCGATAACGGTTCGACCATCTATGCCAAGCGCCGCAAGCGGGCGCCGTCCGATCCGGATATCCACGTTGCGCATTTCGTGACCGATCTTTCCGGCTCGATCCGCGAAACGGAAGTCGAAACCGACCGCCATGCCTTTGTCGGGCGTGGTCGCAGCTTGCGCGATGCGGCCGCCTTCGATCAGGGTGCCAAGTTCACCGGCAGCCAGGGTTGCGTGCTCGACCCGATTGCTTCGGTGCGCACACGGGTTCGCGTTCCGGCGCATAAAAAGGTAAGTCTCGTGTTCTGGACCTTCGCAGGCGGCAGCCGCGATGCGGTGGAACATGCCGTGGCGCTGCATCGCCATCCGGAAACCTTCGCCCGCGAATATTCCCTGTCATGGACCAGTTCGCAGGTGCAACTCTACCATATCGGCATCAAGCCTGCCGAGGCTGCCGATTATCAGAAGGTGGCTGCCTATCTGCTCTATCCGGAGCGGACATTGCGTCAGCCGCCGGAAACTATCGCCAGCGGCCTCGGCAAGCAATCCGACCTGTGGCCGATGTCGATTTCCGGCGACTATCCGATCTTTGCGCTGCGCATCGACAACGAAGCTGATCTCGACGTGTTGCGCGGTGTGCTGCGCGCGCAGGAATACTGGCGCAGCAAAGGCCTCACGGTCGATGTCGTGGCGGTTAACGAGCGTGCCTTCTCCTATGCGCAGGATACACAGCGCGCCATCGACTGGATCGTTGAAGGCTTCCGCGCCCGTGGTGGCGGCCAGCCGCACATCTTTGCGGTTCGCCGCGACCAGATGAGTGACGAAAGCTACAATACGCTGCTCGCCTCGGCGCGCATCGTCATGCATGCGCAGAATGGCTCGCTGGCCGAGCAGCTGCGTCGCAGTGAGGAAATTACCGTCGATCTGGCGGCGCGCGATGCCAAGACCGCAATTGTCGGTCAGACATCCGCCCAGGGTATCGGGGCTGCAGGATTGGCTCCCGTCGCCATCGAACGCGGAACGGAAGAACGCCGACCTGTGGTCAAGCCTGCGGTAAACCGTCCTGCTCCATCCGGTGACGATCTTCGCTTCTGGAACGGCTATGGCGGCTTTGCCGAGGATGGCTCTTATGTGGTGCGCATCAACAATCGCACCAACACGCCGCATCCATGGATCAATGTGATCGCCAATCCGAATTTCGGGTTCCATGTCTCGGCGGAAGGCTCGGCCTTCACCTGGGCAGGCAATAGCCGCGATTATCAGCTCACCCCATGGGCGAACGACCCGGTTACGAACCGTCCGGGCGAGGCGATCTATATCCTCGACCGCGAAACGGGCCGCACCTTTGCGCCGACGGCAAGTGTGCTGCGCGACGAGGCAGTGACCTATGAAGCGCGTCATGGCCACGGCTATTCGAGCTTCGCAGCACAGCATGGCGAACTGGCACTTGATCTCACCCACATCGTGGATGCGGACAAGCCAGTGCGTCTGTCGCGCCTGACCGTCACCAATAACGGGCGTTCCAAGCGCAGGCTGCGCGTCTATGGCTATGTGGAATGGGTGCTGGGCAATGCCCGCTCCAAGAACGTGCCTTTCATCGTACCTTCGCAGGACGAGGAACTGGGCGCGCTCTTTGCAGGCAATCCGTATCATCCGGACAAGTCCGGGCAGATCGCCTTCTTTGCTGCAACCGAAAAGCCGCAATCCGTCACTGCCGACCGCAGCGAGTTCATCGGCACCACCGGCTCGGTGGACAAACCGGAAGTCGTTCTGGCTGGCAAGGCGCTTTCGGGTACGGTTGAAGCAGGTCGTGATCCATGCGCCGCGCTCGCCCTCGATATCGAAGTGGGGCCGGGTGAAGCGCGTGAGATCGTCTTCCTGCTCGGCAATGCTGCCGATCAGAAACAGGCTAAGGCGCTGATCGCCGAGACCCGCAAGGTTTCGTTCGGCGATAAGCTCGCTGCCGCCAAGCAGCAATGGGATGGCCTGTTCGACCGCGTTCAGGTAAAAACGCCAGACCCGGCTTTCGACCTTCTGGTCAATGGCTGGCTGCCCTATCAGGCGATTGCCTGCCGTATCTGGGCGCGCGCTGCCTTCTATCAGGCAAGTGGTGCGTTCGGCTTCCGCGATCAGTTGCAGGACACGCTGTCGCTGCTTCTGATCGATCCGACGCTTGCCCGTGCGCAGATCCTCAATGCCGCATCGCGCCAGTTCCCGGAAGGCGATGTTCAACATTGGTGGTTGCCCGCAACAGGTGCTGGCGTCCGCACACTGATCTCGGACGATGTCGTCTGGCTTGGCTATGGCGCTTCGCTTTATGTCGAGACGACGGGCGACCGTGCGATCCTTGATGAAAAGCTGCCGTTCCTCGAAGGGCGCAAGCTGGAAGAGGGTGAACACGATGCCTTCTATCAGCCGGAAATCTCCAAGGACACAGTAAGCCTTTACGAGCATTGCGCCCTGGCGCTCGATCTTGCTGTCGAGCGAACCGGCAAGCACGGCCTGCCGCTGATCTTGGGCGGTGACTGGAACGACGGCATGAATCTCGTCGGCGTGAAGGGCGAGGGCGAGAGCGTGTGGCTCGGCTGGTTCCTCGCCTATACGCTCGGCAAATTCATCCCGATTGCCGAAGCGCGCAAGGACAAGAAGCGCGTCGATATCTGGAAAGCACATCTGGAAAGCCTGACGAAGGCCCTCGACCGCGATGGTTGGGATGGTCAATGGTATCGTCGCGGTTTCTACGACAACGGCGCGCCGCTTGGCTCGAAGGACAGCGATGAATGCCAGATCGATGCCATCGCCCAGTCCTGGAGCGTGCTGTCGGGCGTTGCCGATCCGAAACGCGCCGAACAGGCCATGGTTTCGCTCGAAAAATATCTGCTGGATGACGAAGGCGAATTGCTGCGTCTCTTCACGCCGCCTTTCGACAGGACCATTCAGGAGCCGGGCTATATCAAGGGCTATCCGCCTGGCGTTCGCGAGAATGGCGGCCAGTACACGCACGGCGCGACCTGGGCCATCATGGCGCTCGCCCGCATGGGCAAGACGGCCGAGGCATGGCGTCTGTTCTCGCTCATCAGTCCAGTCAGCCATGGCCGCAACCCGGATATCTACCGCGTCGAGCCTTATGTGATCGCAGCCGATATCTATTCCGTCGAACCGCGTCGCGGACAGGGCGGCTGGACCTGGTACACCGGTTCCGCTGGCTGGTTCTACCGTGTTGCAACGGAGGGTATCCTCGGCGTCACAAAACGCGGCGATCGCCTGCATCTCGACCCGGCCTTGCCGCCGGAATGGCAAGGCTATGAAGCCGAGCTCCGCTTCGGCGAAGCGCTTTATCGCGTCAAGGTCGTGGCCGGTGCCCCCGGTGCTAAAGACAAGGTGGTCAAGCTCAACGGTCGCAAGGTCGGCAAGCCGGAAGAAGGCGTGCCGATCAAGCCGGACGGCGAACATGAAATCGTCGTAGAGCTTCCCAAACAGAAGTGAACCGATTAAAAAGGCGGGTGAAAACCCGCCTTTCTTTTTGCTGCAATTCCTTTTGGGGGCGGTTGCAGTACATGTTCATGCAATGGAGGCCGTCATGGCCAAGACTGATATTGCGCGCCGCGTCTACAATCACGCATGGAAGCTCGATCCCATCGTCCGCAGCCTTCTGGATACGGACTTCTACAAGCTTCTGATGCTGCAGATGATCTGGGGTCTTTACCCCAAGGTGGACGCAACCTTCTCGCTCATCAATCGCACGACCTCGGTGCGCCTTGCCGATGAGATTGATGAGGGCGAATTGCGTGCGCAGCTCGACCACGCCCGCACGCTGCGCTTTTCCAAGAAGGAAATGATCTGGCTGGCGGGTAACAGTTTCTATGGCCGCAAGCAGATTTTCCAGCCCGAGTTTCTCAACTGGCTGCACGATTTCCAGCTTCCGGAATATGATCTGCGCCGCAAGGACGGCCAGTATGAGCTGCATTTCCATGGACCGTGGTCGCACACGACCATGTGGGAAATTCCGGCCCTTGCCATCATCAACGAACTGCGTTCGCGCGCGGCAATGAAAAACCTCGGCCCGTTTTCGCTCGACGTGCTTTATGCGCGCGCCAAAGCGAAGATGTGGAGCAAGGTCGAGCGCCTGCGCCAGCTTCCCGGCCTGAAGATTTCCGACTTCGGCACGCGCCGACGCCATTCCTTCCTGTGGCAGCGCTGGTGCGTCGAAGCTCTGAAGGAAGGCATCGGCGATGCCTTTACCGGCACCAGCAATGTGCTTCTGGCCATGGATACGGACCTAGAGGCGCTCGGCACCAATGCGCACGAACTGCCGATGGTGCTGGCAGCACTTGCCAAGAATGACGAGGAACTGCGCTCAGCCCCCTATCGCGTGCTGCAGGACTGGAACCGCTACTATGGCGGCAATCTTCTGATCGTTCTGCCTGATGCTTTCGGCACGGCTGCCTTCCTGCGCAATGCGCCGGACTGGGTTGCCGACTGGACCGGCTTTCGTCCCGACAGCGCCCCGCCCATCGAAGGCGGCGAGCGCATCATCGAATGGTGGAAGTCACGCGGCAAGGACCCGCGCGAAAAGCTGCTGATCTTTTCCGACGCGCTTGATGTGGACACGATTGAGGAGACTTACCGTCACTTCGAAGGGCGTGTGCGCATGAGCTTCGGCTGGGGCACCAATCTCACCAATGATTTTGCAGGTTGCGCCCCGAAGGAAATCGAAGGGCTGAATGCGATTTCGCTGGTCTGTAAGGTGACGGATGCCAACGGCCATGCGGCGGTCAAGCTTTCCGACAATCCGCAAAAGGCGACCGGCGACCCCAAGGAAGTGGCGCGTTATCTTAAGTTCTTCGGAAATGAAGAGCGGGTGGAGCAGCTCGTCCGTGTGTGACGAGCTGCAACGAGAGATTAAAGCGCGTTTCGATCTGACTGGATCAGATCGGCGCCCTAATCCTTTGTTTTGACGCGCATCTTTTCTGATCGAAGCAGGATCAGAAATCAGTCCAGTGGACTGATTTCCCTGCGTAGGCGTTTCACACTTTTCGGGATGCGCTCTATTCTATCAACCGTGCGGTGCCGGAAACGCGGATAGAGCCGCCACGCTCATTGCCGATCTGGGCGCGCAAGTGTGACGGGCTGCCCATATCCTCGCCCTGAAAGACTTCGATCTCGCCACCGTGCGGCCAGCCGCTATCACGCAGATAGGCGGCAAAGGCCGCTGTGGCCGCACCAGTTGCCGGGTCCTCATAAACCCCGCCGGATGCAAACGGGTTGCGGCTGTGGAAGCGCTTCGGCGTTTCCGAATAGATGAGCAGGATCGTCGTCCAGCCCTGCCGCTTCATCAGGATGCGCCCGCGCGCCATGTCGTAATGCATCGAAGCCAGCTTTTCGCGTGAACGAAGCGGAAGCACGATATGGTCGGCCCCGGCATGGATCAGAGCCGGTGCAAGGCCGGGCGCCAAGTCTTCTTTCTCGAAACTGAACAGTGCCAGCGCCTGTTCCACTTCCGCGTCATTGGCGGCACGCTGTCGTGTCGGTGGCGATTGCAGGCTGGCTGCAAACAGCTCGCCTTCCTTGCGGCCTTCGACGCTGATATCGTTATTATTGAGCTTGAGTGCGAAACGTCCATCGCCCATCCGCATGGCCAACGCAGCGCCAAGAGCAATAGTGGCATGGCCGCAGAACGGGACTTCCATTTCCGGCGCAAAATAACGAACGCGCCAGCTATCGCCGTCAGGCGCAGCAAAGGCTGTTTCGGAAAAGCCAACTTCCTTTGCGATTTTCTGCATATCTTGCGGGGAGGGCAGTCGGTCGGCGATCAACACTCCAGCGGGATTGCCACCCTGATTGCCTTGCGAAAAGGCTGCAATACGCAACACGTCCAATGGTTTCTCCTCGCCAGTCTGATTCGTGTCCCGCCCACCTCTATAAAAAGCGTGAAATGTGGCTGGTCAAGCAGTCTGTCGGCTAGTGTGGCGAATTCGAAATTCGCATCACTTAGGAGCAGCGCCGTGAACGAATTTCGGATTCAAAGCCACACTAGTAACATATTGAATCTAGTGTGGTTTACGGATTTGAAGTTCCTCAACGCGGATGCCTCGCAAATGACAGGAACTTCAAATCCACCACACTAGCGGAGACTATCAACAGCATAGGTCGCTCCATTTCCTCCGACAGTGCCGGCCATGCTGCGATCTGATCTGGCGACGGGCGCCATTCCTCCAGCCGATTGATGGCAAACCCCGCTTCGATCAGCGCGTTGACTGTCGTGCTAAGGCGGCGGTGATACTTGATGACGCCCTCTGCCAGCCAGTCAGTTTGCCGCTCACCTTCCGCGGCATAATGATCGACCGGCCAGCGTTTCTGGCCATTGCCTTCCTCGATCCAGCCCGGCGTAAGCGGCGCCATGAAGATCGGATGCTCGATCGTGAAAACAAAGCGACCTTCTGGCCGCAAAGCTGCATGGATCGTTTTCAAAAGGCGCGGCAAATCGCGAATATAGTGAAAAGCCAGGGAGCTGTAGACGAGATCGAAGCTTGCTTCCGGCAGTTCCAGCTCTTCCATATCCGCCTGAATATAGCGAACGGCATCGTCCGGCGTGTCGCGGCGCGCGCGTTCGAGCATGTTTTCCGAAAGGTCGTATCCGGAGACGGAATATGCACCCTGTTCGCGGGCGAAGCGGCAAAACCAGCCAAAGCCGCAACCGAGATCGGCAACGTCACAGCCGGTCAGATCGGGCAGGAGCGAGCGTACAAAGGGCCATTCAGGCGCGCCTTCCAGCCCGTGTACCGAGCGCGGCAACTGGCTGTAAGCGGTGAAGAAGTCGTCGCGATCATAAATATTCTGGGCCATGGTCTATCGTTCGGTCAGTGCAAGTTTTGCCCCGAGCGCGACGAAGGCGGCGGCAAAGCTGCGGCGCATCCATGCAAGCACGGCGGGGCGTGAGATGATCTGGTTACGGACGGCAGCCGCGAACACACCGTAGAACGCAAACACCACGAATGTCATGGCCATGAAAACGAGAGACAGTTCCACCATGCGGGCAACCGTCCCGCCCTGCTGCGTATTTACGAATTGCGGCAGGAAGGCAAAGAAGAATATCGACAGTTTGGGATTCAGCAGATTGACGAGGATCGCCGACCAGATGACCTCGCGGTCCGAACGCGGCGCGTTGTCGGTCTCGATCTTCAGTGTGCCGTGTTCCTTGAGTGTCATCCACGCCATATAGAGTAGATAGGCGACGCCTGCATATTTGATGATCTCGAAGGCGAGTGCGCTGGCATGGAGCAGCGCTGCCAGTCCTGTCACGGCAGCCAGCATATGCGGCACGATGCCGAGCGTGCAGCCGAGTGCTGCGATGATCGAGGCCCGTGCACCACGAGACAGTCCTGCCGCAAGTGTCACCAGCACGCCAGTGCCGGGGGAGGCGACAATGATGAAGGATGTCAGCAGAAATTCGATGCTCATGATGTTCTGGACTCCTGTTCGGACCTTGTCGGAAAAGGCCGACGCAGGCCAGACGCATCATGTCACGGCTTCGCCGTGCGTCAATCCTTCATCTCATGCGCCCACGGCGGGTTTGCACCTGCACGCGAGACGGTCACAGCAGCAGCCCGGACCCCGAGCGCGACGGCGGAATGGATCTGATCTTCGGTCAGTTCGGCAAGCGCGTCCTTGTCGAGAAGGCCCTGATTGTGAAGGCTGGCAAGAATGCCGGCATTGACTGTGTCGCCCGCGCCAACGGTGTCGATCACATCCACCTTCACACCGGGCACGCGCACAGTTGCCTTGGCCGTATAGGCGTCGGCGCCATGTGCCCCCTTGGTGATGACCACCAGTTTCGGCCCAAGTTTCAGCCATTCGGCGGCGATTTCGTTGTGGCTGCCCTTTTCGCCAAACCAGGCAAGGTCTTCGTCTGAAAGTTTCACGATATCGGCGAGCGCGATCATGCGCTTCATGCGCGCCAGATGTTTTTCGCGGTCGGTGATGAAGCTTGCACGGATATTCGGGTCGAGAAACATGACCCGCCTTGGTGCCTCGCGGGTCATCAGCGCTTCATAGACGCTGCCGCACGGTTCAGAAATCAGGCTGATACAGCCGAACAGCATGGCATCGATGGCGTCATCGACATAGGGCATGTCACTCTCGGCCAGCATGCGGCCTGCGGTATTTTCATCGTAGAAGGCGTAACGTGCCTGTCCGTCGACCAGACGCACAAAAGCCAGTGTCGTTGGCCGATCCGAGATTGCGGCAAAGGAATAATCGACATTGGATCGCGCCAGATTATCGCGCAGCACTTCCCCAAAAAAATCAGATGAAATACCGGAAAAGAAACCGGTCGGAACATCGAGACGTCCAAGCGCGATGGCCGTGTTGAAGACGGAACCGCCCGCGAAAGGCTGGAACGCAGTTTCGCCCGCTGCGGTTTCGCGTGGCAGCATGTCGATCAGGGATTCACCGCAGCAAAGGATCATGAAGGCACAACTCAGTTGTTAAATCGATTGAAGCAGACATAAGCACAAAAGCGCGGAGAATTTCAATCTCCGCGCTTTGTATGAATGTTAGACGTGCTGGCCGCCATTGATGTGAATTTCCGACCCCGTCACGTAGGATGAAGCTTCGGAGCAGAGGAAGTAAATGGTTTCCGCCACTTCCGATGTCTTGCCGAGGCGGCGCATGGGAAGCTGCTCCACCAGCTTGTCGGTCCCCGGTGAAAGGATCGCTGTATCGATTTCGCCCGGCGCAATGGCATTGACGCGGATGCCATAAGGCCCGAAGTCAGACGCCATCTCACGGGTCAGCGCGGCAAGTGCGGCCTTCGAGGTTGCATAGGCAGTTCCGGCGAAAGGATGCACACGGCTACCGGCGATGGAAGTCACGTTGACGACCGAGCCTTGGGCGGCTTCCAGCTCCTTGAACAGGCCACGAGCCAGCATGATCGGCGCCATGAAGTTGACCTGGAACACGTCCCGCCAGACCGCCATCGGGGTTTCGATGGAGTTCATGCGTCGTCCGCCCTCAGCCTTCGGCGAAATGCCTGCATTGTTGACCAATGCATGTAGTTTGCTGCCGTTGGCTTCGAGACGGCGGCGGATTTCGGCGATTGCCTTGCCGACATCTTCCTGATCGGCCAGATCGACCTTGATGTGATCTTCCGGACCGGCTGGCCACGGGCAATTGTCGGAAAAATCCTGTCGTGAGCAGGTGATGACACGCCACCCGGCACGCGAAAAACGTTTCACTGTCGCGTGGCCGATGCCACGGCTGGCCCCGGTCAGGACCAGAGTTTTACGCTCGGTATCCGTCTTGGGAGTATCGGAATCGGAAACGTTTGTTTGGGTGACTTGGGACATGGAAACCTCGCTCTCCAATCTTGAATAGACCAAGCCGCTCAAGATTTCGAGGGGAATTAGTACGTTCGCATTGAAGCTGCTTCACTTGATCGCGCGTAACGGCCGCCTGTGGTGACGGCCTCCGCTGCTGCTACTGCGAATTACCCATGATGATGTCGAGCAATGTCGTGGATTTTCCCGACTGCTGCCCACCGCCCACATCGCCGGGAGGGACCGGGCGATAGCTATCATTGGCATTGGCCGGGTATGTCGCCGCGCCGGGCTGTTCGGCGAGCGGGCGTCCCGTTTCACTCGATTGCTGGATGCCGTTGCGGGCCGTGGAATCCGGCGCAGGCGGCCAATAGCCGTCATCGCCATTGCCCGCCATTGGCTGATTGCCATAGGGGTCCTGTGGCATCATGCCGGGATCGTAAGGCGCATTCGGATCGATGCCGTCGCTGCCGCCGGGGACAACGTTCTGAATGTCGTAATGGCCGGGAAGCTCGGCGATGGGCACGCCCTTGTGTGCTTCTTTCATGAAGCTTTTCCAGGCAGCAACCGGCAAGGTCGAGCCGAATACGCGCTTCATGCCCTTGCCGTCATCATTGCCGAACCAAACGCCGGTTGTAAGATTGGCTGTATAGCCGACAAACCATGCATCACGGAAATTCTGGCTGGTGCCGGTCTTGCCTGCGGCGGGCCAGCCGAAGGCAGCGCGCTTTGCCGTCCCGTCTTCCACCGTACGCCGCAGCATTGCATTCATCATGCCGACATTGCGCTCGTCAATCACGCGTGGGCCGACGCCGTCTTCCTTCTGGTAAAGAACCTTGCCGTCAGAATCCGTCACCTTCGTAATGAAATAGACCGGCGCGCGATAACCGCCATTGGCAAACGGCACATAGGCGTCGGCCAGTTCCAGCAATGTCACTTCCGACGTGCCAAGCGCCAGCGAGGCATTCGCTTCGAGCTTCGACTGAACACCGAGCCGATGCGCGGTGTCTATGACGGTCTGCGGGCCGACTTCCATCACGAGCTGTGCGGCAACGGAGTTCAGCGAGTGAGAAAGGGCAGTGGCGAGCGTCACCTGTCCCATATATTTTCCGTTATCATTGCTCGGCGTCCATTTGCCGATGCGGACGGGAGCGTCATTGCGCACCGAGTCCGGTGTCCTGCCCTGTTCAAGCGCCGTCAGATAGACAAAAGGCTTGAAGGAGGATGCAGGCTGACGGCGCGCATCGGTGACCCGGTCAAACTGGCTTGTGGCATAATCAACGCCACCGACCATGGCACGAACCGCGCCCGTGCTGTCGATGGAAACGAGCGCGCCCTGGCTGGCGTTCATCTTTTTGCCGTTCTGGGAAATCTGGTCCTTGATCGCCTCTTCGCCAGCGCGCTGCAGGTTGAGGTCGATGGTGGTCTGGACCGTGATGTCTTCCTTCGCCTCACCGATCAGTTCGGGCAGTTCCGCCACAACCTTGTCGGCGACATAGTTTTCCGAACCCTGCCAATAGGATGGCGCGCGTGTCATCGGTTCGCTTTCGGCGATGGCCATCTGGCTGTCGTCGATCATGCCTTCCTGACGCATGGCGCCCAGAACCAGCTTGGCACGTGCTGCTGCGGCTTCCGGATCGCGGGCAGGCGACAGGCGCGACGGCGCCTTCAGAAGACCGGCGAGGGTTGCGGCTTCCATCAGGTTCACGTCCTTGGCCGACTTGTTGAAATAGCGCCGCGAGGCTGCATCGACGCCGAAAGCGCCGGATCCGAGATAGACCCGGTTCAAGTACATCTCCAGAATCTGGTCTTTGGTATATTTGTGCTCGAGCCACAGCGCGAGCATGACTTCCTGTACCTTGCGCTCCAGTGTGCGGTCGGGAGAAAGAAACAGGTTCTTGGCAAGCTGCTGGGTGAGCGTGGAACCGCCCTGAACGGCGCGGCCCGAAACGACATTGGTGACAACCGCACGGGCAAGGCCTATGGGATCGATGCCGAAATGCGAATAGAAGCGGCGGTCTTCAATGGCGATGACGGCCTTCGGGATAAAGGGCGACATTTCATGCAGGCCGACAGCCTCGCCGCCGGTCGTGCCGCGATTGGCGATCAGGTTACCGTTAACATCAACGATGCGAACATTTGGCGGACGATCCGGGATAGTCCAGTCGGTCGTGGGAGGCATCTTGGCGGCAAAATAGACCAGCACGCCCGCAAAGGCGATGCCGCCCCATAATCCCAGCACGAGGCACCAATAGATTGAGCGGCGCAGAAAGCCGAAAAAGCCGCGCGGCTTATTCTTGCCGCGTCGCGAGGAGCGCGGTTCCGGTTCGTCGGATTGTCTGCGCCGGCGCTGCTGCGTGCGAGCCATGCGGTCCTCCTCGTCGACGCGAAAAACCTCGTCATCTTTTTTCTCTTCGCCACCGAAGGAAGGTTCGATGCGTCGGTTTCTGTCGTCACGCGATGCCATGTCAGCCTGGATCCGCCCACCCGTTTGCCAGTCTGATCGTGATGCAGACCGGTCATTTTGAATAATATTTGCGTGCTTTACGGGATTTTGCGCCGCAAAAGCAAATAAGGGCCTAATCCGGTGCAGGGTAAATGCGGCAGTTTAAAGGGACGTAAATCATCCATGCACAAAAAAGGCTCCACCGAAGTAGAGCCTTTTCTCAAATTTGGGCTGTGCATCGTTTAAAGTGTGTCGCATTTTATCGTACTTGTACGACACGCTTTAAGCTTTTGTTTTCATGCATGTCTTTATCCCATCGTAGCGGAAGCAGAAATCAGTCCCGTGAACTGATTTCTCCGCGAAGACGGTTCCCACTTTCGGGAGACATGCATTAGAACTTGTATGCGACGCCGAGGCGGATATCGTTGGTTTTGAACGATCCGCGCGTGTTGATGTCGCCAAGATCAAAATCCTTTTTGCCGAAATCGGTATAACGATATTCGAGGCGAAGCAGGATATTGTCGGTTGCGGCATAGTCGATACCCGCGCCGGCAGTCCAGCCAGTCAGGACCTTGTCATTGCTGAAGCTGCTGCCGCCGATGTTAAGCGAATTCTTGACGCCGCCGAAAGCCACGCCGCCTGCGATGTAAGGCATGAAACGGTCTACAGCATAGCCGGCACGTGCGCGAACGGCCCCAGACCACTGCAGTTTCGTTTCAGCTGAGCTCTGAACGGCGTTATTGCTCGTGATGAAGTCACGCGATTTCTTCAGGTCATTATAGTCGAAGTTGCCTTCGACGCCGAGAATGACATTGCTGCCTGTATCGAAATTGTAACCGGCATAGACGCCGCCAATGAAGCCGTTGGACTTCAGTTCGGTCGAACCACCATTCGTCTTGTTTTCGAGCTTGGAACGGCCCCAGCCCCAGCCAGCCTCGCCACCGATATATGCGCCACCCCAAGAGAAGGCAGGGGCTATCGCGATCGGAGCAGGTTCCTGGGAAACAATAGCGTCGGCTGCGTAGGCGGTGCTGCTTGTCGCAATCGCAATCAGGGAAGCACCAAGTATAATTCTTATCTTCATAGAAAACTCCTATAAAATAATTCCATTATGGGGGATGTTATAATGTTGTTTGATGTTTTTGTATGTATCAAATTTGCAACAATTGAATATAATGTATTCTATTCTAGAAATTGCTAATATTAATTCCATTATACATTAATATTAATTAAGTAACTAAATATTGGATATAGATTTTATTTGTATGAAGCAGAGAATGAACGGCAAGATTTTGGATGCCGCTTGCATGAAAAAAAGGCCCCGCGATGCGGGGCCTTTTTTGATGTGAGTTCAATAAAAATTAGAACTTGTATGCGACGCCGAGGCGGACTTCGTTGGTCTTGAAGTCCTGATTGACATTCAGGCCACCGAAGTCGATGTCCTTGTCGCCGTAATCGGTGTAGCGATATTCAAGACGAACGATCAGGTTGTCGGTTGCTGCGTAGTCGACACCGGCGCCTGCGGTCCAGCCCGTAAGCGTCTTGCTTTCGGAGAAGCTGCCGACACCATCAATGCTGCCGCTGTTCTTGATGTTGCCGAAGGCCACACCACCAGCAAGATAAGGCATGAAGCGATCAACCGCATAGCCGACGCGGGCACGAACGGCACCGGACCAGCGAAGCTTGGTTTCGAAGTCGCCGACTGCGAGGTCACCATTATAAATGTCGATATCCTTGGAGACATCGTTATAAGTCACGTCACCATCGATACCGAGCACGATGCTGTTACCGAGATCGAAGTTATAACCGGCATAGATACCGCCGAGAAAACCATCCGGCTTGACGTTGCCAAAGCTATAGATATCGCCATCGAAGTTCGACTTGCCCCAGCCGTAGCCGATTTGGCCGCCGATATAGGCACCGTTCCAGGTAAAGGACGGAGCAACCACAACCGGAGCTGGCTCCTGTTCAATAACGGCGTCAGCAGCCTTCGCGCCTGTAGCGGCCACGAGGGCGACAGTCGATGCAAGAAGAAGGGCCTTGAGCTTCATGATAAACCTCCTGAAGGAAAGTCTCAGAACCAATATTTGTCCCTAATATAAGCGATTGCTGTCAAAAGTCTGTAGCAAACCGGACACAGCAAGGGGAATGTCGCCTGGATAGTACACGTTCCCGTGAATGCTCTGCGAGGAGTCTTGGTGTCGATCGCGCGCAATATGGCGCAGGCTTGTTCAAGTTCTTCGGGATGTAATTCCGATGCTGATCGCGTTATAGAAATCGCTCGAACTTCCGGGGGAGCCGCAATGCATGACACGAAGGGCGTAAATGGGCGGGTCGACTGGGTCGATATTGCCAAGGGTATCTGCATCATCTTCGTTGTTATGATGCATTCGACGCTCGGCGTGGAAAAAGCAGCCGGTGCGCAAGGCTGGATGCACTATGTGGTCGCCTTCGCGAAACCTTTTCGCATGCCGGATTTCTTCATGATATCAGGCCTCTTTCTCAGTCTCGTTATTGATCGGCCATGGCGACGCTATCTTGATCGCAAGGTCGTGCACTTTCTCTATTTCTATATTTTGTGGCTGACAATCCAGTTCGCCTTCAAGGCACCGGGCATTGCCAGCGAGGGCGGAGTTTCAGGTGTGGTAAACGCCTATCTGATGGCCTTCATCGAGCCGTTCGGAACGCTCTGGTTCATTTATATCTTGCCCGTTTTCTTCATCGTGACGCGGCTTTTGAAGCGTGTGCCGATGGGCGTAGCCTTTACGGTGCTGGCATTTCTGGAAATCCTGCCGGTGCATACAGGCTGGGTCATGGTGGACGAGTTCTGCTCGCGTTTCGTCTATTTCTATGCGGGCTATGCCTTTGCTCCCGCCATTTTCCGGTCCGCAGACTGGCTGCGTCAGCGCCCGCTTGTCGGTATTGTCGGACTGCTCATCTGGGGCCTCGTTGAATATAAGCTCGTCTTTATGCCGGTGCCTGAAAGCCTGGCTGCGTTGATACCGCCCGCAAACGACCTTCTGAACGGGCGCGGGGCCGTCAGCGATCTGCCGGTTGTTTCACTTCTGCTTGGATTGGTGGGCGCGTTGGCGATTATTTCCGTCTCGTCGCTCCTCAGCCTGCTCCCGGTCGGAAACTGGCTGCATCGCGGTTTGAGCTGGCTCGGCGCGCATTCGATTGTCGTTTATCTGGCGTTCTTCCTGCCGATGGCCATTGCCCGCACGGTGCTCTTGAAACTCGGCATCGGCGATATCGGCACCGTCTCGCTCCTGACGACTGCAAGTGGCGTGATTGGCCCTGTCATTCTTTATGGCCTTATCCAGTGGAGCGGTTACGGACAGTTTCTGTTCCGTCGTCCTGGCTGGGCTTATATCGATCAGGTGCCACAAAAGAAAACGGCGGCTACTGCCGCCGTCTAATCTCAGGTCATTATATCATCGTTCAACTATGCGCGAAGATATCGTCCTCCGGCCAACCCATAAGGTCGAGCTCCGAGCGCGTCGGCAGGAATTTGAAGCAGGCTTCAGCCTGTTTCGTGCGGCCATCGCGCTCAAGACGCTGTTCCAGAACAGCCTTCAGGCGATGCAGATAAAGAACGTCCGAGGCGGCGTATTCGAGCTGTGCCTGCGACAGCACTTCGGCCGCCCAGTCCGAAGACTGCTGCTGTTTGGAGATCGAAACCTCCAGAAGCTCACTGCACAATTCCTTCAGACCGTGACGGTCCGTATAGGTGCGGGTGAGCTTCGATGCGATCTTGGTGCAGAACACAGGCTGCGGCATGGTGCCGAAAGCATGCGCCAGCACCGCCAGATCGAACCTGCCGAAATGGAAGATCTTGGTGATCGAGCGATCCTTCAGAAGCTTGACCAGATTGGGCGCCTTCTTCTGACCTGCTTCAATCTGGATCACGTCCGCCGTGCCGTCACCGGGCGAAATCTGCACCACGCAAAGCCGGTCACGATGCGGATTCAGGCCCAGCGTTTCTGTGTCGATGGCGACTGCGTCCACCTGATAATGGTCGAGGTTTGGCAGATCGTTTTTATGAAAACGGATGGTCATTCAGTTGTCCTTGTTTCGCGGCAGTTGCCGCCATAATGCGAGCCCTACTTGGCGGCGATAGCCGCCATAATACGTGCCCATGAGCGTTGTCCCTTATGGAAGGAGTTCAGCTCGTATTTCTCATTGGGCGAATGGATGCGGTCATCTTCGAGGCCAAAGCCCACGAGCAGTGATTCCATGCCGAGGAACTTGTCGAAGTCGCCGACAATCGGGATAGAGCCGCCCATGGCGATCAGCACGGCTGGCTTCGGCCATTCGTCGGAAAGCGCATCCTTGGCCTTGGAAACAAGCGGGGAATCATAGGGCAGCTGGATGGCTGGCGAACCACCATGCGGATGAAATTCGACTGAGCAATCGGCGGGAACACGCTCTTTCACAAAGGCGCGGAAGGCTTCGCGAATCTTGGCCGGGTCCTGCTTGTGCACGAGGCGGAACGAAACCTTGGCGGAAGCTTCCGCTGCAATAACGGTCTTGAAGCCTTCGCCGGTATAGCCGCCGATAATGCCGTTTACTTCTGCGGTCGGGCGTGCCCAGGTCAGTTCCAGTACGCTGCGGCCCTTCTCGCCGGACGGGATGGAAAGGCCAATGGGGCCAAGGAAGTTTTCCGCTGTACGACCCAGACTCTCCCAGGATTTCAGAATCTGGGTCGGGGTTTCCTCCACGCCGTCATAGAAGTCTGGTACGGTGATGCGTCCGGTTTCGTCGTGCAGGTCGGCAAGAATTTTGGTCAGGATATGGATAGGGTTCGCCGCAGCGCCGCCGAAGAAGCCGGAATGCAGATCGCGGTCGGCTGCCTTGATGACAATCTCCTCGCCGACGAGTCCGCGCAGGCCGACACTGATGGCCGGCGTTTCCGTGTCCCACATGGATGTATCGCAGACGAGCGCCACATCAGCCTTCAGCTCTTGCTTGTTGGCGTCGAGGAAAGGCTTCAACGATGGCGAACCGGATTCTTCCTCACCTTCGAACAGGAGCGTTACCTTGACCGGCAGATTGCCGTTGATCGCCTTATAGGCGCGGCAAGCTTCCACAAAGGTCATGAGCTGGCCCTTGTCGTCGGAGGTGCCGCGACCGGTCAGAATCCTGCGGCCATTGCCAAGGTCCTTGATGGCCGGATCGAAGGGATCGTTTTCCCAAAGGTTCAGCGGATCGACGGGCTGCACGTCGTAATGACCGTAGAACAGCACATGCGGCGCATCAGCTGTTGCACCTTCGTGATGGGCAACCACCATCGGGTGGCCGGGTGTGTCGCGCACGCTGGCATCGAAACCGATCGACTTCAGATCTTCTACCAGCCATTCAGCGGCTTTGCGGCAATCGGCCTTGTAGGCCGGATCGGTGGAAATCGATTTGATCCGCAGGAGATCGAACAGGCGGTCGAGGCTCTTGTCGAGATTGGCGTCGAGATGGTCGAGAACTTTGTCGAGCGATGGCGTGGACATGGATGCTTCCTGACGAGTCGTAAAACTGGCGGCACAGTACAACCAGCTTTCCGAAGTTAAAACCCTCATTGAGCCCAAGTTAAAGCGGATTTCAGGGAGCAAGGTCTTCCCGCCTGCCGAGTGCCAGAAGAAAGACGAGAAGTGCGAAGATTGCAGGTTCACGCCAGACGAGCGGCGCAAAGGCCGACCAGAACGTTTCCGCAAAAGCGAGGAGCGCAGCGCCAGCCGCCGAGGCGAGTGGCGAGAAATAGCCTCCGACCGCGCCGATCATCAGGATTTTAAGGCCAAGCAGCAACCCGTCGCCGGAATTCATCGTACCGTAATAGGCGGTCATCAAGATTCCAGCGAGCGCAGCAAGCAGCACGCCGCCGAGATAGGCGATGAGAAGAACCCTCTGTGTGTCGACACCGCAAAGCGCGGCCGCAAAAGCATCGTCTCGCACAGCGCGCCAGTTGCGTCCATGCCGGGTGTGCTGGAGAATGAAACCGCCTGCAAGAACCATGGCTGTCATGAGGGCTGTATTGAGAAGCTGCATGGTCGTGAGGCTGACGGTAGCGTTGCCATTCTGCCAGAAAACGACGGTCTGTTGCAGAAGTGGCGGCAGCCAAAGGCTACGCGAGGCAGCGGCAAGGCGAACGCTTTCCATGAGCACTATGGCAATGCCGAGTGCTGCCACCATGGCCATGTTAGGCGCTATATGCCGTAGAGGGCGCAGCACGAAATGATGTACGGCGATGCCAGCTGAAAGCGTGTAGAACGAGGCTCCTGCAATGCCGACAGCAAGGGCTGCCGGGAAAACGAGCCAGAGCCGGTCCCAACCAAAGCCGGTAAAAAGGATGAGAAGCTGGCCGGAAAAGGCGACGAACGCGCCATAGCTGATGTCGGCACGCCGGATTACAGCGAAGCTCACCGCATAGCCGAAGGCAAGCAGGCCATAGAGCGCGGCCAGCGGAACGGCATTGGCGATTTGCTGGAGAATATAAGCCATCGGGCGTTCTCCGACCTTTGCCGATAATTATAACTGCCAAAATGCATTTTACCAGTTATAATAAGCCATGAGCTTTTCATGGACATTGCATCGGTTTTCCGGCGGTGCGCTGGCGCTTGATGTTGCTAACAGCGTGATCCTGCGTGACGAACCGGAACGCAGCGTAGATCGCTTTGCCATACCGGAACAGCTTGCGGCCTTTACCGAGGCTGCGGGAAGATTTTGTGCAGAGAAGGATTTGGGCTGGCCGCTCTTGCCGGTTCAGCCCGAAAGCCGCGCACGTTTTCTGGCGTTGCGCGAAGCAACTGATCGTTATTTTCGTACCTTTGTTCTGGGGGAAGGCGATAACGATCTTCTCGCGGATTTTCTGGAACGTGTGGCGGATGTGTTTCGCCATACCTCCTCATCGCAGGCTCTGGAAACCGCGACAGCGCGATCCGCACTTCGGCTTATGGGCGATTGTCAGGCGGGAACGGATGGTGGCCGCCTCAAAATATGCGGCAATTGCGGCTGGCTTTTCATGGACCGCAGCCGCAATCGCAGCCGTGTTTGGTGCGATATGCGCGTCTGCGGCAATCGTGCCAAGGCAAGCCGTCATTATTACCGCCATAGGGAGGTGGAAGCATGAGGCCTCTTACCGCATCTGTGCTGGTTTTGGCCCTTAGCTTTTCCGCCACTGGTTGCCAGCGCGAAAAGACGGACGGACCTTTCGAGGTTTCGGGGAGACTGGTGGTTTTTAATTATCGCATCGCACGCGCCAGCTTTCTGGTCACGCTGCGCAAGATCGCGCCGGTTGAGACGGGTGCGACGGTGACGGCCTTCTTCGACAACCCGCAAGGCGGCAAGCCTGTAGAAGTGGTGCGCAAGACGTTTCCGAAGCTCGATACTGTCGCGCTGGAAACGGATGCCCTGCACTGTATCGTCAAGGACAGGCCCTATAATGTGGCGATCCGTATTGTGTCGCTCGATGGAAAGCTGCTGCAAAGCCTGACGACGAGTGTTCGTTCCAGCGAAGACCAATCTGTCCTTCCTGCCGAACCGCTGGTGGTGGGGCCGTTCTATGATCCCAACCCCAAGGTTTTTCATCCTGACGGTAGCACGAATTTCTCACCGGAAAAGGGCTGCCCAACGGCGTCCGGGGGATGAAACCGGGAGTGTAAAAAAGATTTGGCCGTTACGGTGAGGGGGTTACCGTAACGGCCATATCACTACACTCAAAGCGGCAGCCCGGAGAGGGGAATGAGGCTGCCGCTAACATCCGGCATCCAACGGGGGACGGGTCAGAAAACCGGCGACCGACGAACTGTCGATGACCAGGATTTGGCCTTTCAACTGTGGCTATTCAAGGGCACGGAAGATTACAAATCTGTAACAAACGTGTTATCGCGGCGTGATGGGTTCTCTTTCACGTGGACGGTTGTTTCTCCTGACACGGGAGCGGTTTCCTTTATGGTTGCTTTCCTCTAATTCTACCTTATGAAAAAAGGCGATCATCTCTTTCTCGTTGACGGCTCGGGCTATATTTTCCGCGCCTATCATGCCCTGCCACCGCTGACCCGCAAGACGGATGGTCTGCCGGTTGGTGCCGTCTCGGGCTTCTGCAACATGCTGTGGAAGCTCCTGAAGGATGCTCGCAATACGGATGTCGGCGTGGTGCCGACCCATTTCGCGGTTATTTTCGACTATTCGTCGAAGACGTTCCGCAACGAAATCTATCCTGAATACAAGGCCAATCGCACCGCGCCGCCGGAAGATCTCATTCCGCAGTTCGGCCTCATCCGTCAGGCAACGCGCGCGTTCAATCTGCCTTGCATCGAGAAGGAGGGTTTCGAGGCCGACGATCTGATCGCGACCTATGCCCGTGTCGCCGAACAGGCAGGTGGTGACGTCACCATCGTTTCGTCCGACAAGGATCTCATGCAGCTCGTGACGCCAAGCGTGTCGATGTATGACAGCATGAAAGACAAGCAGATTTCGATCCCGGAAGTGATCGAGAAATGGGGCGTTCCGCCGGAAAAAATGATCGACCTGCAATCGCTGACCGGCGACAGCACCGACAATGTTCCCGGCATCCCCGGCATCGGTCCCAAGACGGCGGCGCAGTTGCTGGAAGAGTTCGGTGATCTCGACACGCTTCTGGCCCGCGCTTCCGAAATCAAGCAGAACAAGCGTCGCGAAAATATTCTGGCCTTTGCCGACCAGACGAAGATTTCGCGCGAGCTGGTTACGCTCAAGACCGATGTTCCGCTGGATGTCGATCTCGACGGTCTGGTGCTTGAGCCGCAGAACGGCCCGAAGCTGATTGGCTTCCTGAAGGCAATGGAGTTCACTTCACTCACTCGCCGGGTGGCCGAGGCAACTGACACTGACGCTTCTGCCGTCGAACCATGCCATGTGGAGACCGACTGGGGCGCGGATGCGCACGGTCCCGATGTCGATGTTCCCGCCAAGGCTGATAATACGGCGACGCAACCAGTCTCGACATCGACCGTCACGGCCTCGGATCAGGGCTATACGCCGAAGGCGCTCGCAGAAAAGCGGGCGGCGGAAGCAACCGCGCAGACCATCGATACGAGTGCGTATACCTGCATTCGCGACATAGCCACACTGAAACTGTGGCTCGCAGAGGCGGTTGAAATCGGGGTTCTGGCCTTCGATACGGAAACGACGTCGCTCGATCCGATGCAGGCGGAACTGGTCGGCTTTTCGCTGGCACTGGCGCCGGGCAAGGCGGCTTACATCCCGCTTCAGCACAAATCCGGCACAGGTGATCTTCTCGGTGGCGGTATGGTCGAGGGACAAATTCCGCTGGATGAAGCGCTTGCCGCTTTGAAGGCTGTGCTTGAGGACGCTTCCGTTCTCAAGATCGCGCAGAACATGAAATATGACTGGCTGGTCATGCGCCGCCATGGGATCAATGCGGTGTCGTTCGATGATACGATGCTGATTTCCTATGTGCTGGACGCGGGGACGGGCAGCCATGGCATGGACCCGTTGTCCGAGCGCTGGCTCGGCCATACGCCAATTCCCTACAAGGATGTGGCGGGAAGCGGCAAAAGCGCCGTCAGCTTCGACATGGTCGATCTCGATCGTGCTACGGCTTATGCAGGGGAAGACGCCGATGTGACACTGCGTCTGTGGCAGGTGCTGAAGCCGCGCCTGGCAGCCGAGGGTCTCATGTCGGTCTATGAACGTCTGGAACGTCCGCTGGTCGATGTGCTGGCGCGCATGGAAGAACGCGGCATTGCCGTTGACCGACAGGTATTGTCGCGCCTTTCCGGCGATCTGGCGCAGGCTGCTGCAGCCTACGAAGACGAGATTTACGAACTGGCAGGTGAGAAGTTCACCATCGGTTCGCCCAAGCAGCTTGGCGACATTCTTTTCGGCAAGATGGGCCTTCCGGGCGCGTCGAAAACCAAGACCGGCCAATGGTCGACCTCTGCACAAGTGCTGGAAGACCTCGCTGCTGAAGGCCATCCGCTGCCGCGCAAGATCGTCGATTGGCGACAGCTTACCAAGCTCAAATCCACCTATACGGATGCTCTGCCGGGGTTCATTAACCCGGAGACCAAGCGCGTTCATACGTCCTATGCCATGGCGTCCACCTCGACCGGACGTCTCTCGTCATCCGATCCGAACCTGCAAAATATTCCGGTTCGCACAGCCGAAGGCCGCAAGATCAGGACAGCCTTCATCGCCGAACCCGGCAACAAGCTGGTTTCTGCCGATTACAGCCAGATCGAACTGCGTGTCCTGGCGCATGTGGCCGATATCGCGCAATTGAAACAGGCATTTGCCGACGGCATAGACATTCACGCCATGACGGCATCCGAAATGTTCAGCGTGCCGGTCGAAGGCATGCCGTCGGAAGTGCGCCGACGCGCCAAGGCGATCAATTTCGGTATCATCTACGGCATTTCCGCATTCGGTCTGGCGAACCAGTTGTCGATTCCGCGCGAAGAGGCAGGTCAATATATTCGGACCTATTTCGAGCGCTTTCCCGGCATCAAGGACTACATGGAGGCGACCAAGGCTTTCGCGCGCGAGCATGGTTATGTCGAAACGATTTTCGGCCGCCGTGCGCATTATCCCGATATCAGGGCATCCAACCCGCAGGTCCGCGCTTTCAACGAGCGCGCTGCCATCAATGCGCCGATACAGGGTTCTGCGGCCGACATTATCCGCCGCGCCATGATCCGTATGGAAGATGCACTGGCTGAGCAAAACCTTGCCGCGCGCATGTTGTTGCAAGTGCACGACGAACTGATCTTCGAAGTGCCTGATAATGAAGTCGAAAAGACCATTCCAGTCGTTCGTCACATTATGGAAAATGCGGCAATGCCTGCCGTCTCGCTTGCTGTGCCGCTGCATGTCGATGCGCGTGCAGCGCATAACTGGGATGAGGCACACTAGAGCGCATTCCGAAAAGTGTGAAACGGTTTTCGGGCCAAATGCGGGTCCAAAAGGGCCAGAGCGGCGGTACGATTCAATCGGATCGAATTGCGCTCTGAGGTTTGGCCGGTTGACCTGAGCGGCCCAACCCTATAGGGAAGCATCAATTCTGTTGCTTCGGTGGTCGTCAGGGGAGTCGTGGACAAGTGGGTTCACGACCAATGGGTATACGGCTTGAGAAGCTTTTTTCGTGAAAGTGGTTCATGTCTTTGCCCGAAACCATCGCTCCGGCTCTGTCCGGAGCATTAGCCGCTCGCGGTTATAATACACTCACCGCCGTTCAAAATGCCGTTCTGGCACCCGAAACGCTCGATGCCGATCTTCTCGTTTCCGCACAAACCGGATCGGGCAAGACAGTTGCTTTCGGCCTTGCCATGGCCAACACCCTCCTCGAAGACGAACTACGTTTCGGCGATGCCGGTGCGCCGCTTGCAATGATTATCGCGCCGACGCGCGAACTGGCGCTTCAGGTTCGTCGTGAACTGGAATGGCTCTATGCCGATACAGGTGCGCGCATCGCATCCTGCGTTGGCGGTATGGATATCCGCACCGAGCGTCGTGCGCTGGAACGTGGCGCCCACATCGTTGTCGGTACACCGGGACGTCTGCGCGACCATATCACCCGCGATGCTCTCGACATGTCGGAACTGCGTGCCGTCGTTCTCGATGAAGCTGACGAAATGCTCGACATGGGCTTTCGCGAGGACCTCGAATTCATCCTCGGCGAAGCGCCGGATGACCGCCGCACGCTGATGTTCTCGGCAACCGTGCCGAAGCCGATTGCCCAGCTTGCCAAGCGCTTCCAGAACGACGCGCTTCGTCTCACCGTCCAGAGCGAAACCAGCCAGCACGCCGACATCGACTATGTTGCCATGCCGGTGCCGCCGCATGAGCGCGACCACGCGATCATCAATACGCTGCTCTATTACGACAGCCAGAACTCGATCATTTTCTGCTCGACCCGCGAAGCGGTGAAGCATATGGCGAGCCGACTTTCCAATCGCGGTTTCGCTGTGGTTGCACTGTCCGGCGAATTGAGCCAGGCAGAACGCAACAACGCGCTTCAGGCAATGCGTGATGGACGCGCCCGTGTCTGCGTGGCAACCGACGTTGCCGCACGCGGTATCGATCTGCCCAATCTCGATCTCGTTATTCACGCCGATCTTCCGAACAATCCTGAAACGATGCTGCACCGTTCGGGTCGTACGGGTCGCGCAGGTCGCAAGGGCACCTGCGTGCTGGTCGTGCCGTTCTCACGTCGCCGCACTGCAGAGCGCCTTCTGCACATGGCAAAGCTCGATGCACAGACGGTTCCGGCACCAAGCATTGCTGCTGTTCAAGCAAAAACCAATGAGCGCATTTTGAATGCGGAAGTCTTCAATCAGCCGGTTGAAGAAGAGTATCAGGATCTCCTGAAGGCGCTGACCGAGCGTTATACGCCGGAACAGATCGCAAGCGCCTTCCTCAACCGCGAAGTTGCGTCCTACCCCGCAGCGGAAGAAGTCTCCGATGCTCCGGTGCATCCGGTTGGTGGCAAGAAGCCCCGGGATCGTTTTGAAAAAGGCGAGCGCTCTGATCGCGGCGACCGCTTCGAGCGCGGAGAGCGTCGTGAGCGTGGCGAACCGGGCGAACGTTTTGACCGTAATGCACATTTTGACGGCGTCTGGTTCTCGGTTTCTGCTGGTCGCAAGCATCGCGCCGATCCGAAGTGGCTGCTGCCGCTCATCTGCAAGGCGGGCGATGTTTCCAAGCGCGACGTTGGTTCGATCAAGATTTTCGATAATGAAACCCGCTTTGAAATCACGGCCTCGAAGGCTGATGAGTTCCGCCGTTCAGTCGAAGAACGCGGCACTGGTGAAAAGGGTCTTGTGATCCGCACTGCCGTTGCAGGTGCAGGCGGTGACGCTGCCCCGCGTGAAGGCAAGGGTGGCTTCAAGCCGCGCGGTGACAAGTTCAAGGAAGGTGGCTTCCGCGACGGCTACAAGAGCGATGGCTATAAAGGCGACCGCTCGAAGGGCGACAAGTGGGACAAGCCGCGTGATTTTTCCCGCGGAGACGACTTCAAGAAAGACGGCTTCAAGAAGGGCGGCAAAAAGCCCGAAGGCGGCGGTTACAGCAAGAAGCGTCGCGGCGAGTAATAATCAGAAACGAAAAAGCCCCGGATTTCCGGGGCTTTTTTACTGGGTGCGCCGAGCATGGCGCGTGGTGCGCAAGCATCGCTCGACCGGGATGGTATCCGTTCGATGACTTGGAGGTGAAAGTCCTCTACGGGCCCTGGTGATGGGAACCGTTAGCCGAACAGCAAGGGCGTTGTCGTAAGGC
>NZ_CADEAR010000001.1 GCF_902825325.1 Brucella tritici | reverse complement strand
GCGGGGTGGAGCAGCCCGGTAGCTCGTCAGGCTCATAACCTGAAGGCCGCAGGTTCAAATCCTGCCCCCGCAACCAAGTCAACAAAACCCCGTAGCCTAGGCTGCGGGGTTTTGGCGTTTCAAGGAAAAAAGTTAGCGCTTCCCCATGATGGCCGCCTCAGCCACGGGCTCACAATCAGAAGGAAGGAGTAAGCGGCAAGACGGCCTGCGTCAATTCCGGCTTTACTATAGCTCGCAATATTCTTTCCTGCGCATTATCCGAGGCTGAGACCTTGGTTAAAACAATCGATTTTATCATTCCCTTTAAAGGCCAAACCGAAGTCTCCGAATAGGGCTGTGCTTATCGATAGCTATCCATATTCTCCGATGCGGATACGCCAAAGCCGCGAGCGTAGGAATGACCGCCATAGACCGCAGCGGCAATAATCGACGGCGCGTAACAGTCACCAATTGGGGTGACAGATTTTATGCCGGCATCTTGCCATTCATTTCGGCGCGCTTCCAGTGCGACCGACAAGCTTTTGTCAGGATGGCGGCTTGTTACCGGAACCAGCGTACCGCATGGAATTTCGGTTTCCCTGCCGGAATAGATACATGCGACGGACAGGCTGTCGACGGTTTGTTTGGCGAGCTTATGCAGTGGGATTATCCCGACGCCCAGTTCTATCAATCTCGTTTGAACTCTCGACTGTTCGAGTGTGTGTTCGCTCCATGGAGCCACGATTGGCGCTGGCGTTACCAATGTCGTATCAATACCGCGGCTCGCAGCCAATTCGGCCAAAACAGAGCCAAGGTAATAACGATCGTCATCAAAGATCACCAAAGGTCCACAGCGCTCATCGAGTGATGCTTTGTCTTTCAGGATGGCGTTGACGCTCAGTGTGCGTGCTTCCAATGTGCAGAATGGTTGTCTATGAGAACGACCGACTGCATCCGTGCGCCAGTGCGCTCCGGTAGCCAGCACCACATGTGGAATACCGTAGGTCAGAATCTCGTCTGCATCGAGATTGCTATCGAGATACATTTCCACATTGGTCGCGCGCTGTAATTGCGTCATGCGCCAATCGCGAACACGCGCCCAACTAGCGAGACCGGGGAGGGCGGCCTCCTCCGTCACACGCCCACCCCAATGGGTGCTTTTATCAGCAATGATGACGTCTGCACCACGCTCGGCCATGGCGCGGGCTGCCTCCAGACCTGCTGGTCCTCCACCGACGACCAGCACTTTCTCTGCTGTCCTTAGCTTGCCGATTTTCTCTGGGTGCCAGCCCTTGCGCGCTTCTTCGCCAATTGTCGGGTTTTGTGTGCATCGCAATGGCGCAACGATGTTGTCGCTGGCCGTGCATATATTGCAGCCAATGCATTCGCGAATGTCATCGACACGACCGTTTCGAATCTTCTCGGGCAGAAACGGGTCAGCAATCGACGGGCGTGCCGCACCGATGAGGTCGAGAATACCGGAGCGGATAGCCTGCACCATGGTGTCCGGCGAGGTATAGCGTCCAACACCTACAACGGGTTTGCTGGTGAGCGATTTCACAAAGGAGATATAGGGCTCCTGAAAGCCCTCCTGTGAAAAGCGGGATGTCTGGCTGTCGTTGGACCAGCCCGACAGATTTACATCCCATAGATCGGGTTCATCGGCGAGAGCTGCAATGACATCCCGTCCTTCGCCATTGTGTTGGATGCCCTGGTCTCCCAGAAATTCCTCTACTGCAAAGCGTACTGCAATCGCACATTTGTCGCCGACAGCGTCGCGCGTATCCGCCAGCACTTCGCGAAACAAACGCAAGCGATTTTCGAACGATCCGCCATATTCATCCGTGCGGGTATTGTAGCGTTGCAGCAGAAAATGCTGCAGCAAGGTCATGTCGTGACCTGCATAGACATAGATAATATCGAAACCGGCCCGTTTGGCGCGAAGTGCGGCATCGCGATGCCATTTACGAAACCGGGCGATGTCGGCTTTGTCCATGGCTCTTGCCTGAACCGGATCTTCCACATCGACAATCATGTCCATGGGGCCAAGAGGCGCCAGTCTGGTCAAACGGTTGGAGACGTGGATACCGTTATGCACGAGTTGGATTGCGGCGAGACTTCCGTGCTGGTGGACGGCGTCGGTCAGATTCTGGAGACGGGCGGCGTCTTTCTCGTCCCATATGCGCCCTTGATTGGACGGTGTGATATCGGATGTGGGATGGATTTCAGTTTCCTGTGTGGAAACGACACCCCAGCCACCCTCTGCTTTCATCTCACGCAGCCGCAGGTCGTGCTCGGGATAACGATGTCCCATGCCGCTACAATGCGGAACCTGGTAGAAGCGGTTTTTCGTCGTGACGGGGCCAATCTTGATCGGCTCGAACAGAATTTCGTGACGCTTGTCCATGGTCGCTCTGCTTGTCATTAATCAGAATGTCATCCCTTGAGGGCGACTGCATGAAAAGTGGATTTCCATCGCGCCTAACGCGCGATGGAACGCTTGAATCGAGCTTCGAGTTTGGCCTGACCGTATTCCAGAACGATGGAGAGGGCCCAATAGATCATCGAAGCGGTGATGAGCATTTCGATATGCCGGAACTCAGTCTGGCCCTGCGTACGGGCAAGATACATGAGTTCCCAAACGCCGATGACGGAGACCAGCGACGAGTCCTTGAGCATCGCGATGAACTGGTTGCCGGTTGGCGGAATGATGATGCGCATCGCTTGAGGAAGGGTGACCAGCCACATGGTCTGCGAAGGCCCAAGGCCCAACGCATATGCGCCTTCCTGTTGCCCACGTGGAATGCTCTCGATGCCCGCACGGAAGATTTCGGTCATATAGGCGCCGTAGCATAAGGACAGCGCCAGAATGCCGGCAGGGATAGGTCCGATGACATAGCCCACCTGCGGCAGTCCAAGGTAGATGATGTAGATCTGCATCAGCAATGGCAGGCCGCGGAAAAGCGAAGTGTAGAACGTCGCCAGACCGTAGACGAGGCCATTCTTTGAAAGTTTGGCCACCGCACCAATCAACGCCAGAATGGTTGCGAAGAATATCGAGGCGGCGGAAATATAAAGCGTCGTGACGACACCCTGGCTAATCAGAAATCCGATCTTTCTTGCGATGAATTCAAATGAGAGATCGAATGAATAGAAGAAGATCATCAATAGCAGGAACAGTTCCAGCCATATTGCCGTGATCTGTGCCCAACGCGGGAAAAGTCTCAGGAAGCTCCAATTGGCGAAGATGATAGCGCTAAGCAGTATCGAGGAGATCAGCGTCGCTTTGGTGAAACCGGCTTTGGCGACTTTCGGGTCAATGCCAAGCCAGTTCGTGATGCCGGAGAACCGGATATTCATGAAACAGAAGAGCGCTGTCAGGATAACGAAAAACGCTATCTGGACAGTGCGTTTGGCGGCCTCGGGCCGCGTCAGAAAAAACCTCCCGAGCATGTTCTCTCCCCTGTCAGCTTGCCTTTCGCTCCGCAAGCCAATCCTGCATCTGCAATTTCCAATAGGTTAGCTGGGCGACAGCAAGACCCGCAGCGCCTCCAGCCCAGACCAGCCCGAATTTTTCGAAGAGCTTGTAGCGGTCACTTTGTCCGCAAATGGCTTCGGCGACGACCTTGCCGCCGATGGCGGTTGTGTTCAGCCCATGGCCACCGAAGGCGGTGCAGTACCATGTGGCGCGGTCCAACTGACCGATCTGCGGCATCAGGTGTCTGGCGTAGGACATCAGGCCCGACCATGCCAATTCCGTCTTCAGTGAAGCAAGCTGAGGATAAGTTCCCACCATTTCGTTGCGCAACTCGTGCACCACGCCGGGCGTGTCGGCTGCTCGTGTGGTGATGCGTCCACCCCATAAAAGCCTGCGACCACCATCGATCACCCGGTAGTAGTCGCCAGCACGACGATTATCACCAATCGCGGACGTGGTGCGGATCGCCGATGCGATCAGTTCGGGTGCTTCTTCACTCACCATCACATAGGTGGCGATGGGCAGATAGGCCCGTCTGATCTGGCTGACCAGTCCATCGGTATAGCCACCGGTGGTAATCAGCACTGCACCTGCTTTAACTTGTCCGCGGGCTGTTTCTATAAGCTTGCCATCATTGTGGTCGAGCAACTGGACCACGCGGCTGTGTTCGAAAATCCGCCCGCCGAGCCGCTCGATCTCGCGTCCGAGCGCCCGTAAATAGTTCAGCGGATGGATATGAAATGCATTGGGATCGTAGACCGATTGGAAATAGCGCTTGGAATTCAGAATATTGCGCGTTTCAGCCGTTGGGTGAAAATCTATTCTGTAGCCATAATCGCGCTGAAGCGCCTCGGCGTAATGTTTAAGACTCTCACCGTCGTCATACCGGCGTACGTTCAGAATGCCGGGAATGAGTTGAGCTTCTTCAATCTTCAGCGTGTCGATGTTCTGTCGAACGAATTCGACACCTTCAATCGACAATTCATGAAGTGATCGGGCGACGGTCCTGCCAGCACGGGCAGCAATGTCATCCCCGCCGGATGCAAAGCCTGGGCTGACAAATCCTCCATTGCGCCCGGATGCACCGAAACCGATGCTCTCAGCTTCTAGGACAACGACTTTCTTGCCCGCTCGCGACATCTGCAATGCGGCCGACAAACCTGCAAGTCCGCCGCCAATCACTGCGACATCTGCTGTGGTTTCGCGTTCAAGCGTTGGACGCGCGAAATCGTCCGCCTTTGTTTGGCTGTAATAAGTGGCCGGATAAGTCATCGCAACACCAGGAAAAGAATATCGGATGAGCCATCGTCACGATGGCTCATTTCAATATTGATGTAAGGGTAATATCAGTCGGCGCTGTAGTCTTTGCCGTACCACTTTGCGGTGAGTGTCGCCAAAGTACCGTCAGACTTCATCTGCTGGATGATTTCGCCAATCTTGGCGGTCCATTCCGGATCGTTCTTTTCGGCGATAACGACGAGCGGCTCGCGGAAGGCATATTCGCCCTCAAGAATCTTGACGGGATAACCGTTCTTGATGGCGTTCTGTGCCGTCTGTTCTGGAGCGATGATCGCATCGATGCGAACGCCATCTCCAAGCCTCAGATCGTCGAATGGCAGCATGGAATCTGCAAAAGTGCGAATTTCACCGGGTTCCAGCTTGTATTCGATCGGGGGAAGGCCGGGGGCGTCGATTTCCAACTGACGACGGGCGAAATCTTCTGAAGTCGTGGCCGTTTCGACGCCAATGACTTTGCCTTTGAGATCGGCAACCGATTTCGCCTCGTTATCCTTGTGCACGACATAGACGTAGGGGCTATAATAATAGACCCCGGCAAAATCGATGACCTTGGCGCGCGCCTTGGTCGGGGTCACCGACCCAACGCCAACGTCGTAACGGCCCTGCCAGCGTCCACCGGTCAATGTCGCCCAGTCTGGCGTCTCGAAGGAAACGGTGACGCCAAGACGTTTACCAATCTCGTTGGCCACGTCCACGTCGAAGCCCACGAGCTTGTTGGAATCATCCAGAAAGCTTTGGGGTGGCCAGCCTGCATTGGTCGCGACGACCATGGCCTTCTTTTCCATGACACGATCCAGCGTTTCGCCCGCAAAAGCAGAGAAACTAGTCGCCAGAATGGCGCCTGCGATACCCATTATTGTTATGATTTTTTTCATTTTATCGAACCCCTCCTCTGGTTTGATGCATGAGCATTGCATAAACCCGGAAGTGGCGGCTAGGCAGTCCGAAGAAGTAGGTTATGAAATTAGCGTATGATGATATGCAGTTCTTGCAGGATATAAGGTCAGCCGAATGTGGGTTCGGGGCCTCCCGAATGAGAGGCCCCGCGATGGTGCGCGAAATAGATCGATCGTCCGTGGCGTAAACTATTGATTTCGCACGGCCATTGCCGTTACTTCGACCCGCATCTCAGGGGTGGCAAGGCCTGCGACACCAACTGCACAGCGAACCGGAAACGGCTTTTTGAAAAAACGCAGATAAACTTCGTTGAAGGCAGGGCGTTCATTGATATCGGTCAGATAGATCGTCAGATGAATGACATTCGCCAGACTGCTGCCAGCCTTTTCGAGCGATGCTTTGAGGCTGTTCAGCGTACATTCGCTTTGGGCGGTTATGTCGCCGGTTTCCATGGAGCCGTCTGCCCGGATGGGAATATGGGTCGTTACCAGAAAATTGCCGATGCCTGCGACATCGGAAGAGATTTCGCTTTCGTCCGTATCCTCCAGAAAATAGGGCGTTGTGTTGTTTGTCATGGTCATTCTCCAAGAGGTTAGGGCGTTTGTGAAAAGTGTGAAGCGGTTCTCCGACAAGTTGTGCGCTAAAACAAGCAGCCAGATCATTTCCGTCGATTGAGCGAGCACGATGGACTTGAGATAGCAACAATGTGTACTGGCCGGGACGGGCAACCTATTGCGATGGTGGTCGAGCAGGTCTAAGAAACACGTCGGAGGCGAGGAGGCTTCCCTCAACGACGACCGGTTCTGGTCTGAAGGCAATCCATGACAGAAAAACATTCTCATCGCGGGCTTGTTGTTGCCGCGATTATGGCAAGCATGGCCATGATCGCCGTCGAGGCGACGATTGTGTCGACCGCAATGCCACAGATCGCGGCGCAACTTGGCCAGCTCAATCTCTATTCCTGGGTTTTCTCGTCATTTCTTTTGACACAGACAGCAACGACCGTCGTGTTTGGCAAACTGGCCGACATCTACGGGCGCAAGCCGGTTCTTGTTTTTGGTATCGCGCTGTTCCTGACCGCTTCTGTGCTGGCCGGTTTCGCGTGGTCTATGCCTTCGATGATTGTTTTCCGGCTATTGCAGGGCATTGGGGCAGGGGCGATCCAGCCTGCGGCCATGACCGTGGTGGCCGATCTTTTCCCTGGAGCGCAGCGCAGCAAGGTTCAGGGATATCTTGCCAGTGTCTGGGCACTGTCAGCTGTTGTCGGTCCGTTGCTCGGCAGCCTGATTATTCACAATCTGAGCTGGGCCTGGGTATTCTGGATCAATGTGCCGGTCGGCATTCTGGCCGCGTCGGGCTTTCTTCTCTTTCTCCATGAGGAGAAGCGGACAAAGCCGGTATCGGTCGATGTGCTTGGCGCGGCACTTTTCGCCGTCTCCATTTCCTCTCTGATGATTGCGCTCACCCTGATGGAGAGCGCAGTTTCGCTCGAAGGAATTCTGGCGTTCATTCTCTTTGCTTTTTCACTGATTACCTTCATCTGGCAGGAGCGTCGCGCGAAGGAGCCCATGGTCGCACCAGACTTGTGGCTGAAACGTCCTATCGCTTTCTCCAATCTGGCGGTCTTTCTGGCCAGCATGTCGATCATGGGGCTGACGACATTCCTGCCGATGTATGTGCAGACGGTCCTCGACCGTTCTCCTGTGGTCGCGGGCTTCGCCCTGACCATGTTGCTACTGGGCTGGCCGTGCGGGGCCACGATTGCATCGCGGCAATTTACACGGTTCGGATTGCGCCCGATCATGATCGCCGGAAGCATCTGCATTCCGATTGGCACCTCTCTGCTTGTCATGCTGACCCCGTCAAGTTCCGCCACACTGGCCGGAACCGGTTCTCTGATCATGGGTTTCGGCATGGGGCTGCTCAACATTGGGGCGCTCATCCTGACACAGGATAGCGTGAGTTGGTCGGAGCGCGGCAGCGCCACGGCATCGAACGTCTTCTCGCGCAATTTGGGCAGTACGCTCGGAGCAGCCATTCTTGGTGCGGTACTGACCTATGGTCTTGCCAACGCCAATCATGGCGAAGCGATTACGTCAGACCAACTTCGGGACTTGTTGAATGGCGCGGAGATGTTGATTGACCAGCAGGAGCTTCGGCTGGCGCTTCAACATGCGCTGCACGCAACATTCGTAGCGATGATGCTTATCGCGGTGCTGATCGTGCCAGCTTGCCTCTGTGTTCCAGGGGTGAAAAAGACCTACGAAGAGAACGTGGTGACTTGAATGTCTCCGAATATCTGCAGGCCATGGACTCAGCCGACCTGAAATCAACGGTCGGCTGAAATCGTGACCTTGCGGTAACCGCATTGGTGAGCAATAGCTCTTTGCTGATGGAAAGCGCCTGAAAAAGCAAAAATCCCGGACAAAGCCGGGATTTTGTTGCCTATCTGATCGGAAAACTGGAGCGGGCGAAGGGATTCGAACCCTCGACCCCAACCTTGGCAAGGTTGTGCTCTACCCCTGAGCTACACCCGCTCGCGCCAGTCGTTTCCGTCAGGCAGGCGCTATATGAACTAACACCCCGGAGATTGCAACAGGGAAATTACAGGAAAATGTCGTTTCAGCGAAATTAGCTGTCGGTTAAATTGTAACCATCTGTAAATATTACATTTTTCAAATTATGTGCTGTATTCTCGACCGTGGTTCTTCGTTAAAACAAGGAAAATGCGCTTCCACGGATAACGGAAGCGGCTGTCGGAGGGACGAGTCAGCGCTGCTGCGTCTCGTGCGAACATTCCAATTTACTATGCATGGTTTCTAAGCATGTATCCATGGTCTATAAGCGCTGTTGCAAGTCGCCGAAGCGTGAGGAGCGTGACGACATGCGCAACATTTTCAATGCCGAACAGAATGGGGTGGAATCATGCCTTTGTCGCCGAGCGAGCTTCACGACTATCTTCAGAAACTCGGTATCGAAGTAAAAACTGTCGAACATCCTCCCTTGTTCACGGTCTCGGATTCCCAAAGCCTGCGTGGTGAAATTCCGGGTGGCCATACGAAAAATCTCTTCCTGAAAGACAAGAAAGACAATTTCTTTCTCGTGACAGTAGAAGAGGATGCGGTGGTCGATCTGAAGTCGATTCATCAACTGCTCGGCGCTGCAAGCCGTGTTTCGTTCGGCAAGCCGGAAAAGCTGATGGAATATCTGGGTGTGATTCCAGGCGCAGTCACCGTGTTTGGCGCGGTCAACGATACCGCACATAATGTGCAGGTTATTCTTGATGCCGATTTGATGAAGTATGACGTCATCAACGGCCATCCATTGACCAACGAAGCCACGACTTCCATAAAGCGCGACGACCTTGTCGCTTTCCTCAAGTCCACCGGCCATGAACCGCGCGTTCTCGCCGTTTCCGAAGGTGCGAAAGCAGACACTTCGGTATAAACTGATTTTCAAAACGGGCGGCCTTCTTGCGCATAGCAATTGGCGATTGAAGTGGAAGGCGGGAGCGCTAAGTTACAGCGCAACTTGCTGAAACGACCGTCTTGAAATTGGCTTTCGAAGATACGAACTGAAAGAACGACACCGGCTTGTATGCGGAGCGTCGCATCGGTCGGAAAATACGAAGGAATTTCCTATGAGCAGCCAGAACAATCCTTATGCCGGTGCAGGCGGCCAGATGACGGCAAATGTCTCTTTCGGTTCGGCGCCGACCGCGACCGGAGGTGCAGATCTCGTCAAGGATACGACGACGGCAAGTTTTCAGGCGGATGTCATTACCGAATCCCGCAATCAGCCGGTGCTGGTGGATTTCTGGGCGCCATGGTGCGGACCTTGCAAGCAGCTCACGCCGATCATTGAAAAGGCAGTGCGGGACGCTGGTGGCGCTGTCAAGCTGGTCAAGATGAATATCGATGATCATCCGGCCATCGCTGGTCAGCTCGGGATTCAGTCCATTCCGGCTGTCATTGCTTTCGTCAACGGTCAGCCGGTCGATGGTTTCATGGGGGCTGTGCCGGAATCGAAGGTGAAGGAATTCATCGCCAAGATCGGCGGGCCGAGCGACGCGGAAGCGGCGCTTGCCGAAGCCATCACTGCCGCGAATGAACTGGTCGAAGCTGGTGATTTCGTTCAGGCATCGGAGATTTTCTCGTCCATTCTTCATGCCGTCCCGGATAATGTCGATGCGATTGTCGGTCTTGCGACCTGCCTTCTGGAATCCGGTGATGCGGAAAAGGCGCGCGAACTTCTCGCCCAGCTTCCCGCTGACAAGCAGAATGCACCTGCCGTTCGGGCATTGGAAGCGCGTCTTGCATTGGCTAATCAGGTCAAGCTCATTGGTGATCCGATTGCGCTTGAGAAGCGAATTCAGGCGGATCCGAAGGATTATCAAGCCCGCTTTGACCTTGCTCAGGTGCGTAATGCACAGGGGCGGCGTGAAGATGCGGCCAATGAGCTGCTTTTCATCATGAAGTCCGACCGCGAGTGGAACGAAGATGGCGCACGCAGGCAGCTTCTTCAGTTTTTCGAAGCATGGGGCAATGCCGATCCGGCGACGCTCGGTGCGCGGCGCAAACTGTCGTCGCTTCTGTTTTCCTGATCGCGAGCGATCGGGAGCATGGCGGGCAAATTGTGCTTTGCGCGCTATGCGAATTCCAACTGTTAGGGCGCATGTCTAGTGCGTCCTAAAGGGAGGTTGCAATGCAGGTGGGCAATGCCCGTTACAGAACGGGCGCTGATATACCCGAGACCGTGCCGGTTTTCCCGTTGAAAGGGGCGCTGCTTCTGCCCGGTGGCCAGCTTCCGCTCAATATTTTCGAGCCGCGCTATTTGGCGATGGTCGAGAATGCCCTGGCGGGTAAACGCATCATCGGCATGATCCAGCCGAAAATCGATGGCGACGATGACGAAACGATCAATGAACTGGATGAAAGCTTTCGCCCGCAATTGAGTAATGTCGGCTGTCTTGGCCGTATCACAACCTTTGCCGAGACGGGCGACGGTCGCCTGCTGATCACCCTGCAGGGCATCTGTCGGTTTCGCGTGCGGGAAGAAGTCAATTGCCGTCAGCCTTACCGGCAATGCCGGATCATGCCGTTTCTGGCTGATCTGGAGGAGGCGCGGGATTCATCGGAAATAGACCGGGACGCTTTGCTGGGTGCTTTCCGCGATTATCTGGAAGCGCACAATCTGGAAGCGGATTGGGATAGTATCGCACGGGCAAACAATGAAACCCTTGTCAATGCGCTCTCCATCATGTCGCCTTTCGGTCCGGCTGAAAAACAGGCCCTTCTGGAGGCCCCCGATTTGAAGACGCGTGCAGCAACTTTGATTGCCATTACCGAAATGGTATTGGCCAGAGTAAAGGACGACGATTTCGGATCGCGGCTGCAATAGATCTCAGGAATAAGCCAATGGACGACAAGACGGAAACCGGAAATATCGATGTTCGCCTGCTGGAACTTCTCGTATGCCCGCTTACAAAGGGGCCCTTGGAGTATGATGCGGAACGTGCCGAACTGATCTCGCGCAAGGCGAAGCTTGCCTATCCGGTCCGGGGCGGAATACCTATCATGCTGCCGTCCGAAGCACGCAGTTTGACAGAGTAAACACAGGTCGATTTGCAGGTGACTGGAGGCCTGAAACGCTGAATAGCACCTGCTGTATCGGCTGTTATTTAATTTCTGCACAAGCCCCTATCTTTTTCATAAGTTTCAGCCACGCGCATTATTGCTTGTCGGACAACAGGGCTCTATAACCCTCGCGGAACTTGATAAAGATTGTATCGGACGGCTTCATGCTGTTCGCTGCTGTCATGGATTTGAACGCAGTATTTCTGGCAAAACGGGTCATTGTTTTCCGGAATATGCGAAACAATACAGAGGCTTGGCATTATGGCATCCAGAAAACTCCTTCTCCTGCCCGGCGACGGCATCGGCCCAGAGGCGATGGCGGAGGTCCGCAAGATCATCGCTTTCCTCAACTCGGGCCTCAATCTCGGCTTTGAAACCGAAGAAGGTCTGGTTGGCGGCTGCGCTTACGACGCGCACGGTCAGGCGATTTCGGATGCTGATATGGAGAAGGCGCTGGCTGCCGATGCCACGCTGTTCGGCGCTGTTGGCGGTCCGAAGTGGGACGATGTGCCTTATGAAGTGCGTCCAGAAGCCGGTCTTCTGCGTCTGCGTAAGGACATGCAGCTCTATGCAAATCTGCGTCCGGCCATCTGCTACCCGGCTCTGGCCCATTCTTCTTCGCTGAAGCCGGAAGTGATCGAGGGTCTCGACATCCTCATCCTGCGCGAGCTGACCGGCGGCGTTTACTTCGGTGAACCGAAGGAAATCATCGACCTCGGCAATGGCCAGAAGCGCGGTATTGATACGCAGGTCTATGACACCTACGAAATCGAGCGCATCGCCGATGTTGCCTTCGAGCTGGCGCGCACGCGCCGCAACAAGGTCACGTCGATGGAAAAACGCAATGTGATGAAGTCGGGCGTCCTGTGGAATCAGGTCGTCACCGCTCGCCACAAGGAAAAGCATGCCGATGTGGAACTGGAGCATATGCTGGCCGACGCTGGCGGCATGCAGCTCGTGCGCTGGCCGAAGCAGTTCGACGTTATCGTGACGGACAATCTGTTCGGCGACATGCTGTCGGACGTTGCTGCAATGCTGACCGGCTCGCTCGGCATGCTGCCGTCCGCTTCGCTTGGCGCTGTCGATTCCAAAACCGGCAAGCGCAAGGCGCTTTATGAGCCCGTCCACGGTTCTGCACCGGATATCGCTGGCAAGGGCGTTGCCAATCCGATTGCAATGATCGCTTCGCTTGCCATGTGCCTGCGTTATTCGTTCAACCTTGTCGATGAAGCTGACCGTCTGGAAGCCGCGATTGCGCAGGTTCTCGATGATGGACTGCGCACCGCCGACATCTGGTCGGAAGGAAAGACCAAGGTTGGCACTGTCGAAATGGGCGACGCCATCCTCGACAAGTTTTCGAAGCTTTCCGCTGAATAAGCGTGACGAGATCGCTTGATGAAAGCCCGCCATGCACCTTGCATGGCGGGCTTTTCTTTTTTGAATAAGTGCCCGATTTGAGGCTGTAAATTCATGCTCCGCTGCATAAGAATAGTGGCATGTTGTTCACGCTCCCAGATCAAAACAAACTCTACGACGCACTTGTCGCCCGTGATGCCACTTACGAGGGCAGGGCCTATGTCGGTGTTGTCTCAACCGGAATTTTCTGCCGCCTGACTTGTCCGGCGCGGAAACCGAAACAGGAAAACTGCCGCTTTTTCGCATCGGTTGCCGAATGCATGGCCGATGGTTTTCGGCCCTGCAAAAGGTGTCATCCGTTACAACCCGCTGCCGAGGCGGAGCCTTCCGTCAAGAAGCTTCTCGATGCGCTTGAAGCCGATCCGGAACGACGCTGGAGCGAAGAAGATGTTGCCCGAATGGGGCTCGATCTCTCGACCGTCCGCCGCAGTTTCCGCCGTCATTTCGGAATGACATTTCTGGAAATGGCGCGGCAGGAGCGCTTGCGGCATGGGTTCCAGGCGCTTGCCGATGGCGGGCGTGTCATCGACGCCCAGATTGATGCAGGTTTTGAATCCCCGGAAGCTTTTCGGAGTGCCTTTGCACGTATTCTTGGCCTTCCACCAGGCAAATTGCGGGGTGATGGTTTGCTGCGCGCCGACTGGATCAAGTCACCGCTTGGTACGATGATCGCGATCTGTGATGCGCGAAGCCTGCACCTTCTGGAGTTTGCTGATCGCAAGGCGCTGTCGGCGGAACTGAAGAAACTCTATGCTACCTGTCGCGGTGATCTGGGGATTGGTCGTTTCAGCACCCATGATCTCGTCGAGCAACAGTTGAATGCCTTCTTCGACGGCAATTCTCCGACGTTCGATTTGTCACTGGTGCTGCATGGCAGTGCTTTTACGCAAGGGGTCTGGCGTGAACTTCAGAACATTCGGGCCGGAGAGACGCGCAGTTACAGTGAACTGGCGCAGGCCATGGAAAAACCGCTTGCCGTGCGCGCCGTCGCCCGGGCCAATGGGGCAAACCAGATTGCCATCGTCATTCCATGCCATCGTGTGATTGGCGCGGATGGGTCGTTGACCGGTTATGGCGGCGGTCTCTGGCGCAAGCAGAAGCTGATTGAAATCGAAGCGCAATATCGCAGATAGATCATCAGGCGAACATGAAAACGCCGCCCATCAGGCGGCGTTTTCTCGTTCTAGGCGCGTTGACTAGTCGAGCTTGTGCAGGTCGACGCCCTTGGTTTCCTTGACGAAGATCATGCCGATCACAAAGGTGATGGAGGCGATGATAATCGGATACCAGAGGCCGTAATAGATGTCGCCCTTGGCAGCGCTCAGTGCGAACACGCCAGCCGGAAGCAGACCACCAAACCAGCCGTTGCCGATGTGATATGGCAGCGACATGCCGGTGTAGCGGATGCGGGTCGGGAACATCTCGACGAGGATCGCGGCAATCGGGCCGTACACCATCGTCACGTAGATGACGAGGATGGTCAGGATGGCGATTGTCAGGAACCAGTTCACCTGTGCAGGGTCGGCGACCATCTTGAACGCACCGGCATTCGGGATAGTGTAGACAGCCTGATCGGTGCTGACGCCAAGGCCGTCAGCTTCGGTCTGGGTCAGAAGCTTCTGCTTCACCAGATCGGCAGCCGGAACCATGGTCTTGTCTCCGCCGCGGATGGCTTCGGCATTCAGCTGAAGTTCCGGATTGGCGGCGACGAATGCATCAAGCTTGCTGTCCGTCACTTTCGCAGGGTCGCGAACGAGCGGGAAACCGGCCTTCTGCAGGGCAAGGTTCACGTCGTGAGACAGGGCCGACTGCTTGGCCGCAGCATCTGCTCCAGCCTGAACCGCGTCGTAAGACGTGATCGTGCTGTCGCCGATCGTGACGGTTGCCGCGGTGCCGGCTGCTGCTGTCTGCACGATTTCATAAGGCACCGAGCTCTTGGCGAGGAAGCTTGTCGCGACATCGCAAGACGTGGTGAACTTCGACGTGCCGGTGGCGTTGAACTGGAAGTTACAATCGCCGGGGGCAGCAGTAACGGTTGCCTTGATGGTCTGTTCAGCCTGTGCGAGAGCCGGGTTTGCAGCACCGGTGAGAGCTTTGAACAGCGGGAAGTAAGTTACGGCAGCAAGCAGAAGACCTGCCATGATGATCGGCTTGCGACCGATCTTGTCCGACAGCCAGCCGAAGAAGACGAAACCGCCGGTGCCGATCAGGAGCGCGATGGCAACCATGATATTTGCCGACTGGTTTTCGACCTTCAGAACGTTCTGGAGGAAGAACAGGGCGTAGAACTGACCGCAATACCACACGACGGCCTGACCGGCAGTGAGGCCGAAGAGGGCGATGAGTGCGATCTTGGCGTTCTTCCACTGGCCGAATGCTTCGGAAAGCGGGGCTTTGGAGGTCTTGCCTTCTTCCTTCATGCGCTTGAATGCAGGCGACTCGCTCATCTGCATGCGGATCCACACGGAAATGCCGAGCAGGACGATGGACACGAGGAACGGAATGCGCCAGCCCCAGGCGGCGAAGGCTTCCTTGCTCAACACCGCCTGGATGCCGAGGATCACCAGCAGCGACAGGAACAGGCCGAGCGTTGCCGTGGTCTGGATCCATGACGTGAAGAAGCCGCGCCGATTGTTCGGAGCATGTTCCGCAACATAGGTTGCAGCGCCGCCATATTCGCCACCGAGTGCCAGGCCCTGCAGCATGCGCAGGGCGATCAGGATGATCGGTGCGAAAATGCCAAGCGTGGCCGAGCCAGGCAGGACACCCACGAGGAACGTGGACGCGCCCATGATGACGATGGTAACAAGGAATGTGTACTTACGGCCGACGAGATCGCCGATGCGTCCGAAAACGAGTGCGCCGAACGGACGGACGAGAAAGCCTGCCGCGAAAGCGAGCAGAACGAAGATGTTTCGGGTTGCTTCCGGATATTCGTTGAAGAAGGCTGCGCCGATGAAGGCTGCAAGCGTTCCGTAGAGATAGAAGTCGTACCATTCGAAGACGGTACCAAGCGATGACGCAAAGATCACCTTGCGTTCTTCGCTCGTCATTTTCTGCGTGCCGACATCGGCACTTGACGAGACTGCCATTAATCTGTCCTCCCAAACAGAGCCCCTGACGGGCAAATGTAAGACGATCCTTCTTCACCGGGTAAATGAAGTTCGCCTGATGCGCCGGGAACAGTTCCTCTCAACTGTCCGGGCGCTCTCCTCACACTTGCATGATGAACCGAAAAAGGGGATTCGTGCAGTAGTCTTTAGTATGAGACAGAACTGACGGCTTGAAATACTAGGGAAAATTAATAAAGCGCCAAAAAATGCGCTCCTTGAAGGGTTGGAGAATTGACTCCATCCATAAACCGCGTAAAAGCAGTGGCGAACGAAGGAGAACCCGCGTGGATCGCGTCAACGTAGCGTCAGTTTCGCTTGGAACTGCCGGCATTTTTGCCGGGGCAGCGCGCATGCCTTCGATTTCCAAAACACTCACGGCCATTACTAAAACGACCACGAAAACGGTCTGATTCCCTTGGCCTGCTCGCCCTCTCCCCGGGTCTGGCCCGGGGGCGGAAGTCCCGCGTGGCCTGCGGGGTTCCGAATCTGGAAGCGGAGAGGGACAGGAGACGAGAAATGGGTTTCAAGGTTGCAGTTGTCGGCGCCACCGGAAATGTCGGGCGCGAAATGCTCAATATCCTCGAAGAACGCGGCTTTCCGGCTGACGAAGTTGTCGCGCTTGCATCGCGCCGCAGCCAGGGCACGGAAGTGTCCTATGGCGACCGGACGCTGAAGGTCAAGGCGCTCGACACATATGATTTCTCCGATACGGACATCTGCCTGATGTCTGCTGGTGGCGAGATTTCTAAGGAATGGTCGCCGAAGATCGGCAAGCAGGGTTGTGTCGTCATCGATAATTCCTCGGCCTGGCGTTATGACTCGGAAGTGCCTCTGATCGTGCCGGAAGTGAACCCGGACGCAGTCGAAGGCTTCCGCAAGAAGAACATCATTGCCAACCCGAACTGCTCGACAGCCCAACTCGTCGTGGCTCTGAAGCCGCTGCACGATGCTGCGAAGATCAAGCGCGTCGTCGTGTCGACCTACCAGTCAGTTTCCGGCGCGGGCAAGGAAGGCATGGATGAGCTGTTCGAACAGTCACGCGCTGTTTTCGTGGCCGATCCTGTCACGGCGAAGAAGTTCACCAAGCGCATCGCGTTCAACGTGATCCCGCATATCGATGTCTTCATGGAAGACGGCTACACCAAGGAAGAATGGAAGATGGTGGCCGAAACCAAAAAGATGCTCGATCCCAAGATCAAGCTGACGGCAACGGCTGTTCGCGTTCCGGTCTTCATCGGTCACTCCGAAGCGGTCAATATCGAGTTCGAAAACCCGATTACGCCGGAAGAAGCACGCGAGATTCTGCGTGAAGCTCCGGGCTGCCAGGTTGTCGACAAGCATGAGAACGGCGGCTACATCACGCCTTATGAATCCGCAGGCGAAGATGCGACCTATATCAGCCGTATCCGCGAGGACATCACGGTTGAGAATGGTCTGGCACTGTGGGTTGTTTCCGACAATCTGCGCAAGGGCGCTGCTCTCAACACGATCCAGATCGCTGAATTGCTGGTCGCACGTGGCCTTATCAAGCCAAAGGCACTTGCTGCCTGATCCGCAGCGTTCAGTACAGACAACGAAAAGCGCCGGGAAACCGGCGCTTTTTTGTTAGAGCGCGTTTCGATCTGATTGAATCAGATCGGCGCTCTAACCTCTTTTATTTGAAGCATAATCTTATCGATCCTCGTTTCACTCCGGTCGGATTATGCTCTAGCGGGAAATGCTCTCTGCGAGATTGCCGCGTATATTGAGCAATCGCGTGCGTAAATCCTGCAACTCATCGATGGGCTGACCAAATGCGCAGAACACCTGTTCGGGGATGCTCTCGGCTTCCTTGCGCAGTGCCTTGCCTTCGTCAGTCAATGTGATGCGGACCTGCCGCTCATCCTGCGGGTCACGCCGACGTGCGATCCGTCCGGCGGCTTCAAGGCGTTTCAGCAGTGGGGTCAGGGTTCCTGAATCCAGATTGAGCTTTGCGCCAATCTCAGAGACGGTTCGGTTGTCCTGTTCCCAGAGCACGATCATTACCAGAAATTGCGGATAGGTAAGGTCGAGTTTGCTGAGGATCGGTTGATAGGCGCGTGTCAGCGCATTCGCGGTCGAATAGATCGCAAAGCAGACCATGTTGGAAAGGCCAAGATTGGAATCCTGATCGTCGCGCTTCATCGTGATAACTCCTTGGCAAATATATACATCATGCGCAATTGGATTGCGCATCACATAGTTGTGAGATTATATTTTGCAAAATTAGATTGTGTGCAATTTAATAATCTGCAAATTTGGCTGCGGAGACAAACCAAAGGAGAAGCCAAATGCCAATTCTGTACACAACCCAATCCACAGCAACCGGTGGCCGTACCGGCAGCGCCAAGACTGCCGACGGACGGCTCAGCGTCGTTCTCGATACACCGAAGGAACTCGGCGGCTCTGGTGGCGAGGGCACCAACCCAGAACAGCTTTTTGCTTCAGGCTATGCGGCCTGCTTCCTCGGCGCCCTGAAATTCGTCGCGGCGAAAGAAAAGGTGTCGATTTCCGCTGACAGCACCGTGACCGCGACGGTTGGTATCGGTCCGCGTGAGGATGGCACCGGCTTCGGTCTGGATGTGGCGCTGCAGGTTGCGCTGCCGGGCGTGGATAAGGCGAAGGCGGAAGAGCTGGTTCAGGCGGCACATATTGTCTGCCCATACTCCCATGCAACGCGTGGCAACATTGATGTCCGTCTGAGCGTGGCCTGATATAATGCGATAAAGGCGCCCTGTTGGGGCGCCTTTTTCAATTGTCGGGACGTTCTATTCCGCCTGTGCCTCGATATTTTCCATATCGTCGTCGGACAGGCCGAAATGGTGGCCGATTTCGTGGATCAGCACATGCGTGATGATATCACCCAGCACTTCTTCATGTTCGGACCAATAGTCAAGGATCGCGCGACGGTAGAGCGTAATGCGGTTCGGACCTTCGCCAGTCTGCAGGCTGAAACGTTCGCCGATGCCTCGACCTTCAAAAAGACCGAGCAGGTCGAAAGGCGTCTCCAGCCCCATATCCTCTATGATCTGATCGTCAGGAAAGTCGGCGATCTGGATGACTATGTCACCGCACAACGCACGAAACTCCTGCGGCAGATGCGCAAGAGCTTCAATCGCGATGGATTCGATTTCGTCCAGCGAGGGCGAGAGACGTCCCGCCCAGTCGCCGCTTTGATCTTCTCGGGCCATTCCAGCCAATCGTGTCCTATTCAATGTCTCAGGCCACCGGGCTCTTGCAAGCCATATATAACGCTTTCCGACATTATGCCCAGGGACGCTGTTCGGCGCGCTTGGCCTCGAATGTGTCGATGCTGCCAGCCTTTTCCATTGTCAGGCCGATATCGTCGAGACCGTTGAGCAGGCAATGGCGCTTGAAATCATCGACATCAAAGGAAATCGAACCGCCATCCGGACCGTGAATTTCCTTGGCTTCGAGATCGACGGTAAGGGTCGCATTAGCGCCGCGCGAGGCGTCGTCCATCAGTTTGTCCAGATCTTCCTGGCTGACCTTAATCGGCAGAATGCCGTTCTTGAAACAGTTATTGTAGAAGATATCGGCAAACGAGGTCGAGATCACGCAACGGATGCCAAAATCGAGCAGAGCCCATGGCGCATGCTCGCGCGAGGAACCACAGCCGAAATTGTCGCCTGCAACGAGAATCTGCGCGTTGCGATAGCCCGGCTTGTTCAGGACGAAATCCGGGTTTTCGGTGCCGTCTTCGTTGAAGCGCATTTCGGCGAAAAGACCCTTGCTCAGACCTGTGCGCTTGATCGTCTTCAGGTAATCCTTCGGGATGATCATGTCCGTATCGATATTGACGATCGGCAGGGGGGCGGCAACGCCCGTGAGCTTGGTGAACTTATCCATGTCCTGAACCTGTCGGTTGGGAATTTGCAATTTGCAAACTGGTTTACATCAGCTTGACCGAGAGTCAATGTTTGAGGCCGAAACTGCCCAATAGGTCGCAACTCCCGACCCGTTTCGCGAATTATCCGACGCGCGGACAGGCGCGCCGGATAGTCCGACTGTCGGGTTATGCGCATAATCCTGTCTGGAAACCGCGTCAAGTTTTCCGGATCATGCGTCATTGACGCAGTTCACGCAATTATCCGACGTTTAGGGCGACGCCACCGGTTTCGCTGCCGGTCAGGCGGCGGGATTTGCCATCTGTGCCGACGACGATTGTATAACGCCTGCGCCGCATTGAGAGGTTCGGCGAAACCGCCACGTCAATGGCCGGATCGAACTGAAGCGTGATGCGCCAAAGTTCGGGCTTGATCGTTTCCTCGACGGCGATGATGCGGGCATCGAACGGCGTGGTATGAAACATGCCGGTAATGCGCTGCCCGACCCGGTAAGGCGCGGTATCATCTTGAACGGGCGCGGGCGCCACCTTGACGTCATTGGCGGCAAGCGTATTCCAGTCACGCGTGCCGGACTGGCGCGCCACAAGGTCGAGTGCCTTGCCGTGGCTGATGGTGATGCCTTCCTCGCTCAAAGCCTGCCGCAGACGGCGGGCCTGATGCTTGAAGTCAACGTTAGTGGTCCCAGCGATAATAGCTGTGGTCATTGTTTTCGCTCCTGGTTGTGAGCGGCGTTTTCATGAACGGGTGCTCGCATTGCCGTTTCTGCCGTCACCGGAACAAAAACGAAGTTTCAGAATGCTTTACCATGGCCGTAAGGCTGCGGGCGGCCGGTGCATTCCAACCGAAGATCGGAAAATAAGCAGAGATGATGCGGATTTCAAGGCCCGCCTGTTCGTGCTCTCCGCGCTTGCGCTGCCGTGCGGTTCGGTGCACAAATCGGGATATGAAAACCGCTGTTCGTCCCCGCCGTTCTGTCCTGTTCGTTCCTGCCGCCAATGCTCGCGCTCTGGAAAAGTCGCTGACCCTTTCAGCGGATTGCGTGATCTATGATCTGGAAGATTCCGTAGCCCCGGAGGCGAAGGTCGCGGCGCGCGATGCGCTGGCGGTGCATTTCGCAAGCCATCCGAAGGTCAATTTCGAGCGGATTGTACGGGTCAATACGGCGGAAACGCCGTGGGGCAGGGATGATGTCGCGGCGGCTGCGAAGATGGGGGCAGATGCGGTCCTTCTTCCCAAGGCCGAACGGCCACAGGATATAATCGATGCGGCGAACCGGCTTGATCGTCAGGATGCCGATCCGGCAGTTGGCGTATGGGCTATGATTGAAACCGCGCGTGGTATTCTCAATGCCGATGAAATGGCGGTTCTCGGACATCGTTCGGCAGTGCGGCTTGCCTGTTTTATTGTCGGGCCGAACGATATTGCGCGGGAAACCGGTGTGCGTCCGCAACCGGGGCGCCCTTATCTCGTCCCATGGCTGATGCAGATCATTCTTGCGGCGCGCGCTGGCGGGATCACCGTTCTCGATGGTGTTTATAATGATTTTCGCGATAGCGTTGGCTTCGAAGCAGAATGCGCGCAAGGTGCCGCCATGGGCTTCGACGGCAAGACGTTGATTCATCCAGGCCAGATTGAAGCTGCTAACCGGGCCTTCTCACCGACCGAGAACGAGGTGGCCCATGCCCGCGCTGTTGTTGAAGTCTTCGCCCGGCCTGAAAATACCAAGAAGGGCGTCGTCTCACTCGACGGACAGATGGTCGAACGTCTGCATCTTGAAATGGCCGAGCGCGTGCTCGCCAAGGCGGGCGTAAAGTTATAACAGAGGAAGTAACAGCATGAAGTTATATCGTTTCATCACAGGTCCCGATGATTCCGCATTCTGCCATCGCGTCACTGCGGCACTCAACAAGGGCTGGCAGCTCTATGGCTCGCCGACCTATGCTTTCAATGCCGCGACCGGCGTCATGCATTGCGGCCAGCCGGTGGTGAAGGAAGTCGACGGCGTCGATTACACGCCGGACATCAAGCTCGGCGAATACTGATGGCCGTCTGCCGCATCGTCGCCAATATTGCCGCCGGTCATCCTGCGGCGGCAAAGCGCTTTTATGGCGACTTGCTGGGCCTCGATGTGGTGATGGATTTCGGCTGGATCGTCACCTATGCCACGGATGCGCAGGCGCGGGTACAGGTGAGCATCATGAGCGAAGGTGGAGCGGGCACGCCGGTGCCCGATCTTTCCATTGAGGTCGATGATGTCGATGCCGTGCTGGAGCGTGCCATCGCGCTGGGATTTCCCGTCGAATACGGTCCGGCCGATGAGGAATGGGGTGTACGTCGTTTCTACACGCGTGATCCCTGTGGGCGGCTTGTGAATATTCTGACCCACAAGAGTTGAAAAAGGCCGGTTTCCCGGCCTTTTGTTTTTGGCTTTAGAGCGGTTCCGGTTTAAATGGAATCGTCGGAACCGCTCTATCTATTTGTTTTCACGCATTATCCGACGCAAAACCGCTTCGCACTTTTGCTGGAAATGCTCTAATTCAAACCGCGCTTTTCAATCATCGCGTCCGGTGTAGGCATCTTGCCGCGGAAGGCCTTGTAAAGCTCTTCCGGGTCACGACTGCCGCCAGCGGCATAGATATGCTGCTTCAGCTTCGCCGCCAGTTCGGGATTGAAAGCATCGCCGGTTTCCTCGAATGCCGAGAAAGCGTCTGCGTCCAGCACTTCCGACCACATGTAGGAATAGTAGCCAGCGGAATAACCGTCGCCGGAGAAGACGTGGGTGAAATGCGGCGTGCGATGGCGCATGATGATCGCGTCTGGCATGGAAAGCTTTTCCAGCGTCTTCACCTCGAAAGCGAGAGGATCAGCGATCTTCTCCTTGCCGGTATGGAACGCCATGTCCACGAGCGCGGACGAGGTGAACTCGACCGTGTTGAAGCCAGCGTTGAAGGTGCGGGCCGCAAGGACCTTGTCGAGAAGTGCTTTCGGCATGGCTTCGCCGGTGCGATAGTGCACAGCGTATTTTTCGAGAACCGCAGGAACGGTCAGCCAGTGTTCGTAAAGCTGCGACGGCAATTCCACGAAATCGCGTGAAACGGCAGTGCCGGAAACCGCAGGCCAGGTCACATCCGACAGAAGCCCATGCAGCGCGTGGCCGAACTCGTGGAACAGCGTGCGTGCGTCGTCCAGCGAGAGCAGGGCAGGTTCACCGGCCTTTGGCTTCGCAAAGTTCATCACATTGTAGATGATCGGCTTCTGACCATCACCCAGCTTGTGGCTTGATTGCAGGGAACTCATCCATGCGCCCGAGCGCTTCGAAGTGCGGGCGAAATAGTCGCCAAGGAAGAGGCCGCGTTCGCTGCCATCCGCATTGAAGACCTGAAACACCCGCACATCGGGGTGCCATGCGGCGATGCCCTTCTTTTCCTCGAAGCGGATGCCGAACAGGCGGCCTGCTACGTCGAAAGCGGCTTCGATGATCTTTTCCAGTTGAAGATAGGGCTTCAGTTCCGCTTCATCGAAGGCGAAGCGTTCGGCGCGTAGCTTTTCGGCATAGAAACGCCAATCCCATGGCGCGACCTTGTGGTTGCCGCCATCGGCTGCGATCAGACGCTCCAACTCGACTTCTTCTTCATGGGCCTTGGCACGTGCCTTGTCCCAGACCGGCTCCAGCAGGTCCATGACCGCCTTTGGCGTTTTGGCCATGGTGTCGTCGAGCTTGTAGGCGGCAAAATTGGCGTAACCGAGCAGATGGGCCTTGCGCTCGCGCAGTTCCACCATCTCGCGCACGATGTCGCGATTGTCGCTTTCGCCGCCATTCTCACCGCGCTTTGCCCAGGCATTGAACGCCTGTTCGCGCAGTTCGCGGTTTTCGGAGAAGGAAAGGAATGGCTCGACAATCGAGCGTGACAACGTAACCGCCCAGGCATCAGGTCTGCCGCGCTCGGCGGCAGCACTCTGCATGGCATTTTTCAGGAAATCAGGAAGACCGGTGAGGTCGGCTTCATCGATGATGAACAGGGCCCAGCTCGATTCATCCTTCAGCACATTCTGACCAAATCGGGCGCCAAGTCCGGCAAGCTTTTCATTGATGCCTGCAAGCTCCGTCTTGCCCGCTTCATCGAGCTTCGCGCCTGACCGGACAAAACCCTTCCACGTCTTTTCAAGAACGCGTTTGGTTTCGGTGTCGAGGTCCAGCATATCGCGATTTTCATAAAGCGCGTCGATGCGGGCGAAAAGCGCCGGGTCCATCATGATACGCGAATAGTGACGCGACATTTTCGGCGCGATCTCGCGTTCCAGAGCCTGGATCGTGTTGTTGGTATGCGCGCCAGCGCGCAGCCAGAAAATGGAGGAAACGCGGTCGAGCGCCTTGCCCGTTAACTGAAGCGCTTTGAGCGTGTTATCGATGGTCGGCTCATCCTTTGCCCCGGCGATGGCTTCCACTTCTGCGAGGTCCGTAGCCAAGGCAGCATCGAATGCAGATGCGAAATCGTCATCCTTGAAGGCGGTGAAATCCGGCAGGCCCAGCGGTCCGTTCCATTCAGTCGGCGCATGATTGTAGGCGGGCTTGTCGGACATGATGAAACTCCAGATCAAGTGAATTTGGTATGAACCAGACTTAGGATTTAGAAAGCGGGCGGGCAAGAGGTTCACGACATTGAAGACAGCTTTCGGGAAAAAGCGTTCGACATTGTCTCGCAGGGCTTGACTTTATAGCCGACCCAGCGCACATCACGCTCGCAGCCGGATTTCTGCGGCAGCAATTTCAACCGGAGTTTTATTCTCTTATGCCAAGCGACAGTCACAGTCGATTGTTTCAGCCGTCAAGGCAGTTCGTGATCTGATCGCTTGCGGTCAGCTTGCACGGTCTGCCTTTGACGGCGGATCGACAGAAAGGCAAGCCCATGACCGACAACAACTTCTTCCCGGAAGTACTCAATGTTGCCGACCTCCCTGCTGCTGCCATCGCAAGCCGCATTGCGGACATGCGTACCGGCGACGCAGTGGAACTCGTTAACGAACTCGATGCCGATGATGCAGTCGCCGTCATCGCACAGCTTTCACACGAAGATGCCATCCGTCTGCTCGACCAGCCGGAGCTGCACCGTGCTACCGAAATCATTGCTACCCTCCCGCCCGGCCTTGCAAGCCTCCTGCTCGACGGCATGTCGGCGGACCGTGCAACTGACGTCTTCCAGGAACTGGAAGATGACGACCGTTCACGCCTGTTTCCTATCCTCGCGCCTGAAACCAAAGCCGCGCTGAAGAAATTGATGGGCTATCCGCCAAATACGGCGGGCTCGCTCATGACCATCGAATTCATCGCTGTCCCTTCCAACTGGAATGTCGGCCAGACGCTGGAACATATCCGCAAGGTGGAGCGCACACGCGAGACGGTTTATGCCATCTATGTGGTCGATCCGGTCAGCCGCGTTCTGTTGGGCGTGGTTAGCTTGCGTCGCCTCATCATCCGCCAGCCGGACGAGCCGATCCTGTCTATTGCACGCGATGACGAGCCGATCACGATTTCGCCTCTGGCGAGCCGCGAGGAAGTAGCTCGCCTGTTCCGCAAGCACGATCTTCTGGCCGTACCTGTCGTGGACGAAAGCCGCCACATCATCGGAATCGTAACCGTTGATGACGTGCTCGACGCCATGACGGAAGAGGCAAGCGAGGACGCTTATCGTTTTGGCGGTATGGAGGCGCTCGACAAGCCCTATATGCGCATCGGCTTCGGCGAGATGCTGAAGAAACGTGCTGGCTGGCTCGGCATCCTTTTCCTCGGTGAAATGCTGACGGCAAGCGCGATGCAGCATTTCGAACTGGAGCTTGAAAAGGCGCTGGTGCTGACATTGTTCATCCCGCTCATCATGTCTTCGGGCGGCAATTCAGGCTCGCAGGCAACCTCGCTGATTATTCGCGCGCTCGCCTTGCAGGAACTGAAGCTCAAGGACTGGTGGCGTGTCGCCTTGCGCGAATTGCCAACGGGACTGGCTCTTGGCAGCTTCCTCGGCGTGATCGGCATCATCCGTATTGCCATCTGGCAGACGCTCGGCATTTATGATTACGGCGAGCACTGGATTCTGGTGGCCGCAACTGTCGGCATGGCATTGGTCTGCATCGTGACATTCGGCTCGCTGACGGGCTCCATGCTGCCCTTCATACTGCAAAGGCTTGGATTCGATCCGGCCAGCGCATCGGCGCCTTTCGTCGCTACATTGGTCGATGTGACGGGTCTTGTGATCTATTTCAGCGTCGCGCTGGTGATCCTCTCCGGCACGCTGTTGTAGGTCTGACTGACAAAAAACTGACAGATTGACGGTGTAAAAGCCCATTGAAAACTGGGCTTTTTGTCTTAAATACGGGGCAGTTTCGCGCTGCCCCTTTCAAAAATGCAAAAAAACCTGTAAGAGCGCCGCATTGTTTTTCCGCGCGGGTCATGTTGGCGCGGCTCCCAACTCATATAGAAGTGATCTCCATATGGAATTGCGTAATATCGCTATTATCGCACACGTCGATCATGGCAAAACAACACTGGTCGATGAACTCCTGAAGCAGTCCGGTTCGTTCCGTGACAACCAGCGCGTTGCAGAACGCATGATGGATTCCAACGACATCGAAAAGGAACGCGGGATCACCATTCTCGCGAAGGCCACTTCGGTCGTCTGGAAAAACACGCGCATCAACATCGTCGATACGCCAGGCCACGCCGATTTCGGCGGTGAAGTTGAGCGTATTCTTTCGATGGTGGACGGCGCTATCGTTCTCGTTGATGCTGCCGAAGGCCCGATGCCGCAGACGAAGTTTGTCGTCGGCAAGGCGCTGAAGGTTGGTTTGCGTCCGATTGTTGCGATCAACAAGATCGACCGTCCGGATGGTCGTCATGAAGAAGTCATCAACGAAGTGTTCGATCTCTTCGCCAATCTCGACGCGACCGACGAACAGCTTGACTTCCCGATTCTTTACGGTTCAGGCCGTAACGGCTGGATGGCGCTGAACCCGGAAGGTCCGCAGGACGAAGGTCTGGCTCCGCTTTTCGATCTGGTTCTCAAGCACGTTCCGGCGCCGAAGGTTGCCGAAGGTCCCTTCAGCATGATCGGCACCATCCTTGAAGCCGATCCATTCCTCGGCCGCATCATCACCGGTCGTATTCATTCGGGCTCGATCAAGTCGAACCAGGCAGTCAAGGTTCTGGGTCAGGACGGTACGCTGCTCGAAACCGGCCGTATTTCCAAGATCCTTGCTTTCCGGGGTATCGAGCGCCAGGCCATTGACGAAGCACAGGCAGGCGACATCGTTGCAATTGCCGGTCTCTCCAAGGGCACCGTCGCCGACACGTTCTGCGATCCATCGGTAAGTGTTCCGCTGGAAGCGCAGCCAATCGATCCTCCAACCGTGACCATGTCTTTCATCGTCAATGACAGTCCGTATGCGGGCACCGAAGGCGACAAGGTGACGAGCCGCGTTATCCGTGACCGTCTGCTCAAGGAAGCTGAAGGCAACGTTGCGCTCAAGATCGAGGAATCGAACGAAAAGGATTCGTTCTTCGTGTCTGGTCGTGGTGAATTGCAGCTTGCAGTTCTGATTGAAAACATGCGCCGCGAGGGCTTCGAGCTTGGCGTTTCGCGTCCGCGCGTCGTCATGAAGGACGGCGAGAACGGCGAAAAGCTGGAGCCGGTGGAAGAAGTCGTCATCGACGTCGATGAAGAATATTCCGGCACGGTCGTGCAGAAGATGTCCGAGCGCAAGGCCGAGATGGTCGAACTTCGTCCTTCGGGCGGTAATCGCGTCCGTATGGTTTTCTATGCGCCGACCCGTGGTCTCATCGGCTATCAGTCGGAGCTTCTGACCGATACGCGCGGCACGGCGATCATGAACCGCCTGTTCCATGATTATCAGCCTTACAAGGGTGAAATCTCGGGCCGTAACAATGGCGTTCTGATTTCCAACGATCAGGGCGAGTCTGTTGCTTACGCGCTCTTCAACCTTGAAGATCGCGGCCCGATGATTATCGACGCAGGCGTCAAGGTTTATCAGGGCATGCTGATTGGCATCCACTCGCGCGACAACGACCTTGAAGTCAACGTCCTGAAGGGCAAGAAGCTCACGAACGTTCGCGCTTCGGGCAAGGATGAAGCCGTGAAGCTGACGCCGCCGATCAAGATGACGCTGGAACGCGCTCTGTCGTGGATTCAGGACGACGAGTTGGTTGAAGTGACGCCGAAGTCGATCCGCCTTCGCAAGCTCTACCTCGACCCGAACGAGCGCAAGCGCTTCGAAAAGAGCGGCAAGTCAAGCGCTGCATAAGTTCGACAGCATAAAAGGAAACGGCGCCATCAGGCGCCGTTTTTGTTTGTATGCTTATCGCTCGCCGCGACGATAAGGCTGCATCAGCGCCTGCGGGACACGTGCGCGGCGCGCCATGACGATCAGCGCCACAATCGACATGATGTAAGGGATCATCAGGAAGAGTTGGTAAGGCACGACCTTGCCGTAGACCGTCTGCAGGCGTAACTGGAACGCGTCGAACAGCGCGAACAGAAGCGCGCCCAGAAGTGCGCGGGCAGGCTTCCACGAGGCGAAGACGACAAGCGCGATACAGACCCAGCCGCGCCCCTGCATCATTGTCGGGAAGAACGAGTTGAAGGCGGAGAGCGTGAGGAATGCACCGCCGACAGCCATAAGCGCGCTGCCGAACATGATCGTGAAGATGCGCACGCGGATCGGGTTGATGCCCTGCGCTTCGGCAGCATGTGGATTTTCACCAGTCATACGGATCGCAAGGCCAAGCGGCGTGCGGAAAAGCACATAACCAAGCAGCAGTGCCAGAGGAATGGCGATCCACGTGAGCGCCGTTTGCGTGCCAAGCACCTGTCCGACGAACGGGATATCTGCAAGCCAGGACGGATTGATCGGCTGGAATGGTGTGATCGTCGGCGGAGTTGAAGAGAGCGGCACCAGAAGACGAAACAGGAAATAGCTAAGGCTCGATGCAAACAACGTGATGCCCAAGCCCACAACATGCTGCGACAGGCCGAGCGGGACGGTGAGCGCTGCGTGAAGCAGGCCGAACAAGGCGCCGGATGCTGCCGCTGCGAGCACGCCCACCCAGAGATCCGCGCCATTATAGACCGTCAGCCAGCCGATCATCGCGCCGAAGGTCATGATGCCTTCTATGCCGAGATTGAGCACGCCCGCACGCTCGCAATAAAGCGCGCCGAGCGTACCGAAGATCAGCGGCGTTGCAATGCGCAGGACCGAAACCCAGAGGCCTGCGGACAGCAGGATATCCATCAACTCGTTCATCGGGCGATCCTGTATTGGGTGAAGAACAGAGCAACCAGCATGGTCAGGAGCGACAGAGCCACGGTGACATCGGCAATGAAGCTTGGAATGCCGATGGCACGGCTCATGCCGTCAGCACCAACGAACATTGCGGCTGCAAAAAGCGCTGAGAAGATCGCGCCGATAGGATTCAAATTGGCCAGCATGGCGACGATGATGCCGGAATAGCCGAAACCGGGCGAAAGGTCGGTCGTGACATAGCCTTTCACGCCCATGACCTGTATCGCGCCTGCAAGGCCAGCGAGGCCACCGGAAATGCAGGCGACTTTCACCAGCGTCTTGCCAAGCGGAACGCCTGCAAAGCGCGCGGCGCGCGGATTAAGACCTGCAGCCTTGGTTTCAAGCCCGAACACGGTGCGCTTTTGCACATAAGCGATGATGAGAGCCAGAGCGATGGCGATAATAATACCGATATGCAATCGCATGCCCGCCATGATTTTGGGCAGCACTGCCGCATCCGGCACAGGCTCGGATTGTGGCCAGCCAAAGGCGAGGGGGTCTTTCATCGGACCTTCGATCATCATCGAGACGATGAGCACTGCAACGAAGTTCAAAAGCAGCGTCGTCACCACTTCATCGACCCCGAAGCGCAGGCGAAGGCCGAGCGGAATAAGCAGGAAAATCATGCCTGCAATCGCACCGACGATGAGCAGCAGTGGAATAAGTATGGGAGCCGGAAGCTGCAATTGCGTGCCACAGGCGACGACCGCGAGAGCCCCCATATAGAACTGGCCTTCGGCGCCGATATTCCAGAGTTTTGAGCGAAAGGCGACGGCAGCGGCAAGGCCGGTCAGCATCAGCGGCGTTGCGCGGGTGAGCGTTTCGGTGATCGAAAGTTTGTTGCCGAAAGCGCCGATCGCGATCTGGCGGAAGGATTCCAAAACCGGCGCACCGGCGGCGGCTATCAGCAGTCCGGCAAGCACGAAAGCGGTCAGGACGGCGAGAACCGGCGCGGTTGCTACCAGCGCCATGGGCCGTGTTTCGCGTCGTTCAATACGCATCAGTTCAGCCCCTTCGTGGTATTTGTCTGCCATTCGCCGGCCATCATCAGGCCCAGCCTTTGTGCATCGGCTTCCTCGGCATCGATCGGCGGCGATAGCCTGCCTTTGACGATGGCCTGAACCCGGTCGGCAAGGCCGATAATTTCATCGAGGTCTTCCGAGATCAGCAGTACGGCAGCTCCCTTGGCGCGTGCTTCCAAAATGCGGGCATGGATGGCCGCGACGGCACCTTCGTCGAGGCCACGCGTCGGCTGTGCCGCGATCAGGATACGCGGGGCGGTTTCCAGATTACGACCCAGAATGAGCTTCTGCATATTCCCGCCGGAAAGCAGGCGAATGCGGCTATCAGGCGTGCCGCCGCGCACATCAAAATCCTTGATGATGCGGTCGGTAAATTCCCGCGCAGCCGTCCGGTTGACCAGAAGACCATTGGAGAACTGCGGATCACGCACGCGTTCCAGTACAGCATTTTCCCAAAGTGTCAGGTCACCGATTGCGCCTTCCGCATTGCGATCTTCCGGAATACGGCCAACACCTTCCGCCACAAACTGGCGCGGGTCGAATTTGGTGACGGTCTGCCCGAACATGACAAGTTCGCCGTTTGCCGGTTGGCTGAGGCCTGAAACAAGACGCCCGAGCGCTGCCTGCCCATTGCCCGACACGCCGATGATGCCGAGCGTTTCACCAGCGCGGAGGTGAAAGTCGAGATCGCTGAGGCGCGTCGCGCCATCTTCCACGACCGTTACATTCTTCGCTTCCAGCAAGGTTTCGCCGGGCGTGGCCGCAGCGCGCGAAGGGCGCGAAACGCGACGGCCGACCATCAGTTCGGCGAGTTCTTCCTTCGAGGTTTCGGAAGCCTTGCGCTCCGCCACAAGCTTGCCGCCGCGCAGGACGACAACGCGGTCGGCTGCTGACATGACTTCATGCAGCTTGTGCGAGATGAAGATCAGCGACAGGCCCTGACGCGCCATCTCTTTCAGTGTCGCGAACAGGTTTTCGGCTTCCTGCGTGGTCAGAACGGCGGTCGGCTCGTCGAGGATCAGAATGTCGGCTTCGTTATAAAGCGCTTTCAGGATTTCAACGCGCTGTTGTTCGCCGACAGAAAGATCGCCAAGCCGTGCATCGGGATCGACCTGCAGGCCGAAGCGTCCGGCGATGTCGGCAATCTTGGTGCGCGCGGGGCCATGCGCTGATTTGAGCTTCCAGAGGCTTTCAGTGCCGGTGATGATATTTTCAAGCACTGTGAGGTTGGGCGCGAGCGTGAAATGCTGGTGCACCATGCCTACGCCCGCATCAATGGCAGCGCGGGGCTTGCCTTGCGGGATTTCCTCGCCCTTGACGAAGACGCGGCCTTCATCCGGCACATAATGGCCGAACAGGATGTTCATCAGCGTGGTTTTGCCTGCACCATTCTCGCCAAGAAAAGCGAGGATTTCGCCGCGCTCAAGCTTCAGCGAAATATTGTCATTGGCGGTAAGCTGGCCAAATCGCTTGGTGATGTTCTGTAGTTCAAGAACGGTCGTCGTCATATGTTCAACCCCGCAACGGGAAATCTGTGCTGCCAGCGCTGATCCTCCTCCAGACGCTGGCCAAGGTTCAAAAGCAGCCGGTCAGCGCCCATTGGTGCAACGAGCTGCAAGGCGACCGGCATGTCGTTAGCGTCGGTTCCAAAGGGAAGCGAGAGTGCCGGGAAACCGGAAATATTGGCAAGTGCTGCATAAGGCGCGAAGGCATTCATCTTCTGCCAATGCGCATCGACATCGCCGTGATCCATGGGAAAGGAACCGAGCGGCATCGGTCCGCGCGCGAGCATAGGCGTAATCAGTACGTCGATGTCGCGGAAAATCTGCCACAACATATGTGCGGTGCTGACGGCTGCGTTCATGGCGCGGTAAAGCGCGGTGGCTTCCATGCGCCGCCCGCGCTCCGCAACCGCACGGGTAAGCGGTTCAAGCCTGTCTTCGTCAAGGGCCAGAAAATCGATTGCAGCAGCGAGATTGACGGAAATGATGCGGTCGAACGCGCGCGCGCTGGAAGCGATCAGCGGGCTGAATTCCGAAGCGGGGATTTCGCGAATTGCGTGCCCCTGCGCTTCAAGGAAACGCGCTGCCTCTGCCACAACCTGCAAGCGCTCTGATGTGATTGGATAGTTTGCGAGATCGCCGGTCACGATGCCCACACGAAGGCGGTTCGGCAAATCGCCCGCCTGCATCGCTGGGTCAGGCAGAAAGCCTTCCGTGTTGCCTTCGACAAGCGGCAAAAGCGCTTTTGCGTCGCGCACTGAACGACAAAGCGCAAATTCGCTCGCAATGCCTGCAAGATAATTGCCGAAATGCGGACCCGCTGGCATGGCGCCCCGGCTTGGTTTCAGACCGACGAGACCACAGGTTGCAGCGGGCACACGAATGGAACCGCCAGCGTCGGTTGCATGAGCGATTGCGACTATCCCGGCTGCGACGGCTGCCGCCGCTCCGCCGGATGACCCGCCGGGTGAAAGCCTTTTATCGAAGGGATGGCGTGCAGGCGGTGCTCCCGCTGGCTCGCTCGCAAGCGCCAAGCCGAATTCTGGCACGGTGGTGGTGCCAAAAAAGTTGAGTCCGGCTGCGCGCAGCCTGCGACCGAGTTCGGAATCCATCTGCGGTGAGGCATTGAGGAATGCCTGCGAGCCGAGCCGGATCGGCAGACCGCCACAGGGGCCGCCCAGATCCTTGAACAGGGAGGGAACGCCCGCGAAGGTCGCTCTGGATGGCGCTGCATCGAATGCAATTGCACCGGCACGGCCCAGATCGCGATCGAGATATGCAATGGCGCCCAACGGGCGCCATTTTTCTGCTGCGTCGAGAGCGGCATCCATGGCCTGTTCGGCACTCAGGATTCCTTCCGCAATCGCCTGCGCGAGCGCGGTTGCATCCTGCTGGTTCATGTCGATTGCCACGGAATGACTGCCCGTCTTACTTTGGTTCGGCCGGGTTCGGCTTGTACTCGAACTTGCCTTCCTTCAGTTCCACACGACGGGCTTCCATCTTGGCTTCTGCTTCGGCAGGGGCAATGCCCTTGACGTAGATGATGTCGTTGCCGCCTTCCTTCATCAGGCTGAATGGCGTGTAATCCTTGCCGGTTGCCTGGCTGGCCTTCACGTCGGCGATAGCCGCATTGAGGATCGGGCGGAAATTCCAGATCGCATTGGCAAAGACCGTATCGGGGTAACGCGGCGTATAGTCGATCAGCGAGCCGATGGCCTTGATGCCGCGTTCCTTGGCGGCGTCTGCCGTGCCGATGCGCTCACCGAACAGGATGTCCGCGCCAGAGTCGATCTGGGCAAGACCGGCTTCGCGTGCCTTTGGCGGGTCGAAGAAGGTGCCGATGAACGACGCGATGAACTTCGCGTCAGGCCGGGTTTCCTTCACGCCGTCCTGAAAGGCATTGATGAGCATGTTGACTTCCGGGATCGGCACGGCACCGACCGAGCCGAAGGTGCCGGATTTGCTCATCGCGCCTGCAAGCATGCCTGCGAGATAGGCAGCCTCGAAGTTCCAGGTGCCGAAAACACCGAAATTGTCGCCTTGCGGTTTGCCCGAGGAGCCCATGACGAAGGCCGTCTGCGGATAATCGCCTGCCACCTGACGCGCTTCGCGTTCGACGGCATAGGATTCGCCGACGATCAGCTTGATGCCCTGTTCGGCATATTCGCGCATGGCGCGGGGATAGTCGCTCGCTGAAACTCCCTCGGAAAAGACATATTCGATGACGCCTTCGTCGTTGGCCTGCTTCAGTGCATCGTGGAGACGCGAATTCCACGCGTTTTCGACTGGCGAGGCGTGGATGCCTGCTACTTTCAGCTTTTCATCGGCAGCGAAGACCCGGGTGGTCATTGCCGATGCGCCCAGTGCTGCAGACATTGCGAGAATGTCGCGACGGGTAAAGTTCGGTGTTTTGATGATTTTTGTCATTTGGTCAGGGACCCCTCATGTGTGTTTTCGGCGCGTGGGTGCGCGCAGCCGGTTGCTTCGTTTTGACGTGCGGATTTCATGAGCAACGATTTCCATCATTGCCCAAACCACCTTTAATTCAAGAAGATTCTAAAGCTGGCCGACTGGCGCGTAGTCAGCCCCGTCAACCGAAGACGGACGGCCTTCGAGGTTGATACGGCTTATGCGCTGCGGGGTTTCGGCAATCACCTTGCCGCGCTTCACGACCTTGAGGCGGTTTGCCTTGAGGCGCAGCGCTTCAATCGGGTCGCGTGCCTGCAGCACCACGAAATCGGCATTGCAGCCCTTCGCAAGGCCATAGCCTTCAAGGCCCAGCGCCTTGGCGGAATTGACGGTGAGCGCATCGAAAACCTGTTTCTTGCCTTCGATGGAGGTCATCTGTGCGACATGGATCGCCATGTGGCCGACTTCCAGCATGTCACCGGAACCCATCGAGTACCAGGGGTCCATCACGCAGTCATGGCCGAACGCGACATTGATGCCAGCAGCCATCAGTTCCGGCACGCGGGTCATGCCGCGGCGCTTCGGATAGGTGTCCGCACGGCCCTGAAGCGTGATGTTGATGAGCGGGTTCGGAATGGCATTCATCTTGGCTTCCGCAATCAGCGGAATGAGCTTCGAGACGTAATAATTGTCCATGGAGTGCATGGAGGTCAGGTGCGAGCCGGAAACACGGCCCTGCAGGCCGAAGCGCATGGTCTGCGCCGCCAGTGTTTCGACATGGCGCGACATTGGATCGTCGCTTTCGTCGCAATGGATATCGACCGGCAGGCCGCGTTCGGCGGCAATGCGGCACAGTTCTTCCAGCGAGGCTGCGCCATCGGCCATGGTGCGCTCAAAATGCGGAATACCGCCGACGACGTCGAGGCCCATATCGAGCGAGCGGTTGACGAGTTCGACCGCCCCCGGCGAACGGTAATAGCCATCCTGCGGGAAGGCGACCAATTGTAGGTCAATGTAAGGCTTCACCTTCTCGCGCACTTCGATCATCGCTTCAGCGGTGAAGAGGCGCGGATCGCTGACATCGACGTGGCTGCGAATGGCAAGCAGGCCCTGGCTGACCGCCAGATCGCAATAGCGCAGCGCGCGCTCGACCATGGCCTCAACGGTCAGTATCGGCTTTAGTTCGCCCCAAAGCGCGATACCTTCGAGAAGGGTACCGGAACGGTTGAGGCGCGGCAGGCCGAGCGACAGGGTCGCATCCATGTGGAAATGCGGATCGACGAAAGGCGGGGTTACGAGCCGGTCAGTTGCATCGATTTCCTGAGCAGCCTGATGCTCACCCTTGGAGGGCACGATATCGGCAATCTTGCCGTCCTTGACTAAAATGTCCTGCTTCTCGCGACCGTCGGGGAGATTGGCGTTTCTCACGATCAAATCGAACATCGGCAGGACCTTTCATCTGGGTATGCAAGAACAGAGCTCAAAAATATGGGCTCATTTTTCAATTGCCTTATACCCTATATCAGGTGGGCGCAATGCCGGGGAAGTTGGAAGGGGTCGTCATCCTCAATGGAAAATGCTAGGCCCCGAAATCATCTTTGTAGGATTGCCATGTTCACGATCAGTCGCGTTGAAACCTTTAGTCAGGAGATCAGGAAAAGTCGGTTTCTGGCCATCGCCGCGCCTGTTGCGAGCGAGCAGGCGGCGAAGGATTTTTTGAGCGAGCATTCCGACCTGTCGGCAAGCCATAATTGCTGGGCCTGGCGCATGGGGCAGAACTACCGTTTCAGCGACGATGGCGAGCCGAGTGGCACGGCAGGAAAGCCGATCCTGCAGGCAATCGATGGCCAGCAACTCGATAATATTGCAGTTGTAGTCACGCGCTGGTTCGGCGGCATTCTTCTGGGAAGCGGGGGCCTGATGCGCGCTTATGGCGGCACGGCTGCAACCTGCCTGCGACAGGCGGAGAAAACAGAAGTTATTCCGCTGGTCGGATTTCAGTTCGCCTGCGATTTTTCAGATCATGCGCTGCTGAAAGCCCGTCTGACAGCGGTGGAAAACCTCGCCATCACGCAAGAGAACTTCACTGGCACCGGCGTGGAGATCGCGGGCGCCATGCCCATTGCCATGCGAGATGAACTATCCCGCCTCGTCACCGATCTGACGCGCGGAAAGACCGTCATCAAGTTCGATGATTAGATCATGCCCGTCGTATATTGCTGGCGCTTGTTCTCATACATCAGCAGGTCGGCGCGCTTGGCAACGGTTTCCAGCTTTTCGCCTGACATACTTGTCGCAGAACCGATGGAAAGATTGAGCTTGAGCTGGGAATAATACTGGTTGTTGATATCGACCAGCCGCTGAATATCCTCAACCATGGCCTCCGCACCGCGCTCATCCACATAAGGCAGCACAACTGCGAATTCGTCGCCGCCAATGCGCGCCGCGTGGCCCGGCTGCTTCACGGCTTCATTCAGCACTTCGCCGATGCGCCGCAGCAACCCGTCACCTGTCGCATGGCCCCATTGGTCATTCGCAGCCTTGAGGCCATTGAGATCGATGATGATGACAGAAACGGGCGTATGGCCCTTGCGTTCAAGCCGGTTCAGTTCATCGACATAATAGGCGCGATTGTGAAGCTTGGTCAGAACGTCGTGTTTGCCCAGATATTCCAGATAGGCTTCTGCCTTCTTGCGCGCAGTGATGTCAGTCAGCGCGATCTGTACCAGAGACCAGTCTGTTTCATGCCCCGGCAGAACCGAGAATTGCAGAAGGACATGCCTTTCGGAGCCGTCGAGCGCGTAATTGACCACTTCGCGACGCTGGAACAGGACACCGTTCCAAAGATCGATCAACTGTTCGCGGAACGATGATTCCATCTCGTCCTTGAAGATGTGCGGCAGGTTCTGCAGCAGCGTCTTCTTGTCGGATGCGAGGAAGAGGGCAGTTGTCTCGGTGTTGACTTCGAGAACCCGGATTTCGCTCATACACTGACGCACGAATTCTGGATGCACGTCGGTAAACACCCGAAAATCAACAATGCCGCGCTGACGCACATCGTCCATCAGTTGCTTGATGCGACTGAAATCCTCGACCCAGAGCGAGACCGGCGAATGCTCGAAAAGTCCCTGCGCGTGCTGCTTGTGCCGGTCCTCTTCGCGGCGGGCATTTTCGCGCGCGGTCACATCCTCAATGGAAAGCAGAACCCGCTCCCAGGTGTGCTCATAACCGGGCAGCACGACACCCTTAAGCTGAATATCCAGCCGCTTGCCGCCGAGCGAATAATTGATGGTGTCGCTCGAGAACGCATTGCCGCCGTTCCACAGCTGGACCATCTCGTCGATATGCGGGTCCAGCATGTCGTCGCGAAAAACGCGTTCGAGATTGGCGACCAGATGGCTGACGCTGTCTGCCTCGAAAAGCGAAAGCGTCTTGCGGTTGACCTTCAGGACCCGGATATGGCTGGTGCAGATGCGAAGCCGGGTCGTGTCTTCATGTAGGAAAGTCCTGAGATCGGTAACGCCAAGCGCTCGCCATTCTTCGAACTGCTTGCGCAGGCCGCTATAATCCTCAAGCCACAGGGAAATTGGCGCAAGGTCAAAAATATTGGCGCTGTCACTCAAGGCAGATTCGATATTCATGGATTTCCCGCTCGACCAATGGCTTTCCGCATTTCCGAACACTGAAATGTTCAGTATGCGTCCAAACCGAATTCTCTTTTCCCATCGGGAAAAGCCGCGATGGTTTATTGGGAGCGCGTTATATTACGAGCGGCTCAGATAAACTAGAGGTTTTATTGTTCTGCAACTTCGCTTTCTACGCAAAACACAAAGGGCGGCTCCCAAAGGTGCCGCCCCATTTATATATAGGTGGCTATCAATTCTCTATCGGCAGCCGATGGCGAACGAGTGTTGTCCAGTAAGAGCAACCCCATGCAATGACATCGTCGTTGAAGTCATATTTTGGATGATGGAGATTGGCGCTTGGGCCGTTGCCGATATTGATCATCGCGCCCGGCACCTCGTTCAGCATGAAGGCAAAATCTTCACCACCCAGCGTCGCCGGCATGTCGCGCGTCACACGGTCGGAACCCGCGACCGCTTCTGCGGCGATTGCAGCCAGTTCGGTTTCCTGCTCGTGATTGACGGTGACTGGATAGCTGCGCTGATAGTCGAGCGTCGCCTTGGCGCCGAAGGCATCGGCAATGCCCTGCACGGCGCGGGTCAGCTTTTCCTCGATATGGTCGCGCACTTCCTCGCGAAGCGTGCGGACCGTGCCGGTGAGGCGGATTTTCTGCGGAATGACGTTGAATGCATCGCCGCCCTGAATGGTGGTGATCGAGATCACCGCGGAATCCAGCGGGTCGATGGTGCGCGCGGTCAGCGTCTGGATTGCCTGAATGAGCGCTGCCGTGACGGGAATGGGGTCGATGGTCTGGTGCGGCGAAGCGGCATGTCCGCCAACGCCCTCAATGGTGATGTCCAGAACATCGACCGATCCCATGATCGGGCCGGAATTGATGGTGAAATGACCGACTGCGAGGTTTGGACGGTTGTGCATGCCATAGACCTCATTGGCCGGCCAGCGCTTGAACAAACCGTCGTCGATCATCGCCTTGGCGCCTGCGCCGCCTTCTTCGGCGGGTTGGAAAATCACGATGACTGTGCCGTCGAAGGCGCGGCTTTGCGCCAGTTCGCGGGCAGCGCCCAGAAGCATGGTCGTATGCCCGTCATGGCCGCAGGCATGCATCTTGCCCGGCACTTTCGACGACCATTCAGCGCCGGTTTCTTCGAGGATCGGCAGCGCATCCATGTCGGCACGCAGGCCGATGGCCCGACCCGAGCGGTTCGACTGCCCACGAATGACGCCGACAACGCCGGTGCGTCCAATGCCGGTCACGACCTCATCAACGCCAGCGGCGCGCAGCGCTTCGGCGACCTTTTCCGCCGTCCGGTTCACATCGTAAAGCAGCTCGGGGTTTTCGTGCAGGTCACGACGGAACGCGACGAGTTCGTCGAGCTGGTTCGACGTCCAGTTTTCAACCGGCATGTCAGGCTCCTTTTGTGTTGTTTTCAGTCGTGTCGAGGCGATAGCGGAAATCGCAGTGGCTTGCGCCCTTCATGATGGTCTGCGTGCGTTCCAGCTTCATATCGGGATTGTAGCCGATGCAGAAATCGCCATCGCGATTGCAGGAAAGCAGATGACCGATATGGCCAAGACCCATCTCGCGATACATTTCCGAATAGCGGCAGCGCGTAACATTGAAATCGAAATGATCTTCGCCCTGCGAAATCACGTCGATCTCCAGCGCGTTTTCTTTCGTCCAGAGCGGCTGGATGTCGGCAAAGTCCTGTATCGTCGGCGTGTGGCCCAGCTCGTCTGCAAAGCTCTTGCCCTGTTCGATGGCCGAGCGGCTGACGGCTTCGCCGATTGCTGCCTGCGCTTCTTCCTCGCCAGAACGTTCGCGAATAACTTCGTAGACGTTCTTGAGAACCAGCGCTTCGATGCGGCGACGTTCGAGAATTGACATTTGATTCATGGACCTGACCTTTCACATGAACATTAAATGAGATGCGTTAGAGATTTGGCTCGGTGAGATCCTTGCGCCGAAGCCATGCGAGATAGAACGGTGCAATTTTTCGGGCGACCTTATGAAAAGGCAGCGGTGCCGGTTCCGAGACGGGAAGGGCAAGCTCCTGTACCGGCTCGCCGTCCAGCGCGCGTGCGAATTCACGCCCAAGCGATGTGCCAAGCGCAACACCGCGCCCGTTGCAGCCGATCCACGCCCAGCCATTGGGGCCGAGCTGATGAACGCGGGGAAAGCGATCCCATGTCATGCCGATATAACCGCTCCACACATGGGTGATTTCCGGCTCGCCAAGTGTGGGGAAAGCTTCCGCCATGTTACGCGCTGTCTTGCGCTTGACGCGTTCGGCGATGTTGAAATTACCCATCACCACGCCGCCGGTAATCAGCCGGTTGCGGGCATCGTAGCGGAAAAAGCGCAGATCGCCGCGCGTATCGGAAACCGCCTGCCGTCCGGGCAAAATTGTTGCCCGCAGATTATCGCTGACGGGCGCGGTCGCCATCTGCCACGAGAGTACCGGTACGATGGTGCGGGCCAGGCGCGGGGCAAGCCCTTCGCGCAGTTCGCCGGTATAGGCATTGGTCGCCAGAAGGAAGCCTTTGGCGCGCACTGTGGCGCTGGCGGTCTTGACCTCCCAGTGGTCGCCCACCTGGGCATAGGAGATGACCGGGCTTTGCTCGTGAATGATCGCGCCGTGGTGTTCGGCAGCGGCTGCAAGCCCGCGCGCGAAAGCCAGCGGGTTGATATGGCCTCCGGTCGGGTTGAACATACCACCATACCAGAAATCGCTTCCCAACAGCCGCGATGTGGCGGTGCGGTCGAAAAACTCTGCCGGGAAGCCGAAGCGTTTCCATGCATCCACACGGGTTTGCGACAGCTTCACCCGACCCGGCGAATGGGCAGGCTGGAACCAGCCGTTCTGCTCGGCCTCGGCCTCGATGTTTTCATCGCGCACGATGGAAAACAGAATGTCGGCACTATTGCCGATCAGTCTGGCAAAACGTTCACCTGATGCGCCATAGCGTTTGGCGATTGCATCGGGCTCGGCGGAAGTCATGGTCGGTATGACCTGCCCGTTGTTGCGCCCCGATGCGCCCCAGCCGACAGCATTGCCTTCCAGCAGGATGACACGCTTGCCGCGTTTTGCCAGATGGAGTGCTGCCGAAAGCCCCGTAAAACCGCCACCGACGATGGCGACATCGGCTTCCGCGTCATCGGTCAGCGGCTTGGCCGGTATGCGGGCAGGGGCAGTAGCAGCCCAGATGGAGGGTGGAAAGACTATGTTCTGCATGGCTTCACGCATTTTCCAAACGAGGCGGTGTCCAGCCCTTGCCGGGAATGGAGGCAAGCAGGCGCTGTGTATATTCATGTTGCGGGTTGGCGAAGACTTCGGCTGTCGGTCCTGTTTCTGCGATCTCGCCCTTCGACATGACGATGATGCGGTCGCAGAGCTGGGCGGCGACACGCAAATCGTGCGTTACGAAAAGCAGCGACAGGTTGAGCCGTTCGCGGAGGTCGGCAAGAAGACGCAGAACCTGCGCCTGTACCGAGACATCGAGCGCCGACACCGGTTCGTCCGCGACGATGATGCGTGGCTCCAAGGCGAGTGCACGGGCGATGCCGATACGCTGGCGCTGCCCGCCGGAAAATTCATGCGGAAATCGGTCGGCGGCAGCGGGCGAAAGCTCGACCAGCTCCAGCAACTCGCGGGCCTTTGCGTGCGCCTCTGCCTTCGGTACGCCATGGACGATTGGCCCCTGTGCAATCAGGTCAACGACGCGGCGGCGCGGGTTGAGCGAGGCCATCGGGTCCTGAAAAACCATCTGGATGTCCTTGCGCATGGCACGTACTTCCCGCGGGCTGGCGCTCAGAAAATCTCTGCCATTCACATCGACCTCGCCGCTATCGGCTTCCAGCAGACGCGTGACGATGCGCGAAACGGTTGTCTTGCCGGAGCCGCTTTCGCCAACGACGCCCAGCGTCTCGCCCTGACGTAGTTCGAACGAAAGGTCCTTCACGGCAGGAACGGCGCTGCGTTTGCCACTGAGCAAGCCGCCGCGCGCCTTGAAGGTTTTGCGTAAAGCGCTCGCCTTGAGAATGACCGGCTGAGCATCCACCGATGGCTTGGGTTCAGGTGGCGTGAGGGCTGGAACCGATGCAATCAGCGCCTTTGTGTAAGCGTGCTGCGGATGATTCAGCACTTCACTTGCCCGGCCTTCTTCGACCAGTTCGCCAAGCCGCAGCACGGCAACGCGGTCGGCAATTTCCGCCACCACGCCGAAGTCATGCGTGATGAACAGAATGCCGGTATTGTGTTCGCGTTGCAGGTCGCGGATCAGTTTCAGGATTTGCGCCTGCGTGGTCACATCGAGCGCCGTGGTCGGTTCATCGGCGATGATGAGACGCGGTTTCAGGATCAATGCCATCGCAATCATGACACGCTGACGCTGTCCGCCCGAAATCTGGTGCGGATAGGCGTTATAGGCGGATTCCGGGTCTGGAATTTTTACCTCTGCCAGCATGTCGAGCACGGCGGCCCGGCGCTCCTTGCGTCCGAGCTTTGTGTGCAGGCGCAACACTTCATCGATCTGCCAGCCGACCGTCTTCTGCGGGTTGAGTGCGGTCATCGGCTCCTGAAAGATCATGCCGATCCGGTCGCCGCGCAGCTTCTTCATGTCAGCTTCGCTGAGCGAATAAAGGTCAGTGCCTTCAAGCCTGATCGTGCCATGGGTTACGCGCACATGCGGTTCCGGCAGAAGGCGCATGATCGCGCCCGCCGAAAGCGATTTACCGGAGCCGCTTTCGCCAACGAGACAGACGATCTCACCGGGATTGATGGTCAGTGTCAGGTCCTGCAAGGCATAGGGACGGTCGGCGCCCTTCGGCAGCGCGATCTGCAGGTTTTTGATTTCAAGAACGGGTGCAGCGGTCATTATTTCTTCTGCCTCGGATTAAGCGCGTCGTTCAGGCCTTCGCCGAGCAGGCTGAAGGAAAGAACGGTGAGCAGAATGGCGATGCCGGGAATGACCGAGCAGAACCAGTCTGTGCGCAGCACGGCGCGACCCTGGCCGATCATGTTGCCCCAGCTTGCATAGTTCGGATCGCCAAGGCCGAGGAAGGCGAGAGCGCTTTCCATCAGGATGGAGGTTGCCATAACCACGGATGCGAAGACGATCACTGGCGGCAGGGCATTTGGCAGGATTTCGCGGAAGATGATCGAGACATTGCCAACGCCCAGATTGCGCGCGGCATCAATGAATTCGCGCTTGCGCAGCGCCAGAAATTCCGCGCGCACCATCCGGGCAGGCGCAGTCCATGACACGATGCCGATGCAGATGATGATATTCTCGATGGAAGAACCGAAGATCGCCACCAGTGTCAGAAGCAGTACGAAGCTTGGAACGGTCTGGAAAGCCTCGGTTATGCGCATCAAAACGTCATCGACCCAGCCGCCATAATAGCCGGCAAGAGCGCCGATGATGATGCCGATCACGATGGAAATCAGGGTGGCCACCACGCCGATCAGAAGCGAGATGCGCGCGCCATGGAAGATGCCTGCCATGATATCGCGTCCGAGCTGGTCGGTGCCAAGCGGCGTTGCAGCATTGACGAATGGCCAGACGAGCGGATCGCCTGCGCGCCGCAGCGGGTCGCCGGGCGCAATGACATCGGCCAGCAACGCGATCAGGACCACGGCGATGAAAAGGATAAGGCCCAGCACGGCAGCGCGGTTGCGGCTGAAGCGTTGCCACAGAATTTTCGTGCGGGAGACCCGCGGGCGGGTGAGGGAGAGGTCCTGTGAAGTCATGACAGTTCGATCCTGGAATCAAGCCGCGCATAGATGAGATCGGTGATGAAATTGACGATCACCACCAGCACCGAGCACAGGAAGATGATGCCCATTAGCGTGTTGAGGTCGCGCTTGATCACAGAGGTGTAGGCAAGCTGGCCAAGGCCGGGCAGCGAGAAGATCGTCTCGATCACGACAGAGCCGCCAAGGACGGTCGAGAACTGGAGCCCGAGCAACGTGACGACAGGCAGGAATGCGTTGCGCATGATGTGATGGAACATCAGCCTTGCACCGCTGGCGCCCTTGGCGCGGGCTGTGCGGACATAATCGAGGTCGGCTACTTCGAGCACGCTGGTGCGCATCAGGCGCATGTAGAAGGCGAGATAGATGAGCGAAAGCGCCGTCGTCGGCATGACAAGGTGCACGGCAATATCCCAGACATTCTTCCAGCCGGTATAAAACCCGGCAATCGTCTTGTAGCCACCGACCGGCAGCCAGCCGAGTTTGACGGAAAAGATGAACATCAAGATGAGGCTGAGAAAGAAGCTCGGCATTGCATAGAAGACAAGGCCAAGCGTGGAAATCGCATTGTCGGTCAGGGAATATGCCTTGCGCGCCGCAAAAGCCCCAAGCGCAATGCCGAAAATGAAGGCCACCGAAAGCGATGAAACCATGAGCAGGAGGGTCGGCACGAGGCGGGCCATCAGCACATCCAGCACCGGCTGCTCGTAGACATAGGACCAGCCAAAATCGAACTGCGCCAGCTTGGTCATGTAAATCCAGAGCTGTGTCCAGACCGGCTGGTCGAGGCCGTATTCGGTGCGCAGATTGGCGACGAATTGCGGATCTGCGCCGCCCATGTCTCCGACAAGTGCATCCACGGTATCGCCGGGCGCGAGCTTGATCAGCAGGAATGACCCGATCATGATGAGAAGAATGACGGGGATCGCCTGCAAGATGCGCCGCAGCGCAAAAGTCAGGATCGGGGGCAGGGGCATTGCGGGTTATCCTGCAAGATAATCATTTCAGCATTCAGGGAAGAGAGGAACCGCTGCCGGAGAGGCCGGCAGCGGTTGTGTATTGCTTATTGGTCGATCCAGAGGTCGTACCAGCTCGATGAATCCCACCGCGGCGTGTTGTGGTGGTTCTTCAAGACCTTGTTGGTCACGCCGACGAACGGATGTTCGATGGCGAAGATGACCGGCAGGTCCTTCATCTCAAGCTGCTGGATCTGGTGATAGAGATCGGCGCGCTTGGCCGGGTCGAGCTCGCTCGCAGCCTTGTCGATCAGGCTGTCCATTTCGTCGGACTTGTAGTCGAACTGGTTGGACCATGCTGTGCCGACAGGAGCGCCCGAGCGCAGCCAGACGGTGGTGGAGACAGCCGGATCGGAGCGGAACTGGTGCCAGCCGCTTGCCGTGTCGAAGTCATGGTCACGATAGACGCCGTTGAGGAAGCCCGGTGCATCATTGGTGAGAATTTCGACGTCGATGCCGACTTCCTTCATCGCCTGAGCGTAATATTCAGCCCAGAGTTGCGTATATTCACCCCATGGTGCCGGGCGATGACGCAGCTTGAAGCGAATGCCGTTCTCCTTGACCGGATAGCCGGCTTCGTCGAGCAGTTTTTTCGCCTTTTCAACATCATAGGGGTAAGTCTGGACCTGATCCGTATAGTTGGCGCCGCCTGCACTCGGGATCGGGCCACGGCCCGGCTTGGCATAGCCGCGCATGATCGTCTTGATCGCGAAATCGATATCCAGCGCGTGGTAGATCGCCTGACGAACCTTCAGATTGGCAAGGATCGGATTGCGCAGGTTGAACTCGATGGTCGAGTGGGCGACGTTGTTCTCAAAACCCTTGGTGCCGGTGTCGAAGCGGCCATCCTTCTGGAGGCGCTCGGTATCCGACATGGAGATGCCGTTGAAGGCGGTTTCCATCATTTCACCGGCTTCAAGCGCTGCGGCTGCTGCGGCCTTGTCTGGCATGAAGCGCCAGACCACGCGGTCGAGATAAGGATATTCCTTGCCGCGCCAATAGTCGTCATTGCGCTCTGCAATGATGTGCTGGCCGCGCTCATATTCGACGAACTTGAACGGTCCCGTGCCAATCGGGGCGGCGTTGTACTTGTTCTTGAGAATATCCGTGCCTTCATAAAGATGCTTCGGCACCGGATGGCCGAGATCAGGCATGGCGGCGACGAGCAGTTCCAGCGGCATTGGCTTGGAATAGCGGAACACCGCCGTGTGCGGATCGGTGCAGTCGACAGCTTCGAGATTGGCCTGAAGCGTGGTCGAATAGTTGAGCAATTTTTTCCAGAGGTTCATCGCGCTGTACGAAACGTCATCGCAGGTGAAGGGCTGGCCGTCATGCCAGCGCACATTCTCGCGCAGCTTGAAGGTGATGGCCTTGCCGTCTTCCGAGGACGACCAGCTTGTGGCCAGAACCGGCACATAACCCTCATAGGTGCGGTCGATCAGCGGCTCCATGATGCGGCCGGTGATCTGATAGACGCCGGTGGAGGCGCGCAGCGCAGGGTTAAGCACACCCTGCTCGGTGTTCATGTGGACGATGACAGTGCCGCCGCGCTTCACTTCTTCGGCGTGCGAAGACGCCGTCGCAAGCGAAAACGCCGCAAGAAACAGGCCAAGGCCAGCTTTTCTGATATGCATTCTCTGTTCCCCTGAAGGACGTTGAGGGAGGGCTTTCCAGCCTCTTTTCCCGCACGTCCCAATATTGTTCAAGCCCCTGAAATCGCAACGAAATGCCACCTCAGAGGGTCTTTATTGTATGCAAGCATTGATATGCTAGAATCCGTGGCGATAATGTCAAGATAAACTAATATGACGGGCAAAATTGGTAAAATTTCTCGACCAGCCTGCGTTAATAAATGTCGATTTTCTACGACGGAGTTTGTTGATGAGCCAGAATTCCCCCGAGCAGAACGCAAACTCGGGTAAAAACGAGCGCGGCGCGATCTGGATTACCGGTGCCGGGTCGGGCATTGGTGCTGCCATGGCACGACGGTTCGCACGCGAGGGCTGGCGGGTGGCGCTGACGGGCCGCAAGGCGGATGCGCTTGCCGCGATTGCTGAGGAAATCGTCTCCAATGGCGGCGAGGCGCAGATATTTCCGGCGGATGTTCTCGACCGGGAGGCCGTGGCCGCGACCGTTGGGGCAATTGTCGAATGGGCAGGTCGTCTCGATGTGCTCTGCAACAATGCCGGTCTCAATATTCCGCGCCGTAGCTGGGCGGATATCGATTTCGACTCATGGGACGATGTCATCGACATTAACATCAAGGGAGCGATCAACGTGATTGCCGCTGCCCTGACGCCCATGCGCGCGCAGGGCGGCGGCCTGATGATCCACACATCGTCCTGGGCAGGGCGGTTTTCATCGCCCGGCGGCGGCGTCCCCTATGGTGCGTCCAAACATGCGCTCAACGATTTGAGCGCCAGCCTGAATGCGCAGGAAGGACCAAACGGCATCCGGTCGACAGTGCTGTGCCCCGGCGAGGTGGCGACGCCGCTTCTCGCGCGTCGTCCGGGCTTCGATCTCTCCCGCATGGATGATGTCATCCAGCCCGAGGATATGGCTGAAACCGCCCTCTATGTTGCCAATATGAATCCCAAGGTTACGATCCACGAAATCGTTCTGGCTCCGACCAAGAAATAGAAAAGGAAGTTTTGTATGTCTCATCCGGTCAAAGGCGTCGATCACATTTTCCTGCTGGTCGGCGATCTTGAGAAAAGTGCCGAGCAATATCGCCGTTTCGGATTTACGCTGAGCCCGCGCGGTCTCCACAGCAAGGAGAAAGGCACCGGCAACTACACCATCATGTTTCCGGAAGATTATTTCGAGCTGCTTGGAATCGTCGCCGAGACGCCGGGCAATCTGCATCAGCGTGAGAAGCTGGCAGCGCAGGGTGAAGGCCTCCATGCCATTGCCTGCCGCATCGACAATGCACGCGATGCCAAGACCGAACTGGGCGCACTTGGCATCAAGACAGGCGAGGTTGGCGCGTTTCAGCGTCCCGTAGAACTGCCGGGCGGCGGCGAGGGTGTCGCGGCTTTTGAAACTGTGTCTTTCGCGGAAAGTGAAGTACCGCAAGGTATGGTGTTCATGTGCCAGCACAAGACCCGTGAGACGGTCTGGCTGCCGGAACTGATCGAACATGAAAATGGTGCAAACGGACTTTCCGCCATTGTTGCCATTTCATCCGATCCCGAAACCGCGGCCAAAGGTTTTGCGCGCCTGTTCGCGGACGGAAAGGCAGATGTACAGGATAGCGGCTGGAAGGTTTCGACCGGCACACGCTCGGCTGACATATGGGTTGTAAGTGAGGAGAAGGCCTCCGCATTCTATCCCGGTGTGGATTTTGCCAAGACGCCGGGCAAGGCATTCGCCGTTCTGCGCATCCGCGTCGCTTCGCTGGACAAGGCGCGCGACGTTCTGGATGCCAACGGGGTTTCCCACGTGAAGACATCTACGGGCATCGCCGTGCTGCCGGAAAATGCCAGCGGCACGGTTCTGGAGTTTTCCGAACAGTAAGAACTTGAACAGGCGGGGCTGTGAGGCCCCGCATTGTTGTTCAGCGCGGAAAGCGCTGGTTTTCTTCCAGCACGTTCAGGTCCATGTGGTTGCGCATATAGCGCTCGGACGCCTTTTGCAGCGGCTGGTAATCCCACGGATAATAAGCGCCGTTGCGCAATGCCGGGTAAACGACGTGGCGGCGCGCCTGACTGGCACGGATATCGGCATCGTAGCGGTCCAGATTCCAGCGCTTTTCCGCCTTGGCCAAAAGGTCATCCAGAGCGGCTTTGAATTCCGGTTTTTCCGCCAGATTGTGCAGCTCGTCCGGATCGTCGGCAAGGTTGAACAATTGTGGCGGGTCGGCGCGGCAAAGGTTGAGCTTCCAGTCACCATCCCGCAGCGAGACCATCGGCGCGACGGTGCCTTCGGCTGCATATTCGATCGGAACCGGTCCGCGTTCGGCGGAACCTGATGCAACACCTGTCAGTGAAACGCCGTCGGTCCACGGCATGATGCCCTTGAGGTCGATCCCGGCAAGGTCGGCCAGTGTGGGTAAAACGTCGAGCGTCGAGACGGGCACATCCACGCGGCCGGCCTGCAATTGCGGGGCCGCGATCATCAACGGGACGCGAGCAGAGCCATCGAAGAAGCTCATCTTGAACCACAGGCCGCGTTCGCCGAGCATATCGCCGTGATCGGAGGTGAAGACGACAATCGTGTCCTCCGCCATACCGCAGCGCTCGATAACATCGAGCAGGGCGCCGATCTTTTCATCAACATAAGAGATATTGGCGAAATAGGCTTGCCGTGCTGTGCGAACCTGTTCGCGGGTCAGGTCATAATCCTCGGCCTTGCAGGCCCGTAACAGGCGTTCCGTATGCGGGTCGATCTCGCTTTCAGCCAGCGGTGCGATTTTAGGATCAAGTTCGGGAATGTCCGCATAGAGATCGAAGAAGCGCTTGCGCGCTACGTAAGGATCGTGCGGGTGCGTGAAGCTGACTGTCAGGCACCATGGCCGCTCGTCGTGGCCGCGCGCAAGGTCGTAGAGCTTTGCTTCAGCCTGATAGGCAACTTCGTCGTCATATTCGAGTTGGTTGGTGATTTCGGCGGAACCCGCTCCGGTGATTGAACCGAGATTGTGATACCACCAGTCGATGCGTTCACCGGGCTTGCGATAGTCCGGCGTCCAGCCGAAATCTGCCGGGTAGATGTCGGTGGTGAGGCGCTGTTCGAAACCGTGCAGCTGATCCGGCCCGACGAAATGCATCTTGCCGGAAAGCGCCGTCTGGTAGCCGGCATTGCGAAGGTGGTGCGCATAGGTCGGGATTTCAGACGAAAATTCTGCTGCATTGTCATAAACACCGGTCCGAAACGGCAACTGGCCCGACATGAACGACGCGCGCGCCGGTGCGCAAAGCGGGCTCGCCGTGTAGCAATTGGCAAAACGGGCGGAACGTTCGGCAAGTTTTCGCAGATTTGGGACATGCAGGAATTCGGCCGGGCCGTCCGGGAAGAAGGTGCCGTTCAGCTGGTCGACCATGAGAACGAGAATATTCGGCTTTTTCATTGTGCGGGACCGTTGGCAAGTGTGGGAACGCGAAACGGCGGGCGCCGAAACGCCCGCCTTATAACTCTCCGTTGTTGACGGTCAGAGACCGAGGCTTGCCTTGACGGCTTCCGCGCCCGGTTCACCCTTGAAGGTGGTTACGCCCGCAAGCCATTTGTCGATCTGGTCCGGATGCGCCTTCAGCCATTCCTTCGCTGCCGCAGGACCTTCCGCGCCATCATCCAGAATCTTGCCCATAAGCTCGTTCTCGATATCGACGGTGAAAGTGAGGTTCTTGAAGAACGTTGCGGCATTCGGGCACTGTGCGGCCCAGCCGGTGCGGCCAAGCGTGTAAACTTCCGCGCCGCCGAAATTCGGGCCGAAATAGTCATCGCCGCCCGCGAGATACTCGATCTTGAGCTTGTTGTTCATCGGGTGCGGCGCCCAGGCCAGGAACACGACCCAATCCTTATCCTTATTCTTGCGGTCCACCTGCGCGAGCATGGCCTGCTCGCTCGATTCCACCAGCTTCCAGCCGTCGAGCTTGAATTTCTGGTCCTCGATGATCTTCTGGATGTTCTGGTTGGCAGGGGCACCCGGCTCGATGCCGTAAATCTCCTTGCCGAATTTGTCCGCATGGGCGGCGAGGTCGGCAAAGTCCTTTACGCCTTCGCTTGCCACATAATCCGGGACGGCCAACGTGAACTTCGCTCCTTCAAGGTTTTTGACGATGACTTCGGCGGCCTTCGCCTTGTCGAGATCGTCGCGGAACTTCTGCTGTGCGGGCATCCAGTTGCCGAGGAAGACGTCAAGATTACCGGTCTTGAGCGCCTCATAGCCGATCGGCACGGACATGGTCTTCACGTCGGGCTTATAGCCGAGACCTTCCAGCAGCACGCTGGCGACGGAGTTGGTGGAGGTGATGTCGGTCCAGCCCGGATCGGACAGGCGGATGGTTTCGCAAGCCGCGGGATCGGCAGCGGAAGCCGTTCCTGAAAGCCCCGCCAATGCCGTGAACGTCAGTGCCGCAATCTTCAAATAGCCCATTTGATGACCCCTCTGATTAATTAAAACCGGTTATGTCTCGTATTCCTACTTTAAGGAGAACATCATTTAGGCTAAGGAAAAACCCATTCATTTTTTATCGAAGATATAGAGAATATTTATGGTTTCTCCTTCCTGGGACCTTGGCAGTCTTGGCGTTTTCGAAGCGGTGGGACGATTGGAAAATCTGACCCTTGCAGCGCGCGAACTCGGCATGACGCAACCGGCGGTCAGCTATCAGATAAAGCGCGTCGAGGAGCGTCTGGGCGTTGCATTGTTCGCCCGGCGGGCGCGTGGCGTCGAGATATTGCCGGAGGGCCGCATTCTTTATGAGGCCGTGCGCTCCGGTCTCGATGGAATCGAGGAGGCCGTGCAGCAGATAAAACGCCGCCAGCGCGCGCCGGGATTACGCATAGCCACCGACTATGGCTTCGCGACGTTCTGGCTAATGCCGCGCGTCGCGCAGTTTCGCCCGAAACATCCGGAGGTGGATGTCCGCATCACGGCATCATCCATGCTTCAGCCGCTCGACCGTCGTGACGCTGATATTTCGATCCTGTTCGGCGGTCGGGAGGATTTTCCGAAGGATGCCATCGCCTTCATCGGCGAAAAGGTAGTGCCGGTCTGTTCCCCGGCCTATCTTGCTGCGCATGGTCCGTTTCCGGATGGGAAACGGCTCGGTGCGGCCTCGCTGCTGCATCTCGATACACTGCAGGGCGATCGCTGGTTCACATGGCAGTCATGGCTCGGTGCTATCGGTGAAGACATTGAGGACGGCAATTACGGGCTGGTCTTCAACACCTATAATCTGGTGATCGAGGCCGCCATTGCCGATCAGGGCGTGGCGCTTGGCTGGGCGGGGCTGATCGACGGAGCCGTGCAGCGCGGGCAGCTTGTTCATGCCTGTGAGGTGTCGCAGACGAGCGACAAGGGGTATTGGCTGGTCTTCAATCCGGATATTTCTGCGGGCGCGCGCGAGCTCGCACTGGAATTGCTGGGTGCGAGGAATGAGGGCCAGTATTTTAAGAAATAAGCTAATTTAGCAAAGTTGATCGCAATCAATGAAATCCGGTCCGGATATGGGTTGATGGGGCAGACGCGTGTTCCATATCGCTTTTGGGATGCGTTGCATTGCCATTCACCAATCACGCAGGAAAGGATGAATCATGTCGGCAAACGGTAAGGTTGCTCTTGTCACGGGCGCAGCACAGGGCATTGGGCGCGGCATTGCGTTGCGGCTGGCCAAGGACGGTTTTGATATCGCGCTGGTCGACCTGAAGGCCGACAAGCTGGATGCGGTCAAGAAGGAAGTCGAAGCGCTGGGTCGCAAGGCATCCACTTTTTCCGCAGATGTCAGCAAGCGTGACGATGTTTATGCCGCGATTGACCATGCGGAGAAGACGCTTGGCGGTTTTGACGTCATCGTCAACAATGCAGGTATCGCGCAGGTGCAGCCAATCGCCGACGTCAAGCCTGAAGAGGTCGAGCGGATTTTCCGCATCAATGTCGATGGCGTTCTGTGGGGCATTCAGGCGGCTGCCGCCAAGTTCAAGGCACGCAAGCAGAAGGGCAAGATCATCAATGCCTCTTCCATCGCTGGCCATGACGGATTTGCGATGCTGGGCGTCTATTCAGCAACAAAATTCGCAGTGCGCGCGCTGACCCAGGCTGCGGCCAAGGAATATGCAAGCGCCGGGATCACCGTGAACGCCTATTGCCCCGGTATTGTTGGCACCGATATGTGGGTCGAGATTGATGAACGCTTCTCGGAAATCACCGGTGCGCCGAAAGGTGAGACCTACAAGAAATATGTGGAAGGGATCGCGCTTGGCCGCGCCCAGACGCCGGACGATGTGGCGGCTCTGGTGTCGTTCCTCGCAAGCCCGGATTCCGACTACATCACCGGTCAGGCGATCCTGACGGACGGCGGTATCGTCTATCGCTGATCGTTCCGGTCCCGCATCTTTCGGGGTGCGGGACGGCTAGTGTGGTGGATTTGAATCCGAAATTCGTTCGCAACCCCGCTCCAGAGTGATACGAATTTCGGATTCGCTACACTAGCGTTTACGCTGTTTCGCCCTGTGTTAAACTGTCCTTCTTTGAGAGGAAGGGCTGACCATGACACGTCTGACGGCGAAGGATTTCCCGCAAGAACTTCTCGAACTCTACGATTTCTATGCCCATGGCCGGATAACCAAACGCGAGTTTCTGGACCGGGCCGCAAAATTTGCGGTCGGCACCATGACGGCAACAACCATACTGGCATCGCTCAGTCCCGATTATGCGATGGCGCAACAGGTCGAATTCACCGATCCCGATATCCATCCTGAATACATCACCTATCCGTCGCCGGAAGGAAACGGCAAGGTTCGCGCTTATCTGGTGCGACCGGCCAAGCTGCAAGGCAAGTTGCCTGCCGTGGTGGTAGTGCACGAAAACCGCGGACTGAACCCGTATATCGAAGATGTTGCCCGCCGGGTTGCGAAGGCTGGTTTCATCGCGCTTGCGCCTGATGGCCTGACTTCCGTTGGCGGCTATCCCGGCAATGACGACAAGGGCCGCGAATTGCAGCAGCAGGTCGATCCGATCAAGTTGATGAATGACTTCTTTGCGGCGGTCGATTTCATGATGAAAAGCGATCTGACGACCGGAAAAGTCGGTATCACCGGCTTCTGCTATGGCGGCGGTGTTGCCAATGCGGCGGCGGTCGCCTTTCCGGAACTCGCAGCCGCAGTACCCTTTTATGGCAGGCAAGCCCCGGCGGATGAAGTGCCGCGCATCAAGGCGCCGCTCCTGTTGCACTATGCCGAACTCGATACGCGCATAAACGAGGGCTGGCCCGCCTATGAGGAGGCTTTGAAAAAGAACGGCAAGACCTACGAAGCTTACATCTATCCGGGCGTCAACCACGGTTTCCATAACGATTCCACGCCGCGTTACGACGAAGCGGCGGCGAAGCTCGCATGGGATCGGACGATTGAATGGTTCAAGCGCTATCTGGCATGACGTTAGAGCATGTCTCCCGAAAGTGGAACCGGTTTCGGGATAAAGACATGCGTGAAAACAAACAGATCGGCGCTCTAGGCCTGCGCTTTCAAGGTCTTGAAGGTGTTGACGGCGATCACGACGACAATGCCGATCAAGACGGCAAGCACGGCCTGCAGGAAGGACGTGGCGATCCATTCGAAGGCGGCTGAAAACCGGGTGCCTTCGGTTGGCAGGTGCGAGACGATGGAATGGATGAAGGCTTCAACGCTATGGATGCCGATGGAATCCAGTCCGTGTACGATGATGCTGCCACCGACCCAAAGCATGGCGATGGTGCCGACAGTACTCAGAACCTTCAATATAACAGGCATGCCCGCAACCAGCCCCCGGCCGAGCTGCCTGCCGAAAGCCGTGTGGCTGTTGCGCACAAGCGCAACGCCCATATCATCGAGCTTCACGATAATGCCGACCACGCCATAAACGGCGAAGGTGATCAATATGCCAACGGCGGCGAGGATGGCCGCCTGCGTATAGATGCTTGACGGGGCAAGTCCCGCCAGCGTCAGCGCCATGATTTCGGCAGAAAGGATGAAGTCTGTGCGGATCGCGCCGCTGACGGTCGTTTGTTCGATCTCCTTGGCCGTCGCGCCCTTGCTCTCCTCATGTTCCTCTTCCTTGTGCGGGATGAAGAACTCCACCAGTTTTTCTGTCCCTTCGAAGGCCAGGTAGACACCGCCGATCATCAAAAGCGGCATGATGAAGGAGGGGGCGAAATAGCCGAAAATAAGCGCCAGCGGCAGCAGGAAGATAAGCTTGTTGCGCAGCGATCCCTTGGTGATTTTCCAGATGACCGGCAATTCGCGTTCCGGCTTCAATCCTACCACATATTTCGGCGTGACGGCTGTATCGTCGATCACGATGCCTGCCGCCTTGGCGCTGGCCTTTGCCGTCTGTCCCGCAACGTCATCGAGCGAGGCTGCCGCCATTTTCGCAATGGCTGCGACATCATCAAGAAGCGCGAACAAGCCGGACGCCATGGGGAACCTTTCTATATTGCTGTTGCAAGTAGCTAAACTTTGAATGGGCGCTAGGGTCAGGACCTATTAATTTGATGGAAATGGCACCTGAAATGACAGGAGCTGCCAGGAGAGATGCGAAGGACGGGGTGGCTCCCCCGGCCGAGCGGTTCGACGCAGCGGAACGCGAGTCATTTCGATGTCCAGAGGATGTGGTCCATCCGCCAGGCTACTTTGTCGAAAAGGCTCGAAAATGAACCACATTTCCTTCGCCTTTTCTCCTCGTATCCGAACGGATGGCCTCACACCATTTTCATCAAATTAGTAGATCCTGACCCTACGTCTAGATAGAAATATTCATTCCCCGCGACTGTATCTGGAATCGATACAATCTGTGCATGATTGTCAATATTTCAATGATCGAGCTGGTGGTTATATTGGCGATAACAAAACAGGAGAGATCGCCATGCTAAATCAGATCAAGGGCCTTCACCACGTTACCTCGCTTGCCGCCGATGCGCGTTCCAACAACCGGTTCTTCACCGATCTTCTGGGACTGCGCCGTGTCAAGAAGACGGTCAACTTCGACGACCCCAGCGTCTATCACCTCTATTATGGCGATGAAGTTGGCACGCCCGGCACTGTCATGACCTATTTCCCGTTTCCCGGTATGCCACGCGGTCAGGGCGGCACGGGCGAGGTGGGAACGACGGTGTTTGCCGTGCCGCAGGGTTCGCTCGGTTTCTGGAAGGATCGTTTCGTGCAATCCGCCGTCAAGGTTGAATCCGAAGACGAAGCCTTCGGCGAAAAACGTATCCACTTCCGTGGGCCGGATGGCGACAGCTCTGCTTTGGTGGAGGTGAAGGGCGATCCGCGTGCGCCTTGGCTGCATGACGGGATTGATGCCGATCATGCCATTCGTGGCTTTCACTCGGTCTCGATGCGGCTTCGCGACGAAGGTGCGACCTCGGAACTGCTGAAATATATGGGATATCAGAAGCTCGATGCGAAGGACGGCGTCACCCGTCTCATCATGCCGGAGGGCAATGGCGCGGGCGTCATCGATCTGGAAACCCTGCCATCAGTCGGTCGCAACCAGCAGGGCGCGGGTTCCGTGCATCATGTGGCCTTCGCTGTTGATAATCGCGAAAAGCAGCTGGAAGTGCGCAAGGCGCTGATGGATACAGGCTATCACGTCACGCCGGTCATCGACCGCGATTACTTCTGGGCAATCTATTTTCGCACGCCGGGCGGAGTCCTGTTTGAAGTGGCAACCAACGAACCCGGTTTCGACCGCGACGAGGATACGGCTCATCTTGGCGAAGCGCTGAAGCTGCCAGAACAGCACCAGCATTTGCGCGGCTATCTCGAAGAGCATCTGGACAAGATTTGAAGACGTCGGGACAGGAGATCGAACATGACCATCCAAACCTATGAGCACCGGCTGAAGGCCGGTGCGAACGGAGCGCCGCTCTTCATCGTGTTTCACGGTACGGGCGGCGATGAGAACCAGTTTTTCGGTCTGGCGGAACAGCTTTTGCCGGAAGCGACCGTCGTGTCGCCACGCGGCGACGTTTCCGAATATGGAGCTGCACGCTTCTTCCGCCGCACAGGCGAGGGCGTTTACGATATGGAAGACCTTGCCCGCGCCACCGACAAGATGGCGGGTTTCATTTCTGGCCTTGTGGCTGAATACAAGCCATCCGAAGTGATCGGGCTTGGTTATTCCAACGGCGCCAATATCATGGCGAACCTGCTGATCGAGAAAGGCAGCGTGTTCGACAAGGCAGCACTTCTGCATCCACTGGTGCCGTTCAGTCCGAAGGATAATCCGGCGCTTGAAGGCGCGAAAATTCTGATGACCGCCGGGCGGATGGACCCGATCTGTCCTCCGGATCAGACAGAAGCGCTTGCACATTATTTCGAGCGCCAGAGAGCCGATGTCGAGCTGGTCTGGCATCCGGGCGGGCATGAATTGCGCCAGACGGAACTGGCCGCAGTGCAGTCGCTACTCGGAATTTAATTTAAAGCCGCCGCTCGATTTTGAGCGGCGGTATTTTTATTCGGGCCCTCTTGAAAAAATCAATATATATTATATTTAATTGTATATTGGTAATGAGGTGTCATGATGGATTCGAATTCGGGCGGCGCACCCGCTCATGAAGACAAGATGACGCGCACAGAAATGGAGGGGCGGGCAACCGAAGTTGCCGAACTCCTCAAGACGCTGTCGCACCCGGCGCGGCTTATGCTGGCCTGCACCCTTGCAGAGCGGGAATATTCGGTCGGCGAGCTTGAAGGCGTGCTCGGCATTCACCAGCCGACGCTGTCACAGCAACTGGGCGTGCTACGGGAAGCGGGTATCGTCGAAACCCGTCGCGAAGCGAAACAGATTTTCTACCGGTTGACGGAAGCCAAGGCGGCGCAGCTGATCGAGGCACTCTACGGTATCTTCTGTGCGCCGGAGGCCCGGTCGTGATCGCAACTTATCTACAATCGCTGGCGGGTGGTATGCTGCTCGGCCTTTCCGCAGTCCTGCTTCTCGTGTTCAATGGACGCATCGCCGGTATCAGCGGCATCGTCGGGCGGCTTCTGGGTGGCAAGCAGGTATCGGCCAATGCGATCTTCGTTGTCGGCCTCGTTCTGGGGCCGGTCATCTATGCTGCAATCTATGGTTCCTTTCCACCGGTCACGATGGCCATGTCCTGGCCTGTTATCGTTGTTGCAGGACTTCTGGTCGGTATCGGAACCCGGATGGGGTCGGGTTGCACATCCGGCCACGGCATTCTTGGTATGGCGCGGTTTTCCAAGCGTTCGATAGCCGCAACGCTCACCTTTCTCTTAACCGGCATTCTGGTGGCCAGCATTTCAGGAGCATTGCTATGAAAGAGTCGGCCTATGCGCGTCTGGTCATGACGCTGCTTGCGGGCGCAATTTTCGGTTTCGGCCTGTCCCTGTCAGGCATGATCGATCCGTCGCGCGTGACGGGCTTCCTGAATGTTACCAGCGGCCACTGGGACCCGAGCCTTGCCTTCGTGCTGGGCGGCGCTCTACTGGTGGCTATCCCCGGCGCGATGCTGCAGCGGCGCATGGCGCGGCCCGTGCTGGACCAGTCTTTCCATCTGCCGGAAAAGACCGAAATCGACCGGCGGCTGATTGTCGGCTCTGCCATCTTCGGCGCGGGCTGGGGGCTGGCAGGCTTCTGTCCCGGCCCTGTCGTGTCTGCACTTTCCATGGCACTGCCGCAGGTCTGGCTGTTTGTTGCGATGATGGTTTTGGGAATGATTTTCCACGACCGCGTCCTAAGCCGGATGGCAACAGAAGCAATCAAATCTTGAACTCTTTGGTCAAATTACCCTTTTAATAGGGAGTTGAATGAGTTAGGCACCCTTTGAACGACCTTGAGGGAGCCGCGCCATGGCTGGATTGCTGAAACGCTTTGCCGGATATTATCGTCCGCATCGTGGGCTGTTCGCGCTGGATTTTACCAGCGCGGTGGCCTCTGGCCTGCTTGAGCTTGCTTTTCCGGTTGCCGTTACGCTTTTCATCGACAAGTTGTTGCCGACCGGTCAGCTTGGTGTGATCGCCATTGCTGCGGTCGGCCTGCTTGCGATTTATGTCGTCAATGCCTTCCTGCAGGTCATCGTGACCTATTGGGGGCATATGCTCGGCATCAAGATCGAGACCGAGATGCGCCGCAAGGCCTTCGATCACCTGCAGAAACTCTCCTTTGGCTTCTTCGACAATCAGAAGACCGGCCATCTTGTGGCGCGGCTGACCAAGGATCTGGAAGAGATCGGCGAAGTGGCGCATCACGGGCCGGAAGATGTCTTCATTGCGATCATGACCCTGATCGGCGCGTTCATCTTGATGCTGTGGGTGCATGAACCTTTGGCGCTGATCACTGCGTTCATCGTTCCGCTGTCGGCCTATGTTACCACCCGCTACGGCGGGCGCATGACGCACACCTGGCATGCGCTTTACAGGCGTGTTGGCGATTTCAATGCCCGTATCGAGGAGAATGTCGGCGGAATCCGCGTCGTTCAGGCCTTTACGAATGAAGATCACGAACGCCAGCTTTTCGCGGAGAGCAACGACAAATATCTGACCACCAAGCTTGCTGCCTATAAGATCATGGCGGCGTCGATGTCGCTGTCCTATCTGTCGATGCGCTTCGTGCAGGTCGTGGTGATGCTGGCAGGTGCATGGTTCGTGGTGCGCGGCGAACTGACGGCTGGCGGGTTTGTCGGTTTCTTGCTGCTGGTCAATGTGTTCTTCCGCCCGATTGAAAAGATCAATTCGGTCATCGAAACCTATCCCAAGGGGATTGCCGGTTTTCAGCGTTATACGGAGTTTCTCGATACACGACCGGATATCGCCGACCGCTTCGATGCGCAGACCGTTGCCCGTCTGACCGGCGACATTGAATATCGCGATGTGAGCTTCGGCTATAGCGCCGAGCGCCCCATTGTCGATGGTCTCGACATTTCCATTCATGCTGGTGAAACGATTGCCTTCGTTGGTCCTTCCGGTGCGGGCAAGACGACGATCTGCTCGCTGCTGCCGCGCTTTTATGATGTGACGCAGGGCGCAATCCTTGCCGACGGCATCGACATTCGCGATATGACGTTGAAGTCCCTGCGGTCGAATATCGGTATTGTCAGTCAGGATGTATTCCTGTTTGCCGGAACGATCCGCGAAAACATCGCCTATGGCCGTCTTGATGCGACCGACGCGGAAATCGTCGAGGCTGCGCGCCGTGCAAGGCTTGATGGCGTGATCGCCAATCTGCCGGAAGGCTACGATACCGTCATTGGCGAGCGCGGCGTGAAGCTTTCCGGCGGGCAGAAGCAGCGCATGGCCATTGCACGCATCTTCCTGAAAAACCCGCCTATCCTGATCCTCGATGAAGCGACTTCCGCGCTCGATACTGAAACCGAACGCGCCATTCAGCAATCGCTCGCGGAGCTTTCACATGGCCGCACGACGCTGGTGATCGCGCATCGTCTTGCAACCATCGTCAATGCCGACCGCATTCTGGTGGTGGAAGGCGGGCGAATTGCCGAACAGGGCAGTCATGCCGAGCTTCTGGCCATGAAGGACGGACGCTACAAGCGCCTTCATATTGCACAGGCCAGTCTGGATCAGGGGCATTATTCAGCGGCGGAATAGGCCGATTTCATATCAGATACGCTTAGTAAAGGCGGCCTTTGGCCGTCTTTTTTTGTTGTCTGTCAATTGGTGGAGAAATTCATTTGATATCTGATGTATCAGATATTGACATATCAGATTCGCTGTTTCAGGATCGTCGTGTTAATTCCGTGACAAACAGGTGTTGCCTTGGGCGATAATGTTTCCCCCCTTTCTCCGATCAAGGTGAAGAGCCTCAGAGACCATGTGCATGACAATCTGCGGGAGGCGATTATTTCCGGTCGGATCAAGTCCGGTGAAAAGCTGAACGAAAGACAATTGGCATCCGATCTCGGTATCAGCACGAGCCCTTTGAAAGAGGCTCTGCGCCAGTTGGAAGGGGAGGGGCTGGTCAGAACGGAGGCGCGTCGCGGAACGTTCGTATCGTTCAATGCACGACAGGCTGAAGAGATGACACTCGCTCGCGCAGCGCTGGAAAGCATCATTGCGCGGCAGGCGGCCAAGCACGGCGACGAGGAGGCGTTCGGCTTTCTTCGCGCAGTGATCGAGGAAATGCGGGCGGCGGTCGAGGCGGGCAGTGTCGATCTGCTGATCGAACTGAACGAGAAGTTCCACGACGGCATCCATGAGGCATCGGGATGCGAATATCTGCGCCGGTTGCAGAATGCGCAGCGCATGTACGACCACGCCGCAAGGGTGACTGTCCTGTCACGCGAGGATGTGCGTCGCCAGTCATTCAATGAGCATGAAGCAATCATGCAGGCAATCACGGCGCGCAACGGCGATCTGGCCGAGCGCCTGATGCGCGAGCATATCGTGAAAGCGGGAGATACGCATATCGAACTGGTCTTCTGACCGGTATATTGGGAGGTAATAATGGATTTAGCTGGCTACCGCCGGGTCCTTCGGGGCATTTCCGGCGTCCATGCGACTGCCTATGACGCAAAGGGGGAGATCGATGCCGGACTGACGGGTAAAATTGTCGGGCGCATCGCCGAAGCGGGTGTTCATAATATCGTCACTGGCGGGAATACCGGCGAATTCTACAGCCTCACCGAGGAAGAAGTTATTCGCGTGCAGGCGATTGCCATTGCGGCGGTCGATGGAAAAGCCGCTGTAACGGCTGCCGCCGGGCGTTCTGTGCGCGAGGCGATCAAGGTCGCGCAGGCGGCAGGCAAAGCCGGAGCCGATGGCGTGATGATCCATCATCCGCTCGATCCCTTCGCTGCGCCCCATGCGCAGGTGGACTATTTCATCGCAATTGCCGAAGCCATCGACCTGCCCATCGTCGCCTATATCCGGTCGGACCTGATCCCGCTCGATGAGATGGTGCGCCTTGCCACCCATCCGAAGGTCGCGGGTGTCAAGTTCGCGTCGCAGAACACGATGCTTTTCTTCGAGTGCTGCCGGGCGACAAAGGGCATGGACGCGACCTGGATATGCGGTCTGGCGGAAAGCTGGGCGTTGCCATTCTATGCCCTTGGTGGGCGCGGGTTCACCTCGGGCCTCGTCAACGTCGCACCGAAACGCTCGCTTGCTGTCTGGAATGCGCTGGAGGCAGGAGATTTCGCAAAAGCGCGGGCAGTGGTCGAGAGCATCGCCGATTTCGAGACCATGCGCACCAAATACCGCAACGGCGCTAATGTGACCGTTGTTAAGGAAGCATTGCAAATTCAGGGGTTTGGGGTCGGCAAAGTACGACTTCCCGGATTGCCGCAGCTTGAAACGAATGACCGCGAGACGCTCCAGAAAATCGTCTCGGGCTGGGAGAGCGATGGCATTGTCTGACAAATGAAACCTGGGCGTCCTGACAGGGAGAAGAGGGGCGCACCGGAAAACCAAAAAGTGGAGGAGAACATGAGTAAAGGAATTTCACGCCGCACATTCATGGCGGGGGCCGGGATTGCGACCGGCATGGGTATCATGCTGCCGAAAGGTGTGTGGGCACAGTCGGCGAAACTGCCGTCTTCACCGGTGGCGCTCAACGTCATCGATGCCGCAGGCAATCTGGCTTTGACCCAGCCGATCTTCGATAATTTCGCAGCTGAGCAAAAGGCGCTTGTCTCGCGCTTCACCTTCAATAAGGCACCGGCACCCGAGCTGCCGGGGAAGATCAAAGCGCAGCAGCGCGCCAATCGGATCGATATCGATATGGTGATCGTCGGGCCGGATGCGCTTTCCGCCGGACTTGCCGACGATATATGGACCGACATTATTGCGCTGCCAGATAATGGTCTGCCGAAACTTCAGGATATCTATCTGGAACCCGCATGGCGCATGCAGGAAATGTCGAAGGGCAAGGGCGTCGTGGTGTCCTATTATCCATCTGGCCCCTTGCTTGAATTTCACCCCGACAAGGTGAAGACGCCGCCCAAGACCGCTGAAGAACTGCTGGCCTGGACGAAGGAAAATCCGAACAAGTTCATCTATGCCCGCCCGGCCAATTCCGGTCCGGGACGCACCTTCCTGATGGGGCTTCCCTATCTTCTGGGGGACAGCGATCCGAAAGACCCGGTCAAGGGCTGGGACAAGACCTGGGCCTATCTGAAGGAACTGCACAAGAATATCGAATATTACCCGGCAGGCACGGGCGCGCTCATGAAGGAACTGGGCGAAGGCACGCGCGACATGACGGTGACGACCACCGGTTGGGACATCAATCCGCGTGCGCTCGGCGTGGTGCCGAAGGAGATGGGCGTCAGCAAGCTGGAAGGCTTCCACTGGGTTTGCGATGCGCATTATTTCGCCATTCCCAAGGGCGTGTCCGAGGAAAAGATCGCGGTGCTGATGGAGTTCATCAAATTCTCGCTCAAGCCCGACCAGCAGGCCTATTCCTACGATGCCGGCTATTTCTATCCGGGCCCTGCGGTGAAGGATGTCACCATCGAAATGGCGCCGAAGGAAAGCCAGAACATCATCGCTGAGTTCGGCCGTCCGGAATATGCCGACTGGATTGCCAACAATCCGATTGAGCTGCCGCTCGAACCGGAGGCGCTGGTCGCCGCATTCCGTCGCTGGGACGAAGACGTCGCCGCTGGCTGATTGACCAAGGCCGGGTGGGTGGCGAGCCGTGAACGGCTCGCCATTGGCCGCTGATGGTCGCCAATTCTAAATCATGGTGTTTGCGTCAATGTCCTTTCAAGAACTCCGGCTAGACCGGATGAGCCGATCATTCGGAACTTTCAACGCGCTGAGGGAAATCAACCTCACCATCCGGAAAGGCGAGTTCATCGCGCTTCTCGGCCCTTCCGGCTGCGGAAAATCGACGGCTCTCAATTGCATTGCCGGTCTTCTTGGTACGACGGCTGGTGGTATCTTTATCGATAATCGTCGCGTGGACCAGCTGAAGCCGGAAGATCGCGGTTTCGGCATGGTCTTCCAGAATTATGCGCTGTTTCCGCATATGAATGTTCTGCAGAATGTCGGTTTTGGCCTCAAGATGCGCGGTCTGGCAAAAAGCGAGATCGAAAAACGTGCGCGGGCCGCATTGGCTCTGGTGCGGCTTCAGGGACAGGAAGATAAGTTGCCCGGACAGCTTTCCGGTGGCCAGCAGCAGCGCGTGGCGATTGCCCGCGCCATCGTCATCGAGCCGCCTGTGGTTCTCATGGATGAGCCGCTTTCCAATCTCGACGCCAAGCTACGCCTTGAGATGCGGGCTGAAATCCGCCGCATTCATAACCAGCTCGGCTCCACGACGATCTATGTGACCCACGATCAGGACGAAGCCCTGTCGCTCGCCGATCGAATCGTGGTTCTGCGCGACGGGGAAATCCGTCAGGTCGGCAAGCCCCACGAACTTTATGAAGAGCCGCGCTATCGCGATGTCGCCGCCTTCATGGGTTTCCGCAACGCCCTGCCGGGCAAGATTGTGCGTATCGAGAACGGGCAGGCCATTATTTCAGTCGCGGGAAGCGAACTCGCTGGCCGTGCGATGGATGAACTCAAGCCGGGCGACGATGCCGTGCTGATGGCGCGTGGCGATGATGTCGTGTCGGGTTCTGGCCACCGCAACGATTTGCAGGCGACCGTCGAGACCATCGAATATCGTGGGCGCGAATATGTCGGCACGGCCCGCACCGAAACAGGGATGGAGCTGATCTTTCACGGGCCGCAGGGCGTGGAGCCCGGCAGCCGTATCGTGCTCGGCATTGATGCTGGCCATGCGCTGGTTTTCCCGGCGGAGGGCTGAACAATGGCGGTAGAAACCTATGCAGATGCGCCGCTCAAGTCCGGCTTGCGGCCCGGTTTGCGACAACGCCTCGCCAATCGCGGCTTTGACGGCGTTACCCTTCTGATCCTGCCCGCGCTGCTTTTTGTGGTGGGCGTCTTCATCTATCCGTTTCTTTACGGGCTGGTTCTGTCGTTCAATCCGCTTGATGGCGGCGGGGCGCTGGCCAATTATCGCAAGTTCTTCTCCGATCCCTATCTCTACAAGACCATCGGCGCGACGCTGTGGCTGGCGGTTCCCGTCACCATCATCAGTGTGCTTTTCGCGGTTCCCATAGCCATGCGCGTGCGCCTGATGCCGCGCCAGCGCATGCTGACGACGATCCTCGTTCTGCCGGTAACGCTTGGTACTGTTTTGATCGCGGAAGGTCTGCTGAATTACTTGGGGCCGCAGGGGTGGTTCAGCCGCACGCTGATCACCATCGGCCTGATCGATAGCCCGTTGAAACTCACCAACAATTACTGGGGTGTCTTTGCGTCGCTGGTCATCACGGTGTTTCCGTTCACCTTCCTGCTGACGCTTTCCTACATAACCGGCATCGATCCGGCGCTTGAACGCGCCGCCGCCACCCACGGCGCCAATAGCTGGCAGCGCTTCCGCCATGTCATGCTGCCCCTGCTGGTGCCGGGACTGGTCGTCGCGGCCTGCCTCACCTTCGTGCAGGCCTTTGCCGTGTTTCCGTCCGCGGTCCTGTTGGGCGCGCCTTCGGGGCCGACGCGCGTGATCTCGATTGCCGCAGCACAGGCGGCCTTCGAGCAATATGACGACTCCATGGCTTCATCCATCGCCATGATCATGGCAGCGGTGCAATTGCTCGTGGTTGGTGCGCTTCTGGGCGTACGTTCGCTCTTCTATCGCGGTTCCACCGCTGGCGGAAAGGGATAGGTCATGATCCGCGATACTTCCATCCTTTCCAAGCTCTGGATCACACTCGTCTGGCTTGTGACCGGGTTCTTCGTGCTGAATGTTCTGGCGGTCATTACGGCCGTGGTGGTTTCGAGTTTCGGCACGCGCTGGCTCGGCACATGGCTGCCGGATGCGTTTACCACGCGCTGGTATGCGGCGGCCTGGGCTGAATTCCAGCTTGATCAGGTGCTTCTGGTCACTTTTCAGGTCGTCTTTGCCGTGGTGATCCTGTCCGGTATCCTGGGGGTGACGGCAGCTTATGCCATGGCGCGCCGGGATTTTCCGGGCAAGAAATTCGTGCTTCTCATCTTCCTGCTGCCGCTTCTGGTGCCGCCGATAACCTTCGGCATTCCGCTGGCGACCGTGCTTTACAAGTTCGGCGTGGGTGGCACGTTCTGGGGCGTCGTTCTCGCCAATCTCGTGCCGACAGTCCCCTTCGTCATTCTGGTGATGATCCCCTTCATCGAGCAGATCGATCCGAAGGTCGAGGCAGCGGCGCGCGTGTTCGGCGCAGGCACGTTCAAGCTCTTCATTCATGTGCTTCTGCCCATGCTGATGCCGGGCGTGCTCGCGGCCATGCTTCTGGTTCTGGTGCGCACGGTCGCGATGTTTGAACTGACCTTCCTGACCGCAGGGCCGACGTCGCAGACGCTCGTGGTTGCGCTTTATTATTCGGTGTTCGCAGCCGGGGTTCGCTCCGTCCAGTCCATCGATGCCATGGCGGTCATTTACATGGTCACCTCGCTGGTGTGGCTGCTTCTGGCACTGCGCTTCGTCAATCCGACGCAGATTGTTGCGCGCAACCGTCAACCGTCCGCGCATTGAGGCACAACAGAATGAAGATCACGGCTATCGAAACGGTGCAGCTTCCGCACCTCAACAACATAGTGTGGGTGCAGGTCCACACCGACGAAGGCATTGTCGGCCTTGGCGAGACATTTCGCGGCGCGAATGCGGTCGCAGCCTATATCCATAGCGATATTGCGCCGCTGCTCCTTGGCCAAAATCCGCTGGAGATCGACCGTATCTCCAAGCTGCTGCTGGAGCCCTATGTCGGCTTTCGGTCGTCGGGCGTGGAAATCCGCGCTGCCTCGGCAATCGACATCGCGCTGTGGGATATATTCGGCAAGGTGACTGGCCAGCCGATCCACCAGTTGCTCGGCGGTTTGTCTCGGCAGTCGATCCGGACCTACAACACCTGCGCCGGTTACACTTATAACAAGAGCGGTGCCCGCCGTTATATTGGTGATGCCGACGAGGCGAAGGAAGGCCCGTACGAGGACCAGCTTGCCTTTCACAGGGATGCAGGCGCACTTGCTGAAAGCCTTCTGTCGGAAGGCATCACGGCCATGAAAATCTGGCCTTTCGACCCGTTTGCCGTCGCATCCGGCGGAAACTTTATCCATGCTGGCGATCTCGACAAGGCGCTGGAACCGTTCCGCCAGATACGCGATGCTGTTGGCGACCGGATGGAAATCATGGTCGAGTTTCATTCCATGTGGGACCTGACGTCGGCTCTGGCCATCGCACGCGAATTGAAAGCCTTCCGGCCTTTCTGGTCGGAAGACCCGATAAAGATGATGAACCCGCAGGCGCTGGCCGTTTATGCGCGCCAGTCCGGCATTCCGGTCTGCGCCAGCGAAACCATGGCGACGCGCGCGCAATTTCTCGATGTCCTGCGCGCCGATGCGTCCGATTATGTCATGCTCGACATTTCCTGGTGCGGCGGGCTTTCGGAGGCGAAAAAGATCGCCACCATGGCCGAAGCATTCCAGCGCCCCATTGCGCCGCATGACTGTACCGGACCGGTGGTTTTTGCGGCTTCCATTCACCTGTCGCTCAATGCTCCGAATGCGATCTATCAGGAATCCGTCCGCGCCTATTACACGTCCTGGTATCGCGATCTGGTGACTGTGATGCCGCGTATCGAGAACGGCGTGATCTATCCGTTCGAGGGGGCAGGACTCGGACTGGAACTCTCCGATTTCGTGCTCGATCATCCCGATGTCATCCGGCGGAAAACAGAGGCTGAATGATGGGACCATTTCGCTGCATAGCCGATCTGCGCGGGCAATTGATGGAAAGCCCGGTCTGGGATGACCGCAGGCAAACACTTTTCGCCTGCGATATCTATGGGCGCCGCATATATGAAATCGACATTGACGCCGCCATAGATACCGGTCGGGGCGTGCTTCGTGAATGGACCTTTGCAAGCCAGGTGGCGAGCCTTGGATTGACCGAAAGCGGACGTCTCGTGGTGGCGCTTTCACGCCAACTCGTTGTGTTTGACCCTGAAACGGGTAGCGAGGAACCGCTGTGGTCCGCCTATGACGAGCCCATCACCTCCCGCCTCAACGACGGCAAGGTTGGCCCCGATGGTGCCTTCTGGATCGGCAGCATGGATGGCCGTCCTGAGCGCGAAGCCATCTCGCGGCTCTACCGGGTGACCGGCGATGGCAATGCGTCCGTGAAGGCTGAAGGCTTCGAGATTTCGAACGGTCTCGCCTGGACGGCAGATGGCGGAACCATGTTTCATACGGATTCACGCGGACCGTGGATCGACCGTTACGACTTCGACCTGGAGACCGGTGACATAAGCGGGCGCAAGCGCATTCGCGATCTCGATGAACTGAGCGGCAGGCCGGACGGCGGTGCCTGCGATGCCGAGGGCGCTTATTGGAGCGCGGGCGTATCTGCGGGTGTCCTGAATCGCTTCGACCGCGAGGGCAATCTGCTTGAAAAGGTTCCCGTACCGGTTCCGGCTCCGACAATGCCCTGTTTTTGCGGGGCTGATCTGACGCTTCTGGCCATCACCTCGCATCGCCAGTTGCCGGAAGCGGCTCTGGAGGCGGCCCCTCGGTCGGGCGGTGTGTTTCTGGCGCAGGCGTCTGTTGCCGGGGCCCCGGTCACCCGGATGAGGGGAGCGTAGCGTGGTCGCTAATCTCCCCATAAATATTTGTTTTGAATTGCATTTTTTCCGAAGGCCGTTTCGCGCCCTTTGGAATACGCTTTGATCGGGAAGGTAGGGAAATGACGAGAAAGACCTATGGTGACCTGCGCTCGGCGCGCTGGATGCTGCCCGATGACCAACGCTCGTTCGGCCATCGTTCGCGCACCATGCAGATGGGATATGACCCGGTCGACTGGGAAGGTCGTCCGATCATCGCCATCATAAATACATGGTCCGAGGCCCAGCCTTGCCACATGCATTTCAAGGATCGGGTGGAGTGGGTCAAGCGTGGCATCCTGCAAGCCGGCGGCTTCCCGATGGAACTGCCTGCATTGTCGCTGTCGGAAAACTTCGTGAAGCCGACAACCATGCTCTATCGCAACCTGCTGGCGATGGAGACCGAGGAGCTTTTGCGCTCGCATCCGATCGACGGCGCGGTGCTGATGGGCGGCTGTGACAAGACCACGCCGGGCCTCGTCATGGGTGCGGTCAGCATGGGACTGCCGTTCATCTTCCTGCCTGCCGGACCAATGCTGCGCGGCAATTATGCCGGTAAATATCTGGGCTCTGGCACGGATGGCTTCAAATATTGGGACGAGCGCCGCGCAGGCACCATTTCCAAGGAGGAATGGCAGGGGATCGAAGGCGGCATCGCCCGGTCCTACGGCCATTGCATGACCATGGGAACCGCATCGACCATGACCGCGATTGCCGAAGCCATGGGGCTGACGCTTCCCGGTGCATCATCGATTCCGGCTGCAGATGCCAATCACCAGCGCATGTCCACGCAATGCGGCCGCCGCATCGTCGAGATGATCTGGGAAGACCTGACACCGGAAAAGATCATGACGCCCGCCGCGATCACCAATGCGGTCACTGTCGCAATGGCGACGGGTTGTTCGACAAATGCCATCATCCATCTGATCGCGATGGCGCGCCGGGCGGGCGTGCCGCTGGAACTGGACGATCTCGACCGTATCGGACGCACGACGCCTGTGATCGCCAATATCAGGCCCTCCGGCACGACCTATCTGATGGAGGATTTCTATTATGCAGGCGGGTTGCGGGCGCTGATGAAGCAGCTTGGCGACAAGCTTGATCCTTCCGCGGTGACCGTGACCGGCAAGCCGCTGACCGATGGTCTGGAAGAGGTTCACATCTGGAACGAGGATGTGATCCGTCCGCTTTCCAATCCGGTCTATCATGAGGGTTCGCTTGCGGTGCTGAAAGGCAATCTCTGTCCCGATGGCGCGGTGATAAAGCCTGCAGCTTGCGATCCCCGCTTTCATCGCCACAAAGGCCCGGCGCTTGTCGCGGACAGCTACCCGGACCTGAAGAAGATCATCGACGACCCCGATTATCCGATGACGCCGGACACGGTTCTGGTGTTGCGCAATGCGGGTCCACAGGGCGGGCCGGGCATGCCGGAATGGGGCATGATCCCCATGCCGAAAGCGCTGTTGAAGCTTGGGCTGCGCGACATGGTGCGTATTTCGGATGCGCGCATGTCGGGAACCAGTTTCGGTGCCTGTGTTCTGCATGTCGCGCCGGAATCCTTCATCGGCGGCCCGCTTGCCCTGCTAAAGACCGGTGACACAGTCGAACTCGACATTCCAGCCCGCAGTCTCAACATGCTGGTTTCCGACGAAGAACTGGCTGCACGACGCGCGGCCTGGCAGACGCCACCACCCAAATATGAGCGCGGCTACGGCTTTGTCTTTTCCAAGCATGTCGAACAGGCCGACAAGGGCTGCGATTTCGACTTCCTGAAAACCGATTTCGGCCGTCCTGTCGACGAACCGGTCATTTATTGAGAGGCAGCCTCGATGTCAGATTATGTGCTTTCCGAGGAAACGCGGGCGAAGCTGAAGACGGTTTCGACGGCGTCCGTTGCAACGGCGCTTTACAAGCGCGGCCTGCGCAACCAGTTCATTCAGGGCGTGCTGCCGGTGGCGCGAAAGCGCGAGAATATGGTCGGTCAGGCCTTCACGCTGCGCTACATCCCGGCGCGTGAGGACCGCAACCCCATAACGGTTTTCCGCAATCCGGACCATAAGCAGCGTGTTGCGATAGAGGCATGTCCGCCCGGTTGGGTGCTGGTGATGGATGCACGCAAGGATGCGCGTGCGGCGACGGCCGGATCGATCCTTGTGACAAGGCTTGCCTTGCGCGGCGCGGCGGGCATTGTTTCAGACGGTGGCTTTCGCGACGTCAGCGGGATCGGCGAGCTTGATATGCCGGCCTATTGCGCCAAGCCTTCCGCGCCGACCAATCTGACGCTGCATGAGGCGGTGGATATCAATGTGCCGATAGCCTGCGGCGATGCGGCGGTGTTTCCGGGTGACGTGCTGCTCGGCGATGCCGACGGTGTGATGGTTATTCCGGCTCATCTTGCCGATGAAATTGCAGCCGAATGCATCGGCATGGAAACCTATGAGGATTTCGTGCTGGAAGAGGTGCTGAACGGTGCCACCATTGTCGGCCTCTATCCGTGCACGAAGGAAGAGACCGAGCGCAAGTTCCAGAACTGGCGCGAGCAGAACGGTCGCTAACAGAGCATTTCCAGCAAAAGTGCGAAGCGGTTTTGCGTTGGATAATGTGCAAAAACAAAAGGGAGGCATTATGCCTCCCTTTCTCACGTATGAGCCGACCCGGCTTAGTAAAGCACGTTCTTGGCTTCCGGCTGGTCGATATTGTCCTTGGTCACGACAACGGCGCCCGTATCGACAACCTTCTCGACCTTTTCCTTGTTCAGCACCTTCAGCAGGGTTTCGATACCCTTTTCGCCCATCTGGTAGGAACCCTGAACGACGATGGCGTTGAGCGTGCCGTCCTTGACGAATTCCTGCAGATCCTGATTGCCGTCAAAGCCGATGGCGGTCAGCTTGCCGGACTTGCCTGCCTGCTTGATCGCGCGGCCCATGCCGATAGCGGTCGGCTCGTTGGCGCCGAAGATGCCGACGAGATCGCCATTGGCCGCCAGAACGTCGGTGGTCTGGTTCAGGGCCGTCGCCATCTGCGACTGTGAATAGTAGGGGCCGACGATTTCCAGCTTGGAATTGGCCTTGATGTAATCCACGAAGCCGCCGACACGACCGATTTCCGAGCCAGCGCCTGCAACATAGGACATGACTGCGATCTTGCCGGTTGTGCCTGCCTTGTCGATCAGGGCCTTGGCTGCGGCTTCACCGGCCTTGCGGTTATCGGTGGCGAGGAACGACTGGTAGTATTTGTCGCTGCCATCGGCGAGCTGCGAGTCAATGATGACGACCGGAATGCGGGCTTCCCATGCTTTCTTTACGGCAGGCGTCAGCGCGTCCGGGTCGGACGGGGCAAGCAGGATTGCATCCACTTTGCGGTTTACGGCATTTTCCACCATGTTCACCTGATCGGCGATGGCCGATTCAGCCGCCGGACCCTGGAAGGTCATGGTGTGATCCTTGGAATCCTTGATCGCAGCTTCGGCACCCTTCTGAACGTTCTGCCAGAAAGTCGAATTCACGGTCTTGACGATAACGGCGATTTCGCCCGCCGAAGCGCCTGCCGCTCCCGCAAGCACAAAGGCCGAAGCCATCAATGCAGAAACCAGTTTACGCATGTTTTCCTCCTGTTATCGAGCTCTTGGCTCTACCCTTTTTCGGAATGCCTGACGCATCCCGTCTCCCCTCTCATCGGCGGTTGCGCATCTGGTCGATCCATACTGTGCCCAGAATGACGAGGCCGATGATGATCTGCTGTGTGAAAGCGGAAATGCCGTTCATATTGAGGCCATTCCGCAGGATTCCGATGACGAACGAGCCGATGAACGTGCCCGAAATCGTGCCGACGCCGCCGATCAGCGACGTGCCGCCGATAACCGCGCTCGCAATGGCGTCGAGCTCATAGGCGACGCCTTCATTGGGCTGTGCAGTCACGAGGCGGGACATGAGAACGCAGCCCGTCAGACCAGCCAGTGTTCCCGAAACGACATAGGTGAAGGCCGTCACGCGGGCGACATTGACACCGGAAAGCCGTGCAGCCTCGGCATTCGATCCGATGGCATAGATGTGGCGGCCAAGCACGGTGCGGTTCAAGACGAGTGCTGCCGCAATCGCGATCACGATCATCAGCACCACCGGGTAGGGAATGCCGGGAAAGGTGACGACCGGAAAACCCTGTTCGTCGATGCTCTCGATGCGAAACAGCGAGCCGTTTCCCAGCACGCCGAAGGATTCGCCAAGGCCGGAAACGGCGCGCGCGCCGGTGATCTGAAGCGCCACACCGCGCGCAATCAGCATCATGCCGAGCGTAGCGATGAAGGGCGGCAGCTTGAGTTTTGTGATGACGACGCCGTTGATGAGGCCGCAGAGTGATCCCGTCAATATGCCGAGCAGCATGGCGAGCGGGATGGGCATCGAAAGGTCCTTGACGGCAAGGGCCGCCACCACACCGGCAAGCGCCAGAACCGAGCCGACCGAAAGATCGATGCCGCCGGTTATGATGACATAGGTTGCACCGATGCCGAGAAACGCGATTGAGGTCACCTGCAAGGCGATGGTCATCGCATTGTTGACGGTCATGAAGGCGCTGCTGGTGACGGAAAAGATCGCCGCCAGAATGATCAGGCTGCCGACAGCCGCAAATTTCTGGATGATATCCTTCTGACGGTCGCTGAGCCCCTTGGATTTTGCCGTCTGCTGGGGCTTGTCCGTAGTGATTTCGGCCATTACTGCGTCCTCATTTGTCCTGCCGGCCCCGACCGGAAGCATAGGTCATGATTTCTTCCTGCGATGTCGCAGCCGTGTTCAGGACGGCAGTGATGCGTCCCTCGTGAAAGACCGCCACGCGGTCCGAAAGCCCGAGAATTTCCGGCAGTTCCGAGCTGATCAGCACAATGCCGATGCCCCTTGCGGCGAGTTCGTCCATGATCTGGTAGATCGCAAATTTTGCACCGACATCGATGCCCCGCGTCGGCTCGTCGAAGAACATGATGCGCGGTTCGCGGAACAGCCATTTGCCGACGATGATCTTCTGCTGGTTGCCGCCCGACAGCAGACGAACGGGCTGGGCCAGTCCCGGTGTCTTGATGTTCAGAAGATCGACGTAGCGCTGGCTTGCCTGCCGCTGCCGTTCGAAATCGATCACACCATAGGAACTGCTGACCGCTTCCATATTGGCGAGCGTGAGATTGGCATCGACCGGCATCTTGACGGCCAGCCCTTGCGCCTTGCGATCTTCCGACAGATAGGCGATGCCTGCCTCGATGGCGTCGCGCGGGCTGGAGATGGACAGTGTCTCACCTTCAAGCACAATGGTTCCGGCATCATGTGGATCGGCGCCGAAGATCGCGCGCGCCACTTCCGTACGCCCAGCGCCCATCAACCCGGCAAAGCCAAGGATTTCTCCGCGCCGAAGTTCAAAGCCGATATTCTCGAAGACGCCGCTCCGTGTGAGCCCCGCAACCGAGAAAATGACTTCCTCCGTTGGTTTTCTTGTCGGTTCCGGAAACTTTTCATCAAGCGAGCGCCCGACCATCCCGGCCACGATTTCATCGACGGTCACAGCGTCAAAGTCCTTGGTCCAGACGTAGCGCCCGTCGCGCAGGATGGTGACGCGGTCGACAATCTCCGCCATTTCATCAAGACGGTGGGAAATATAGACGATACCGGTGCCTTGCGCTTTCAGTTCACGGATAACCTTGAACAGAAGCTGCGCTTCCTGCTCTGTCAGCGAAGAGGTCGGTTCATCCATGATGAGGACGGAGGCATTGAGCGAGAGCGCCTTGGCGATTTCGACCATCTGGCATTGGGCGACCGACAGGTTCAGCACCTGTGCCGACGGATCAATCTTGACGCCAAGCCGGTCGAGGCAACGCTGTGCATCTTCCTTCAGCTTGCGGCGGTCGACAAAGAAGCCGCGTTTCGGCTCGCGGGCGAGATAGATGTTCTCGGCAACGCTCAAATGCGGAACGAGGTTCAGTTCCTGATGGATGATGGCGATGCCAGCCGCTTCCGATTCAAGCGTCGAGGCAAAGCGGACAGGCTGGTCACGATAATGGATCGTCCCGCCATCCGGCTGATAAACGCCGCTGACGATCTTCATCAAGGTCGATTTGCCCGCGCCATTTTCGCCGCAGACGGCATGAACTTCGCCCGCCCGCAATTCGAAGCTGACATTCGACAAGGCTTTGACGCCCGGAAATTCTTTGGAAACGGAATCCAGCTTGAGCAAGATCGGCGCGGTATCGGCGCGCGCTGTCGCTGACGGCAATCCTCCCATCGCGCTTCCTCCCTCGCGCAAAGTTTCATCACCTATGAATGGAAGAAGTAGAAGGCTACCGGTTTCTGGTCAAGCCAATTTTGCGCGAGCAGCAAAAAACCCGTAGCGTGGCGGGAAAGACCTACTGAATTTCGGCTATTGAACCTAATTGGCCTGACCAGAGGATGGTTATGCCGTTTTATCTGCATCGTGAATCGTTTACTGGAAGGAAGAGAAAAGGCAGGTGAAACCAGTCAGAAGAGAGCACATAACTACTGCAATTCCGACAGTATCGCAGTATTTTGTGTGGTCGCCTCTGGAAAGAAGGCCGGTTCCTTTCTATCATTATATTCCGATTATCTGATCCCGAGGGGCAGTTTTGTACTTTGAAATAATTACGGTCGTGCTGTTGACGATCCTCAATGGCGTTCTCGCCATGTCGGAACTCGCAGTGGTTTCCTCCCGCCCGGCACGACTGAGGGTAATGGCCGACAAGGGCAGCCGCGGCGCCCGCATGGCCATCGAGCTTGCAGATAATCCCGGTCGTTTCCTGTCCACCGTCCAGATTGGCATCACCCTTGTCGGCATCCTGTCAGGTGCGTTTTCGGGCGCAACACTGGGTGCGCGTCTGTCGGGCTGGCTTCTGGGACAAGGTTTATCGCCAGCTCTTGCCGATGCGCTTGGCGTCGGTTCCGTTGTCGTGCTCATCACCTATCTGTCGCTGATCGTCGGCGAACTGGTGCCGAAGCAGATCGCGCTGCGTGAACCGGAAGCGGTTGCAAGCCGTGTCGCGCCGACGATGACGCTCTTGTCCAGGCTGGCGGCACCTCTGGTCTGGCTTCTCGATACATCGGGCTGTCTGGTGCTGAAACTGCTCGGTCAGTCGGGCAAGTCGAGCGACGGCGTGACCGATGAAGAAATCAAGTCCGTCCTCGCTGAAGCGCATAGTGCAGGCGTGATCGAGACGGAGGAATCCCGCATGATTGCAGGCGTTATGCGCCTGGCCGACCGGACGGCGCGCGGGTTGATGACGCCGCGCATGGATGTCGATATGGTCGATATAGACGACAGCTTCGACGAAATCCGCGAGCAGCTACAAAATACAAGCCGGTCGCGGCTTCCGGTGCGCGGCGAGGATTCCGACGAAGTGATCGGCGTTCTGCAAGTCCGCGACTTCTTCAATCAGCTCTCCTCCAAAGGTAGCGTCAATCTGCGCGAGATTATCCGGGACGTTCCGGTCGTTTCGGATTTTTCCGATGCGCTGGACGTGGTGGAAGCTATCCGTGGCACGCCGACCCATATGGTGCTCGTCTACGACGAATATGGCCATTTCGAAGGTGTGATCACTGCGGGCGATGTGATGGAAGCGATCATCGGCGCCATGCAGGAGGATCATGTCGAGGAGAAGGCGATTGTACGCCGGGCGGATGGCTCTTACCTGGTCTCGGGCTGGATGCCGATTGACGAGTTCTCCGAGTTTCTGCGGTTCCCGATTGACGACGACGCGGAATACAACACCGTCGCCGGGCTGGCGCTGGAGGAAATGAAGCATCTGCCGGATGTAGGCGAAACCTTCGTCAAGCACGGATGGGTGTTCGAAATTGTCGATCTCGACGGGCGCCGCATCGACAAGCTGCTGCTGACGGCGGAAGAGCAGCCGACCGAGTAGTTTGCGGATAGTCCATCCATAACTATTGTTGAGCGCGTGTCTCCGGCGGCATGTCGATGGTATGCCTTATCCGCCGAAGTAATCGTCTTGATTGAACTGCCGTACCATTGGCATTTTAGATTGCATGCATGTTATACTTGTCAGTTGGGGGCAGGTTTGCTGTCATTCCTTTTCGATCGGGAACAGGGGGGCGTCCTGATCGGGAAAAGCTGAACATGCTCTGGCCAGTGGTGGCGTTTAAATGGGGTCGAGAACTGCATATTGGCTTCAACTGGTCAGGTCTGCCTATGGCAGGCAGGAAAGTCCGATAGCCGACAAGATACTTACGGACCAGCTCAGGGAGATTTGCGACGGTGCGCGCTTCTCGATGCCCATCAGCACGATTTTGTCCGCGCTCATTTTGCTTGTCCAGATTGCTGCGGGGCATTTCTGGATGCCCATTATCTGGTTCGCGCTGGTCAATATCATCAATACCCTGCGCTTCATCGATGCCATAGCCTATTATAGGAGCCCGGCTGCGCCAGTTGAGAATATCGCGGTTCTGCAGCGCCAGCTTACCCGGTTTCAACTGCTTGGTGCCATGGCCGGTTTCGTCTGGGCCGGTGTCGCAATTCTTTCCCATGGGTTTTCTGATCCGCAGTCATCAGTGTATCTGGTCATTCTGGCCGGTATCTGCGCGGGCGCAGTTACCTATGGTTCATCCTATGCGTCCGTTGCCATCAATTTCATAACGCCGCCGCTCGTTGTGACTGTGGTGTGCTTGGCTCTGCAGGCCGACCTGCAATATGGCGTGATTGCTGTCGCCGTCGTTCTGTTCTGGTGCGGGCTTACGCGCGGCGCGCTGCTCGGGCAGCGCAGGTTCATAGAAACGAGCAGACTGAAGCACGAAGCCAAACAGACAGCTGACGAAATGGCGCTCAAGTCGCAGGAAGACCCGTTGACCGGGCTCTTCAACCGGCGTGGTTTGGAAACATCCATCCGTTTGTTTCCGGTGAAGGACGGTCCGTTCATTGTCATGCTGATCGATCTCGACGGGTTCAAATCCGTCAACGATACCTACGGCCACAAAATGGGTGACGATCTCCTGGTCGCCATTGCGCAACGCATCCGCCAGGTTTCACCGGAACGATCCGTTCTGGCGCGCATTGGCGGCGATGAATTCGTGCTTCTTTATCCAGAACCGACGGCGAAGATAGAGGCGGGACTGGTGGCCGCGCGCATTATCGGCAGTTTGACGGCGCATTATCAGGGCATTTTGTCGGTCGAGATTGGTGCCTGTGTCGGTATCTGCCGACTTGAACGTCTCGATCCCGTGGACATGCTGCTGCAGGCTGATTTCGCCCTTTATGCCGCCAAAAAGCGTGGCCGCAATGAATATTACTTTTTCGAGAAACGCCTTCAGCATGAGTGGGAGCGCAAGCAGAGCATCGAGCGTGATCTGCGCATCGCAATCGAAACCGGGCAGATCCAAACCTACTTCCAGCCGGTGGTCGAGCTTTCCAGCGGGCGGATGATCGGGTTTGAAGCGCTGCTTCGCTGGGATCATTCGCAGCATGGCACAATCGCTCCGCCGGAAATCATAGACGTTGCCTGCGAAGTGGGAGTGGTTCGCCAGCTCACACATAATGTGTTTTTCAATTGCTGCGAGATGATCGACAAGCTCACCGAAGGTGGACGCAGCGATCTGACGGTCGCCATGAATCTCTCGCCTCGCGAACTGGCGGGAGGGCGCATCCCGCATGAAATCCTGTCCCAGATGGAAAAACGCGATCTGCCGATATCCATGCTGGAGATCGAAATTACGGAGGAGGCACCGTTCGATCAGCGTGGGATGAATGACAGTCTGGGCGCGTTGTCGGATGCCGGGATTTCTATCGCGCTTGACGATTTCGGCACCGGTTTCGCCACTTTTGCTTCTTTGAAGAAAGGCCTCGTCACCAAGATCAAGATCGACAAGGTTTTTGTGCGTGGTATCGCCGAATCCGAGGGCGACCAGCATATCGTGCGGGCCATGGTCGAGCTTGGCGATGCTCTTGGCATCAAGGTTACTGCCGAGGGGATCGAGACGGAGGAAGACCGCGATATGCTGTGTAAACTCGGCTGCAACAGCGGGCAGGGCTTCCTGTTTGCGCCCGCTCTGCCGATGAGTATGGCACTGGATGCTCTTGCGCGATCAAGTGCCGGCTCACGGCTCGATCAGGCTGTCCGGTAGCTTGGGCGGGTAATCCATCTCGATTTCGTCGGGACCGTAAATGGGGGTCTTGAGGTTGGGGCCAGTCACAACGGGGCGGATCTTGTATTTCCCGACCGCCAGTCCTTCGGGGAAGAATGACGAATAGGCGTCTTCATCGTTGACCGGGTGATAAATCACATACTGTCCGCCTCGCTTTTGCACGGGGTTGTCGTCGAGCGTTTCGCTCATTCCCGGTTCAAGCGTCTTGTTGAAGAGGTCATAGAGCTTGTGTGTGGTCTGCCGGCCGTCCACAGATGTGAAAATCAGGTGCAATTCACCGTAGTTGAGTTCAATGGCTTCGCGACTTTCATTGGCCAACGTCAGTGTGAACAGGTGTTTGTAGTAATCCTGATCCTTGTCGACACCGCTGTAATCCGCGAGGCCGAGCTGCAAGGATTGCGGCTTTTGTCCGTTTTCGACCTGCCATATCGCAAGATCATAGGCTTCTTTCAGGGATATCCAGCCCTCCAGCGGTCCGGCTTTGCCCTGATAGGCGATCTTCATCCAGTCATCACCGGCATAGGCAAGCTTGCGCACCTTGTCGTCCTTGCCCAGATAGACGTTTGTGGCGCTTTGCTGGTCAGGATTGCTGTATAGGGTCAGCTTTTCAATAGGAACTTCCCAGCCTTGTTCCGTTTCATCCGGGGCTATGGGGGTTTCGAGAATGCTGTTTCCCCGCGGGTCATAGATCACCATGCGCATGGGTTTTATCAGGTAGGGCCAGCCGGACATCTGCTCTTCCGGGCGCGACTGTTCCACAAGCCGCGCCGGCTGGTCGTGATCGATCGACAGGATGTCTACCCGGCTATAATGCCCGTCCAGACTGCAACTGCTTTTGATGAGCTTTCGCTCCGGGATGCGCTCGACATTCCATAGCTCGCCGCAGTTCAGTTTCCCGCTAAGTTCGTCCTCGATTATCAGGAGAGAAAAGGCTTTGACCTTCGGATTGTAGAGATAAACGGCAACGCCGACATCAAGGCTTCCCGCTTCACGGGCACTTAAGGCGAAATCGCTGTATCCATCGAAATTATAATCGGCGATTTCGAAGCCAACCGGTCCGTCCAACCCGGTGAGCCAGTCGGAATCCAGCAAAACGAGATTCGATCCATCGGGCTGGATCAGAACATAACCCTCTTTGTGTCTCTCGATATGCGCGCTCACGCCGGGTTCTGGCAGGAGGCGAGGCAGATTTTCTTCCGCATGCGCAAGATTCATCTGGCTCAGGGATAGAAATGCCAGAGCAGTTCCGAGTACCGCAGGGTTGAAAAATCGTCTCATCGCCATCTGCTTGTTTGATGTGGTCAGCTTTGCTTACACGAGGCGTGGCCGAAACGGGAGTTGTTCTTTCCTGTCATCCAAAGCTTGGTCGCAAACCAGTTGAGATGTTATGGTCACCTCGACGAGGGGCCCCGGCGGAAGGTGATCAGTGGAGGAAACGTGATGACCGATAAAAAACCTGACGGTCCGGTGCTTTTGTCGGGCGGCAATCCCCAGATTGCAAAAGGTGAAGGGGATACGCCGGTTCAGGCCTATATTGCCGCCATGCCGGGATGGAAAAGCGAAGCAGGTCGCCGCCTCGATGCTCTTGTCGTGCGAACCGTTCCCGATGTGCACAAGGCGGTCAAATGGAATTCGCCCTTCTATGGCATGAAGGGAGAGGGCTGGTTCCTCAGCTATCATTGTTTCGACAAATATATAAAAGTGGCGTTCTTTCGCGGCGCAAAGCTGAAGCCGATGCCGCCGGTCGAATCCAAGAGCCAGGATACGCGCTACTTCCATATTCACGAGCAGGACGATGTGGATGAAGCGCAGCTCGCAGACTGGATCAGGCAAGCAAGCCAGCTGCCGGGCGAGAAAATGTAGGTTAGAGCGCAGATCGAAACGTGCTCTGGGAGGAGGGATTTCATGGCAGACGATAATGAGGCTTCAAAGCTGATTGATGGGCGGATTGCCGAACTCGGCGACTGGCGCGGCGAGACACTTGCCAGAATGCGTGCGCTGATAAAGAAGGCCGATCCGGCCGTGATCGAGGAATGGAAATGGCGCGGCGTTCCGGTTTGGTCGCATGACGGCATCATCTGCACCGGCGAGACCTACAAGAAGGTCGTGAAGCTGACCTTTGCCAATGGCGCAGCGCTGGATGATCCGGCGCGCATCTTTAATTCCAGTCTTGAAGGCAATACGCGCCGCGCGCTGGATATAAGTGAGGGTGAAGAGGTCAACGAGGATGCCTTCATCGCGCTCGTTCATGCCGCCATAGCGCATAACGAAGCGAAGCAGACGCGGAAAAAAGCCAAACGCGGCTGACAATGCATCAGGAAATTGCGGGCATTTCTATGAAATCCGTCGATCTTCGTCGGATTGTTTCGTGCGTCAAAACATATATCCAGGTTTATGTTTATCGTCAGTGGTTTTTCTTTGTTGGTAATATTTATTTTAGCAAATCCTAATCAATGGAAGAATAATTTCTGTTTAATAAATTGTAATACTGCATCATTATCGTGACGATCAGAAAATTAGTTGTCGTTTGAACGATGATCTTTTCGCTGCGGCGGTAAAGAAGGATATTCGGATGTGTATAGCCTGTAATCCTGGTATGGTGGCGTTCCTGCGGTCTACAGCCTCCAGGCGTGATTTTCTCAAATATCTCGGCGCTGCCGCCGCGACTTCGGCCTTTGCCTGTTCGTCGCCGGGTATGGCCTTTGCGCAGCAGGCTGCAGCACCCGCAGTTGATATCATCTTCAAGGGCGGGACGATCCTGACCATGAACGACAAGGCACCGCGTGCCGAAGCGATTGCCACTCGGGGTAACAAGATATTGGCGGTCGGCAAGCTGGATGATGTTCAGTCGGCCGTCAGTTCCGGCGCGCAGGTGGTGGATCTTCAGGGCCGGACCCTGATGCCGGGCTTGATCGATCCGCATATGCATTTCGTGTTCACGGCCTTCGAGGACTGGATCGATGTCAGCCCGATCACGACACCGGATTACGCGACCGTCTGGTCGAAGTTGCAGAAAGACGTGGCGGATGCCAAGCCGGGTGAATGGGTGCGCGCGCAGCAGTTCGATGCCAGCATCACCCGCGATGCCAAAATCCCGACCATTGCCGAACTGGATGCGCTTGCGCCCAACAATCCGTTCTTCATGCAGGAAAGCAACGGCCATATTGCCTATGCCAACAGTGCGGCCTTCAAGGCCGCTGGCATCACCCGCGAGACACCTGATCCATCCGGCGCGCGCTTTGTGAAGGATGCGAATGGCAACCTGACCGGGCGTCTGGAGGAAATGGCGGCGCAGCAGGAATTCCTTGGCGCCATGCCGTCTCCGACGGCGGCGGATATGATGGGGCGCGTCCAGCGTTTTCTGGATCACGCAAGTTCTGTCGGCTGTACCATGCTGCACGATTGCGGCATCGGCATCATGGCTGGTGCGCAGGACCTGAAAATCCTCGATGCGGTTCTGGGCGAAGGCAAGGCCCCGGTGCGTTATCGCGGCATGCTTGTGTCAACGATCATGGATGAATGGGAGAAGGAAGGAATCAAGCCCGGTCGCGGTAACGACCTTTTCCGCGTCGACGGCATCAAGGCATGGGCAGACGGGTCCAATCAGGCGCAGACTGGCTATCAGCGCGAGAATTATCTGGGCACCGATGCGCGTGGCGCGTTGAACTACAGCCTTGAGCAGGTAACCGATGTCATCCGCCGGGCGCATGAAGGCGGCTGGCAGGTTGGCGTCCACGCCAATGGCGATGCGGCAATCGATATGGTTCTGGATGCCTACGAGGCCGTGCTCGGAAAGACCTCGAACAGCGATCTGCGTCATCGCATCGAGCATTGCAGCGTTTTCCATCCGGAACAAATGGTGCGCATGAAGGATATGGGCGTTTCGCCGTCTTTCCTGATCGGCCATGTGCGCTGGTGGGGCAAGGCATTCCGCGACCGTCTTCTGGGACCGGAGCGTGCGCGCTTCTATGATCCATGTGCGTCGGCGCTGGCGGCGGGTCTCAAGATCTCCCTCCATTCCGACTGGAACGTGACGCCGATCGAGCCGCTGCGTTATGTCGAGGATGCCGTCACCCGCGTAATGAATGAAGGTGGCGACGTGTTCTTCCCCGAAGAGCGCATTCCGGTGGATGCAGCGCTGCGCGCCGTCACCATTGATGCGGCCTGGCAGTGCCACATGGAAGACCAGATCGGCTCGCTGGAAACCGGAAAGTTCGCTGACTTCGCCATTCTGGAAGAAGATCCGACCACGCCGGATGTGAAGATCGGCAAGATCAAGGTCAGCGAAACGTGGATGGATGGCACCAAACGTTATTCGGCCTGACCGGAAAATCCGGCGACGGTTTTCATGCCGTCGCCGGGTTGGTTTGGTCATAGAATATCGGCGGCGCGGTGATCTTTATCGACGCCGTCGATCAGAAACACCTCTCCTTCCGATCCTTGCCTGCGGCATTCGATAATCGCCTGATAGGCGGGCGAGGCATACCAGTTGCGCGCCGTCGTGAGATCTGGAAAAGCGATGACGATCAGATCGTTCGGCGATAGGCCTTCCAGTTCATCCTTCGGTCCACCGTGAATGATGAAGTGTCCGTCGAAGGGCGCCAGAGTTCCATCGATGGCTTTCAGATAATCGACAATTCCTTGATTGACCCTGACATTGCGAAGCTGTGCGATTGCATAAGCGGTCATTTGGCATCTCCGTTCGATCAGAATGCAGCTTGAAGCGTACGGGAGGCGCGAACCTCGAACCCGGTAAGCGCTGTCACTGCCGCCGCCTGACCAACGAGAAAGATCCAGCCTAACAGATTGGGGATAATCATCCCCGCAACAGGCAGGAAAAGGCTGGCTGCTACCCATGCGCCATTGCCGAGAATGATGAAGTTCACCGCCCATGCCGGTGGACTTGCGCTCTGCGATACCCAGGCCATGAAGGCCGCTGTCGGCAGCAGCAGTACGCCTGCCCAGTAAAGCAACGACGCTGGAATTCCAGTCAGTTCGCCCATCGGTGCTGAGGCTGCGACAAGGGCGACACCCATCGCGGCGCAGGTGATGGCGTCGATGGCGACAAGTGGCTTGAGAGCAAATACGGTTTGTGCGGTTTTCATCCTATCGACCTTTCATTTTGGCGTCCCGTTCTTCGGGCTGGCTGCATATTTGCGCTGTTGCGTTATGGGGTCGATTACGTGAGAGGTAATTGTTGCTATGAATTTTGCGGCGCATTCCAGAATGCATCTGCCAGCCGTGACGCGCAGAAAAAATTGTCGGAGGGATCGGACTGCTTATGACCGAAACACAACAGACAGTCGGGTCGCTTCTCAGGGAATGGCGGCAGCTTCGCCGTTTCAGCCAGCTCTCCTTGGCGATGGAGGCCGAGATTTCGCAGCGTCATCTGAGTTTTCTGGAATCCGGGCGTTCGGCGCCAAGCCGCGACATGGTTCTGCGTCTGGTCGAGCATCTGAACGTACCGCTGCGGGAGCGCAACCGGATGCTGGTCGCCGCCGGATATGCCCCGGTTCATGGCGAGCGAGGGTTGGAAGCGCCGGAATTTGCCGCTGCGCGAAGCGTGATCGAAGCCCTGCTGCACGGACACAACCCGCATCCCGCCCTTGCTATCGACAGGCATTGGACCCTGCTTTTGGCGAACAAGGCGGTAGGTGTTCTGACCGAGGGCGTGGCAGACCATCTTCTGCAGGGGGAGGTGAATGCACTTCGCCTCAGCCTGCACCCGGAAGGGCTGGCGCCGCGCATCCTGAATTTCCGGCAATGGCGCAGCCATATTCTTGCGCGCCTTGCCCGCGATGCGGACAACTCCGCCGATCCGCGGCTGGCAGCACTTCTCGATGAGTTGAAATCTTATCCGGTCCCTCCGCGCGCGGCCTCTTCGGGCGGGGGAACTGTCACCGATAATCCGGTCGCCATTCCGCTCAGGATTGATAGCCGCGAAGGCCCGCTGGAGTTTTTGAGCGCGACGACGGTATTCGGCACCGCCGTCGATATCACGCTGTCGGAAGTGGTGATCGAAACCTTCTTCCCTGCCAATGAGGAAACGGCTGCCGCCATGCGGCGGCTCACCGTCGAGTCATAGTTTAAACTGCGCGGGTCAGGCCGCCATCCACGCGCAGGTTCTGGCCCGTGATATAGGCGGCGCCATCCGATGCGAGGAAGGCGATCGTCGCGGCAATTTCCTCGCTCGTGCCATAGCGCTGCATCGGAACACTTGCCCGGCGCTCTTCCACCTTCGGCAGGCTGTCGATCCAGCCCGGAAGAACATTGTTCATGCGGATATTATCGGCTGCATAGGTGTCGGCGAAAATCTTGGTGAAAGAGGCTAGCCCTGCGCGGAACACCGCCGAAGTCGGGAACATGGCGCTCGGCTCGAATGCCCATGCGGTCGAGATATTGATAATGACGCCCGACTTCTGCTTCTGCATCGTCGGCACAACGAGACGGGACGGGCGAACCGCATTCAGGAAATAGGTATCCATCCCCTTGTGCCAGTCTTCATCGGTGATTTCGAGAATCGGCGCGCGCGGGCCGTGGCCTGCGCTGTTCACCAGCACGTCGATACGGCCCCATTTTGCCAGAACCGCGTCCACAAGGCGCTTCAGATCGTCATTCGACTGGTTCGAACCGGTGATGCCGATGCCGCCCAGTTCCTCGGCCAGTGCTTCGCCCTTGCCGGAGGATGAGAGGATTGCAACCTTGAAACCGTCCTGCGCCAGTCTGCGCGCGGCGGCGGCGCCCATGCCGCTTCCGCCGGCCGTTACAATCGCTACTTTTTCTATTGTCATGATGCGTTCCTTTTTTCAGAGTGTTGCGCCAGGCGGCAACTATCGACGGCCATTTTTTGACGTTATAGCGGAAATCCACTATCCTTACGAACGAGAATGCGTAACACCAATCAGTAGAAAATCTATCGAGTTCGATTTATGAAAAGACTTCCCTCGCTCAACGGTCTGCGTGTGTTTGAAGTCGTCACGCGGCATTTGAATTTCCGGCTGGCGGCGGAAGAACTTGGCGTGACGCAGGCGGCGGTGGCCCAACAGATACGCGGGCTTGAAGCAGAGCTTGGACTGAAACTCTTCGAACGCCAACCCCGTACGCTGGTCATGACCGAACCGGCCCGTGCATATATTGCCAATGTGCGGCGCGCGTTCGACCTGCTTTCGGAGGCGACCGAAATGCTGCGGCCTGAACCGCAGCATCTGACGATCAGCGTGACGCCAACCTTCGCATCGAAATGGCTGATCCCGCGATTGGCGGAGTTCACGCGTGCACATCCTGATATAGAATTGCGCATTGTCGCCAGCGACAAGGTCGCAAATTTCCAGACCGATGCCGTCGATCTGGCGGTGCGTTACGGCGAGCCGCCTTTCGGTCCGGGGCTGAATGCGGAGCTGCTTTTCGAGCATGTGATCGTCGCCGTTGCAAGCCCGGTGCTGGTCGAAAGGCTTGGCGATCCGGTGATGCCGGAAAATCTGGAGCACTATCCGCTGCTGCACGATGGGCATAATTTCTGGCCGCGCTATCTGGAAAAGGCTTTTCCGGGCGGCGTGTCGACTTCGCCAAAGAATATTCGCTTCAACCAGACGTCACTTGCCATCGACGCGGCGATTGCCGGGCAGGGGCTGGCACTGGCAAGCCGTTTCTTCGTGGAGAAGGAAGTTGCCGCAGGCAGCCTCGTTCAGCCGCTGGCCACAGAGTTGCGGGTGGGCGCAGATTTCTATGCGGTTTCCCTTCGAAAGCCGCGCCATCCGGAATCGGTCGATGCCGTCAAAGCCTGGTTAAAAAGCGCGTCCCTAAAAGTGTGAAACGGTTTTCGGACAAGATGCGCGTAAATGTGAAAAGGCGCATCAGGTTGACGGCTCAAGGACTTTCATCTGAGTCTTTTGACTGCGGGTTGGTATGGTGATGCAGATAAGGCAGATGACGACCAGAAGAACACCAAACCAGCCGAGGGCGGAAAGGCGCTCGCCGACAATCACCACCGCGAAAAACGCGGCGACAACCGGTTCGAACAGCGTGATCGTCGTCGCCACGCTTGTTTCAACACGGCTCAACCCGTAGCCGAAACAGACATAGCCGAGGAACATTGGCACGAAGGCCATGTATAGACCCACAGCCGCATTGTTCCATGAGGCGAGAAACGGCCCACCGGTTGCGATCAGAACCGGCATCAGCAGAAGACCGCCTATGCCGAACGTCGCGCCCATTGCAGTTGTCGATGATATGCCGCCCTGCATGAGCTGGCGCGCGCATGAGGAATAAAGCGCATAAGTGAAGCCTGCCACCAACCCGACCAGTGCGCCCATGAGCGTGGAGCCTTCTGCAGACGCAGCATGGCCGCCGCCGTCCTCCGACATGCTGAGCAGGACCATGCCGACAATGCCGACCGTGGCACCTGCCAGCCAGCGCAAAGAAGGGCGAAAGCCGCTTTGCCGATACTCGATGCATGCTGACAGAAGCGGGGCGGAACCGAGCGAAATGACCGTTCCGATGGTTACGCCAGCCATCCGCATGGACCCACAGAAGGCAAGGGGATAAATCGCGACGCAGACCGCGCCCAGTATGAGGATGCGCCATCGATCGGCAAGTGCCTTTCGCGAGGCAATCAGCCCGCGCCAGGCGATTGCGGCTTGCGCCAGTCCGCCAAGGCCCATGGCCGCAGCGCCGATCGCAGCCGCGCCGACCTCGGGCGCGAAGGTTGCGGCGGTGCCGGTCGTGCCCCAGATGGTGGAAGCGACGATGATGGCCGTCACTCCCAGAAGATAGCTTTTCGATGATTGCATTTTATACTGGTTTCAAAATGGTCGCGACCATCGCCTTGGCTTCGCCAAGACGCGCACTGTTGCCTTCAAGGCCAGCCCGCATGATCGCTCCTTCGAGAATGAAGGAGAGCTGCACGGCCAGTTGGCTGACCCGAGGCGGATCGTCGGGGATCAGGCCGGTGAGATGTGTCACAAGCAGGCCTTCGACCTCTTCCTTGTGTTTTCTCACCGCCTCGCGGCCCGGATCGCCAGCGGGCAGCTCTGCTGCCGCATTCAGCAGGCCGCAACCGCGAAATCCATGTTCATAGGCAAACTCCGCGTGGTCGCGATAAGCGTCGAAGACCGCCAGTATCCCGTTCATCGGGGTGGATGCCTTTTCCATGCGCTTTTCATAGAGGCCCAGCCATTCGGCATGACGATGCTCCAGATAGGTGGCCACCAGTTCCGCCTTGGATGCGAAGTTGTTGTAGAGGCTCTGCTTTGCCACGCCCGCACGCTGGATGATCGCGTCGATCCCGGTCGCCGAAATGCCTTCGTCGTAAAACAGTTCCGCCGCCGCTGCTAAAAGCCGCTCGCGTGCCGGTCTTGAACTTGGAGCCGCGGGATCGCTCATCACATTTGTTCCATCTATTAGGTAGACCAGTCTACCTAATGAAAAGGCGGAGTCAATCATCATTCTCGTGCGCCGACGGTTTTAACCCCTTGTCCCTAGGGAGAGATTCACGTATCCGCTTAATTAGGCAGATGGAACGGGAGGTCGTCCGGTGCCGCAGAGAATTTCCCCCCTTGCGCCTTTCCAATACAAAACATTTCGGGCGCTCTGGTCAGCTACATTGGTTTCCAACCTTGGCGGTCTGGTGCAGACGGTCGGTGCTGGCTGGATGATGGCAACCATCGCCCATTCGGACGATATGGTTGCACTTGTGCAGGCTTCGACAACCCTGCCTGTGATGATCTTTTCAGTTGCTGCAGGCGCATTGGCCGATAATTTCGACCGCCGCCGCATCATGCTGACCGCGCAGGTTTTGCTCCTGATCATTTCGGTCGCGCTGGCGGCTTTTGCCTATCTTGGCATTCTCACGCCGTGGATGCTGCTCAGCTTCACCTTCCTGATCGGTTGCGGCGGGGCGTTGCACAATCCGTCCTGGCAGGCTTCGATGGGGGATATCGTTCCCCGCACCGATCTGCCCGCAGCCGTGGCGCTCAACAGCATGAGCTTTAATCTCATGCGCAGCATCGGTCCTGCCATCGGCGGTATCATCGTTGCGGCGGCGGGTGCTGCTTTTGCCTTCATTTTCAATGCGTTCAGCTATTGCGCGCTCATTCTGGCGCTGTGGCGGTGGAAGCCGGAAACGGTCAAATCCACCCTGCCGCGTGAAACGCTGGGACCGGCCATGGTGGCGGGGCTGCGTTATGTCGCCATGTCGCCGAACCTCCTGAAAGTGATGTTCCGGGGCTTTCTGTTCGGCCTGTCCGCGATTGTCATTCTGGCGCTTTTGCCGCTCGTCGCGCGCGATCTCGTCCACGGAACAGCGCTTATCTACGGTATCATGCTGGGTTTCTTCGGACTTGGCGCTATTGGCGGCGCGTTGCTCAGCGCGCGGCTTCGTGAGCTTCTCGGCAATGAGTGGCTGGTGCGTGGTGCTTTTGTCGCCTTTGCAATCAGCTGCGCCTTGCTGTCGATCAGCCGGAACATGTGGCTGAGCTGTATTTTCCTGCTGCCTGCCGGTGTTTCCTGGGTTCTTGCGCTGTCGCTGTTCAACGTCACCGTGCAGCTTTCCACGCCGCGCTGGGTGGTGGGGCGTGCTCTGGCACTTTATCAGACCGCAACCTTTGGCGGGATGGCGGCGGGTAGCTGGCTTTGGGGTGCGGTCGCTGACGAATATGGCGTGCCGGGCGCGCTTCTGGCCGCCGCGGTCGTATTGATGTTCGGAGCGCTGATTGGTCTCCTCCTTCCGCAGCCCGAGTTTGAATCCCTCAATCTTGATCCGCTCAACCGTTTCAGCGAGCCGCAGCTTCGGCTGGATCTGCGTTCGCGTAGTGGTCCGATCATGATCATGGTCGATTACAAGATCGCACAGGAAGATGTTCCGTCGTTCCTTTCCGCCATGGCCTTGCGCCGCCGTATGCGTATCCGCGACGGTGCCCGGCAATGGGTGCTGCTGCGCGATCTGGAGAACCCGGAAACCTGGACGGAAAGTTATCATGTGCCGACCTGGGTTGAGTATGTCCGTCACAACCAGCGCCGGACTCAGGCCGACGCCGAAGTGTCGGAACGGCTGCTTGCCTTGCACAAGGGAGACAAGCCGCCGCTCGTCCATCGCATGATCGAAAGACAGACTGTTCCGGTGCATGACGACACGCCGCTCAAAGCACATCTCGACCTGCATTGAGCAGCTGATTTTAAATTAAGGCAAAACCAGGATTTGATCCTGTTCGACGCTTAAATGGCATTTATGTGAGAAAAACTTTCGCATTTCACACGGAATTTTGTGGCGACGGACGGACAAAAATAAGGTGAAATAAAGGCTAGAAGCCCAGGCGCTCGCGTAGTGCCTTTCGATAGGACCGTGAGACAGGCCATGACTGATCGATGCCGCGCATCCTGACCAGCCATTTGTCGAGCATACTTCTGTCTATGTCCGAGACGTGCAGGACGTTTATGAATGTGGTGCGGTGAATACGAAAAAAGACGCTTGCCGGAAGAATGCCTGCCCATATGCCAAGCGGTCGGGAATCGAGAACCATGGAACCGTCGCTGAGCCAGATTTCGCTGTAATTGCCTGCCGAACGGACCCCAATGATTTCCTCCGGGGAAATCCCGCGCATTACCCCGCGTTTGCTGACGTAGATTAGCGATGTGGGGTCCGGCTCTTCATCTGAAACAGGCTCATTATCTGGTATGGAATATTTCGCCTGCGCGATCAGGCTGGCGCAGTGAAACATGGCTTTGATTTCCGCGCGTGACCAGCGTCTTGTGCCCTTGGTTGTATCGAAGCCGATAATTCCCCGCAGCCGGTCCTGGTAAAAGACCGGTATGCTCAGGATGCTCTGATTTCCCTGACGCAGGAACTCTGCCTGAATGGAGCGTGCGGTACGTGGCAAACCTCTGACATCGTGGACGGCAACGGCCTGTCCTTCGGTCAGATAACGGTGCAACCATGCAATCAATGTGGTGGGAGCTTCCTGAAGTTCGGAAATATAGGCCATGGTATCGCCGTTGCACCACTCATGGGTGTTTCGGAACCGCAAAAGATCGGGCGCATACTCGATCATCCAGGACCGGTCAGCTTGCGAAGCATTGCCGACGAAGGCAAGAAACTCGGAAATGGCGCTTTCTACGGGTTTCCGAAGCAGGTGCAGCGCGCAAACATAGGGCCAGTCGAGTGCGGGTGCTTCCGCGCACTCCTTCTCGGAATAAATCCGGTAGGCTCCAACAGCGCTGTCCAAGCCGCCTCCCAAAATGTTGCGTGATCGAAATCCGTCGTCTCGTAGTAGTCGGACAGTATATTGAATATAATCTATCGCTATTTGCAATAGAAATCATGCGCTTAATGCAACCGCTTTATCGGACGATTTGCCTATTCGTACAGGGGAATGATCCGGAATGGGGCGGTTCAAGGCGCATATATCGGCCCAAAGCCCCGGAAAGCCTCGGTATGTGTGGTGATAGCATAATCATACCGAGGCTGCGCATTTGCCTGATTCCGCCGAAGCGGTGCGCCGGATCAGATTAGTGATCAATGCGACAGAAAGAAGTCTTACTTTATTACCCTTGGGAATGGCTGTGGATCAATTAATTTGAACCCAAATTGTTTTCATACCGCATGTATTTTATTTCAAATACTTCGCGCGGCCATGCCCTCGATTTCGACCTTCAACTCCGGTCGTGCCAATCCGGCGACATAAACGAGAGTTGTCGGCGGAAGGCTACTGCCCAGAATTGTGGTGCGGATGTTTTTGGCGTGTTCCGGGTCGAGCCGGTCCACCAGAAAAATGTTGAGCTTGATAAGGCTCGCCGCCGTGAGACCTTGACTGGCAAGGATGTCCACGATGTTGCGCAGCGCCCATTCATATTGTTTTTCGGGTTCTTCAGGAATCGTGCGATCGCGACCCATACCGACTTGACCGGCGATGACCAGAAGCTCTGCACCGGTAGGTATGATCGCCAGATGCGAATAGGCAGCTATCGGGGGCGCGACATTTTCAGGGTTGAGAATGCGAACAGCCTGTCGGGTTTCTTCTGCCAAAACTGCCTCTATCTCCAGAGAACATTCAGGCCCGAAACCGGTCCGGGCCCTACTTGTCGGTTCAGCCGATATCTTCGACCTGATCAAGATACTGGCCATATCCCTCCGCTTCCATCCGGTCTTTCGGAACGAAACGCAGCGATGCCGAATTGATGCAATAGCGAAGGCCGCCGCGATCTACCGGGCCGTCGGGGAAGACATGTCCCAGATGGCTATCGCCATGCGTCGAACGCACTTCCGTACGCACCATGCCATGCGAGATATCGTTCAGTTCCGCAACATTCGAGGGTTCAATCGGCTTGGTGAAGCTGGGCCATCCGCAATGGGACTCATACTTGTCGGCGGAAGCGAAAAGTGGTTCACCGGAGACGATATCAACATAGATACCCGGCTCCTTGTTATAGAGATATTCGCCGGTTCCGGGGCGCTCGGTGCCGCTTTCCTGCGTGACGCGGTATTGCTCCGGCGTGAGCTTCGCAATCGCTTCCGGGGTCTTGCTGTAGGTCATTTTTTGCGCTCCCTTGATATGTGCCCTGAATCTAGGATGAAGGGAGCAACTATTCCAGTCCATCGCCAATGACGAACTGTTGAAGAATGAATTTGCGTATGTCGGAAATCCTCAACCCGTGGACCTGTCACTCACCGGCTGATCCGAACACGCGGGAAGATTTCCATGGTCAGGTAGTGCTCGTCAAAGCTTGAGATATGAACGAGCGCCGATCGGTTGAGAAACTCGACCTCATTGTTGCGGAAAACCAGAAGGTCGTCCTCGCGCAGTTCGCGCAGCATTCGATTGATATGGATCGGGGTGAGCCCGAGCGCATCTGCGAGTTCGCTCTGTGTCAACGGACAGAAAAAGCTGTTTTCGTCACCCGTTCCATTGATCCGGGCCCTGTGACCGAGTTCGAGCAGAAGATGCGCAATTCGTACAAGCGCACTGCGGCGACCAATACTGATGAGATGTTCGATCAATATTGCCCGCTGTCGTGCCATGAGTTCCATGAATGTCATGGCAAGGCGCGGCGATTTGAGCAGGCTTTCGGTGAGGTGGTCGAGGGAAATCTCGAGTACCGAGAGTTCCGTAACCGAAATCAGGGTGTAGTAGTTGAAACCCAGCCCGGTTCGGAAACCCAGAAAATCGCCTTTCATGGGAAAGTCCAGAATCTGGCGGTCGCCATCAGGAAGGTCGCGATAGATGCAACCCCAGCCGCTCTTTATAATATGAACCGAGTTGGCCCAGTCTCCCTGGCTGCTGACTACTGTATGCGAGGCATAGCTTTTTGAGGAAATTGGCAGGGCGCCGAGCACGCTGAGATCGCTTTCGTCGAAGACCGCACCAATGGGTGCGCTCTCCAGAAAATGGCGCAGCGTTTTAGCGTCGTCGGCATTTACCACCATATAGCCTACCTGCTGTTTTGCCCAGTAAAGGAGAAGATGCGTTGTAAGTCTGACGTCCCCGCGTTTCGTTTTCCCTGCTCGTCCCGGAGAGGCTGGGTCTGTGATGAGTTTCAGCGAGGGCATTTGTTTTGGCAAGGTAGTAATTTCTACCACTAATTGGGTATATATCTTCGCTTCGCCTAAACCATATTCTGCTGAAGCCATTAATCTAGGTTAATGACACTAAAAGAATTTTGGGGCAGTCTTTTCGTCAAATTAAGAACAAAAACAAGAATTGCTTCCGGGGTTTTGTCTAAATCTCATGAAGATAAATAGAACAGGCAGAGGATGCGCTTACTTGATTGTGATGTGCAAACAATGGGGTCGTGCGCATAAGTCAAACTAGAGGGCGATCAAATGAACATTTCTCCACAATTCAGTAACAGGACGAGTGAGTTAAAGAATAACGGCTTCGTTGCATCGAAGGATGCCTCTTTCAAGCCTGAACAGCCGAACGACAGCATGTTGCCGCTACTGGTCATTATAGACAACCGTGCGTTGGATCGCGAATGCCTCGCACATGGACTGACGAACCACAGTATCGAAATGTCGATCGCCACATTCAGCTCGTTCGAACAGTGGCAGCATCAGCGTAGGGGCCGCACGGCGGGCGCAGTGCTCTTCAATATCGGCGGTCAGAAGGTCTCGGACCCGGCTGTCGGAAATTATCTCAATCGCATCGTCACCGATTGCGCTCCGGCGCCTGTCATTCTTTTGGCGGACAAGGAAGAAATCTCTCAGGTTCTCAAAGCGCTCGACCATGGCGTGAAGGGATATATCCCGACATCGGTCAATGTGAATGTCTGCGTTGAAGCATTGCGTCTTGCGATGGCAGGTGGAACCTTCGTTCCGGCCAGCAGCGTGCTTGCTCTCCGTCACGCAACAGATCCAAATTCGCAGCGACTGCAGCCTCTCGGCGGAATGTTCACCCAGCGTCAGGCCGAAGTGGTCAATGCGCTGCGCCGGGGCAAGGCGAACAAGATCATCGCCTATGAACTGAAGCTGCGTGAAAGCACTGTGAAGGTTCATATCCGCAACATCATGAAGAAGCTGAAGGCGTCCAACCGAACCGAGGTGGCCTGCATTATCAACGAGATGTTTCCGTCGGAAACATCGTTTTCCGATTTGCAGTAGGACTTGGCTGGCGTTAGAGCGAATTTCATTCCGGTTGGATCAGATCGACACCATAACTGCTTATATTATAAGCATAATCTTATCGATCTTCGCTTCGCTCCGGTCGGATTATGCTCTAGCGGGCGGCACCCAGTGGGTGGGTTGAACTCTTCCGTGAAGGAGAATTTTGGTGATTATCTCCGACGTTTCAGCAGGAAACGGGCGGCAGCCGGTGGCTGATCTGCTCGACACTATAAAACGTAGAAAAATGATGCTGATCGTGCCGGTGCTTGCAGGCGTGGCTGTCGGCTTTGCAGGCTATCTTACTGCGCCGGTCAGTTATGTGTCGGAGTCCGTGCTGGTGCTGGATATGCGGCGATTACAGGCGCTTCCCAATGAAAGCGCGATCACGCCTCTGCCGCAGGACAGCCCGGTTCTGCGTTCGGAACTGGACATCATCAACTCACGCATGATGGCGCGCAAGGTCATCGACATTCTGCACGCGGAGAACATCGTCGTGCCAACGGCATTTCGTTCGCGTACGGTATTGTCGTCCGCTTCCGATGCCGGAGAGCAGGAAAAAGGCGGACGCGATATCGATCCGGCCATGCGTGAACGCCAGCAGATCGATCTTCTTCTTTCACGGCTGCGGGTTACGAATGACGGCCGGTCCTACACCATCTTCATTTCGTATCGCGCTTCTGATCGGGCCTATGCAGCTCAGGTCGCCAATGCTTTTGCCACGGCCTATCTCGATCACCAGATCGATGTGCAACAGTCGGCCACGCGGCGTATCAGCGAATGGCTCGGCGAGAAGCTTGGGACTTTGCGCAGCGATCTTGAAGGCGCCGAGCGTGCGGCGGAAGAATTCCGCCAGAAGTCACGGCTTGCAGGTGAGCAGGGACAGATCAGCTTCCAGGCACAGCGTGTGGCGGCTCTGAACAACGAGATTGTTGCCGCGACGGGAGCGGTTTCGCTGGCAGAAGCGCGGTTGCGCACCGCAGAAGAACTGAAAAACAATAATGAAGCACCTGCTCTGGCCGAAGTTCTGGCTTCGCCTGCGATCCAGGCCTTGCGCAACGAGGAGGCGCGCGTCGAGCGTCAGCTTGACGAATTGCAGTCGAACGGTGCTCTGAAAAGTGCCGAAATTCCGGTGCTGAAGGCTGAACGGGAAGCACTGAAGCAGCAGATTTCAAGTCAGGTCGGAGAAATCATCAAGAGCCTCGGCAATGAAATCCAGATAGCGCGCCAGCGGCGCAGCGGGCTGGAAGATGCGTTGAGGAATGCGGAAGCTGACCTCGCCGAAGCCAATCAGGCCCAGGTCAAGGCCGTGCAACTCGACCGCGAAGCCAATGCCAGCCGCACCGTCTATGAAAGCTATCTGACGCGTTACAAGCAGCTGATCGAGCAGGATGGTATCGCCGCACCAGAAGCGCAGATGATCTCACCTGCGGAACCGGCAATGGCCAAGGCCAGCCCGAACCTCGCAAACTGGCTGCTTCTGGGGCTGGGGCTCGGCGGTCTGGTTGCGCTTGCCGGCACCATGCTGAAGGAGACATTCGACAAGATCAGGCCTGCGCAGACGGCGTCTCTGGTGCTGCCCGGCATTCCGGCGGCAACGCTGCTGCCGGTTTCGCCACAACTGACGGTGCCGCTTCTCGTCAATCGCGGTCTCGATCCGGCGAGTCCTTTCGGCCGCGCAATCAAATCCGTGCATGATCGTCTGCGGGCGCTGACACGCGGTCGGGATTCACTAGCGCTTTCCGTCGTGTCCCTGTCCGACGGTGAAGGAAAGACCCTGCTGATTACCGCGCTTGCACAACAGATCGCCGCGACAGGCATAACGGTTGCGGTCATCGACGCGACGAACAAGCGGTCGGGTCTGTCGGAGGCTTTCGGTCTACCGCATAACGATTACGGTGTTGTGTCCACCGGACGTCCGCTTACCGGCGCGACGCTCGTGCACGATCACGGTTCGGGGATAGACATCATCAAGCCCAACAGGCAGATGCGCGAGGGAGACTGGCTGGCTGATCTGATCGCCCAGTTGCGCGCCGATCACAAGATCATCCTCGTGGACCTCCCGGCAGTCATGGAGGACAAGCGGTCGGTTCTCCTGTCACGGGCAACCGATACGGCGCTTCTCGTCGTGCCGTCCGACCGTCAGGACCAGAACGCGACCAATGCGCTGATCCAGACGATGGCATCTTTCGGACGGAAGCCTGCACTCGCGGTCGTGAACCATAATTCTTCGTCTTATCCCAACTGGATAGCGCTTCCAGTCGCGCTTTGCGGATTGGGATTGCAGAGCGCAACACGGCGCATGAAGACCTTCTTCTCGCGACGACGGAAACCGGCGGCGGACAGCGTACAAGAGCAGGCCTAGAGCGCGCTTCGATCTGATTGGATCAGATCGGCGCTCTAATCCTTTGTTTTGAACCACGCATCTTTTCCGAAAACGGTTTCACACTTTTCGGGATGCGCTCTAAAGGGGCACAGATCATGTCAAGCAAAGTGTTCAGCAATCGTGGCAGATATCTCCGCGCAACGGTGCTTTCCAGTCTTATTCTGATCGGCGGGACTTTAGGAGCGCTTGCGGATGGGCAGGCCTATCGTGTGGGTGCCAACGACGTGCTTCAGGTAACTGTCTACGGGCAGCCGTCCCTCACAGGGCTTTATCCCGTCGATGTGGATGGCAATATTGGCTATCCGGTCGTGGGCAATATCCCGGTAAACGGGCTGACCACAAATGAGATCAGCGAGAAGATTGCAGGATCGCTATCCCAGCACATTCCGGGTTTGACGGTCACTGCAACGGTCAATCAGTATGCGCCGGTATTTGTCGTCGGTGATGTAAGGGCGCCTGGAAAATACCAGTTTCGGCCCGGCATGGTGGCGCTTGAGCTAACGGCGCTCGGCGGCGGGGTAGGAAAGGCCGAGTCTCCGGCGGTCACTGCAGGCGTGCAGCTGATCGCTGCTCAGCAGGAATATACCGATCTGCAGCTGCAAATTACCGCAATGGCGATCAAGCGTGCGCGTTTCGAGGCCGAACTGAACGGCACGGATTTTACCTATACTCTACCGGAACAAACGCCTGCGACCAAGGAAACAGCAGTCCTGCAGCAACACATGCTTGATGGCGAGAAGACATTGTTCGATGTTCGCCGCAACAATCTTGCTTCCGAGCGCCGGGCGCTTGAGGCACAGGTTGCAAGCTATGGCGATGAAATCCAGACCTTGCAGCAGAGCATCAAGCTGCATGACACCGAAATCGCGCTGCTGCAAGAGAATGTGGATTCCAGCAAGTCGCTGGTGGATCGCGGCCTTGCGGCAAAGTCCAGTCTTCGCGATCTGGAGCGGGATTTGTCGGCTACCCGGCGCGCCGCGCTGGAACAGGGGTCGTTTCTCGCTCGGGCGAAGCAGAACCAGCTTGCCGTGCAGCAGCGCATAGCCAATCTGGAGGAGATCCGCCGAAGCGATGCGGCCACCAGCTTGCAGGACATCGACCTCAACATGGCCCGCATGGAACGCCGCAGCAATGCCCAACTGCAGGCCATGGCTGAAATTGCCAAGTCTTCCGGCGATATCTCCTCAGCCACGCTGCGCCAGAAACTGGTCTTCTCGATCAGCCGTAACGTCAATGGCAACTTTCAGGATATCGTTGCCAATGAGCGTACGGAAATCAAACCGGGTGACATCCTGCGCGTCGAGCTTGATATGAGCAAGATTGGCGGCGGCTCGCCGTCATAGGTTTAGGCTCTCCAAAAGTCAGGAAAGGACTGCGCGTCTCCTCAGCATGAGGGATGCTGAGGAGACTTGTCCAGGATTGACAATGTAAGAGTGAAACGTCGCGGCTTGATCGGAAAAGCGGAACACGCTTTTCCGGGGGCTTCAAGCGGCGACAGGATCGGCGGTTTCCTCCAACCAATCGCGATAGACTTTACGCAGGCCGTCCTCCAGACGAATTAGCGGTTTCCAGCCGAGCGCCCGCATCCGCGATGTGTCGAGGAGTTTGCGTGGAGTGCCGTCCGGTTTGCTGAGATCATGTTCAAAGCGACCTTCGTACCCGACAACGCGGGCGACGGTCAGCGCCAGGTCCTTGATTGAAATCTCCTCACCCGTTCCGATATTCATGGGATCGATGCCGTCATAAAAGCGCAGCATGTGCAGGCATGCATCTGCAAGGTCGTCCACATGCAGGAATTCCCGCAAGGGCTTGCCTGTGCCCCAGAGCGTCACATGATCCATTCCTCTCACCTTGGCCTCGTGAATGCGCCGGATGAGTGCCGGCAGGACATGCGAGCTATTGGGGTCAAAATTGTCGTTTGGGCCGTAAAGATTGGTCGGCATAGCCGTCATGAAATGATTGCCATACTGCCGTGAGCAGGCTTGCGCATATTTCAGCCCGGCGATCTTGGCGATGGCATAGGCTTCGTTGGTCGGTTCCAGCGGGCCGGTCAGAAGCGCATCTTCGGTGAGTGGCTGTGCGGCGTCGCGTGGATAGATGCAGCTTGAACCGAGCCACAACAGGCGCTCGACGCCGTTCTGCTGGGCGGCGCGGATGAGATTCATGCCGATGGCGAGATTGTCGTAGAGAAAATCCGCCGGGTACTGCGAATTGGCCAGAATGCCGCCGACGCGGGCGGCAGCGATGATGATGACATCCGGCTTGCGGCCGCTAATGAAATTCTCAGTCGTTCCCTGTCGGGTCAGATCGAGGGTGCTGTGTGGTGCTGTGATGATGTCACAATCCGTGCCCTGCAAGCGTCGCAGTATGGCCGAACCGACCATGCCTGTATGTCCGGCAATAAATATCTTTTTGCCTTCGAGCGAATAGAGTGGGGTGGGTGCGGTTTCAGCCATAGAAGTCATTGCGTCCAACCTCCCGCATGATATTGCGCAAATCCCAATCGACCATCTCGGTGACGAGATTGTCGAAGCCGGTCGTATGCTGCCAGCCGAGGCGCGTTTTCGCCTTGGATGCGTCGCCGAGCAGGAAGTCGACCTCGTTTGGACGGAAATAGCGCGGATCAATTTCAATCAGGCAATTGCCGGATTTCCGGTCGCGGCCGATTTCTTCCACGCCGTCGCCGTGCCATTCGATCTCCTTGTCTACCGCCTTGAATGCATGTTCGACAAACTCCCGCACCGTATGCGTTTCGCCGGTCGCCAGAACGTAGTCGTCGGCGGTATCTTCCTGCAGGATGCGCCACATGCCCTCGACATAGTCACGGGCATGGCCCCAGTCACGGCGGGCATCGAGATTACCGAGCCGAAGCCTATCCTGAAGGCCACGTTCAATGGCGGCGACGGCTCGTGTGATCTTGCGGGTGACGAAGGTTTCGCCGCGAAGCGGGCTTTCATGATTGAACAGAATGCCGTTGGAAGCATGAAAGCCGTAAGCGTCGCGATAATTCACCGTCGTCCAGTAGGCGTAGAGCTTTGCCGTCGCATAGGGGCTGCGCGGCGCGAATGGCGTCTGTTCGTTCTGCGCATGGGGCGAGCTGTTGCCGAAGAGTTCGGATGTGGAAGCCTGGTAGAAGCGGCATGTCTTGCCGAGCCCCAGGATGCGCATGGATTCAAGCAGCCGCAGCGTGCCGAGCGCATCGGCATTCGCCGTATATTCAGGCGTTTCAAAACTCACCTGCACATGGCTCTGCGCGCCCAGATTATAAATCTCGTCGGGCCGCACTTCCTGTATGACACGGCACAGATTGGTAGCATCCGTCAGGTCTCCGAAATGCAGGCGGAAGCGAATGTCCTCCTCATGCGGGTCCTGATAGAGATGATCGATGCGCGCTGTGTTGAACGACGAAGACCGCCGTTTCAGACCATGGACGCGATAACCCTTTTTGAGCAGAAGTTCGCTCAGATAAGCGCCATCCTGTCCGGTCACACCGACGATGAGAGCTGTTTTCTCCTGCAAGACCCTGCCTCCAATCAGAAATTTGATGGAACCATGTTAGCGATTTCCCACGCAGGCAGAACGGCTCCAAAACGGCAATTGCGAGCCGGAACATCCCTCTTCGGATGAGGTCTGAAGCGCGTCCGGTATGGCCGGTTTCACCCAAAGAGGTAGGCGGTTCGCCCGCTGTCGGTACGGGCCATGCCTTTGTGTTTCTTGCGGTATCCGCCGCGCTATTGCGATGCTCGTTCTAACGGGATCGAACAATAGGAAGCGAAATCATGCGTGTGGTGCTTGCCAATCGTTACTTTTACCCGGACCAGTCGGCGACGAGCCGAATGGTGACGAGCCTTGCCCATACACTTGTGCGAGAAGGCATTGAAACCACGGTGCTGGCAAGCCGCAGCTATCACGACAATCGAAAGGACGTTTTGCCCGCGCGCGAAACGATCGACGGCGTGGATGTACACCGCATATGGACCTCGGGATTCGGTCGGGGAAAGCTTGTCGGGCGCGCGGTCGATTATGCGACCTTTCATTTGTCCGCCGCAGCCTGGTTCGCTTCCAATGCCAGAAAGGACGATGTCTGCGTCGTCTGCACCGATCCGCCGCTTTTATCTGTTTCGGCAGCACTCCCAGTCCGTATGCGTCGGGCAAAGTTGGTCAACTGGGTGATGGATCTTTTCCCTGAAACTGCGATGGAACTCGGTCTCATCAAGTCCGACACCATTTCCGGCAAGCTCGCCTTGATCCTGCGTAACTGGTCGATGCGCCAGTCCGCGCTGACCATTTGTCCGATAGAACGCATGGCGCAATATCTTTCGACGCGGGACATTCCGGCGGAGAGCCTGAGCGTGGTTCACCACTGGGCGGACCGCAATGAAATTGTTCCGGTGGAACCGGCGCAAAATCCTTTGCGCCGTGCTTGGGGGCTTGGTCGAAAATTCGTCGTCGGATACTCGGGCAATTTCGGGCGCGCGCATGAGTTCAAGACAGTTCTCGACGCTGCCGAACGGCTCAAACATATGAAAAGTATAGTCTTTCTGATGATTGGCGAGGGGCAGCAGCGCGGTTTCGTCGAAAGCGAGGTCAAACGGCGCGGCCTGACCAATGTGATGATGAAACCGTTCCAGCCCGTGGAGAAGCTTTCCGAAAGCCTCGGTGCGGCCAATGTGCATCTCGTCTCCCTGAAGCCGGAGCTGGAACATTGCATTGTGCCCAGCAAGTTCTATGGCGTGCTTGCCGCCGCCCGCCCGACAATCTTTATCGGCGATACGGAAGGTGAAATCGGTTCGATTGTCCGTGACTTTCAGTGTGGCATGGCGCTGAGACCGGGCAATGTCGATGCGCTGGTCGATGCGATCCTTCATCTGCGCCATTCGCCCGTCGGCCGCATGTCGATGGGCAACAATGCGCGCTATCTGATGGAGACGGCCTATTCGCGGGAATATGGTGCAGCCGTCTGGCAATCCGCCATCTCGCGCCTTGAGGAGAAAATGGTCCCGGCGGCCATGCCGGTTCTCGACCGACAGTTCCAGCCGAGGGAAATGTGATGGATGGATCGGTTGTCGTCAGCCAGCTGGGTGCGCGTCGGCACTACGCGGTTCCGCGGATTTTTGCGAACAATCAGAAACTGGCGCATTTCTATACGGATATATGTGCTTTTCAGGGGTGGCCGCGTTTTCTCAACAGCTTGCCGCCGAATGCGCTTCCATCCTCTGTACGCAGATTGATCGGACGCAAGCCACAGGGAATTCCGCTCGAACAAATGACGACTTTTCCCGGCTTCGGACTGCATTCTGCAGTGCGCAGACTGGCCAACCAGACGGGGCCGAAATCCACGGCCAATGCGATATGGGCCGGCGAAACATTCGGCAGGCTGGTTGCCGAAAGTGGCTTTCACGGCGCTGGCGGTATCTATGCCTTCAGCGGCGAAGCTGTGGAAGTGCTGTCGGCCGCACGAAAAATGGGCCTTTGGACGGCGGTTGATCAGGTCATCGCACCGCGCACCATCGTAGACCAGCTTGGTTATGAAGAGGAATTGTTGAATCCGGGCTGGCAATTGCCGGTCGAGAGTGATGGATACTCCGAGGCTTTTGCCGAGCGTGAACGCGCCGAATGGCAATTGGCCGATGTGGTCGTGTGCCCGTCGCCCTTTGTCGCCCGTCACGTGATTGAAGAAGGTTGCGCACCGGAAAAGATCGTCATGGTTCCGACCGGGGTTGATACACGCTTCCAGTTTGAACGGAAGCCGCGAGCTCCGGGTAAATTGCGTGTGCTGACGGTGGGCGCCGTCGGCTTACGCAAAGGTTCGCCCTATGTCGGCGGGGTTTCCCGATTGCTGGCGGGAGAGGTGGAGTTTCGGATGGTCGGTCCTTTGGAGTTATTGCCCGAAGCGCAGGCCAAACTTGCTGTCTCTGTAGAATTGACGGGCCCCATTCCACGCAGTGAGATGCGCAAGCAGTTTGAATGGGCGGATGTCTTTCTGCTGCCATCACTCTGCGAAGGGTCGGCAATCTCCGTTTATGAAGCACTGGCCGCCGGGCTGCCTGTGATTTGTACCGAAAATACAGGCAGTGTCGTACGCCACGGAATCGATGGGTATATCGTACCGATCCGCGACGTCAGGGAAACGGTGGAAATCCTGCGGGAACTGGCAGGGAACCCGACTATGCTGGAACGGATGGGGGAAAACGCGCGTGAACGCGCGGCTGATTATACCTTATCGCGTTATGGCGAGCGGCTGGCTTCAGCAATCTTTCAGGAGAAGACGCCATGAACATCGTCCACGTCATCGGTTCCTTCGATCCTGCCAAGGGGGGGCCACAGGCCGTCGTGGTAAGGCTGGCGGCAGCGCAGGCTACTCTTGGCCACGAGGTGACAATCATAAGCTATAGCGATGACGAGGTGAACAGACGCGCCATCAGGGCGACCGCAACCATTCCCGGTTTTGACAAGGTGCGCACGCTTCTTCTGCCGATGCCAGATCTGCGGGAAACGTTGTTCGGAGGAGCTGCCGCGAAGGCGATGCAGCCACTGCTGCGCCTCGCGGATTTCGTGCATCTGCATGGCGTATGGGAGACCAATCTGCTGCGCGCTTCGATGTTCTGTCGTCGCTATGGTGTGCCTTACTGCATATGTTGCTGCGGCATGCTCGATATATGGAGCATGCGGCAGAGCGCGTGGAAGAAGAAATTCGCGATGACGCTCGGCTTTCGTCGGATGCTCGACGGTGCAGCCTTCATTCACGCTCTTAATGCAGACGAAATCGAGCTGATGCGACCTCTTGGTCTGAAACCGCCGTCGATGATTATCCCGAACGGCATCTTCCTCAACGAAGTCGAGGGCGGCGAAACCGCTGACATCGGTTTGCCGAAGCGGCCTTATGTTCTGTTTCTGTCGCGGCTTCACTACAAGAAAGGGCTTGATATATTGGCCGATGCCTTTCGCCGCGTTGCTTCCTTGTTTCCCGATGTGGATCTGGTGGTCGCAGGGCCGGATGGCGGAGCGGAAGACGAGTTTCGTGAGCGTATTCGTCACTATGGACTTGAGGCGCGCGTTCATGTGACCGGCGGGCTTTACGGTCCGGCCAAGATCGCTGCCCTGAAACAATCGGCCTGTTTTTGTCTGCCGAGCCGTCAGGAAGGTTTCAGCGTTGCCATAACCGAGGCCCTTGCCTGCGGTGTGCCGGTGGCGATTACGGATGGGTGTCATTTTCCGGAAGTTGCCGAGGCCGGTGCCGGTGTGGTCTGCCCGCTCGACCCGATGGCTGTGGCTTCGGCGCTTGAACGGATTCTCGAAGACCCCGATCGCGCCGCGCGAATGGGTGCGGCCGGAGCCAAGCTCGTCCGGGATAACTACACCTGGCCTCGCATTGCGCATCAGACGATTGCAGCCTACCAAAGCTTTCAGTCACAGAAGACCGACGCCGTTGCAAGGCGCAAGGCGCTCCGGTCCGTTCCCGCAAGCTGACAATCAAGGCTTTCGCCGTGGCCGTACCGGCTTGGCCGGATTGCCCGCATAAACCATCCATGGGTCCATATCGCGGAAGCTGACTCCCCGTGCTCCGAGAACAGCGCCTTCACCGATACTGACGCCCGGTCCCACGAAGGCTTCAGCTGCAACCCAGCCATGTGGCCCGATGTGTATGGGCGCCGCCGTGAGCGGGAATTCCGCCTGATCGATATTGTGGCCCGCAGTGCAGAGATGCGCGCGCTGGGAGACGATGGCGAAGGGCGCAAGCGTCACATGCGCCACGTTATAGCAAAGCGCGCCCGGTCCCAGCGATGCGTGTGCTCCCATGGTCAGATTGCCCGGCCACCAGATGCGTGCACTGCCGCGCACGATGGCCGTCCTGTGAACCTTCGCGCCGAAGGCACGCAGCACCATGCCACGCCAGCGCCACAGGAAGGATGGTGTCCATGCTGCCAGCACCAGCCAGCTCGCCTGCCAGCAAAGACGTCGTACGCGGTGCTGGAATGTGAAGGTCGCGCCACCTTCCATGGGGCGCGATGCGGTCATTCTGCCCGTAATGCTCTCTGTCTGGCGGGGGCGGCTGGTTTCTCCGGTCAGCGAGCCTGTGTGATCTGAGGTCACGGTCATGATGACCATCCTTCCTGAAGCTTGCCGCTATGCGATGCCGGAAGCGGCAGGTGGATCGAGCGATTGCGAATGACGCAGAACGACAGAATGGGAATGAGAAACAATGACATGTGAATCCAGACCGGCACGACCCAATCCGTGTGGTGGGAAATGGAATGCATGGCTGGGACGATGGAAAGCATGTAAACCAATTGCCCCAGCATCTCGCCTGCCATTGCGGTTTCCCAGAGCCTGCGCATGGCCCAGGCCAGCAGCAGGAATTTCAGGGCTCCGAAGTACCAGAACGACGAAAATGCATCGACCAGTCCGGTTTCCGTCGTGCCGGTCAGAGGATTGTAATCCCGACCGGGTTCCGGGACATCGAGATAGAGTGCTTCCTTGATATTGCTGCCCACAAGTTGCGCTGGAACGAATGTAAAAATGATACGATTCCAGTGATACTTGCCGTAGTCGAATTCCAACCGCCGATCGATTTCATCGATACGTTGTACGGCATTGCGCATTTCGGGGCCGCCGCGCTCCAGGGTGCTGCGAAAATTGGCAGCGTAGTCGATTTCCAGAATCTCATCGAGAACGAAGCTCGCATCCGTGCGGGTAACCTGACGATAATCGCCCATGCTGGTCATCAGAAAAGTACCGGCCAGAATGCCGATTGCCATGACTGTTCGAGGAACGAAAATTCGCCGGTAGAACCAGAAGGCAAGAAGGAACATAAGCACCAGCTGAATGGTCTCTGCACGCTTTCCGGTCACCAGAATACGATCGAAATAGAAGACCAGATCAAAAAGAATGATCGTCAGCGCAAACCATGACGGACGCCGTGCGAAGCACAGAAGGGCGATGGCGAGGCCATAAGGCATGAGCTGCGCAAAGAAGAGATAGACCACCGGCATTCCGGTCATCTGCATGCCGATGGAAACATCTCCGGGAAGGCGACTCAAGAGGAAGTAGAACACCGCGCCGAATATCGACAGACCGGCTGCGGCCCATAGCAATCTCCGTTCGCTGAAGCTCATGCTGAGAAATTTGATCGGGCGTTTGGCCATCCGCCAGCCGAGAACCAGCATTGCAAGGGACAGGATGCCCATGATCATCGTCTTGGCATAGGCGCCAGATGGCAGAAAATGGTCATAAACGAGGGCAGGGAGCTGTGGCAGCAGAAAGCCAAAGGTCATCACGCCTGCAAGGAATGGAAACTGATACATGCGTTCGGGACGGGAGAGGAGGCCACCGGCCAGAAGGCAGAGGACGAAACCGGCGAAAATCCAGGTGAGCGAGAGGTTCATCGAACGGCTCCCGCCAAGGCGCAAACGTCAGAAAGATCAGGTGCCGGTTCGCCAGCGGCAAGATCGTGCGGGAAGATGCGGCCTGAAAGCAGATACCAGCCGAGCTTCACATATTCCTTGGCGACAAGTTCCATATCTGCAGGCGTTGCCGGGAATCCGGGATGACCGCCATCGCCGCCGATCGGGGACGAAATGAAGCGCATCTGAGGGCAGGCAGCACGGAAGCTCGCCACAGCGCGGCGCGAATGATACCAGTTGGTCACGATCAGCGCGCTTCTGGCCTGTATCTCGCGCATGACCGGCGCAGAAAACCGCGCATTTTGCCATGTGCTGCCCGATTGGCATTCCACGAAGATCGCTGATGGTTTCACACCCTTACGCACCATGATCCGCTTGTTATAAAGGCAGTCACCGTCTCCGGTAACAAGGATCACGGGCGAGCGGCCTTCCTTCCAGAGGCGGGCTGCTTGTGCTGCGCGGGGCGGCCCGTCTCCACCGGGAACGACGATTATATCCGCTTTGCCGCCATCATCCTGCAAGGTCAGAACCGGTTCTGAAAAGAACATCGCAGCAAGACCGAACAGGACGGCACAGGGCAGAATGATGAGCAGCATCATACCATACGCCGTTCCGGTGTTTCGGTTTCCAGCGGGTGCCTGACGGGCGAGTTTTCCGCGAGCAACGCAGATTGGCGCTGGCGCTGCTCTTCCGTCTTGACGACGATCATGAACTCGTAAGCGGAAAGCAGGCGGCAGTAGAGATAGCCGGGCTTGCCGTCGAGAAAGCCGCCGCGCAGCAAATACATGTAGAGGAAGCGCAGACTCGGCCTGAACGGCATGTGATAGGAGAGCGATTTCAACGCCCGCCGCCGCCGTTCTGGAACTGTCGAAAGAATTCCGCCCCAGTCGATCCTGCGTTCAAGCAGGCGGGAGGCGGACAGATCAGCCTCAGCGGAAGAGTAACGGTTGTGCTTGTCGTACCAGGCTTCAAGGCCCTTGTTGAAACTGTAATGGATGAAATGCGCCTGCAGAGCGCCTTCCGGCCCCCCGCTGGCACGTGAATGCACTGAACGCTCGAACCGGACCCGGTCGGGCCTTACCAGCCGGGTGATCCAGGTGGGATAAAGGCTCGCATGGCGTATCCAGCGCCCCATGAACATGTTCTTGTAACGCGCCTTGAAGAAGACTTCGGGTCGTTTGGGATCAGCGGCAATCGCCAGCATTTCGTCACGCAGGTCCGCCGGTGTGATCTCGTCCGCATCCGGCGTATAGACCCAGTCATGCTTGAACTTGATTTCTGTCAGGCCATACATACGCTGGCGGTCCTCGGTGTCATAGGCACGCTGAAACACGCGGGCTCCCGCTGCCTTCGCAATCTCGACCGTACGGTCGCTGCTGTAAGAATCGAGGATGACGATGTCGTCGCACCAGTCCAGCGAGGCGAGACAGGCAGGCAGGTTGACCTCTTCGTTCAGCGTCATGATGAGTACGGAAACGTTCATGAAGTTGCCCCAGGATAGTTGATGTTCGGTTTTGTTGTCGGGTTGGCCTCGGCCATTGAGGCGGCAATGATCGGACGCGCGCCCCTGGTCATGCGCAGCACGAAAAGCGTGTGCGCTGCGGCAGGGATCGCCAGTGCGAGAAGCATCGGCCAGACAGGTATGTCGAGCCGGATCGCGATATAGGCGATGGCCCCGGCCATGAAGTTAAGCGCCATAACCGCCACGGCTGTTTGCCCGCAGGAAAGCCCCGCATCCATCAGCAGGTGGTGCAGATGCTGCCGATCTGGCGAAAACGGGCTTCTGCGTGCGGACATGCGGCGCACGATCAGGCTCAGCGTATCGATGACAGGCACGATGACGACCCAGATCAGGACGGGAAAGGCGACGGCGATGGTTCCGTTCGCAAGGATGAGGATAAATCCGGCAAGCGCCGCACCGAGAAAGGTGCTGCCGCCGTCGCCAAGGAAAAGACTGGCCTTTGCACGCCAGCGATGCCGCATGTTGAAGACGAGAAAGCCGAGACAAGCAGCAGCCAGCGCGAGTGCGTGCAGCCCAAGGCGATGTTCGCCGATCCCGAAGCCGATGACGGCCAGCCAGAAAAACGCTGCAGCACTAGCCGATCCCGCCAGTCCGTCAACGCCATCACTCATATTGATGGCGTTGACGAGGCCAACAATGAAAGCGAACGCCATAATCATGAACAGCGGTCCGGTCAGAACCTGAAACAGCATTTCCGGATTGGCGGACGCTGAAGCCTCAACGCCGTCCGATGCAAGTCCGAGATAAATCTGCCGTATTCCGGCGATGCCTATCATCAGAAAGGCTGCAAGCAGCTGAATCGCGAGGCGCGGCGTGACCGGCAGGTTGAAACGGTCATCGAGAACACCGGTGATGAGGATAAGCACAAGGCCCGGCAGCAAGGTCATGGCGCTGGCATGGCCCGAAATGCCGTGCGCCAGAAGCGCTGCTACGGAAAACGAGAGAAAAATGGCGATGCCACCGCAAAGCGGAACGTTTCCGTCGTGTCTCTTGCGGGCATCGGGAATGTCGATGAGATACCATTCGCGTGCCAGCCCGCGAAAACCGAGGCAGAAGGCAACGGAAAGCGCGAAAGCCAGAAGCGTGATCCAGGAAAGACTCGTCATGTCTCCTCCGAGGCGCGTGCAAAGATCAAACTTTGGAAATTTTTACCCATTGCCGCGGTGATCCACGACTTGGCTTTAGAGCGTGCCGCATACTCCTTTCAGGTCAGGGGTTAACACCAAGGGCGACATTTCTTGCCGGTAGCAAAAGTCTATTCTGGGCCTGATCCGGAAAATCGCGCCTGCGAACGCTTTAGCCAGTGTGCCGGTGCCGGTATGCCCGCGACAGTATGAAATGGGGGACGAAGAGGTGATACGGAGAACGACGATTTCGCCTGGGAATACCCGCTGGAGCGGATCATGAATGGCGTTCGCAGGGGCTTTGTCATGGCGGCGCTGGAGCAGTATGCGGGGCTACTTTTTAACTTTGTAACCGTCGCAGCGGTGTCTCGGCTTCTGGGGCCGGCAGAAACCGGAATGGGTGTAATAGGCTTGAGCCTTACGGCGCTTGTGTTTTCACTGCGCGAATTCGCCAGTCCGGAATTCCTGATAAAGATCGACAAGGTGCGTGATCAGGATATCCGGACTTCGCTTACTTTTCTTATGGGCGTGACGCTGCTGCTGTCGCTGGCCCTCTATTTCACACTGGGTTATTTCGCCGAGTCCTATAACGACCCGAAACTGAAGCTCTTTCTTAGCATCACGATCGTTGCAGCGCTGGTCGAAAGCCTGTCCTTGCCGGTCGTCGCACTGCTGAGGCGTGAGATGGCCTTCGGAACATTGGCGCGCATCCGTACTGCAGGATCCGGTTTGGGTGCCCTGGTAACGGTTGCCATGGCCTTTTGCGGTTTCGGACATATGTGCTTTGCCTTCGGATTGCTGGCGAGCGCCCTGATGACAACAGGACTGGCTATCGCGATCCATCCTTTGAGAGGCCAGTTTCGTCCGTCGCTGGCCAGTTTCGATACAGCCTGGCGGTTCGGGATCTATCTTGGAGGCAATGCCGGGCTAAACAAGATTTGCATGACGCTTCCACAGCTTCTGCTAGGACGCTTCATGCCCATATCGGCAGTTGGAATTTACAACCGGGCCGACACGCTGAGCGGTCTGCCGGATCGTATTATCCTTTCAGCCGTTTTCACTGTGGCGTTCCCGATGCTTTCGGCGCAGGTCCGCGCCGGGGCTGATATCAGCCAGTCCTATATACGTGCCTTATCCTACATCACCGTTGCTTATTGGCCGGCACAGGCATTGCTCGCTTTGCTTGCATATCCGGCGGTACATATCATTCTTGGCCCCGGCTGGTCCGAAGCGGCACCCATCGTAGCGATCCTGAGCCTGGCCTGTCTTTTCTGGTTCCCCGCGATCCTGACCTATCCTTTGTTGATGGCATTGGGTGAAAATCGCGAAGCTTTCCTATCCAATCTGATTTCGCGGCTGGTTGCGCTCACCGTTATAAGCACCGCTGCATTTTACGGTCTGATGGCCGTTGCGCTTGGCCAGTTCATCAGTCTGCCGATACAGATGGTCATAGCCATCGTTTTCGTGCGCAGGCATGTGGCTTTTTCCTATACCGTGCTTGGCCGGGCATTGATGAAAAGCGGCCTTGTTACTCTGATGACACTGGCTATACCGCTCGTGATGGTCGCGGTGAATGGCTTTTCGCTGGAAATTCATTGGGCCACCGGGATTTCGATGGGTCTTGTGGCGGCATTTAGCTGGCTGAGCTCGCTGTTCCTGGTGCGGCATCCCTTCGCCGCAGAGGTTTCACCGGTTCTGGGCTGGACTATTGGGAAGCTTTGGGTTCGGCGTGCGCAGCCTTCAGCTTCGACCCCGGCAGAATAGGAGAGCTTGTCATGGACCGACGCCTACAACAACAGCCCACGGTCGATGTCGTCATCCCCAACTTTAACTATGGTCGCTATCTTTCCACCTGTGCCAACAGTGTATTGCGGCAATCAGGTGCCAATGTCCGTCTACTGATCATCGACAATGCCTCTACCGACAATAGTGTTGAGGTGGCGAAGAGCCTTGCGGCCAGTGACAGCCGTGTCGAATTGCTGCTCCGTCGGAAAAATCTCGGGCCGCATGCCTCATTCAATGAGGGCATAGATTGGGCCACATCCGAATATTTCCTGATCCTGTGTTCGGATGACCTATTGGCGAATGGAGCTTTGGAGAGGGCGACAAGCGTGTTGTCGCAATGTGTGGACGTTCACCTTGCGCATGGCGCGACAGGCAGGATCAGAGCCGACGACGGTGAACCCGGCCTCACCACTCCCGTTGCCGCACCGGACGATTGGCGGATATGGTCGGGGGATGAATTCATTGAATTTGCCTGTCGGCATGCATTTAACCCGATAATAGGCCCGACGGCGGTTGTAAGGACGTCGATCCAGAAAGAGGTAGGATATTACCGCACCTCGCTTTCTCACACTGACGATCTCGAAATGTGGCTGCGTATCGCTCTGCGCGGTTCCATCGCCTCTACCAGCCAGATTCAGGCTTACGCGCGTTCGCATCCCCAGAACCAATCGGCGACAGTGAACGGCATTCTGAGTTGGAACCGGGAATTCGAAGCCGGATTCCGGTCCTTCTTCGATCATGAAGGTGCGAGCTTGCCGGATCAGCGCCATCTGTTCGCAATGGTTCAGGATTGCCTGACCAAGCGTGCCTATTGGTCTGCGATCTCCAATCTGGCGCGGCAGCCGAAGGTGGCAGGTTCGTTGATGGCGTTCGCATTGAAGCGTGAGCCGTTGCTGGCAGTCATGCCTCCCTTCGATTACCTGTTGAAACGATCCGCCTGGCGAAGCCGACGCGACGCTGGCTAGAGATTCATAAGACGGATCGCTAGGGTATCCCCAAACGTAAAGCGGGAGAAATGCTCTAGTTGGGGCGCGGCAATGGAACGGCGACATTCGCCGTCTCCTTGGCCGTGTCGAGAAAAGTGGCGTAAAGAATTTCTTCCTGCCCTGCCAACCGGCTGCGATACCCTTGTACACCGGCCTCCACTTTCTTGACCAATATCGTGCGCTGCTCGAAAGCAATTTCAACGTGGGAGAGTATGGTTTCAGGATCGAAGTTTTCGATCCGATGGCAGAATGCTGCCAATCCGGTATCTTGCAACAATGCATCGTTCTTGCTCGCATAAGCCAGCGAGATTGTGGGACGCCCCATGGCAAGAGCGCAGACGACGTTATGGTAACGGCTGGCAATAACGATGTCTGTCTTGGCAATCTGCTGCATGAGGTCGTGCAGGGACGCGGATGGTTCAAATATGACATTGTTCGCTTCGGCTGGTGCAAGCTGCTCCAGTACGTCACGGGCGGCCTCTATATCACCCTTGCCGCCAATAAGCAGGCGAACCTGACGACCGCTGGCCAGAAGCTTTTTTACCAGCGTGGTTATTTTGGCAACATATTGCTCGTAGATGGCGTCGCCGTCCTTTTCATTCTTTTTCCATCCTCGATAAATCATCACGCCGATGCCCACGCATTGATCCGGGCTGCCCGGCTTTTCATCCGGAACCGTCGGCAATGCGAAGGCGATATCTGCGCTGACGAAATCCTGAGTGGAGTTTACGCCCAGCTGTTTCGTGAAGTCATGGGAGATCTGGTCTCGATAGGAACGGAAAGACGCCAACATTGAAGCCCAGCGGATGAAGAGCCGGCTCAATGGACGATCGACGGGGCCGGCGCCGATCGATACAAAAATCAGACGCGTGCTGGCAAGTTTGGCTGCGAGGGACCATCGTAGCACTGCGAACGGCCAGCCGAAGGGGTTTTCGTTGAAGTCGTCGAGTATCCCGGTACCTGGCACAACGATGAGATCGAGCTGGGAGGCAAGCAAGAGCGCGCAGATAAAGCCGATTATTCGGCGAGGAAAGTGCAATAGCGCCTTGTTGATTGCCCTCAGTAGCCAATTTGACGGTTCCGGTTGAGAAACCGGACGGGCGGGGAGATCAAACGTCTGCTCGACGACATCGGGCTTGGAGCAGATACAGACGAGTTTTGCGTCGGGACAGTTACGATTCAGGAGTTGCAACATGGCTTCCAGCGAACCGTCATTGCCGGTATTGCCGGAACCGAACTGCCCGAAAAGCCCAATTCTCATATGCGTTTCTCCTGTTGTAGCAACAGGCTAATGCCGGACGCGTTGTCAGGAAAACTGGCAGAAGGGTGAACACCATCCTCTATTGTAGGAGGGGGAGTACCCCTCATAGCCGAAATGCGCGGCAAAGCAATTTCGATACACTGGCCAGCGGTATATCCATTGCCCCCCGATATACCGGAGTAAGGCTTCGAGGGAATTGTTCCCTCGAAGTCTTGTCTCCCTTGAAATGTCCTGTGGCAACAAGGTTGTGGCGATGAAATGTGCTTACTTTGTCCGTCCCCATATAGGCGGGACTTATTCGGTCTTCATGCGTCTGCGTTCGTCGCTTGGCCAGTCGGGCATTGAGCTTCGATGGCTTGCCTCGGGTGCCGCTGGCGATACGATCAGCGTGCCGACGGGACAAGGGCTGGAGGATTCCCTTCGCAAGGGTGATGTCATCGACGGGATGGGGGTGCTGGATGAAGAAACCCGCGCCAAGCGCATGGTTGGCTTCCTGCGCGAAAACCGTTTTGACGCCGTTTTCGTCAATGTCCTCTCTCATCGTTTCGAAACCAATCTGGTGCGCTATCTGCCTGCCGATATTCTGCGTATCATGATCGTGCACAATATCACGCCCGGCACCTATGCGGCGGCGAGGGCAATCCGCGATCATGTTCATGCAACTGTGGGAGTTTCAAAACGCTGTCGCGACGATCTCGTGCGCCAGCACGGTTTCGATGCGGCGCGCACGCTGGTCATCCCGCATGGGTTGAACCGGGATATCCATCTCTCGCGCAATGTTCCGAGGCACGATGGACGCAGTCCGCTGCGGCTGCTCTATCTGGGACGCATGGAAGATAACTCAAAGGGCATATTCTGGCTTCCGAACATCCTGCGTGAGCTCGACTGTGATTATCATCTGACCGTCGCCGGAGATGGCCCCGATCTGAAAGAACTGCGCCACCGTCTTGCGCCCTTTGGCGACAAGGTCCGTTTCAACGGCTGGGTCGCGCCCTCCGATGTTCCCTGGCTGGTGAGCCAGCATGACGTCATGGTTATGCCGTCGCGCTTTGAAGGGTTCGGACTCACGCTCATTGAAGCAATGAGCCAGGGCTGTCCGGCGGTCGTGTCGAAGATCGCCGGTGTGACCGATATGATCGTCACCGATGGAAAGGACGGACTTTTGTTTCCCGTCGGCGATTTTCGTCAGGCAGCACGCCATATCGGGCAGCTTGCACGCGACCGTGAACTGCTTGCGGGCATGGCGGATGCCGCCCAGCAGAAGGTTGAAACAGTCTTCAACAATGATACTGCCGGGCGCGCTTACGCAGGACTCCTTGAGAAACTCGCGGAGGAGCGCCCTGCCATCGCACCGCCACTGGCGCTTTCGCAATGGTCGATGCCGAACGCGCTTCATTCCAGTCTGCGCAGCCGTTTGCCGAAGCCGGTGAAGAACTGGCTGCGCCAGGTGCGCGAGCGCTTGCACACCGGATGGTCGGCAGCATGATCCTTTAGAGCGCACCCCGAAAACGGTGAAGCGGTTTTCGGAAAAGATGCGCATAAAAACAAATGATTAGAGCGCCGATCTGATCCAATCAGATCGAAACGCGCTCTAATAAAAAAGGAGAAGGGGCATGAACCTTTTCACATCGCAGTTTCGCAATTCTCAACTGCTTGCCACCAAGGCACACGCGCTGATACCGGGCGGCTGTCACACCTATGCCAAGGGCGACGACCAGTATCCCGTTCTGGCACCCGGCTTCATCCAGCGCGGCTCCGGCTCGCATGTCTTCGACGTCGACGGCCATGAATATATCGAATACGGCATGGGTAATCGTGCGGTTGGGCTGGGCCATGCCTATCCACCCGTCGTGCGCGCCGTGCGTGACGCCTTGCAGGATGGCTGCAATTTCACGCGTCCAAGCGCCATCGAAGTCGAATGCGCGGAGAGCTTTCTGGAGCTGATCGACGGAGCGGAAATGGTGAAGTTCTGCAAGGACGGCTCGGACGCGACTTCGGGCGCGGTACGACTTGCGCGCGCCTATACGGGACGCGACATGATTGCCTGCTGTGCCGATCATCCGTTCTTCTCGACCGACGATTGGTTTATCGGCACGACGAAGATGAATGCGGGCATTCCGGCGTCGGTCTCGGCTTTGACGGCAACGTTCCGCTATAATGACATTGCGAGCGTGAAAGCCTTGTTCGAGGATTATCCGGGACGTATCGCGGCCATTATCCTTGAACCCGCAAAGGCCGACGAGCCACAAAACAACTTCCTGCAGGAAGCAAGGCGTATCGCCCACGAAAACGGGGCCTTGTTCATTCTGGACGAGATGATTACCGGCTTTCGCTGGCATGTGCGCGGGGCGCAGAAGCTCTATGATGTCGAGCCTGATCTTTCCTGTTTCGGCAAGGCGCTGGGCAACGGCTTTGCGATTTCAGCGCTGGCAGGCAAGGCGGAATATATGCAGCTTGGCGGTCTGACCCAGACCGACCATCCGCGCGTTTTTCTGCTTTCGACCACGCATGGCGCGGAGACCCATGCCATGGCTGCTGCGATTGCCACGATGACGATTTATCGCGACGAACCGGTGATCGAGAGGCTTCACGAACAAGGCTCCAAACTGGCAGAGGGCGTGAATGCGGCGATTGCCAGCCATGGCCTGCAGAACCACCTTCGCCTGTTCGGGCGTCCGTGCTGTCTTGCATATGGAACGCTCGACGAGAAGGGGCAGCCATCTCAGGCATTTCGCACCCTGTTTCTTCAGGAGACAATCCGGCGTGGCGTGCTGATGCCGTCGCTGGTCGTAAGCTATACCCATAGCGACACGGATATTGCGCGAACGGTGGATGCAATCGACGGCGCGCTCGACATCTATGTCCGGGCACTGAACGATGGTGTGACTTCCTATCTGACGGGACGTCCTTCGCAGGTGGTCTATCGCCGCTTCAATGAAGCGCCGACTTATCCGCCGACGATGCGATGAAGCACTTCGCAGCGGTCCTGATCGCCGCAACCCTGCTGTGGTCGGCAACGAAGCCGACATATGCCGCCGATCTGTTTCCAATCACAGTTGGTCAGGACCGGCGCGTATTCGAGGATGCAGCCGGTAAGCCTTTTCTGTTGCAGGGTGATACCGCATGGTCGCTGATTGCGGAATTGAAGCGCGAAGATGTCGAAACCTATCTGCAAGATCGCCGGAAGCGCGGCTTCAACGCCATTCTGGTCAGTCTGGTCGAACACTACTTCTCCAGTCACCCGCCCGCCAATGCCTATGGCGAGAAGCCGTTCAAGAGCGATGCCTTCGGTGAACTCAATCCGAAATATTTCGATCACGCCGCCTGGGTGATCGGGAGGGCGGAAGAACTCGGCTTCGTCGTTTTTCTCGCGCCCGCCTACCTTGGGGTGAACGGCGGCAACCAGGGTTGGTTCTCCAAGGCGCAGGCTGCCGGTCCGGAGAAAATGCGTGTCTATGGCCAGACGATAGCTCAGCGATTTGCGGAGTTTCATAATGTTGTCTGGGTCTTGGGCGGGGATTTTGATGATCCTGATCGACGGCTGGTTTCCAGTCTGGCCAATGGAATCTCAAGTATTGTTCCTGGCGCTCTTCTGACGGTACATTCTGGTCGCAATAGCAATACGGCTGAACTCTGGGGCGACCGGCCCTGGTTGAGTTTCGATACGGTTTATACATATGACGATGTTCATGCAGCGGTTTTTCAACGGCGAAAAGCTGCTGAAATGCCTGTCATTTTGCTGGAAGCGGGCTATGAGTTCGAGCGGGGGACGACTACGCGGATGATCCGCCGTAATGCCTATGGCGCGCTGTTGGCGGGTGCTGCCGGGCAGTTCTTTGGTAACAACCCGATTTGGCATTTCACGGGACCGGGGATCTCCACTGCTGATCGAAGCTGGCAGGAAGCCCTCGACAGTGCCGGCGCGCGGTCAATGACGGTGTTAAAGAAACTCTTCGACAAACTGCCATGGTCGCAGCTCCAACCCGATAGCAGTAGAGCCATTTCAGCAGGCGCGGGAAACTATGCCGCATCACTGCCTGACGGCACCTTGTCGGTTATCTATGGCGATGCCGGTGGTTTTGCGGTGCAGAAAGCTATTGTCAAACAAGGCTGGCAGGCTGTCTGGTACGACCCGGTTTCCGGCACGTTCGCGGATGCGGGCCAACCAAAGCTTGAGGGATCGGTTGCGACCTACACACCCAAGCAGGCGCAAAATGCCGGTGGCGGAACTGACTGGCTTTTACTGATCGGCAACGCCAGGCGCCTGCAGGACATCCAAAAGAGGTAGGCGATACGCCCTTTCACGCTTTTCATAAACGCTTGTCCTAACCGGGCATGCCTTCGGTCAAGTCGTCGCTCCTGTCCTCTCTGGCTAACATGCATTTATCAAAGCTTGAGGAGTCGGACATGAAAGTACTGGTTACGGGCAATCAGGGCTATATCGGGTCGGTCATGGTGCCGGTCCTCACAAATGCGGGGCATGAGGTGTCCGGCTATGACATCGGTCTTTACGAACATTGCCGTTTTGAAGAAGGCGGCGCCGTTATGAGCGTGCCGACCATCCGAAAGGACGTGCGCGATGTGTCGCCACGCGATCTGGAGGGGTTTGATGCGGTTATTCATCTTGCCGCACTCTCCAATGATCCGCTTGGCAATCTCAACGAGGAACTGACCTACGACATCAATCATCGGGCGAGCCTCGCGATGGCCAAGGCCGCCAAGCTGGCAGGGGTGGGGCGCTTTCTGTTTGCTTCATCCTGCAGCAATTACGGTATCAGCGATGCCGATCTGATCGATGAGACCGGCGAACTGAAACCGGTGACGGCCTATGGCCGGTCCAAGGTGCGGGCGGAGCAAGAAATTCGGGAATTGGCGGATGCAAGCTTCTGTCCCGTGTATCTTCGGCCCGCCACGGCTTACGGCGTTTCGCCGTTCCTGCGTTTCGATATCGTGCTCAACAATCTCGTGGCCTGGGCAGTGACGAAAGGGCTGATTTATCTCAAGTCCGACGGCACGCCATGGCGACCCATCGTGCATATTCGCGATATTTCCCGCGCCTTCATGGCCACCATGGAAGCCCCGCGCGAAAAAGTCTGGAACGAGGCCTTCAATGTCGGATCAACGGAGCACAACTACCGCATTCGGGATATAGCGGGCATCGTCGCCGACAATGTTCCCGATTGCCGTATCGAATATGCGGACGATGCCGGGCCGGATACGCGCTCCTACCGTGTCAGTTTTGAAAAGCTGGCGCGCGTGCTGCCGGAAGCGAAACCGGAATGGGATGCCGTTGCCGGCGCGCGTGAATTGCTTGCCGCCTATAGCCGCTCGACGCTGACTCTTGAGGAGTTTGAAGGACCACGCTTCCAGCGCATCGCCCATATCCGCAAGCTGATAGCGGAAGGGGTGCTGGATGCCGATCTGCGGCGTGCCGACGAGGAACCGCAACAGCTTCGGGCAACTGCGTGATGGATACGGGGGCAGGGCGCAAAGGCATTGAAACAGCCATTCCGCCGGTATCGAACGGGATGGCCATTTACGACCTTGCTGCTCGGCTTTATCCAGTCTGCCGCAGTCTCGCCGGCGATGGGGTGCGCGAAACGCTTGCCATCATCGGGGAACATCTGCCGCTGACAGTCCATCAGGTTCCGACCGGTACATCGCTTTACGATTGGAAAGCGCCGCAGGAGTGGATCATTCGTGATGCCTATATTGCGGATATGAACGGCAATCGTGTCGTCGATTTTGCCCGGCACAATCTGCATGTGGTGAATTTCAGCGTGCCGGTGCGGGAAAGAATGCCGCTTAGTGCACTGAGGGAGCATATTCATACGCTGCCCGACCAGCCGGACCTCATTCCCTATCGCACCTGTTATCACGCGGAGGGCTGGGGGTTCTGTATGGCGCATAACGAATTTCTGTCCATGCAGTACGGCGATTATGACGTCGTGATCGATGCTGAGCGCCGCGACGGTTTTCTGACCTTCGGTGAGTTCATTCACGAGGGGGACACCGACGAGACCTTCATCCTGTCGGCCCATCTCTGCCATCCGTCGCTGGCCAACGATAACTGTTCGGGGCTGGCACTGCTGACCCGCCTTGGTGAGGTTCTGCAATCACGGCGCACGCGCCTGACCTATCGACTGCTTTTCGGCCCGGCGACTTTCGGCGCTCTTGCGTGGCTCAGGCATAACGAGGCGCAACTGGGGCTGGTCCGCCACGGGCTGGTCTTGTCCTGCGTCGGCGATGCTGGCGGGCCGAACTACAAGCGCAGCCGTCGCGGCGACGCGGAGATTGATCGGATCATGGGCCTCGTACTCGGTGAGTGCACCAATGCGACGATGCATGATTTCTGGCCCTACGGCTATGACGAGCGCCAGTTCTGTTCGCCGGGATTCAATCTGCCGGTCGGCATGTTCCAGCGCAGCCTTTATGGCACCTTTCCGGAATATCACACATCGGCCGACAATCTCGATTTCATCAAACCGGAGTATCTTGAGCAGTCGTTCAACATGGTCTTGCAGGCTATTGAAATTGCTGAACGAAACTGGCGTCCGCTGAATACCTCACCCAAGGGAGAGCCGCAGCTTGGAAGACGTGGACTCTATGGAAACATGGGTGGGGATAGCCGCTCTGCACAGAACGCAATGGCGTTGTTATGGGTGCTCAATCTGGCAGATGGCGAGCATTCCATTCTCGATATGGCAGAGCGTACGAAACTGCCATTTGTAACCCTCGCCGACGCGGCTGCCCGGCTCCGCGAGGCAGAGTTATTGGTGGAAAGCTAAAGCAGCGGCCAGGCCAAATCCTTGTCGGAAATGACACTCGGCCTGTTTGGCCATGGTATGCCGAGCGACGGGTCATCATAGCGTAAACCTGTCGCATAGTCCGGTGCATAGGGCTTCGAGATCATGTAACGAACGAGCACATCGGGCGTCAGGGTCTGAAAACCGTGCGCGCATCCTTCGGGGATATAAAGCAGCACGCCGTTTTCGGCGGATAGCTCCACGCCGGTCCAGCGCCGATAGGTTGGCGAATGCGGGCGCAGATCGACCAGAACATCCCATATGACGCCCTGCAGGCAGGTGACGAGCTTGGTCTCAGAATGCGGTTCGTTTTGATAATGGAGGCCGCGCAGTGTTCCTTCTTCGCGCGAGAAAGACAGGCTGTGCTGCGGGAAATGCGTTTCCATCTGCCGCTCGGCGAATGCAGCTTCGCAATAGACCCGCGCGAACCAGCCGCGTTCGTCTTCAAGTCTTTCCGGCTCGATAGACCAGGCACCGTCGATATTGAGCGAAGTGAAACGCATGATTTGCCCCGGATTGCAGCCATTTGCATTCTGACAGCTGGATTGCCGGGCGATAGAACCTTCTTCGATGCATCCGAATAGCCTTCCGGATGAGGCCAAACTGTCCGAATGAGGTAGGCGACTACGCCCCTGCCGCCATTGGGCGAAGATTGGGTATCTACACCGCATAGTCCGTCCGGTGAATGTTGCGCCCGATCGTATGTACGGCTCGCTCCCGATGACAGTCTCGGAAATTTTTAGGCCGCTTAGTAATTTTGGTTATCCGACGCGGATCGGAGTTCAACTCTATCAACCCATAACGGACCAGCCAAAAGGTTCGACGAGGCGAGGAATGACGTATGACCATCCAGACGCCGGATATTTCGCGGAGCACGAGCATGGCGCAAGAGCAGACCGGCTGTCGCCTGTGCGGTAAACTACTCAAACATACTTTCGTCGATCTTGGGATGTCACCGCCTTGCGAGAGCTTCATCACAGCGGATCGCCTTGACCGTATGGAGCCCTATTACCCGCTCTATGCGCTCGTCTGTGACCATTGTTATCTGGTGCAGCTGAAGGAGTATTTCTCGCCTGCAGAAATTTTCACTGAATATGCCTATTTTTCGTCCTTTGCCACGAGCTGGGTCAGCCACGCAAAGACCTATTGCGACGAGATCACCGAGCGGCTGGGACTGAACGAGAATAGCTTCGTGGTCGAGATTGCCAGCAATGATGGCTATCTGTTGCAGCATTTTCTGCCGAAGGGCATCCCGATCCTCGGTATCGAACCGGCTGCCAATGTGGCTGAGACTGCCATTGCCAAGGGCGTGCCGACGCGCGTGGATTTCTTTGGTTCGACGCTCGCCGCCGAACTGGTGGGCGCGGGACGCAAGGCCGACCTCCTGATCGGCAACAACGTTCTGGCGCAAGTCCCTGATCTCAATGACTTTGTGCGCGGCCTGCAACTGCTGTTGAAGCCGGAGGGCGTGATTACGCTGGAGTTTCCGCATCTCGCCAATCTGATCGAGCAGAACCAGTTCGACACGATCTATCACGAGCATTTCTCGTATTTCTCGTTGCTGACGATCCGGTATATGGCGCATCGCCATCACCTCAAGGTCATCGACGTGGAGGAACTGCCAACCCATGGCGGGTCGCTCCGGGTGTATCTTGCGCATAACAGCAGCAAGCGGAAGGCGGGGCCGCGTGTCGCCGCCCTTCTGAAGCGCGAAGAGAGTTTCGGCCTCAACGAGATTTCGACCTATGAGCAGTTTGCCGAAAAGACGCGGCGCACCAAGCGCGATCTCCTGTCCTTCCTGATCGCAGCCAAGAATGCTGGAAAACGTATCTGCGGTTACGGCGCGCCGGGCAAGGGCAATACGCTTCTGAATTATTGCGGCATCGGCACAGATTTCCTGGACTTCACGGTTGACCGCAATCCCTACAAGCACGGGCGTTTCACGCCGGGCATGCACATTCCGATCTACGATGTGTCGGCAATCGACAAATACCGACCCGATTACATCCTCATTCTGCCGTGGAATTTCAAGGACGAGATCATCCGGCAGATGCAGCATGTGGTCGAATGGGGTGCGAAGTTCATCATTCCCATCCCGCACGTCACGTTGATTGACCCGGCATTACTCACAGAGGAGCGGTAAGTCATGAAAGTCGTTTTGTTCTGCGGCGGTCTTGGAACCAGAATCCGCGAATATTCGGAGAATGTCCCGAAACCGATGATCCCGCTCGGTCATCAGCCGATCCTGCATCATGTCATGGAATATTACAGCGACTATGGGCACAACGAGTTTGTTTTGTGCCTGGGCTATAAGGCCAATGTCGTGAAGGATTTCTTCCTGACAATCCGCCCGCAAACCTTCGCGGACTGTGTGGTTTCGGATGGCGGGCGCAATGTGCAACTGCTCGAGGAAGTGGATCGCGACTGGAGCGTTACGCTGCTCGATACGGGTATCTGGCGCAATATCGGTGAAAGGCTCTGGAGCGCCCGATCGCATGTAGCAAATGAAGATATGTTCCTCGCCAATTACAGTGACGGTCTCAGCGATGTCGATCTCGACGACATGACGGAACGTTTCCGAGCCAGCGGCAAGATTGCCTGCTTTCTCGCCGTCCGTCCGCCGCTGACCTATCACCTTGCAGATATTGCCGAAGGCGGCGACGTGCGGGCTTTCCGAACCTCGAACACCTCCGATATCTGGATCAATGGCGGCTATTTCCTCTTCCGCAAGGAAATCTTCGACTATATGCGCGAAGGTGAGGAACTGGTGCTCGAGCCCTTCGGTCGTCTCATCGCTGAAAACCAGTTGATGGCCTATAAGTATGAGGGCTTCTGGCGCTCCATGGATACGCTGCGTGACTGGCAGACGCTTGAAGATATGGTGGAGAAGGGTGACATGCCCTGGAAGAGACACAAGGCGGAAGAAGCCGCACGTCGGGCCACCAATGTCGCGATAGCGCTATGATCGATCTGCGCTCACTGGCAAATAACAGCCGTCCGCTTCAGCTGCTTTGTCTGGGCGCGCATTCCGACGATATCGAGATCGGTTGCGGCGGCACGCTTCTGAGCCTGATCGAGAGCGGAACGCCGCTGCATGTCGAATGGTGTGTTCTGTCGGGGAACGAGACAAGGCGCGCGGAGGCAGAGGCTTCCGCACGCGATTTTCTGCGCGGGATAGACAGTTTCAACATCCATCTGGCCTCTTTCGAGGATAGCTATTTCCCGGCGCAAAGCCGCGAAATCAAGCAATGGCTGATTGAACAGCGCGGAAGAGGGCTACCGGATATGGTTTTCACTCATCGCCATGGCGATGCTCATCAGGATCACCGTACGATCAACGAGCTGACATGGAACCTGTTTCGGGATCAGGTGATCCTTGAATATGAAATTCCGAAATGGGATGGCGATCTGGGCCAGCCGAACGCCTATTCGGCGCTACCGGCTGTGATGATGGATCGCAAGATCGAACTGTTGATGAAGCACTTCGGCACACAGCGCTCGAAGGATTGGTTCGATCCGGAAACCTTTCGCGGTCTTGCCCGGCTACGCGGCATGGAATGCCGCGCGCCCGAAACTTATGCCGAAGCTTTCCATGCCCGTAAGCTGCGGCTTTTCTAATTTTTAATCGGTTCCGCATTGGTGTCGACACGGACGACCACCGACATGCCGGGTGCCAGATGCGCGGCGTCCGGTTGATCTTCATCGATGGCGATCCGAACGGAAAGGCGTTGCGTGATCTTGGTGAAATTGCCGGTCGCATTGTCCGACTTGATGACGCTGAATTCAGACCCGGCAGCGGGTGCGAAGGCTTCGATATGCCCCGTCAACTCTGCATGACGCAGCGCATCGACGGTGAAAGTGACTGGTTGGCCGACCTTCATGCCGTAGAGCTGTGTTTCCTTGAAATTCGCCATCACCCATTTGGTCTTCGGGACGACGGACACGAGCTGCGTTCCCGCCGTCACATATTGACCGAGCCGGACGCCCACTTCGCCGAGCGTACCGTCGCGCGGGGCGATGATGCGGGTGTTCTGCAGGTCGATCCGCGCCAGTTCAACGGTCGCTTCCGCATTGGCGATATCGGCATTGAGGCTGTCACGATTGACGATGATGGATTGCAGGTCCTGTTGGGCAACGGCTAGTGCGGCTTGGGCTTCGTCAACAGAAGCTTGTGCCTGAAGCAGGGTGCCGTGTGCTGTATCGGCAGAGCTTTGCGTCGTCACGCCGCGCGGCAGCAAGGCTTCGACGCGCTTCGCATTGGCCTCAGCTACCTCAAGTGCTGCCTTGGCGCCGGAAATCTGCGCCTGTCGCGACTGGATCGTTGCTTCGGCCGAACGCTGGCTCTGTTCTGAGTTGGCAAGCGCTGCCTTCTTGCTGTTGAGTGCGGCAAGCGCCTGATCCAGCTTCTGCTGATAGCTGCGGCTGTCGATCTCGAACAGGAGGTCGCCCTGTTTCACGGTTTGATAGTCGTTGACATTGACCTTGGTGACATAGCCGGCGACTTGCGGGCTGATAACCGTTACCTGTCCGCGGACATAAGCGTTATCGGTGGTCTCGACGCTGTGTTTGAAAGGCGGCAACTGCCACGCCCAGAGCACCATCAGAACACCTGCCAGGCCGATGATGAGGGCAAGACCGCCGCGAATATACTGTTTTCCAACTGACATTTTCAAATACTCGTCGATTTAACCAGCCATCGCAGCACTTTGGCGGCGGGCGTGCATGTTTTCATAGAGGCGATAGGCGATCAGGCAGGCGAGTGAGAGCACCGCAATGACGGAGATCGCGAGAAAAGCATCGTTATAGGACAGCACTGTCGCTTCCTTGGTGACCTGTTGTCCAAGAAGCGCCAGCCCTTCTGCCTTCGTCAGTCCCTGGTCAGCCAGAACCTTTGCGTAGGTGCCGGATAGTGCCTGAACGCGCTGGGCGACCACGGGATTGGACATGACCAGTTGTTCCACCAGATAGGCGGAATGGTATTTCTCGCGGATCGCGATGAAGGTGCTGAACACGGCAGAGCCGATAAGGCCACCAATGTTCTGTGTGAACAGGAAGATGACGATGAAACTCGTCATGTAGGTCGGCCCTTGTTTCAACGCCTTGGTAATGCCTGCAAGCATGGCCGGGGGCAGGAACAGAGCGCCGCCGAAAGCAATCAGTCCCTGACTGAGATAGGCATTGTGCGGACGGGTCAGGTTTGTCGCATGGCTGTCCAGAAAGGCCCCGACCGCGATGAAGACCAGTGCCAGCCCGAAAATGATCGATACGCGTTCCAGCTTCATCCACATGCCGCAGGCAATGCCGCCCGCCAGCGACGCGGCGAGGATGACGAGATAGAGGCCACGGCTCTGGCCGTCCTGCAGACCGAATGCCTGAAAGAGGCCGACCGCGCCGGTCGTCTGTTCGGCAAGCACGATGCGGAAGACGAAGAGTATCAGCGTGAAGCGCAGAATTTCCGGCGAGAACAACCAGTGCAGGTTCATCAGCGGTTGTTCGCGGTTGAGTTCGATGGCGGCAGCGCAAGCGAGGACTGCGATTGAGATCGCAAGGCATACGCCGATCCAGGGGGCTTCGAACCACCAGTAATTCTTTCCCTGAACCAGAACCACCGCGAGAAGCCCAAAGCCGATGGCGATCAGGCCGTAAGCAACGAAATCCAGCCAGTGCAGCACTTTCGCGCGCGGCGCCTGCGTTAACGGCAGCACATAGACGACGGCGAAGGCTGCAAGCGACAGGCCGATCTCGACCATATAGAGTTGCTGCCATTGGCCGATATCGAACAGCAATGGCGAAATGACACGTGCCAGTGGGCCTGCTGCCGCCGAACAGGTCAGCGCAAGGCTGAGCCCCCACGTCATTTTCTTGGCGGGCGGAAAGGCTTCCAGCATGTAAAGAAAGCCGATGGTCGAGACCGGTGCTGCGGCAGCGCCCGCAATGAAGCGGATCGGGATTGCCGACCAGATGTCGTAGACAAGTAGATGCAGCAACGAGGAAATCAGGAAGACGGCGATCGCAATTTCCGCAAACCGGCGCAGGCCGAACTGCGTGCGGATCTTGACGAGAAGGATCGTCAGGCTGGCGTAAGGCGCCATATAGGCCGCTACCAGCCAGGAGGTTTCCGTCAGCGTCGCGCCGAGTGATCCCTGTATCTGCTGTGTATTGGCCGAGATGAAATACATGCTGAGGCCGCGTGTCGACCACATGAGAACAGACGCGGTGATATAGATGGCCGACATGTAAACCGGCATATGCGAAACCGAAGGCGTTGCAGCCTGCGTCGGCGCAGCCTCTTGTCCCTGCCGATCTTTGCCTTCTTCCGACATGGTTTTAGCGGTCTTTGCCCGCGAGGGTCGCTTCTACTGTCTGGCTGACTTCCTGAAGCACCGATAGCGCCGTTTCCAGCGACTGTCTGTCTACGCGCTGCAGCAGTTCGGATCGCATGCGGTGGGTGATTTCTTGCAGCTCGCGCACTTGCGCCTGTGCTTCATCCGTCAGTTCAATGCGTTTCGCACGGCGGTCGCTTTCAACCGCGCTGCGATAGATCAATCCCTGCTTCTCAAGGCCATCCAGAAGACGCACTACCGAGGGATGCTCGATCTCAAGAGCATCCGCCAGCTCGCGCTGGTTCCAGTCGCGCTGCTGGGTCAGAAGCACAAGCACGCGGGCGCGCGCCAGCGTCAGTCCGCGCTCACGGACGCGGGAATCAAAAAGGTTGCGCATTTTGCGTGCGGCCGTGGAAAGCTCCATCGTGAAAGCCGCTTCGAGATCGTGTTTTGACTGGGACATTGTATAGCCATCTATTATATGTGTAGCTATATATAATACTCTGGATCTGCTAATCAATGGCTGCAACGGTTACCGGAAACAGGAAACACAATTTTTTGACGTTGATCGTTGACCGTAATTCGGAAAATCGTGACACGAGTTTTCGTTTCGCCGTCAAGTGATGGCGATGAAATCCTTTACTGGACGGATAACGATCTTGGTTATGCGGTGAGCGGTGAGATATCGCGCGAACTGCTGCGGCGGGTGGTGGAAGAATGCTACCGCCAATTTCCGAGTTAACTTGCTTTCCAGTCGTCGCTGAAGGCGTGAATCATCGCATCCTTGGAACTGCCGCTGGCGATCAATGCGGCAAGCAGGATGCGAGCCTGACCTGGGCGAAGCGTATGTGCGTGCATGGCTCCGGCTTCGCCAAGATCATATCCGCCGCCGCCGCCGCCATAACCGGGTGTCAACAGGCCTTCGGGCACGCGGCTTGAGACTGCAACGGGGATATTGCGGCATGTACATTCGCGGACAGCTTCGACAACGCAGGGCGTAGTGTTGCCGGACCCCAGCGCCGCAAGAACCACGCCGCTGGCATCGGCTGCAATGCTCGCTTCGATGTGGAGGGCGTCGCAGCCCGGATACAGGGCAATCGTGTCGATCCGGCGGTCACCGACAGGGGCTGGAAGCACAGGGCTTTGGATTTGGATCATGCGTGCAGAGCGGAAGGCGTCAGTACTGTCGCTGCTGAACTTGTATGCCCCCCAAGCAGGAACAATCCGTCCGCCGAAGGCGATAAGGACACCTTTGTCGGCACTGGCCGGATTGCAGGCAAGCTGAATGGCGGCAGCGAGATTTTCCGGCCCGTCCGCCTGCGGATGATCGGCGGTAAATTGCGCTCCGGTGAAAATCACCGGCTTGCTGATGCGACGCTGCAGATGTACCAGCAGCGCCGTTTCTTCCATGGCATCCGTTCCGTGCAGGACGACGACGCCATCGACGTCATCATCCTGCAGGCCCGAACCCACAGCATCACTGATGCGCTGCATGTCGGAAAGGGTAAGGCTAGCAGAGTCCTTCGCCATGAGATCGACAGGACGAAGCTCCGCTTCAAGACCCGGTACGAATTCCAGCAAATCCTCACCGGTCAGGACCGGTGTGCTCGCGCCGTCTTCCCCGCGCTTGCTGGCGATGGTGCCGCCAGTGGCGATCACCATTATGGAAGGCTTTGCAAGCGTCATATTTCCGAATCCTCTCACTTACCAAGAATGCTGGCGTCTACAGCACGTTCGGCAGCGAGTCGATGGATGCGTTCACGCATCAGATACCAGCCGAGGATGAGGGCCGGGCCGATAATCGCCAGCGAAGCAATCGTCCAGGTGCCCACCGGATAGTCGAGCGCCATCAAAACGAGTACGCCGAGCAGGAATGCGAGTGTGAGGATGCCGGTATAGGGCGCGCCGAACATGCGAAAATCCGGGCGCACGATTTCGCCGCGACGCGCAAGATGCCACAGTTTCAACTGGCAGAGGACAATGACGCCCCACGCGGTGATGATGCCGAGAGCGGAGAGATTAAGCGCGATTTCGAACGCAGCCGCAGGCACGACGGCATTGAGAATGACACCAATCACGGTGACGACGGCGGTAACCGCAATGCCCATATAGGGAACGCCGTTCTTGTTCATCTTGGCCAGCGAAGCAGGTGCAGAACCGGATATTGCCATGGAATGCAGGATGCGTCCCGTGGAATAAAGCCCGGCATTCAGCGACGACAGCACTGCTGTCAGGACGACGAGGTTCATGATGATATCCGCACCCTCGACGCCGATCTTGCCGAAGAAGGTCACGAACGGGCTCTCGCCAGCGGAATAGGCGGTGTAGGGAAGAAGCAGCGAAAGCAGCAGGACCGAACCCACATAAAAGACAAGCAGTCGGAAGACCACGGTGCGGATTGCGCGGGGCATTACCTTGCGCGGGTCTTCGGTTTCTCCAGCCGTGGTGCCCAGCAACTCGATGGATGCATAGGCGAAAACCACGCCCTGTATGATGATGAAGGCAGGCAATATGCCGTTGGGGAACAGACCTCCGCTATCGGTAATGATGCTGAAACCCGCCGGATGACCGTCAATCGGCGTGCCGGAAACGACAAAGTAAATGCCGACGACAAGAAACGTTACGAGCGCGATGACCTTGACGAGGCTGAACCAGAATTCCAGTTCGCCGAACACTTTCACCGACATGAGGTTCATCGCCAGCACGATGACAAGCGCGGTCAGGGCGAATACCCATTGGTCGATGCCCTGCAGCCAGGGCACATAATGCTTGAAGAAATTCATGTAGAGCGCAACTGCTGTCACGTCGGCTACCGACGTCATGGCCCAGTTGAGCCAGTACATCCAGCCTGCCGCGAAAGCCAGCTTTTCGCCGTAGAACTCGCGGGCATAGGAGACGAAGGAACCGGAGCTGGGACGATGCATGATGAGCTCGCCCAAGGCGCGCAGAACCAGAAACGCAAAGAAGCCGCACAAGGCATAGACGAAGACCAGGGCGGGACCTGCCAGCGCCAGGCGTCCGCCCGCGCCGAGAAAGAGCCCGGTTCCGATTGCGCCGCCAATCGCGATCATCTGAATCTGCCGCGGTTTCAAGGCTTTGTGATAACCGCGGTCCTCTTCAATGAACACTTCGCGTTCGGCCGGGGTGGCTTTCATTGTTTCGATTGGCATTGCTCCTCCCTGAGAGCGCGGTTTCGACAAGCGACCGTTCGGCGTGAAAGGCCAATTAGGGCACGCCGCCGGTCATTCAATGAGGCGATGGAATTCATCCCCATTTGATGGGTATTCTGTAAAGCTGCATGACAGATTTTGGAGGCGGTTTTAACGCATATCGCAGAACGCGCGTCAAGTATTCAGCTTCAAATGAGAAGCTTCGCACGCTTTTCCGGAATAGGCTGGCAGGGGAAAAATCAGCAGCAAGAGTATGTTAGCAGCTTGTGCTTATCTGGCATGAAAATGTCGCAAAAATTCGGATTGGTATAGATAACCCGCACGAATCCTTTTGCAAAGCAGCAGCCTTGCAAGTGGCGTGTCAGACCTTGTCCTTGCCGATGATCGTCGTCACTGCCGTCTTGACCTTGCTCAGATGCGTTTCCATCGCCGTGCGGGCTTCGGCTTCTGATCCAGCCTCAATGGCCTCGACGATACGGCGATGCTCGACATTCGACGCTTCACGGCGGCCAGACATCAGATTGACCAGTTCGGATTGCTGGATCAGCGCCTCGCGGGCATCGGCGACGATCTTGGTGAAGACCGTGTTTCCGGAAGCCTCCGCAATAGCGCAATGAAATTCGGAATCGAGCAATTCCCATTTCTGCGGGTCCGTCTGGCGATCCATCTTGTCGCAAAGTTCGAGAAGGTGGGTTAGTTGCTCGGCGCTGTGGCGCAGTGCAGCCCAGCCTGCTGCCGGTACTTCGATGAAGGGGCGCGCTTCGATCAGATCACGCGCTGAATAGCTGCCGTAACTCAGCTCGCTCACGGGTGAAACATTCAGGACATAAGTGCCGCTGCCCGTGCGGGTCTGGGTAAGCCCCAGCGTCTGTAGTGATCGCAGCGCCTCACGGACGATTGGGCGGCTGACGCCGAACCGGCCAGCGAGTTGGGCTTCGGAGGGCAGGCGGGTGCCTATGGCAAGGCGACCGGATGTGATGGCCGAGCGAATATCGTCGAACACGACTTCCGCCGCATTCTTTCGTGTGATCGGATGCGTGTCCGATAGCCAGTTGGCCAATTCGCTCATGTCCAAGCCTCCGTCACTTGCCTCGCTCCTGTCAAGCAGCTAGGCAATTTTGGAAGGGATATCAATCCTAAAGCGCTTCGCAAAGGTCAGATAAATAAACACAAGAAACCCCGCAATCCGGCCGGACTGCAGGGCTTTTCAATCGGAAATCGTCAGGCCGCCGTGGCGGCTGTGTTCAATTTGTTGGCTGACAGGATACTGATAAAAGCCGCGCCATAAGCCGTGAGTGGCGCCATCTTGGCAAGCGCGCTCGCAATGGCGTCATGGTGGCTCAACTCTTCTTCGGAATCGTGGCGGAAGGATACGCAAACAGTTTCGCCATCTTCACCGATGAATTCTACCTGATAAGAATTTTCCTCGCCGCATCTTTTGACCAGAGCATCGATAATTTGCATGCATTCATTCTCCTTCCGAGCCGCATGAACGCGCTGGAATCGATATGGTTCCATACAATTTTATCTTTTTTCCAATCTTAGTTCCGCCTCGACAGTCGGGCTGCACCCAATGCTGCCGCGAACGCAACGGCAAGCATGACAAAGGTGAACTCGGCAACTGCAGACCATCCATCCGCAACCCAGAAATAGCCGCCCGCCGCACCGGCGACGCTGGAACCGAGATAATAGGCGAGCAGATAGAGTGACGATGCGTGTCCCTTGGTGTGGAGTGCCAGTCGTCCGACCAGAGCGCTGGCGACCGAATGGCTGACGAAGAAGCCGACAGTCACGAGGATGATGCCTGCGATGATGACAGGCAACGGCGCAAACAGGGTCAGAAGACAGCCCGCCGCCTGTATCGCAAGGCCGATGGGAAGAACGGTGAAATAGCCGAGCCTGTCGCCCATCCTGCCAGCAAGCCATGAAGCGGCGATACCGAACAGATAAACCGTGAAAATGGCGCCGAGCGCTGTCTGGCTGAGGCTGTAAGGCGCCGCGACAAGACGGAAACCGATATAGTTGTAGATGGTGACGAAGGAACCCATCACGAGAAAGCCAATGGCAAAGAGCAGCGGCAAGGCCGGGTTGCGGATGTGGCCGATCCATGCGCCGAGGTGAAACCGTGCATTGAAGCCCGGACGCGGGACGAAGTTCTGCGAGGCGGGCAGCAGAAAGAGGAAACCGATGGATGCGGCAAGTCCAAGCAGTCCCATGCCTGCCAGCCCGACGCGCCAGGAGAAATACTCTGCGAGCGTTCCGGCAATGACACGGCCTGCCATGCCTCCGAACGCGTTGCCAGCAATATAAAGCCCCATTGAAGCGCCAAGGCCGCGCGGGTCGATTTCTTCCGCCAGATAGGTCATGGCGACCGCTGGCACGCCGCCCAGCAGCAGTCCCTGCAGGGCGCGAATGGCGAGTAGCATATGCCAGTCCGGCACCAATGCGCTGGCTATTGTGCATAGTGCAGAGCCGAGAAGCGAAACGAACATCAATGTCCGGCGTCCAAAACGCTCCGATACGGCGGCGGCGCAGAAAATTGCGAAGGCGAGAAAACCCGTCGAGACGGAAAGCGACAGGGAACTGGCCGCAGGCGTTATGTTAAAATCATGCGCGAAAAGCGGCATCAGCGGCTGGACGCAGTAAAGCAGCGAGAAGGTCGCGAAGCCGGATAGGAACAGCGCAATGCTTGCATTGCGAAATGCCGGTGTGCCCTTGACGAGATAGTGTTGCTGTTCGGTTGCCGTGGGAGCTGAAACGAGCTTGAGCTGGCTTTCCGGTGTTCTGACGCTGTCGAGGCTGCGTTCTGCGAGGCGTGACATGACTTTGCCTTTTTAAATCCTCCCGCTTTCGATCTAGTCAAATACGCTTCATTTGTCCAATATATGGAAGTGGCAATTGCAATAGCTTTTGGATATAGCGATGGAACTACGTCATCTCCGTTATTTTCTGGCCGTGGCCGAAGAGGGCAATTTTACCCGCGCGGCTGCGAAGCTCGGTATCGGTCAGCCGCCGCTCAGCCAGCAGATACGTGACCTCGAAAACGAGATCGGTGTGGCGTTGTTTCATCGCGTGCCGCATGGAGCCGAACTGACGGCAGCAGGCACGGCTTTTCTCGATGAAGCGAAGGCTTCCCTTGCCGCCGCCGAGAAGGCGAAGCTCGCAGCCCAGGGCGCGGCGCGTGGAGAAACCGGCAGGCTCGCGCTGGGTTTCACTGCATCGTCCGCGTTCAACCCGACTGTTAGCGGTACGATCCGCAAGTTTCGGGCCAGATGGCCCGATGTCCGGCTGACCCTGACAGAGATGAACAGTCATTTGCTGATGGAAAAGTTGGTCAGAGGAGAAGTGGACGCTGCCTTCATCCGGCCCGGATTGGAAAATCCCAAGGATGTACGCATGAAGCGGTTAGCTGATGAGCCGATGCTGATCGCCCTGCCGAGCCATCATCCGCTTGCCGTTCATCCCAAGCTGCCGATTTCAGCTCTGGCAAAGGAGGCATTCGTGCTTTTCCCGCGCATTGTGGGGCTTAGCCTTTACGACGATGTGGTTGAGGCTTGCCGGAATGCGGGCTTTGAAATGATCGTAGCGCAGGAAGCGCCGCAGATGCCGTCCGTGGTCAATCTGGTCGCAGCCGATCTGGGCGTCTCGATTGTCCCAACCGCCATTGCGCAGATCAAGCTGGCCGGAGTGACTTACCGTCCTATCGAAGGCGAACCTCTTCTGGCGCGGTTGGGGCTGGTTTCGATGAAGAACAACCGCTCGCCGCTGATCGATAATCTGATAAGCCTGTTGCCGGCCGCATAATCTTGATCTTTATCGCGCGCGACGGCATAGGGCTATGAAACTCTTTGCGGCTTGTGAGGGCTCGCTTTTACGGAAGGCGAGGGCCACGTCCGAGGTTACGGCAATACCACTTATATCGACATAGCGTATGCCGGGAAGGCCGACAGCACTCATCGATTTGGGCACCAGTGCAACGCCGAGCTCGATTGCTACACGGCTTGCTATTTCGGTGAAGTCTAATGCCTGGGCGTTGATATCAGGCTCGAAACCGGCACATCGGCAGGCTTCGAGTGTCGTCCTGTGAAAGCCGATGTCGGCGGGTTGACGTGGCGTGAGAAAGGTTTCTTCCTTCAAAGCTTCGAGCCGGATTGGGCTGCAATTCGCCAGAGTATGGGCTTCGTTCAATACGGCAACAAGTGGCTCATGTTTCACGACAAGGCTGGTCAAGCCGGGCGGCAGCGAGGCGGGCCAGCGGATAAAACCCATATCCAGCAAGCCGTCTGAAATGCGCGAGAGCTGCATCCGCAATTCCATTTCAGTGAGGTTGACCGCGACATCGGGATATTCCGATCGGAATGTGCGAATGGCTTCGAAGACGATACCGGAATAGGCGGCTGACGCTACATAGCCGATGGAAACCTGCCCGATTTCGCCCCGACCGGCGCGCTTGACTGCCACCATGGCTGCATCGGTCTGTGCAAGGATATTGAGAGCTTCCCGATAAAGCACCTCGCCGGACTGGGTCAGTTGCACCGAACGCCGCGACCTGTCGATCAATGGCGAGCCGACGATTGCCTCTAGCGCCATGATCTGCTGACTGAGGCCGGGTTGGGCGATGCCCAGTCGCGCGGCAGCACGTTCGAAATTCTTCTCGTCCACCAGAGCGCAGAAATAGCGCAAGTGGCGCAACTCGAAGGAGCGGGCAGCAGTGTTTTTATTCGGAGCTGGCGGCATTTGCGTGCTTTTTTGAATAATTCAAAACTATGACGACAGTAAGTATCATAAGTTATGATTATGAAAAAGACAGCCTCAACTTATTGGATCGATCGACAAAAGATGATTAATGGAGTCCAGTTTATGTTTTGAGGGGAACCCAGTGAGCGTCCTAGTCCGATTGCGCCGTCTATTGTCCGCTGCAGCCATTTCCAGTACCACTTTTGCCGCTGTGACCGGAGCGTTTGCACAGGAGGCCGCCGCACCTACAGTTCTTGCACCCATCGTCGTTGAAGGTAGCCGTGAGGATCCGACGGCCCCCGTAAAAGGCTATGTCGCAAAGACGAGCATCAGTGCAACCAAGACCGGAACTCCGCTGGTTGAGACGCCGCAATCGATTTCAGTCATCACAGCCGATCAGATCAGGGCGCAGGGCGCCCAGACTTTGGGGCAAGCGCTTGGTTATTCGGCAGGTGTTGTTTCTGAACCCTACGGTTCCGACCCTCGTTTTGACTCGCCTCTCGTTCGCGGCTTCGACGGCCGGCAGGTGCAGTTCTTGAACGGGTTGCGCCTGATGCGGACTGCAGGCGCCTCGGCGGTCGATCCCTATATGTTGGAGCGTATCGAGGTGGTGCGCGGCCCTGCTTCGGTCATGTTCGGGCAGGGCAATCCCGGCGGGCTCATCAATATGATCAGCAAGCGCCCGACTTTCGAGAAGTTCGGTGAAATCGGCTTTCAGGCTGGCAGCTATAATACTTACGGCACATTTTTCGATGTGGGTGGCCCGGTTCTCGACAATGACAGTCTTGCCTATCGCATGACGGGTCTGGTGCGCAAAGCTGGAACCCAAACCGATTATCTCGACAATGATCGGTACTTCATTGCCCCGGCCTTCACCTGGAAGCCCGACGAAGACACCAAACTGACAATTCTGACCAGCTTCCAGCATGACAATCCCAGCTCGCCCTCAGGCCTGCCGCCAAGTCTGACACTGAATGCCACAAATTACAGTCTCCCCCGCGATTTCTACGTCGGTGACCCGAGCTTCGACGATTCCGATCGCAATGTCGTCAATCTCGGTTATGAGCTGGAGCACCGCATCAACGAAACCTGGACGTTCCGCCAGAACGCCCGTTACTCCAATCAGAACTGGGATTATACGGCGCTTGGCTATGCAACGGCAGGGCTTGCAGCCGACGGGCGGACCATCAACCGAACGGCGACCTTTCAGGATGAACTGCTCAACACATTCAATATCGACAACAATCTGGTCGCGGAGTTCGACACGGGACCTGTCGAACATAAGGTCCTCTTCGGTGTCGACTATCGCTATTTCGACAACAGCGCCAAGACACAGTTCTGGAGCGCAACGCCTCTCGATGCCTTCAATCCGGTCTATGGTGGGCCGATAAAGCTGCTGCGCAACTCGGTGAACACCCATGTGGATTCCCGCATGACGCAGCTCGGTATCTATGCGCAGGATGAACTGACCTATGACAACTGGCGTGCGACCTTCGGCTTGCGTCAGGATTGGGCGACGACGCGCGGCACCTCGACCAACTATGTGCCTGCAACGCCGGTTGCCCGCTCGCTTGATCAGGATGACGAAGAGCTGACCGGACGGGCCGGCATAGGCTATGTCTTCGATAACGGCATTGCGCCTTATGTAAGCTATTCAACCTCCTTCGAACCGGTGGCAGTTTCCGCGACGGCAGGGGTTCTGCAGCCGACGACGGGCAAGCAGTTGGAGGCTGGCGTCAAATATCAGCCGAATGGCTGGGACGGTTATTTCGCCGCTGCAGTCTATGATCTCCGCCAGCAGAATGTACCGATTTCGGTTGCGCTGCCGGGCGGTGGCTCAACGACCGAACAGATTGGCGAAGTGCAGGTAAAGGGGTTGGAACTGGAAGGTGTAGCGAGCCTCGCCCAGGGGCTCGACCTGCGCGCCGCCTACACATATATGGAGGCCGAAATCGTCAGCGGGAAAGACGACGGCAATCGCCCGCCCAATGTGCCCGAACATTCCGCAAGCCTTTGGCTGGATTATACCTTTCAGGAGGGCTCGGCTCTCCACGGTTTCGGCCTCGGCGGTGGAGTACGCTATCTGGGCCAACGCTACGGCGATACGGGAAATACCTACGACCTCGACGGGGTGACACTGGTAGACGCAGCCGTCCACTATCAGAAGGATGGCATAAAGGGGATACTTAGTGTCAAGAATATTGCGGACAAGAAGTATGTCGCAAGTTGCAGTTCCTTTGGATGTAACTATGGTGACGGCAGAACCTATATGAGTACGCTGACCTTTTCATGGTAGAAAACCCGCAACACGGGGCGGGTTTCTCGTCCCTTAATATCAGCCGCCGGAAAGCTCTGGGCCTTCTGGCGGCTTTGGCTTTGCCGCAGGGCGCACGCGCCAGTTCGGCGCTGCGCATCGCAGCCATCGATTGGGCAATGCTCGAAACGGTGATAGCACTTGGCGTTACGCCGATTGCTGCGACGGAACTGATTCAGTTTCGCAAGGATGCAGTCGAACCGGATATCCCTGCATTGGTTACCGATCTTGGCCTACGGGGGTCGCCGAATTTCGAACTTCTTTATCTCTTGAAACCTGATCTGATCCTGAGTTCTCCATTCTACACCCGGCATGAACCGGCGCTGAAAGCGATCGCGCCGGTTCTGTCCCTGCCGTTTTATGTGCAGGGAGAACCACCCTATCAGAAGGCCCTTGCGGCGGTAGCGAAACTGGGAAGCAGGCTAGGACTCGAGGCAAAGGCAGAGGCTGTTCTAAGCGAGCAGGAAGCTTTTCTTGCGCAAACCGCAGGGACGCTGAAGCCTTTCGTGGATCGCCCGACATATCTCGTCAATATCGGCGATGCGCGCCATTTTCGCGCTTTCGGCGATGACAGCATGTTCGGTGATATTCTGTCTAGGTTGGGACTTCCCAATGCGTGGACGGACCGTTCGCGCTTTACGTTCGCGGCTCCCGTGCCGCTGGAATCTCTTGCAGAAAAGCCGGAAGCGCGGATCGTTATCATTTCCGATATTCCAGTCGAAGCGCGCAACAGCCTGCGTAACAGCTTGATCTGGCGCTCGCTGCAGCCGGTCCGCGAGGGACGCGTTCATATGCTGGGTAATGTCAATCCTTATGGCGGCATCACTGCGGGATTGCGCTTCGCGCGCCTTTTGAAACATGCCCTGCTGGAACAACCGGAGGGCAGCCGGTGACGCAAAGGAATTTTAGCGTAGCGGCTGTGGTTGGCATCGTGGCCGCGCTGGCGCTGTGTCTGTGGAATGCGAACGCGTTTCTGCCATTCGCGCAATGGCCTGCCGTTCCGTTCAATCCGGATAAAATGAATACCCAACAGGTCATTCTGGCCTACGCGGTGCTGCCGCGCGCAGCGGTCGCCATCTTTGCCGGTGCCGCATTGGGGCTTGCCGGTGCGCTGCTGCAAAGGCTTTTAAGTAATCCGATTGCCGATCCATCGACGCTTGGCGTTTCGTCCGGCGCGCAGCTTGCCATCGTCACGGCCACATTGTTTTTCCCGGCTCTCCTTGATGAGTTTCGCTGGGCGGTCGCGCTGGCAGGAGCCGGGCTTGCGACCGTCATCGTCTTTCTGCTCGGATGGCGAAGCCGCCTTGAACCGGTGACGATGGTGATTTCGGGTCTGCTTGTCGGTGTGACGTGCAGCGCGATTTCCGCCGCCATGACGCTCTCCCAAGGCGAATATCTTATGTCGCTGGTGACATGGAATGGCGGTTCGCTCAGTCAGCAGGACTGGTCTGCCGCTAAAGTACTGGCGGTTCAGTTCGTCATAGGTCTGGTTGCCGCAATCATGTTGAGCCGCCCGCTGGCACTTGTGGGGCTTGGCGATAGCAGTGCGCGGGCGCTCGGCGTGCCGCTGGCATGGCTGCGCGTGGCAGTCGTGGTGGTTGCTGTTGTGTTGACTGCAGGGGTTGCCGCGAACGTCGGGCTTGTCAGTTTCATCGGCCTTGCCGCACCGGCAATCGTACGGGGGCTTGGCGTTCGCAAGCCCGGTACGGTGCTGGTTGCTGCGCCACTCGCTGGCGCAATTCTGCTCTGGCTTTGCGACGGCGGCGTGCAATGGCTTGGTTCCAGTCTCGGTGAAACATTCCCGACCGGTGCGGTGACGGCTCTGATCGGAGGACCGCTCCTTTTGTGGCTCATTCCACGTGTCCGCTCTTCTGGATCGGCTGGAGGCAGCCCAGCCATATTCGCGCGCGCCTCGGCCACCAAAGCCTTGCTGTTGCTGGCATTGCTCGCAATTGCTGCTTTCCTGGCGCTCTCGCTGGTGCGGACGCCCGATGGCTGGTCGTTGCTAACGGGAAAAGATTTTGCCGAACTTCTGCCTCTGCGCTGGCCGCGTCTTCTGGCAGCGGCAGCGGCGGGAAGCCTGCTGGCAATGGCAGGTGCCGTTCTCCAGCGTCTCACCGGCAACCCATTGGCAAGCCCGGAAGTTGTCGGCGTCAGCGGTGGTGCAGGTATTGGTTTTGCAATCGCACTAACCTTGTTTGCCGCACCCAACAATTTTCAATTGTTGCTGTGTGCCGCGATAGGTGCCTTTGCGGCGATGGTCGTCGTCCTCAGTTTTGCAAGTCAGAGACATCTTTCGCCCAATCGTCTTCTGCTGGCTGGCATTTCCGTTAGCTCATTCGCGTCTGCCATACTGAGTGTTTTTCTCGCCATTGGCGATCAACGGTCGTGGCAAATTCTTGCATGGCTCGGTGGTTCATCTGCGTCCGCGACTCCTGAAACAGCCATTTTTCTCGTGGTTTTGAGCATCTGCGTGACGTTGGCGGCTCTACTCCTGACCCGTTGGCTGACGATCCTGCCACTCGGGCAAACGACGCCTGTGTCGTTGGGATTGCCCGTCGGCCCGGCGCGTGTGTCGACCATTCTTCTCGCCTGTATTGCGAGCGCGGCTGCCTCACTGCTCGTGGGGCCACTGAGTTTCGTCGGCCTGATGGCGCCGCATATGACGCGACGCATGGGATTTGACCGGGCGGCGAGCCACGTGTTGGCCTCGGCGCTCCTCGGTGCGTTGTTGATGACGATAGCTGACCTTGGCGCACGCAATGCAACATTTCCCTATGAGCTGCCGCTTGGGCTTTTTGCTGCCCTTGTTGGTGCGCCGTATCTCGCCTGGGCCTTGGGGCGCAAAGGATAGGCTGCTGGCCGTGCCGGCGTTGACGGTCACCTTCGGACATGTATGATGGTTGGTGCGGCGACGTACCTGGGAGGGGACGCTGCTTTTCCATCCAAAGGATAACCGTTGACGAGGGCTGATGCCCGCAAGCCGAGCGGTCGAATTGTGCCCTATCCCGTCCGAATGGAGATTTTCGTGAAAAGACTTTTGATTACCGGTGCTGCGGGGGGACTGGGGCGCGTGATGCGCGAAAAACTGGTCGGACAGGCTGAGCTGCTACGCCTTTCCGACGTTGCCGACATGGGCGAAGCCAAGCCCAATGAAGAGCTGGTTCAGTGTGATCTTGGCGATCTGGACGCGGTCATGCGTCTAGTCGAGGACTGTGACGGTATTCTGCATCTCGGCGGTATTTCGACCGAGGCGTCTTTCAGCAAGATACTCAATGCGAATATCGTGGGAATGTACAATCTTTACGAAGCAGCGCGGGCGCATGGCTATCCGCGGATTATTTTCGCCAGCTCAAATCACACGATCGGCTTCTATCGGCAGGACAAGCATATCGATGCAGAGGCGCCAACGCGGCCCGACGGGCTATATGGCGTTTCAAAATGCTTCGGCGAATCCATCGCCAGCCTGTATCACGACAAATTCGGGCAGGAGACCGCAATCGTTCGCATCGGCTCCTGCTTCGAAGAACCACGCAATCATCGCATGCTTTCCACCTGGATGTCGTATGATGATTTTGCCAGCCTCATCGAGTGTGTTTTCCGGGCGCCGATGCTTGGGTGTCCCGTCATCTGGGGTGTATCGAACAACGACTCGATGTGGTGGGATAACAGCCATGCGCGTTTTCTCGGCTGGCACCCGAAGGACAATGCCGAACGTTTCCGCGCCGAACTCGAGAAGACGACACCACGGCCGGCACCCGATTCCGCGCTCGCAGTCTATCAGGGCGGTACATTTGTCGATGAACCGATCCATCAGGACGATTGATCAGGCTCGTCCGCATAGAGACAGAAGCCTTGCAAGGGCAGGGCTTCTCCGGTTTGATGATGGGATAGAGTGCACATTTTGCTTTACGTACCTCAAAACGAAAGCTAAGCTTTTCATCGTGACGCTTTGGGAGGAGTTCACGTGCAGCCAGAAGCATTGAGACAGAGTACAATTGAGAAGCGCCAAGTGCGGCAGTTCGCTATGGGCGGTCGCCTGTGAGTGCGCCGGAAAAAGATGACAGGCCTGCGCTGCTGAAGGCTGTGTCGCTTTCCAAATCATTCGGTCCTGTCCAGGTTCTGAAGAATATTGACCTGCGCATTTTCGGCGGCGAAGTTCATGCGATCATCGGTGAAAACGGTGCCGGGAAATCGACGCTGATGAAGCTGCTCGCGGGCAATGAACGTCCTACGAGCGGGGAAATCCGCATCGACGGCAAGCCGGTTTCCTTCTCGGGGCCGGTGGAGGCGGAAGCACAGGGCATTGTGCTGGTGCATCAGGAAATTTTGCTCGCGCCAGATCTGACAGTCGCGCAGAACATCTATCTTGGTCGCGAGCTTAACCGTGGACTGGTCGTTGATGACAAGTCGATGCGTGAAGGCGCGCGCAAGGCCATCCGTGATCTTGGTGCCGATATAGATCCGGATGCAGTTGTAGGCTCCTTGTCGATTGCACAGCGCCAGCTGGTGCAGATTGCCCGCGTGCTGCTGGTGCCGCATCGTGTGGTGATTTTCGACGAACCGACCGCCTCGCTGACGCCCTTCGAGACAGAAGCACTGCTGAAAGTCATTCGCGACATTCGCGCGAAGGGTGTCGCCGTCCTCTACATCTCGCACCGTCTGCCGGAAGTGAAGGAAATATCCGATCGCGTGACTGTGCTTCGCGACGGCAAGCTCGTTTCAGCGCATCTGTCGTCGGAATTGCAGCCATCGGACATGGCCCGCCTGATGGTCGGTCGTGACGTTTCAAAGCTTTATCCTGACCGCGCAAGCCAGCATGACAACGCTGCCATTCTCGAAATCGAGAACTTCAGCGTACCTGGCTATGTGCAGAATGCGAGCTTCCATCTGAACCGGGGCGAGATACTCGGCTTCGCCGGTCTCGTTGGTGCGGGACGCACGGAACTGATGGAAGGCATTGTCGGGCTGCGCCCCGGCAAGGGGAACGCGCGCCATAATGGCAAACCGGTTCATTTCCGCAATGCGCATGAAAGCCAGAAGGCGGGGATCGTTTATCTCAGCGAGGACCGGAAGGGCAAAGGGCTGCTTCTGTCCAAGGACTTGGGTGTAAATCTGACACTCGCCTCGCTGACGAAATTCGTGAGCGGTTTGCAGATCGACCGCAACCGGGAGCGCACCGCGCTCGATGATGCAATTCGCGAGTTCGATATCCGCACCGGTCGCAAGGATATTCTGGCGGGCCAGCTTTCAGGTGGCAACCAGCAAAAGCTTCTGCTTGCCAAGATGATGATGCTCGATCCGTCTATCGTCATCATCGATGAACCGACACGCGGCATCGACGTCGGCACGAAGGAGCAGATTTACCAGTTCATCGCCAATCTGGCGGATGAGGGGAAATCAATCATCGTCGTTTCGTCGGAAATGCCGGAACTGATTGGTATCTGCGACCGCATCGTCGTGATGCGGGAAGGGCGGGTTGCCGGTGAGGTGACAGGCGACCGTATGACGGAACATGACATCGTCGTGCTTGCAACCGGCGTTGAAGCCGAAAATGCCGCATAAAAACAATAAAGTGGGAAGTAGATGACACAGGTTGCGACCGATAAAGGCTCAGTGGCGAGGACATCCAAGGATTGGGATTTAAGGGCGATTGCCCCGTTTATTGCGCTCGCCTTGCTGCTTGTTCTGGGCGCGATTGCCAGCCCGAACTTCATCAGTATCGATAATCTTCTCAATGTCGCAACGCGCAGCGCTTTCATCGCCATTATCGCACTTGGCGCCACCTATGTGATCTCGTCTGGTGGGCTCGACCTGTCCGTGGGCGCAATGGTGGCATTCGTCGCCAGTATCATGATCCTGTTCATGAACAGCGGGGTGATCGCCGATCCGGTGATGATGCTGATTGCGGCCGTGATGCTGGCGCTGATCGTCGGGGCAGCCTGCGGCCTGTTGAACGGACTGATAACGACCGTTGGCGGCATAGAACCCTTCATTGCAACGCTCGGCACGATGGGCATCTATCGTGGTCTCACTACATGGCTATCGCAAGGTGGTGCGATCACTCTGCGTAATTCCGAAATTCAGGCCATGTACCGTCCGGTCTATTACGGACACATAGCTGGCATTCCTATTCCTGTTATTTTCATCTTCGTGACGGCAGCGCTTGCGGCATTCGTCCTTTATCGGACCCGCTATGGCCGCCATGTCATCGCGGTCGGATCGAATGAGGACGTGGCGCGCTATTCCGGCATTTCAGTCAAGAAAGTGCGCACTATCGCCTTCGTCATTCAGGGCCTTTGCGTCGCTGTGGCTGTGCTTCTCTATGTGCCGCGTCTGGGTTCTACGTCGGCCACGACCGGCCTGATGTGGGAACTGCAGGCGATCACCGCCGTCGTTGTCGGCGGAACAGCTTTACGCGGCGGCGTGGGTCGTATCTGGGGCACAATCTGCGGCGCGTTCATTCTGGAGATCATCGGCAACATCATGATCCTGTCGAACTTTGTCAGCGAATATCTGCTGGGAGCCATTCAGGGTGCGATCATCATTATCGCCATGTTGGTGCAGCGTTCGCTGTCGCGAAGATAGGTCTAATGCATGTCTTCCAAAAGTTGGAACCGGTTTTGGGATAAAGACATGCATGAAAACAAAAGCTTAAAGCGTGTCATACGAGTACGATAAAATGCGACACGCTTTAAGGATTGGCGGAATTGTTGGGGCGATTCCAGCCAGAGAGGAATGAGAGCCCCGCGTTTACTGGGAGGAAGACTATGCGAGGGAATTTGATGAAGCTTGCTTTTGCCGCATTGACGGCGGGTGCGCTTGCCTTTGGCAGCGCAGCAAGCGCACAGGACAAGAAAGTGACGATCGGCGTGTCGATCCCGGCTGCCGATCACGGCTGGACGGCAGGCGTCGTTTATCACGCCGAACGCGTGGCGAAGCTTCTGATGGCTGAGCATCCGGGCCTCAACGTCATCGTCAAGACGTCGCCCGATGCGGCATCGCAGGCCAATGCGTTGCAGGATCTGGCCGTACAGGGCCTCGACGGGCTGGTCGTTCTGCCGACTGATCCTGATCCGCTCGTCAACGCCATCAAGGAAATCAAGGACAAGGGAACCTTTGTCGCTCTGGTCGACCGTGCGCCGAGCAGCAACGACAATTCCATCCGTGATCTCTATGTGGCCGGTAACAACCCGGCACTCGGACAAGTGGCTGGCGAATATATCAAGAAGACCACGCCCGATGCGCAGGTCGTCATCATTCGCGGTCTGCCGATCCCGATCGATCAGCAACGCCAGGACGGTTTCGACAAGGGCATTGAAGGCTCCAACGTGAAGGTTCTGGACCGCCAGTATGGCAACTGGAACCGCGACGATGCTTTCCGCGTCATGCAGGACTTCCTGACCAAATATCCGAAGATCGATGTGGTCTGGGCACAGGATGACGACATGCTCGTCGGCGTTCTCGAAGCCATCAAGCAGGCGAACCGCAGCGACATTCAGTATGTCGTGGGCGGTGCAGGCTCCAAGGACATGATCAAGAAGGTGATGGACGGCGACAAGCTTGTGCCGGTTGACGTTCTCTATCCGCCGGCAATGGTTTCGACTGCCATGGAACTCGCTGCCGGTCATTTCTATGACCAGATTCCGGTGAGCGGCAGCTACATCCTTGATGCTACGCTCGTCACCAAGGACAATGCGAAGGATTTCTATTTCCCGGATTCGCCGTTCTAAGGTGCTTGACTACCGTGCGCCTGTCTGAGCAGGCGCACGGCTTTTCTTTTCATTCCCGATATGCAGCGCGATGCGCGCTCTCAAATTGCTCGATGCCGGTTGATGGCGGGGTCCGAGCATATTCAGGAGAAATTTGATGAAGACGATCAAGGGTCCTGGGATTTTTCTTGGGCAGTTCGCAGGCGATGAAGCGCCGTTCAACACATGGGATGGCATCACCAAATGGGCTGCCGAAAAAGGCTATGCCGGGGTGCAGGTTCCCACATGGGCCAGCCAGTTGATCGATCTGAAAAAGGCTTCTGAATCGAAGGATTATTGCGACGAATTCGCCGGGGTGGCTCGCCAGAACGGTGTCGAGGTCACGGAGCTCTCGACCCACTTGCAGGGCCAGCTCGTTGCGGTGCATCCCGCCTATGACGAAGCTTTCGATGGTTTCGCAGTGCCGGAAGTGCGCGGCAATCCCAAGGCGCGTCAGGCCTGGGCGGTCGAGCAGGTAAAGATGGCAATCCGCGCCTCACGCAATCTCGGCATTGGCGCGCATGCGACCTTTTCCGGCGCGCTGGCGTGGCCGTTTGTCTATCCATGGCCGCAGCGTCCTGCCGGTCTGGTCGAAACCGCATTTGAGGAACTCGCCCGACGCTGGAAGCCAATCCTCGATCATGCCGACGAGCATGGTGTCGATATTTGCTATGAAATCCATCCGGGCGAAGACCTGCACGACGGCGTGACCTTCGAGATGTTTCTGGAACAGGTCAAAAATCACCCGCGGGCCAACATGCTTTACGACCCGTCGCATTATGTTCTGCAGTGCCTCGATTATCTCGACAATATCGACATCTATAAGGACCGCATCAAGATGTTCCACGTCAAGGATGCGGAGTTCAATCCGACCGGGCGACAGGGCGTCTATGGCGGATATCAGGGCTGGGTCAACCGTGCAGGCCGCTTCCGGTCGCTCGGTGACGGGCAGGTGGATTTCGGCGCGGTATTCTCCAAAATGGCCGCGAACGACTTTGACGGCTGGGCTGTGGTCGAATGGGAATGCGCCCTGAAGCATCCTGAAGACGGCGCGCGCGAGGGCGCCGAATTCGTCAAGGCGCATATCATCCGGGTTACCGACAAGGCATTCGACGATTTCGCCGCCGGCGGCACCGATGACGCTGCCAATCGCCGTATGCTTGGCTTGTAAGACATAGGGATCGACATGACCATCGAAGCTAAAACCACGGAAACAGCTGCTCCCCGTATCCGCCTCGGCATGGTGGGCGGTGGGGCAGGTGCGTTTATCGGCGGCGTGCACCGCATGGCGGCACGGCTCGACAACCGGTTTGAACTGGTGGCAGGCGCTTTGTCCTCATCTGCGGAAAAGGCGCAGGCCTCAGGGCGTGAACTGGGGCTGGCCGAAGACCGCATCTATTCCAGCTACAAGGACATGGCCATTCGTGAGGCACGGCTGAAAAACGGGATCCAAGCCGTTTCCATCGTGACGCCAAACCACGTTCACTATGAAGCTGCGAAGGAATTCCTGAAGCGAGGCATCCACGTCATCTGCGACAAGCCGCTGACCTCGACACTTGCCGATGCGAAGAAGCTGAAAAAAGTCGCTGATGAAAGCGGAGCCTTGTTCGTTCTGACGCATAATTACACAGGCTATCCGATGGTGCGGCAGGCGCGCGAAATGATCGCCAATGGCGATCTTGGCGATCTTCGTGTCGTACAGGTGGAATATGCGCAGGACTGGCTGACCGAAGCGGTGGAAGCGACAGGTGCCAAGGGCGCTGTCTGGCGCACCGATCCGGCGCAATCGGGACTAGGCGGCGCGACGGGCGATATCGGCACGCACGCGTTTAATCTCGCCTCGTTCGTGACCGGATTGACGCTCGACAGCCTTGCGGCTGATCTTGACAGTTTTGTCGAGGGACGTCGCTTGGACGACAACGCCCATGTGATGCTGCGTTACGCGGGCGGCGCCAAGGGCATGCTCTGGTGCAGCCAGGTTGCACCCGGTAATGAAAACGCGCTGCGCCTGCGCGTCTATGGCACGAAGGGCGGCATTGAATGGGCACAGGAAGCCCCGAACTATCTCTGGTTCACGCCTTTTGGCGAGCAGAAGCGGCTTATCACACGGGGCGGTGCCGGTGTCGGTTCTGCGAGCGCCCGCGTGACCCGCGTACCGGCTGGGCATCCTGAAGGTTATCTGGAAGCTTTTGCCACGATTTATTCGGAAGCCGCCAATGCCATCGAAGCTCATCGCAACGGCAAAAAGCCGGATAGTGCCGTGATTTATCCGACCGTTGATGACGGTTTGAAGGGCGTTGCTTTCATCGATGCCTGCGTGCGCTCGTCACAGAAAAACGGTGGCTGGGTCAAGCTTTAGAAATCGATATGTAATAGAAGAAAGGGCGCCGGTGGCGCCCTTTTTTGTATCCGTCGATTAATGACTTCAAACGTAGCGATTGACGACGTTTTCGAGATATTCCTGACGGCCGGATTTCGGCTGCGGGTTGATGTCCTTCGCTTCGACTTCAGCCGTGATCTGGTCCAACGAGAGGCCAGTCAAAAGCTTCTTGCCGAAGTCGCCATTCCAGCCTGCATAACGTTCATCGAGCGGCTTGGACAATGCGCCGTCTTCAAGCATTCCGGCGGCTGCTTTCAGCCCGCGCGCGCAGCAATCCATGCCACCGATATGGCCGATCAGCAGATCCTGCGGATCGAGCGACTGACGACGCAGCTTGGCGTCGAAATTCGTGCCGCCGGTCGTGAAGCCGCCTGCAAGCAGAACCTGATAATAGGCAAGCGCCATTTCCGGTACATTGTTCGGGAACTGGTCCGTATCCCATCCCGACTGATAGTCATTGCGGTTCATGTCGATGGAACCGAAAATGCCGAGCGCACGGGCAAGCGCCAGTTCATGTTCGAACGAGTGACCGGCCAGAATGGCGTGACCCTGCTCGATGTTAAGCTTTACTTCGTTTTCGAGGCCATAGCGCTTCAAGAAGCCATAGACTGTCGCAACATCGTAGTCATATTGATGCTTGGTTGGCTCCTGCGGCTTCGGTTCGATCAGGATCGTGCCCTTGAAGCCGATCTTGTGCTTGTACTCGACCACCAGATTGAGGAACCGCCCCATCTGGTCGAGTTCGCGCCCAAGATCGGTATTGAGCAGCGTTTCATAGCCTTCGCGACCGCCCCAGAGCACGTAGTTCTCACCACCGAGCCGTTTCGTCGCGTCTATGCAGCTTTTCACGGTCGCTGCGGCAAAGGCGAAAACATCTGGATCGGGATTGGTCGCGGCACCGCCCATATAGCGGCGATTGGAGAACAGGTTGGCTGTACCCCAGAGAAGCTTTACGCCGGTTTCGGCCTGCTTCTTCTCGAAAATATCGACGATTTCGTTGAGATATCGCGTGTTTTCTGCAAAGTTGCGTCCTTCGGGCCGCACATCTGCATCGTGGAAGCAATAATAGGGCGTGCCAAGCAGGGAAAAAAACTCGAAGGCCACGTCAGCCTTGAGCTTTGCCGCATCCAACTCGTTGGAATACCAGGGGCGGTCGAAGGTGCGTCCGCCGAACGGGTCGCCACCCTCCCAGGCAAAACTGTGCCAGTAGGCGACCGCAAAGCGCAGATGGTCCTCCATGCGCTTGCCCAGCACGATTTCATCCGGATTATAGTGGCGGAATGCCAGCGGATTGTCGCTGTCCGGCCCTTCATATTTAACCTTCTGAATGTCGCCGAAAAATCCGGTGCTCATTGTGTCCTCCCGTTCGAATGTCGTCATATCTGATTGTTTGCGGCGGCGTCACTAACCGGCGAGGGCGTGAAGTGCCGGATAAAGGGCGTGATAACGCTGATAGGCTTCCTCATAGACCGGGAGCAGGGCGGCTTCCGGCTCTATCGTGCGTTCGGTTCGCGGCGGCGTGCAGACGGCAAATGGATCGGCGCTTGTGGCCGCAATGAGACCCAGTCGCGCGGCGCCAAAAGCGCCACCGAAGTCGCCTTCCTCCGGCAAGGCAATCGGTACATTCAACGCGGTCGCGATTGCCTTCAGCCAATAGGTAGAGCGTGAACCGCCACCGACGGCAGTGAGTGACTTGATATCGGTGCCAGCCGATTGCAGCGCGGCGAGGTTGTCGCGGATCGCGAAGGCGACCCCTTCGAGCACGGCTTGCGTCAATACGCGCTGATCCGATTCATGCTCAAGACCCGAAAACACACCACGTATCTTCGCATCGTTATACGGGGTGCGTTCGCCGGAGAGATAAGGCAAGAACGTCGCGCTGCCCGGTGCATTCAAGGTGTCGCCGAGTTCCTTATCAAGCTCGTGTGCCGTTTTGCCGACAAGCCGCGCGTACCAGTCGAGCGCACTTGCCGCAGACAGGATGACACCCATCTGGTGCCATGTGTCGGGCAGGGCGTGGCAAAAGGCATGAACCGCACTTTCAGGCTTTGGCTGATAGGCCCCATTTGCTGCAAAGAGCACGCCTGAAGTGCCTAGCGAAACAAAGGCATGGCCGGGCTTGACCGTACCCATGCCGCAGGCCGAGGCTGCATTGTCGCCAGCACCGCCCGCCACGACCGGCTGACCGGCAATGCCCCATTCGGCGGCAAGTTCAGATCGCAGGCGTCCAGTTGCGTCCGTGCCTTCGGCAAGACGCGGCATCTGGTTTTCATCGAGGCCGGTCTTGTCCAGAAGTTCTTGAGACCAGCGGCGTGCACCGGTATCGAGCCAGCTTGTACCTGCTGAATCCGACATATCGGAGACATATTCACCGGTCAGCCAGAGGCGCAGATAATCCTTCGGCAGCAACACCTTGCGGGTACGTGCGAAAATATCGGGTTCGTTATTGGCAACCCAGACGAGTTTGGGCGCGGTAAAGCCCGGAAAGACGATATTGCCGGTGATGGCGCGAAAGGCCGGATCGGCATCAAGCTTGGCTGCTTCGCGATAGCTGCGCGTGTCGTTCCAGAGGATGCAGGGGCGCAGTACCTGATCCTGTTCGTCCAGCAGGGTAGCACCATGCATCTGGCCGGAAAGGCCGATACCGGCAATCGCCGAAAACTCCTTTGGGTGGGCAGTGCGCAAGCCAACGATTGCAGTGCGACAAGCCTTGATCCAATGTGCCGGGTCCTGTTCGCTCCAGCCGGGATGGGGGCGCGAAACATCCAGTTCGCCATGGGCCGAACCGATCACCGTCTGCGCGTCGTCGATCAACAGCGCCTTGACACCGGATGTTCCTAGATCGAGCCCGAGATACATATTTGCTCCTGTTGGAAAGGCGTTGTGGCCCGCGCGTCAGTCGAAATGCGGCAGGTTGTCTTTGAGAAAAATTTCGATGCGGATGTGTTCCTGTCCCGGAACGATCGCCAGACGATCCGCAGATGCTTTCAGAACCCGGATGGCGCTGCGAATTTCATGGCCCGCATCCTGCGCCAGCACCGCATGGATGATGCCATCTGTCAGCGCTTTCGAGGTAACGTTGTCGCGTTCATGAGCGATGACGAGCGGTCGATAGGAACTGTGCTTCGCCAGTGCCTTCACCAGACCACTATTGCCTGCGCCAAGGCTGTAAATTCCGGCGATGTCACTACGCTCGTCAAGCAGCTTGTCGACGAGATTTTCCACGCGCAGGTCTTCATCGAAGCCTTCCAGCACGGGCAATATCTCGCGGTCCGGAAAGTCTGCTTTCATGGCCGCCGTAAAACCGTCGAAACGTTCCTGGTGATCGCGAACCTTCAACGAACCGGCGACAACCGCTAGAGCACCTTCTGTTCCATTGGCGAAAAGCCCCAGAAGCCGCGCTGCCGTACGTCCAGCCGCACCGTTATCCACGCCGATATAATGCGTCCGTGTGGAATGTCCGAGATCGGATACAAGCGTGACGGCGTGAATGCCGTTCTCGCCCAGCCGCGCACAGGCTTCACGCACAGGATCGGTATCGACCGCCACGAAAGCCACGCCGTCAGGCTTGCGCATGGCGCACTCATCCAGCGCTGCGACAAGTGCTGCTTCATCGAAGGCGGGGACAAGAACGACATTGACCAGAATACGCTCGGCCAAGGCTCGTTCAGTCGCGGATTGCAGTTCCGCGCGCAGGCTCAGCATGAATGTGTTTTCATTGTCCGGCAAAATAAAATCGAACTGATAAAGCCTGCCGCGTGCAAGGTTGGCAGCACCCACATCTCGCACATAACCGAGCGTGTTCATCGCGTCCATAACCCGGTCGCGCGTCTTCGCTCTTACACCGGGACGTTCGTTCAGCACACGGTCGACCGTGGCAAGACTGACGCCCGCTGTTCTGGCTATATCATGGACTGTAGGTTTCATCCTGGCTCCTCGACGCGGACCATAGGATCAAAAATGAGGTACGTAAATCAAAAAATGCTTGCTATTCATTTTTCTTCACGTATCAATGGTCTCCGAGGATGGGGCGGTGTGCCTTTTGCATGCTGTCCCGATGGAGTGATCTTGGCGCAAAACGCCTTTGGGAGGATCAGCCATTCAAGGAATAAGCAGCTCCAAAGTGGGCTGTTTTGTCGTGCCGAACTCCGGGGGCGGAATACGTTCGGGGGCGCGGTTTGGTATCAGCCGGTAGCAAGCCGGTGTTGTTTGGAGGAGATTTGCATGAAACGTCGTAATTTTCTAACCGGCGTGCTGGTGGCCGCAGCTTTGGGTATTGGCGCCATGGCGTCCACGCCGGTCTATGCTTCGCCGGAAAATCCGGTCATCGGCTTTTCCATCGACGATCTTCGCGTCGAGCGCTGGGCGCGTGACCGCGATTATTTCATTGAGGCTGCAGAAAAGCTGGGCGCAAAGGTCAATGTGCAGTCGGCTGACGGTAACGAGGAAAAGCAGGTCAAGCAGGTTGAAAACCTGATTGCGCAGGGCGTTGACGCTATCGTCATCGTACCGATGAACTCCAAGGTTTTCGACGCGGTTGTGGCTGATGCCAAGGCATCCGGCATCAAGGTTCTGTCCTATGATCGTCTGATCCTCAATGCGGATATCGATGCCTATATCTCGTTCGATAATGAACGCGTCGGCTTCATGCAGGCGGAAGCCGTCCTGAAGGCCAAGCCGGAAGGCAATTATTATCTCCTCGGCGGCTCGCCGACGGATAACAACGCCAAGCTTCTCCGCGCCGGTCAGGAAAAGGCGCTCAAGGAAGCCGTCGACTCCGGCAAGGTGAAGGTCATTGGCTCGCAGTGGGTGAAGGAATGGAGCCCTACTGAAGCGCTCTCCATCATGGAAAACGCTCTGACGGCTGCGCAGAACAAGATCGATGCGGTTGTCGCTTCGAACGACGGCACCGCCGGTGGCGCTATTCAGGCACTTGCCGCACAGGGATTGGCTGGAAAGACCGCCGTTTCCGGACAGGACAGCGACCTTGCCGCCGTCAAGCGTTTGATCGACGGTACGCAGACCGTAACGGTCTATAAGCCGCTGAAACTCATTGCTTCGGAAGCCGCCAAGCTGACCGTCCAGATGGTCAAGGGCGAAAAGCCTGAATTCAATTCCAAGCTCGACAACGGTGGCAAGCAGGTCGATACGCTTCTGCTGACGCCGACTGCCGTGACCAAGGACAATATCGACATCTACGTTCAGGACGGCTTCTACACCAAGGAGCAGATCTACGGAAAGTAAGCCTTTCCGACGGGTATCGCCGGAGTTGGTTTCGGCGATTTAGCCTCGTGTGAATAGTGGGGCCGGAAGTCTGGAAACCATGATCCAGCTTCTGGCCCCACCGACTTGTCGATGCTGTCTTTGACAGCGTTGTCTGGAACATTTCCACCAGAAAATGGTGTGGTTTGAAGCCGGACGGCTCATTCTGCTGCATTACTGCAAGGTCATATGCGATGTCCGAATATCTTCTAGAGATGCGCAATATCGGTAAGGACTTCAACGGCGTGAAAGCGCTTGACGGTATTTACCTGAAAGTGCGCGCGGGTGAGTGTGTCGGCCTTTGCGGTGAGAATGGCGCGGGCAAATCCACGCTGATGAAAGTGCTTTCCGGCGTTTATCCCCATGGCACCTGGACTGGGGAAATTTTCTGGGAAGGCCAGGAACTCAAGGCGACGGGCATCCGCGATACGGAAGCCGCGGGTATAGTCATCATCCATCAGGAACTTATGATGGTGCCGCATCTTTCGGTTGCGGAAAACATCTTTCTGGGATCGGAGCCGACAAGCGGCGGCTTCATCGATTATGATCAGATGAACGCGCGCGCGACGGAACTTCTGGCGCGCCTCAAGATTCACGACATCAATGTCGCGCTTCCGGTCTATCATTATCCGGGCGGCAAGCAGCAGCTGATCGAGATCGCAAAGGCGATCAACAAGAATGCGAAGCTGCTCATTCTGGATGAGCCGACATCGGCGCTGACAGCATCCGAAACGCGTGTCCTTCTCGATCTCATCAAGGATTTCAAGGCGCAAGGCATGGCCTGCGTCTACATCTCCCACAAGCTGGATGAAGTGGCCGAAATTTCCGACACGGTGACGGTCATTCGCGATGGAACGCATATCGCGACGAAGTCGATGGCGGAGCTTACCACGCCAGCCATTATCACCATGATGGTGGGGCGCGAGATGAAAAACCTGTTTCCGCGCGAGCCACACGATATTGGTGAAATTATTTTCGAGGCGCGTAACATCAATTGCTGGGACGTGACCAATCCCGATCGCAAGGTGGTCGACAACGTCTCGTTTGCGCTTCGGCGAGGGGAAATCCTTGGCATTGCCGGGCTCGTAGGCGCGGGGCGAACGGAACTGGTGTCAAGCCTGTTTGGTGTCTGGCCCGGAGCACATGAGGGGCAGGTCTTTCTGGAAGGCAAAGAACTGAAAATCCGCACACCGCGCGATGCGGTTCGACAAGGCATCTGCATGGTGCCGGAAGACCGCAAAAAGGATGGCATCCTGCCGATCATGCCGGTGGGCTATAATATGACGGTCTCGGTGCTGGATCGGTTTTCCTTGCGCGGATTGCTCGACAAGGAAGCGGAACTGGCCACCATCCAGCGCGAAATTCTGCGCCTCAAGGTGAAGACTGCCGATCCAATGCTGGAAATCGCATCCCTGTCCGGCGGAAACCAGCAGAAGGCGGTGCTGTCGAAGATGATGCTGCCAGACCCCAAGGTGCTCATTCTGGACGAGCCGACGCGGGGCGTCGATGTTGGTGCGAAATATGAAATCTACAAACTGATCTTCGCGCTCGCGAAACAGGGTGTCGCGGTGCTGATGGTCTCTTCCGAAATGCCCGAAGTTCTCGGCATCAGCGACCGTGTTCTCGTGATCGGCGAGGGCAGGCTGCGCGGCGATTTCCCCAATGAAAATCTCACCCAGGAGAAGGTACTTGCCGCTGCAATCGGCAAACCGATCACCAATGCGGCCTGATCCTCGAATAACTTGTTGTTTTCACGCATTTTCCTTGTGCAAAACCGTTTCACATCTTTGCTGGAAATGCTCAAATTTGACCGGTGCATGATATGACATTGACGGGCAAAAGCCTTCGGAAGTTTCTGGCGGATTATAAGATTGTCGCGCTGCTGATTGTGGTTGCGCTCATCTGGGCATTGTTTGCGATCCTTACCTATGATCCCGAGATGGGGCGTTCGCAGTTTCTGACTGCACGTAATTTCTCCAATCTCCTGCGCCAGATGGCCATTACCGGAATGCTCGCATCCGCCATGGTTTTCGTCATCGTTGCTGGCGAAATCGATCTTTCGGTCGGCGCGCTGTTAGGGCTTTTGGGCGGCATCGCTGCCGTTCTCGACGTAATCTACGGATGGCCATTATGGGCGACGATCAGCACGGTTCTGGTGCTCGGTGTGGCGCTTGGCGCCTTTAACGGCTGGCTGACTGCCTATCTCGGTATACCGTCCTTCATCGTCACACTTGGCGGCCAGCTTGTGTTTCGCGGCATTGTGCTCGGTATCATGGGCGGTGTCACGATCGCGCCGATCTCGCCGGAGTTCAAATATATCGGGCAGGGTTATCTGCCGGGCTGGCTTGGCAATCTCTGCGCCATTGCGCTGTTCGGTGTGCTTATCCTGATGACGCTGCGCACGCGAGCCAGCAAGCGCAAGCACAATCTCCAGACGCTTTCTTCCGGGATGGAAGTCGCAAGGCTTCTCGGTATCGGTATTCTGATCCTTGGCTTCATCCTGATCCTCAACAGCTATCAAGGTGTGCCGGTTCCGGTCTTGATCCTGCTGGTGATCCTCGGTGTATTCACCGTAATCGCAAAACAAACCGTATTTGGCCGCCACATCTATGCGGTCGGCTCGAATACTGAAGCAACGCGCTTTTCCGGCGTGAACGTCAATTTCGTCAAGATGGCGGTCTTCGCGCTGATGGGATTGATGGCGGCAGTGGCCGGTCTGACGACAACCTCACGCCTCGCGGCAGGCACGCCATCGGCGGGCATGGGTGGCGAGCTCGACGCCATTGCTTCATGCTTTATCGGCGGCACCTCCATGCGCGGGGGTGTCGGTTCCGTGCTTGGTGCATTGGTCGGCGCGCTCATCATGTCGAGCCTCGACAACGGTATGTCCATGCTCGGTGTCGATACGTTCTGGCAGCAGATCATCAAGGGTAGCATTCTTGTTCTGGCCGTCTATCTCGATATCGTGTCTTCCGGCACACGCCGCGGATAAATACCGCCCTATATATTAGATAAATAAAATATATTGAGCCCTACCAATCAGCTGGCTAAACTGCGGCCATGACGATGCTCAAGGATATCGGCGGTCTGCTCGCTCTGACAGCCCGTCTTCTGGCTCGGTTCTGGCCCCAGTTGCTGCTTATTGGGGCGCTGGGTTATATCGCGCGCGACCTGCTGCTCGATGCTGCGGTGAGCGCGGGCGGATATTTTCCGCTCGCCGGAATGGTCGTTCTTTCGCTGGTCGTGCTGGTCAAGTTGCTCGTGGTGGTGACGATGTTCGCCACGTTGCGGCCTGGATTACCTGCACTCGCTTCGTTGCGTCAGACGGCGGCCGTAGGAGGTACAGCATCTTCGCCTGACAATCGCAGGGCTGATCGTATGTTGATGGTGACGGCGGCCGTTATACTGCCGTTCTTTGCCTACTATGCCGCATGGGGGTTTCTCGGCGATACGGTTCGCGAATATTCCCGGCTTGCTTTTGAGCGCACTGCCTTTGGCGAGAAGATGCACATATTCGACCTTGTGCGCTCCGGCAGCCTGATCGCCGCGATTTTTGTCTGCTGGCTGATCCGCTGGATTGCCAAACGCGCCAATGAAAAAGTTCAATCGCCATGGCTGCGGCTGCTCATTGTCGCTGCAGATGCAAGCTGGATATTCATCGGTCTGTTTGCACTCGACAAGTGGAAAGACGATCTGATCCGCTGGATCGGTGCTGGGTCTCTGCTCGATAGTTTCGATGTCAGTGCCACATGGTTTTCGATAAGTGCTTATGCAGCCGAAAATTTTGTACCCGTGGAGTTCCAGCAACCGAGCCTTTGGGTGCAGGCACAAAATCTGTTCTTCTATGCGCTCTTGCCGATGGTTTGGCTGGTGATGGCTGCGATCATCTACGGCTATGATCTGTCAGCGAAGAAAGCGCCTGTGCCGCCAGCCCCATCTCGCGGAACTACCTTCCGGAAGTGGCTAAGCGACTTCGCCGCGCATTATCTGGGCGGTTATCGCAGCCGTTACCGGCCTGTCTGGACCTGCCTGAAACTGGTCGCCGGGGCAGGGCTTGGTACCCTGCTGTCGTTTATCGTTCTTTATCGTGCGATAAGCTGGATCGGTGCGTGGATGTGGTACGGCACAACCCATTATCTTGGACCATACGATATTGAAATCTGGCAGCGTATTGCCAGTATTCTGGTTATTTTTATCGGCAGCCCGACGGAGCTTGATGGCGGCATTCTGCTTGATGCAATACGTATTGCACTTTTGGCGGCAGTTCTCGAATATGCATTGGTAAGCCAGAAGAACAGAGCTAATTCAGAACCAGATGCTCAGGTTGTTTCCCAAGCATAGTGAGCAATAGCGAAAGCTGTCCAGCATCTGCAGGTACAAGGAAACTCTCGACGATACGAACCGGGGCGTTGCCGTTTTCATTGGCGAGATCGTAACATTTCGGCTTGTCGGCGGCTTCCGGTTTCAGTTTCTGGATTGTTTGGTTGGATACATATAATGTCGACCAGCGGCGGCCCTCAGTGTCCGTCACGGTCATGAAACAGGGTATCATCTGTTTCAATTGTTCGGCATCCTGAATAGTCACTTCCACTTCGGCAAGGACAATGTTTGTTTCCGGCAACGTGCCCGGAAACCTGTCCAGCGCGACCAGTTTCCAGTTGCCGCCTCCATAAGCCTGCACGTTGCCGCGCGGCACGACCATCGGCTCTTGAAGCTTCTGCTCGATCCATCGCAACAGACCGCCATCGGAACCGACAAAGGCGGCAAGGGGCAGAGTGATAATCAGGAGAGCAAGGCATATCCAGAAGGATTTCCGCTCGCCAAAAGAGGTCACGTCACTCATTGGCTGACCTCCAATTGCCATGGCATGATGGCCCCCATGCGTTTGATCGCAATTGACCGGCTGACATTGTCCTTCGCCGTTGTGCTCATGCTAATCTGTATCTGTTCTGAAAGAGGAGTCAGTGAAGATTCGGCAATGAGCAGCTTTCCGTCTGCGATCTGGTCGCGTGGCAATTCAAATACCATCAGGATAGGACGCGGTATCCCCGGCTCCAGCCGTTCGGAGCCCACTATGCCAGGCGCAAGTGTCGGACGGCTGCTCATGGCATAGCGGATACCGTTCGGCCCAAGCCATTCGACAGATGCGAGGCCAAGGCTTTCGATCTTTGCTTTCGCGGCGGCCTCGATAACCAGCCATTCGCCGTCCGTGCTATAGGTGCGGGTACTTCCTATGCCGGGTGTGGTCAATTGGCGGGTTCGATAGGCATTTACAATGCCAACTACGAAACGGCTGGTTTCGACGGGTTTTCCCTGCTTTCCCTCAACGGTGACCGAGGAAAAGATATTGCTGTAGTAGGGGGTGGAATGCTGCATGCCATAAAGTGCTGCGATGGCTACACACAGCATCACGGCGCTTTTGAGCCACTTCATCATCCTTCGTCCCCGGCGGATGACATATGTACTGGCAATTGAATGACGGCGATCGGATCCCGATCGAGCCATGTAGAGGCCCCATAGAGATTATCCCGCTTCTTGTAGATTTCGCTGCCGATGAGGAGCCGGACTTCCTGTGGCGGAGCTTTGCCTTGCGGCCATTCCCACGCTACCGTCAGCTTTTCCGGCATGCCGGGATGGACCCGACCCGCAATCCATTTGTCGCGCACGATGTAGAAAGTTGGATCGGTCAGAGCCGGATTTGGCGGGTCGAAGGTCAGAAGCCTTCGCGACGCATAGGCTGAAGATGCGGAACGATTGTCGAGGCTGACATCGACCATGAGGTAGTTCTTGGGTTCGTAAGGTTTCACGCCGGTCGGCGGAACAGAACCGAAGCGTGCACTCGTCACTGCAACATTCCAGCGCCCGGTATCGACCGTTTCGCCGGGGCTCACTTCCCGCATGGGTTCGGGATTGGCTGCTTCATAGATCGCCGTTGCGTAGGAGAATACGCTTGCGGCAGCCGTGCCGATACCTGCGATGACGATGGCAGCCAGTCGCTGCCGAATGCTCCGACGCTGTTCGTCCGCCATGACACCTCCCTCTGTGCTGGCGATTCAAACGACAATCCAAGCCCCTGGTTCCTATAGCATACCAATGTTCCATCGTCATCTTTTGGCTTAATCTATGTTAGCTCTCCTCGACGAATACTTCATCACGCTTCTTGCGTACCGAGGGAAGCAGCACGACCACGAGAACGGCTGCGGCTATGGCAAGCAGAATGGCGCTGATCGGCCGGGTGAAGAAAGTTGCCGGGTCGCCGCGTGACAGGATCATGGCGCGACGCAGATGTTCCTCCAGCAAGGGACCGAGAACGAAGCCAAGCAGCAAGGGAGCTGGTTCGCAACGCAGTTTGGCCAGCAGGTAACCGATGAAGCCGAAGAAGGCGACTGCATAAAGATCATAGACGTTCGAATTGACGCTATAAACGCCGATAGAACAGAAGGTCATGATGATGGGGAACAGCACATAGTAAGGCACTGTCAGAAGCTTCACCCACAGACCGATCAACGGCAGGTTCAGGACGATGAGCATGAGATTGCCGATCCACATCGACGCGATCACGCCCCAGAACAATGCAGGCTGTTCTGCCGCAACATTCGGACCGGGCACGATGCCTTGAATAATCATGGCGCCGATCATCAGTGCCATGACCGGATTGGCCGGAATTCCAAGTGTCAGCATGGGAATGAAGGATGTCTGCGCACCGGCATTATTGGCGGATTCCGGTCCTGCAACGCCTGCAATCGCGCCTTTGCCGAATTCCTCAGGTGTTTTGGATATACGTTTTTCCACTGTGTATGAAGCAAAGGATGCCAGGATGGCGCCACCGCCCGGCAGGATGCCAAGTGCCGAGCCGATGGCGGTTCCACGCAGGATCGGCGCAGTCATGCGCTTGAAATCGTCTCGCGTCGGCATCAGTCCTGTGACTTTAGCCATCAGCACTTCGCGCGTATGTTCGCTTTCAAGATTGCGCAATATTTCGGCGATACCGAACACGCCGACTGCAACCGCGACGAAGTTGAGCCCGTCGGCATATTCCGTAATGCCAAGTGTGAATCGTGGTGCTCCGGTGTAGATGTCGGTGCCGACAAGACCGAGCAGAAGCCCCAGAACGACCATCGCCAGTGCCTTGATGATGGAACCGTGAGCAAGCGCCACAGACGACACCAGCCCGACGACCATCAGCGAGAAGTATTCAGCGGAGCCAAATTTCAGGGCAATTTCAGTTAGCGGCGGAGCGAATACCGCTACCAGAAAGGTGGAAACAGTGCCGGCGAAAAATGAACCGATTGCCGCAATTGCAAGTGCTGCACCGGCTCGTCCTTGGCGTGCCATCTGGTAACCGTCGATGGCCGTCACGGCGGATGAGGATTCACCCGGCATGTTGATGAGAATTGCTGTTGTCGAGCCGCCATACTGGGCACCGTAATAGATGCCGGCGAGCATAATGAGTGCGGAAACCGGATCACCGATTTGGAACGTGACCGGAAGAAGCATGGCGATTGTGGCCGTAGCGCCGATGCCAGGCAGGACGCCGATCAATGTGCCGAGCAGCACACCGATGAGGCAGAACCCAAGATTGGCAAGCGTCGATGCGGTTGAAAAGCCAAGCGCGAGATTGTTGAAAAGTTCCATGCTCATGCCCCCTTAGAACGGCCACCAGGGCCCGAAACGCTGATAGGGCAGCGCGAGCGCGTAACTGAACACAATGACGGAGAAGACCGTGATTGCAGCAGCAAGAATGATTGCAGCAAGCGGTTTCATGCGCATTGAGGCGAAAGAGGCGATGAGGCAGGTCAGGAACAACGACGGCACGAAACCGAGGCCACGCACGGTCAGACCGAAGAATATCGGAGCAGGCAGAATAAAGAACAGGCCGCGCCATGCAATCGGCCCCATTGGTTCGCCCGCGACACGTGTCGCCTGAATAAGAATGACCAGTCCAAGCAAGATCAGGACACCGGACAGGACAAGCGGGAAATATCCCGGTCCCATGCGAAGCGATGTGCCGATGTCCAGACCTAGCGACTGATAGGCGAAAAACGCGCCGGTCAGTGCGAGAAGGGCGCCGCACAATCCGTTGGTCGGATCGATTGAAAATTTTCTTGAGGGCTCGTTCATGGGCCAATCGTCTTTCGGATTTGCCGTTGAAAGGGCTATGCCGAAGGTCCGGCATATGAAGTCGGATCACCGATCCCGATGGCCGCTGTTTCGACGCGCAGCTACAGGAGACGACAATCAGGACGCGCCAAAAGACGCGCCTTGAATGCGTGCAATACGATCAGTCTGCGTATTGTCCGGCAGCCTCGATGATCGGCTTCCAGCGTGCGACTTCGGATTCAAGCTTGGCCTTCAGTGCGGCTGGTGTCGCATCCGATTCCGGTGACGGCTTTGTGCCCAGTTCAGCGAAGCGGGCAACCACGTTCTGGTCTTTCAGAGCCACCTGAAGCGATTTCGACAGGCGTTCGGTAATTTCAGCCGGCGTTCCCTTGGGGGCGTAGATGCCGTGCCAGATACCCACCTCCATACCGTCCAGACCGGCTTCCTTGGTCGTTGGAAGGTCTTTCAAGACGTCCAGACGTTCGGGCGAGGTGACGGCGTAAGCCTTGATTGTACCTGCCTGAATCTGCTTGGTCGTGTTCGTGGTCTGGTCGCACATGATGTCGACCTGCCCGCCGAGCAGATCGGTCATGGCCGGACCTGTTCCCTTGTAAGGAACGGTGACGAGCGGAGTTTCAATCGCACTCATGAACAGCATACCGCACAGATGTGATGCCGCGCCGATACCGGCATTGGCGACTGTCACTGTATCCTTGTTGGCCTTGGCATATTCGATCAGCCCCTTGAGGTCGGTCGGCTCAAGGTCCTTGCGGGCAACGATGGTCATCGGAACCTCTGTGACGAGGCCGACATATTCGAACGCATTCAGCGTGTCATAGGCGAGCTTGCGATAGAGCGTAGCGCTTGTAGCCATGCCGATGTGGTGAAGCAGCAGGGTATAGCCGTCCGGATCGGCGGTTGCGACGCGCCCCGCGCCGAGTGTTCCGCCTGCGCCGCCGACATTTTCGACGATAACCTGCTGTCCGAGATCCTTGGACATGGATTCCGCGACCAGCCGCGTCACGGTGTCGGTCGGGCCGCCTGCAGCGAAAGGCACGACCATGGTGATCGTCCGTTCCGGATAGTTTTGTGCTTGTGCGGAGAAAGCTGCGGTGGAAATAGCAAGTGTTGTCGCCAGAGTGGCGATAAGCTTCATCATAGTGTCCTCCCAGACTATGTTGCGGCGGGCAAGCCCGTAATTTGAATTTAGTTCCCCACGCCTCTTTGGGCGCTTCGGGCAATCAATTTCGATATTATCAAATCACTGCGACAGAAAGATTCAACACCGAGCTTGCTCTTGAAACGGCATGATTATCCGGTGGTCTCTAACGAGAATGTAGATGTATCCTGGCGGCTTGCCAATGCCTGAGCTTCAATGAAAGCGCTTATACTACCAAAGTCTGGGTAGCTCGCTTGTGGTGCCAGGACCGTACGCCTGCACACGGTTTCGCCGGTCGCTTCCTATGCTGAAATGCTGATAGTTATGTTCATCCAGATATATTGCAATTCTGTGAAGTATTCTGGTGAACTATTGTTTTAGCTAGAGCTAAAGAAAATTCCTTGCTAGGTGCAATGCGCATTCATGAAAATAGATTAGGAGAGGACTATTATGAAAAAATATCTTCTAGGCGCTTTGTTCGTTGTTCTGGCAACTCCATCCTTTGCCTGCACGACTGAGGAGGTCCAGGCAAAGGCGATGGAAGTCGCCACGAAAATGCAGGAAGTGGCTGCTTCGAACCCCCAGAAAGCTCACGAAATCGCGCAGAAAATGAGCGGTGCTCAGACGCAGGCAACGAGCGATCTCGAAGGCGCATGCAAGGTCTATGATGATCTACTTGCAGATCTCAATTCGTAAAAGTGCTATGGTTCAACCTCTCGCGGTCTTTTTTGCGAGAGGTCGACCGCCCAAGGTGAGGTGATCGACAAGATTTCTGGCAGGTGTGGTTAAGTCATTCAGGGATCGTACAGCGATCACTAAGTTTCTTGTCGCCCACGCGTCAGCTAGTGTCGCAGTCGCAATGGGGAGCGCCTTTCTTAGACGTCGGGCAGCCGTCTGCGGAATGATCGCAATGCCTACATTGGCAGCAACCATATTGCCGACGCCTTCGAAGGTGCGAAGCCTCGTTCTGATTTTAAGTCGGCCCCCTAGTCGGGTTGCCTGTATTTCGATGTGCTCCTGCAAAGCACCAGCGGAAAGGCCGATGAATTGTTCCTGCAGAAGATCGGGGAAGCTCACACGCTTATGTTCGGCCAAAGGATGATGTCTGGCCATAATCAGCACCAAATGATCTGTTGCAAAAGGAACCAGTTCCAATCCCGCGGTTTCTGCTGCATCCGACAGAATGCCGATCTCAATGAAACCGCGCAAAACGGCGCGGGCAATATCACTGCTCTGCCGTTCTTTCAGTTCCACATCGATGCGGGGATTATCAGCCATCCAGCTGGCAAGCCGCACTGGAAGATATTCTGTGGCGGCGGCGGTATTCGCCGCAACGCGAATGGCCGTGCGCATGGCCTTGGCATGCAAGCCCAACTCGGTATGCATGTCGGCCATTTGCCGCATTACAACCCTCGCATGATGGAGGAGCGCTTCGCCCGCTTCCGTGAGGGCAACGCCGCGTCGCCCTCGTTCCAGAAGCGACACCTGGCCTGCGGCTTCCATGTCACGCAGGCGTTCGCTCGCAGCGGGAAGCGACAGGCCGACTTCGGCCGCGCCATGCGTGATGCTGCCGGTATCGGCTACGGCGAGAAATAGGCGGAGGTCTGTGAGATCAAAACGCATAAGCGATGGTAGCGCGAATTCTGCCTATGGGAAAGCCGAAGGCTCGATAAGGAACTTCCGCATTCCGTCCGATGGCCAAGTCGCTATAGCAGGGGCATGACTTATTCTTTATCCTTGATCCTGACGATTGCGGTTACATTCCTCGGTGCCGGCTTTGTCAAAGGCGTGACAGGAATGGGGCTGCCTACGGTCGCAATGGGCATTCTGGGCGCGCTGATATCACCACTTGCGGCGGCGAGCCTGTTGATTATCCCGTCCCTCATCACCAATCTTTGGCAGCTTCTGGCGGGGCCTAGCTTCGGTCAGCTTATGCTTCGTCTCTGGAGCATGATGCTTGCCGTTGCAGTCGGCACCATTGCGGGAGCTGTGGTTCTGGTCAGCGGAAATATTGCAGTCACAACGTCGATGCTGGGTTTCTCGCTTGTTATCTACGCAGCCTACACGTTGTTTGCCCGCCAGTTACAGATAGCGGAAAGGTTTGAGCGCCTGCTGTCTCCTGTCGTCGGGCTGTTGACTGGCCTGGTCGCCGGTGCAACTGGAATATTCGTCATTCCAGCTGTACCCTATCTGCAATCGCTGGGTTTCAGAAAAGACGATCTCGTACAGTCGCTCGGGCTTTCCTTCACTGTCTCGACCACCGCACTTGCGGTCGGACTTTCGAGCAGGCAGGCCTATTCGGGCGATTTTTTGCTGGCATCCGTTCTGGCCGTCTTTCCATCACTGGTCGGCATGTTCATAGGGCAGGTGTGTCGCCGCAAGATTCGACCGGAAAACTTCCGTCGTTGGTTTCTGATCGGCCTTATGATTCTCGGGCTTGAGATGGCGTTGAGACCATTGTTCTCGATGAGTTGATGAACGAGGAACGATTTTTCCATTCCGGCAGGTGGATACGGATTTGCTTTCTTGTTCGAATCCGGCAAGGGCAGGATATTGTCTCACCCCCAAGAGAACAGTCTTTAGCTTCAACGGGTTTTCGCTGAAGCTTCCCTATCATCGGCCTGATTGACGGAATGACCCAAAAAGATCCTGAACAAGACCAGTCGCGCGCGTTCCGACTGTTCAAGCCGGTCCTTGCCGGTGCAACACTGCGCGAACGTTCGATTGCCTGCCTTGGTGCTTTGATCGGTATCGCGCTGACCGGATTCATATCGAGCATTTTGCTGGGAACCGGTCCGCATCTGCCTTTGATCGTGGCACCAATCGGCGCTTCAGCGGTTTTGCTTTTTGCGGTTCCGACAAGCCCGCTGGCTCAGCCATGGTCGATCATCGGCGGCAATACGATTTCAGCATTTGTGGGATTGGCCGTCACCCAGTTTGTCGATGATCCGGCTTTGGCAATCGGCCTCGGAGTGGCTCTCGCCATTGCGGCGATGTCGGCTACCCGCAGTCTTCATCCACCAGGCGGCGCAGCAGCACTGACTGCTGTTCTGGGTGGTTCCGCGGTTGCCAAGTGGGGATTCCTGTTTCCGCTTGTGCCGGTCGCGCTGAATTCGTGCCTTCTCGTCGGCTTGGGTATCCTGTTTCACAAACTGTCGCGCCGGAAATATCCGCATGTCGCGGCTGCCGCTCCGGTAAACAAGCACAGCACGGAAGACCTGCCGCCGTCAGTCCGGATGGGTATCCGCGAGGAAGATATCGACCGCGCCTTGCTTGCTCTGGATGAAAGCTTCGATATCGATCGCAACGATCTCGGACGTCTGCTGCGGCAGGTGGAGCTTGAAGTGTCCATTCGTTCCCACGGCGACCTGACCTGCGCGGACATTATGTCCCGCGATGTCGTTAGTATCGGTGAAGATGCTACGGCGAGCCAAGCGCGCGAGCTGATCCTGAGGCATAATCTCATGACATTGCCAGTGCGTGGGGCCGATGGGCGCCTGAAGGGCGTGGTCGGCTTGCGCGAATTGATGCATCCGGGCGACGATTTCAGAAATTATATTGTGGAGGCTCCAACCGCTTCCCAAACCGATCCGGTGATGAGCCTTTTGCCCAGCCTGACAGATGGATTGGCGCATGCTGTCGTGGTGGTCGATGAAATGCGCCGCATCATCGGTTTGGTGTCGCAAAGCGATCTTCTGAGCACGCTTGCCCGTTTACTTCCCAATGAAAAGCTGGTGCCTCTGAAAGCAGCATGACTCGCCGGAACTATGCTTCTCTATTGAACTGAAATGGTTTTCCGGGCAGGGTTTCCCGACCCGGAAAACTGCAGCAGGTGATTATGTCCGTCCAGCGCGCGAGCTTTTATATCCTACTGGCACTGGTCACCATTGCCTTTGCGTGGCTATTGCTGCCTTACTATTCGGCGGTTCTGTGGGCTGTTATCCTCGCTGTGGTGTTCTCGCCGGTACAACAGCGCCTTGAACGTCTTCTTGGTGGTCGGAAAAATATTGCGGCTCTGCTATCCGTGTTGATGTGCATTTGTCTGGTCATCATTCCGATGCTTGCGATTTTCGGCTCGCTGGTACAGGAGGGGAATTCCCTCTATCAACGCCTGAGCAGTCGGGAGTTCGATCTGAACAGTTATATCTCGCGCATTCTGGGCGCCTTGCCGGATTCGCTGGAGGAGTGGCTGACCCGGTTCGAGCTGGGCGATTTCGCTGAATGGCGCGCACGCATATCATCCGCGATTATGCAAGGCAGTCAGCTTTTTGCCGGAAAACTGGTCAGCTTCGGCCAGAACACGCTCCAATTCTTCATCGGCTTTGGCATCATGCTCTATCTGCTGTTCTTCCTTTTCCGCGATGGTGCGGATCTTGGCCGGAAGATCAGGCAGGCCATTCCGCTCAACGACGATTATACGCGGCAGTTTCTGGAAAAGTTCATCGCTGTTATCCGTGCGACGGTGAAAGGCAATATCATCATTGCCATCATTCAGGGTACGATAGGCGGCGTGACTTTCTGGTCCTTGGGCGTCGAGGCGGCTTTGCTCTGGGGCGTATTGATGACGTTTCTCTCCATGCTTCCAGCGGTCGGCGCGGCACTCGTCTGGGTACCGGCAGCGGCGTGGTTCTTTGCGAGCGGAGAATGGATAAGCGGAGGTATTCTGGTTTTCGTCGGCGTATTCGTGATCGGATTGGTCGATAATCTTTTGCGTCCGCCGCTTGTCGGAAAGGGGACCCGCATGCCGGATTATGTCGTGCTAATCTCCACGGTTGGGGGCATTTCACTGATCGGGATCAATGGTTTTGTGGTCGGGCCGCTAATTGCTGCGATGTTCATCGCCGCATGGTCGCTTCTGGCAGAAGAGCAGAAGGGCAAGGGTTCCGCCCAACTGCCAGAGAACTAGATCTCACGCGACCTTCAACTCCGCGATGGGCAGTCCGGTTTCGGTCATCTTGTTGTCGACACCATTTTCATCGAGAAACTGCTTCATCTCGGCATAAGTCTCGAACCATGCCCGATTGTATTTGTCGAACAGCGACTGATCCCAATAATCTTCCAGTTGGAAAGGCTTGTCGTTGAAGACATCATAGCTTGGTATCTTGTAGGTCTCAGCGAATTCAGCCGTGCGGCTGTCATAGGTGAAATAGATGGACGGCACGCCATTGGCCAGCGCCATCAGATTACCATGCAGGCGATAGCCGAGAACGAGCTGTTGCCTGCGCACCAGTTCCTCGTAATCGGCAACGACATCCGAATAGAACATACGATGGCGATAGAGGTTTTCTATAGTCTCGTCGAAATACCAGTCCGCTGTCCAGCGATGGTTCTTGAGGGCTGCAATAGCCTCCTCCTTCTGCTCCGCCGTGCCGAAGACCATCTTCTTTTCATCGATTTCGCCCTGCGCCATCAATGTCACATCGAAGCGTTTAGCCATTGATTTGATAAGGTCGCGGTGACGGGTCAGATATTGCTCGATATCCTGCGCATAGGCCGGCGAAACCTCGCGGCGAACCGTAACGCCGACTTGCGTAACGTTTTCCAGCGGCGGCAACTTGATGCGCAGATGCTGGTTGTTGCGACGAAACGCGGTTGGGCAACCGACAATGCGCACATTGCGGATGCCGATATCGTTCAACACTTGGGCGGTATAAGCGCCACGCACACCGATGGATGTAGTGGAATCTGCGATGATGCGCAGGACCGCCTTCGTTTCTTCGGAAAGTTGTATTTCCCCTCTTACCGGCGCTTGGGCTCCGACGCCGAATGCAATGACCGGCAATTTCAGCCGCTGCAGCACCGGGATCGTGTCGCGCCAGTTCATATCCTTGTTGATATAATTCGAGCCGCGCAGGATCACATAATCAAATTCCTCGCGCAGCTGATCGATCTTCTCCGGCGAGAAATTGGTAATCGGGAGTTCGGAAGCCTTTTCGTAATTCATCAGCTTCAACGACGACTCGAAAACGAAGGCATCGCCGATATTGTGATAGTGATTGATGCTGCCCTGAACGTCGGTGTGACGATACCAGCGGACATTGTCGTGATCGTACACTTCTCCCGCAGGGATCATGACGAGGGCGCGTGCCATACGGTCTTCCTTCTGTTTCACTAAGGTCAAGCCAGGCTCAGCTTGCCTGAGAAAGAGCAGTTTCTGTAACTGCCGGTTTCTGTCTGCGCGGTTTTGACTCGCGCAGCCGTTTATAGAGATCAAGATGCTCTTTGGCGCAGTCGACATAGTGGACCGGATTGCGGATGGAATGATGCAACCTGTCCCATATACTCGGCTCGCTCAGCACTTCTGTAAAGCGGTCGGCCAGATCCTCGGCGCTGCGGACACGGAAATGCAGGCCGTCTTCACCATCGCGGATTTTCTCGGCCATACCGCCAATATTCGAGCAGATGACCGGGCGGCGATGATGCAACGCCTCCTGAATGACAATGGGAGAGTTTTCCCACCAGATCGAAGGCATGACCACCCAGTCGACCGATTGCATGAGGCGTGGCATTTCGGCATTCTGGTAAGCGCCGTAGAAACGCACGCGCGGGCCAGCCTCTTCAATCAGTTTCTGCATACGTTCCTGAAAAGCGGGCGGCTGCTTCTCCAGATTGCCGCCGAAGATCATCAGGCGGGAATCCTCACCCCATACCTGTTCCGGTACACGCGATACGGCATCAACCAGAACGTCTATGCCCTTGAACGGGTTGATCTGACCGAAAAAGGCGAACCGGCTGCGACGCGGGTTCGGGCCGGTCAGCTCACGCGGAGGGGTAACATCGCGGATGGCGATGCCGTTTTCGATGACTGCCATCTTGTCTGGATTGAGGCCCCATTCGAGATAGCGATTGGCGAGAAACTCGCTCGGCGAGACGAAGGCGTCGGCCAATTCCAGCATGCCGCGCACAAAGCGTTCTCGCTTGAGAAAACGTGCTGGAGGAATCTGCGGAAAACAGGCGTGGCAATCGATGGGCGATGCCTCGTTGCAAAGCTTGGAGGTACCAGCCTTCACCATCTGACCATCATTGTTGCAGATGGACAGGAATTCATGAAACGTTACCAGAATGGTGCGATCCGGCAGTGCCTCGCGGATGGCATAGAGCGTTTCTAGCCCGAGTCCGAGAACATGATGAAAATGCACGATGTCCGGGTCGAAGTCGCGGACAAAGCGCAGCAGGTCGCGGCGGATTTCATCGGTGTTCTTGTTCGACAGATAGAAGTGATCGTACTCATCCGCATGGAACAGGATTTCGTCGCTGGCACGCCGCATGCTCATCAGCGCCGTTGTGCCATGCCGAGGGATCGGGTGAGCGGCCCTTGCGAGGTAGACTGACTGCACATCGGGAATGCTGTTCAACCCCTTGTGCAGATTGTAGGACGCGATTTCACCGCCACCGAGTGAAATCGATGGGTGAGCGTGTGAGATGACGAGAACACGGAGTTTATCGCTCATGCGGGTTCCTCCACCTGTATTTTGCGTCTACCGGCGAGAATAGAGGACCATCGTGCATCGAAGACCTGCCGGTCAATGCGTTCAATGAGGGCAATGGTCGATGCCCTGTCGGTCACGGATGTGTCGTCAGCTCCAAGCATCTGTGCTGAAGGCAACCAGTAGGAGCGCAAGCCCGACTGTTTCAGTTTCAATCCGAGATCCAATCCCTTTTCATGGGTGCCGAGATAACCGCGCGTGAAACCACCGACGGAAAACAGGGCTTCGCGTGGAAGGATGCAGCACTCGAATGTTGCCGTTGCCACTTCTGTCAAAGACATGCCCGAAACGGCGTCGATGGGGTAACCAGCATAACGACTGATCAGAGCGCGATCTGATTGCGGTCCAGCAACCCAGGTTCCCGCCCAGCGAATTGAATCATCCTCATAGGCAAGGGTGGGAGAGAGAACGCAATCCTTGTGCGCTTCATAGGCGCTGACGAGCTTGTTCAGCCATCCGGAGCGGCGCGGCAGCAGTGAGCCCGCCAGAAATATCACCTGATCCGTCGAAACTGTGCGGGCGCCGACTTCGAGCGCATCATAGAGGTCTTCCGATCCTGTGGCGGAAACGAGACGGATGCGCAGGCGATAGAAATCCGCAAGACGCCTGATTTGTACGCCGATACGGTCGATGATCTCGGTCGCAGCCGCAATCACGATCGGCGCGATGCGGGTTTCGGGATCGAGCGCAAGAAGCGCCAGCAAAGGTTCGATTTCCTCGACGCGCTCGTCGATGCCGATGATGATCGCTGGCCCTATCGCATCTTCGAAGGGGCCGAGATCGACCACGCCAAAGACTTCCGGCGCAGGACGGTTGACGCCCCGCAGTAATGGCACGAGCTGCTGGTCGACAATATGACGCAAAGCCCACGCATTCGGGTCAGTTGCGCGGATTTGCCGGACGATGGCGTCCCGCGAGGTCACTCGCGTTGGTGTCAATGGAAAGAACGCGCGTCGTCCATCGCTGATCGCAAGTTCGAGATAGAACGGTGAGGTGCTGTCCCCGGCAAGTTCAGGTGCGAAAGCGACGAAACCATGGGCGTGACGGCTGGGGTCAAGGCCTGCGTTAAAAGGCGGTTGATTGTCGAATTCTCTGGTGACGTCGGGCCGGTCGATACGGGTCCAGCTGGTATCAATCTGGATTTCACCACGGTGACGACGCAGCTTCACACTTTCCACATGGCTATCGGGATCGAGCAGCCAGCCAGAAATCAGCATGCCGCTTCCCTCGACGCGGAAGACATTGTCTATCCCCATCCGGACAGGAAAGGGGAGGCCGGATACCGTGTCAGCGCCATCGAAACGGTTTGCGGCGGAACGCATGCGCAGCAGAATGTCAGTCGAGCTTCGTACTCGTGGCAGGATCGCCCGGATATGGCCCGGCGTTTCACGCGAACCGGACAACAGCCTGCGGTCATAGACTTCGGTAAAGCGCCACCCCCTTCGTCCGCGAAACAGAAGCCGTTCGATATCAGTCGGTTCTACTGGCTCATTGGCAAGCAGGAGACCCGCAAATCCTGATGCTTCATCGTTCAGGTCGGGACGGGCAAAAACGCTGACCGCACATTCCGCAAGCGAAGGGTTTTTACCGCTGATCAGTAGCCGGGTGACGGCGGGCGTCAGATCCTGTGCCCAACCCTGAACGAAAATTTCGCCTTCGTCACTGCCGCCGATGAGTTCGATACAGCCGTCGGAGCGGGCTCCTGCCTGCAGCAGGACGGTAATGGCCGAAAGTTTCTTCCGGCTGATAGGGCCGGAAATCAGGCCTTCGACCAGTTCATCAATGACGCCCGGCAAGCTCGGTCCGGCTAAATCGCCGATCATGGCAACAAAATCGGCAATGGAAGCAGAGCGCGATGCGAAATTATAGCGAGCGACTTTTGCGCGGTGCTGGAACATGATCGTCTTGAGAGTGCCACGGCGCAAAGCAGCAGTTGGCACAATGGCGACGAAACCATGAGTTCCAGCGGGTGAAGGCTCCTTGAGCGGCCATGTGATCAGGTTCGTCTTCACGCTCATGGCAGGATCGCCATTGAGAAAAGCTGTTACCTGATCGCTTGCGGCACTGCCGATTCCGAGCACCAGCACCAGCGTGTCTTCGATCACGCTGCCAACGACCATTTCGCCCTCCATCATCATGGGAGGGCGATCCGGCGTGCGTACCTGTCTTGAGGCAGTTTTTGGTGTGTTGGGGCGTTCGTCTTGAACCATGCAGCTCGTCCTCAGGGCATGACCGCAAGTGTGAGAAGCGCGCCAGCGACGAACCCCGTCAAGACCGCAGCCAGCAAGAACAGGAATTTGAGGTCCCCGCCGCTGCGCTTGCGAACGTCATCAATGCGCTGTTCCAGCCCTGCAACAACGCCGTCCATACGCATGATATGCACGTCGAGTTCAGTCATGCGCTGATGAAGATCGGTACGCAGCCCATCGACGGAACTTGCAATGTCGAGCAATTCCGCCGGAGCGGCATTGCCGGATGCATCCAGTGTTGGCGCAACACGCTGCAACGAACGCTGGTTGACCTGAAGCTGACGTTGCGCCGCCATCAGCATGTCGAGCTTGTCCAGAATGCGTGTCATCGGAGCGGCGATAAGCGCTTCGGCGGCCTGCTCGTCGGGTTTTGGTACGCGCAATTTCTGCTCTGTGCCAGACGAATTGGCGGCAACCACCACCAGTTCGCCAGCTCGAACAGCGGCGAATTGCGGTAGCATCACTTCAAATGCATGTTTGCCATCGCCGATGCCGTTGCGCTTCAGGTCGGGGCGATCCTTGTCGGCTGGGGCTTCGGCAATGGGCTTGTCATCAAGCAGAACCCGGATCAGAAGCCGTTCGGTCGGAACGGAAGGATCGAAAGCCCAGCCATAGAGGCGGCCTTCCTCAATGGCGTCAACGCGTCCTTTCATGGCTTCGGTCCTTTGAGGCCCGGCGGCGGCATTGGGTGTCGCTGCCTGCTTGGTTTCCCCCTCGGATGGAACTTTGGTCGCGATGTTCATGATTTACCTCTTATGCTGCCTCGACACGTGCAATACGCAATGTCCCGATCAGATCGAGATAGCGTTCGGCGGTCGTGTCGATGGTGTCCGGATGACGCGCGTTCTCGCTGAGCGACTGGCGCAAATCCGGGTTTTCCGCCATTCGACGCATCGCCTGGGCGAGCGCGAGCGGATCATTCGGCGGAACGGTAAGGCCATTGACCTCGTTCTCAATCATTTCGGCCATTCCACCGATATTGCTGCATATGACGGGGCGGTTTTGCCCCTGTGCTTCCTGAATAACGAGCGGCGCATTTTCCCACCAGATCGACGGCATGATTGCGCAATCGACGGATTGGATCAGCTGAGCAATGTCCTCACGACGATAAGCACCACGGCGTTGGACGAACGGCGATGTCTCGGCAAAGAGCCGGTCGATTTCACTGAGGAAGCTTTCGCTTTGAAATGGTGCTGCACCATGCACGCGCAATTCGAAATCGAAACCCTCTGAAATAAGTTGTTGCGCTGCTTCAAGCAGGACTGTTGCGCCTTTCCACGGATTGAGATTGCCGAAATAGCCGAAGACCGGCTTGCTGCGCTCGACCTGCCGCGTTTCGACTGCGGGGCGTTCCGGTTGACCATTGGGAATGACGCTGATCAGCTCTTCCGCAAGGCCCCATTCAACGTAACGTTGTTTGAGAAACTCGCTCGGTGAAACGAAAGCATCAACAGCGCTCAAGAGCGATTTGATATGTCGTTCACGCAATACGAATTTATCAAGCGCGATGTCCTTGAAACAGGCATGGCAGCGGTCAGGACCTGCCCCATGGCACAGTTCCTTGCCTGTGGTGCGCACCATCAGCCCGTCGTGATGGCAGATGGGATAATAATCATGCAAAGTCAGAACGATACGGCAGTCGGGTAAAGTACGACGTACGATATGGGGGAATTCGGCACCAAGCAAAAGCAGGTGGTGCAGATGAACGACATCGGGCCGGAAATCCTGCAGCAGTTCGACAATGTCGGGAACGATCCCGTAAAGGTCGATTTGGCTCATATAGAAACGGTCAAAATGGCCGGACCAGAGCAAGATTTCATCGCCGCCATTGCCGATGCTCTGGAAACTTGTGCCGGGGCGGGCCTCACGATGCACCTTATTGGTGGCACCCACGAACATGGCTTCGCAACCGGCGCGCTGATAGGCGCGAAACAGATCGTGCGCGAAAATTTCCGTTCCACCGGGGTGCAGAGACGGGTGGTTATGGGCTGCTATAAGGACGCGTGGAGCCATCAGGCAACACCTCGCGAGGCGATGAAAATATCCTGATAGTGATCCGCATCAATGCCGCGCCAGTGACCAAAGGATTTTGTTTCGAGCGTCAGTTTCGCTCCTGCAAGCGCACGATCCAGAAAACCGTTTTCAAAGCCGACTGCTGCAAGCGGTGGCAGTTCCGGCACAAACCAGCACGGTCCGCTGCCATGCCGTTCAAATGCAAGTCGTTTGTCGCGTTTGCCATGGCGGTCGCGCGCGGCAACATCATCCACGACAAACGCCGTCATGAACAATTTTCCGCCGGGAGCGAGGACACGTGATATCTGATCGAGATAGGTTTTGACTTCATCTGATGGCAGATGCGTGACCACAGATGTCATGATGACGAAATCGAAACTCTTGTCCGCGAATGGCAGAGTAAGAGTGAGCCCGTTTACCGTCCCTTTGGGGTTATAGAGATCATGGGCGATATCGATGTGGCGGAACTCGAAATTCGGGTAGCGCGACGTGATGTTTTGGCGGCACCAGTTCACGCCGCCTGCTACGGGATCGACACCGGAGTAGCGGGCTTTTGCCGGATCGAGATATTGGGTCAGCGGTACGGCCATGCGACCGATGCCCGAACCGATGTCGAGCACGCGCGCGTCGGGTCGAAGTCCGCCTCTGCGAATGAAATGACCGAGAAATTCGGCGCCAACCGCACGATAATCACCATCGCCGACGAACACGCTGTTCGGATCGGGTGAGGGGAGAAAACGGTTCTTCAAAACAGACTGCATCAGCCAGTCGATCTGCGCATCCGGTATTGCTGGTTTTGCTTCAAATGCTGGCTGTTTCAGCGCTACCACGTCCGTCAAGCGGCGCTCCTTTCAGATTTGGTCATGATCACATTGGACAAGTCGGCAGCGCTTTCCTGTTCCTGTGGCAGGACCATCAATTCAGTAATGTCATCATCCCAGCGCTGAGTGTGGAGCCAGGAATTGTATTGGCTGGCGAGGCCGCGCATATAATCCGCGCTGCGACGGATCGAGCGACGCTCGAAATGGTAAAGTGCTACGGAAGGTTCATAGAATATCTGGAAGCCGAGCTGCCTGATCTTCAGGCACAGATCGCTGTCCTCATAGTCGCCGATGACGTAGTCTTCCGTATAGCCGCCGACGAGATCGAAGATATCCTTGCGCGTTATCAGGCAGGCACCGGTGACACCCGGCACCTCGCGGGACCTAAGTGCTGGAGGATAGTTGCCCGGCATGCCCTTGTAATAGTGGTGATTCAGCCAGATACCCTGACGGTCGCGGGCGAAATAAAGCCCGGCATGTTGAAGTGAACCATCCTCGAACAGAAGACGAGGGCCTATTGCTCCGAGCTTCGGTTGATCGAACAAAGGCTGGATCAGTTGTTGCAGCCAGCCGTGTTCCGCAGGCACAACGTCGGAATTTAACATCACGATGGTTGTTCCTGTCGCAATGCTGGCACCGGCATTGCAGGCGCGTGCATATCCGCCATTGCGGTTCATGATTGCGAGCTTGAACGGCATGTCGTGCAGAATGTGCAATCCGCCAAGCATATGCTCGGTGTCGTCCTGAATTTCAGGAGAATCCAGCACGAAGATGAATTCTGCGTTTTCCACCAGCCAAGGGTCCGTGGCCATGGATGAAAACTGGAAACGTAAGAAATCGAGGTTGCGGTAAAGCGGAATAACGATGGACGCGAGCGGAGAGGCGGGCGTCGTTCCGTAGTCCCTCACCTCGGATATCCGTACCGTTGCGGCGAGCTTCTTCTCAACTTCGGTGAGAGCGGGTCCCAGAATATGCGAGAAGACGTGAGGCTTTGCCTGTTGTGGCGGTACAGACCGTAAGATGCGATTACGCTGCGCTGATGGTTCGAAGGATTGCGGGGCTGGTACAAGTGGGGCGGTCGTGCCGGACGCAAGGCGCATCTGGAACCGCGGTTGCAAAAGAGGCCCAAGATTCTGCACCGAAGGAAGCCAGGCGACAAAACCTGTCACATCCTGCTGCGGCGCATCTTCCCGCTTGGCAATCTTGCCGGGAAATTTATGAAAATTGGGCTTCAGCGACAGTGAGCTTCCGTTTTCCGGGAGATATTCGATGTCTGCAAGCATGGCGGCTGGATCGTGCATCCATCCGCCAACAATCAATCCGCCATCAAGCGCCAATGCGAGATCGATTTCCGCTGCCGGATGGGTGGCAGACTGTGCGATCTGGCGAACGGGCAGCGGAGTGCGCGTTTGCAAATCGATGGCGACCGCAGCGCCGGCAGGGCTTAGTTTGCCAAGTTGACGAACGAGAAACTCCCGCAATGCACCATTGCCCTGCCATTTGGTCCACCATTTGGCAAAATCCATTTGTTCGCCGGTTGTTGGCGCAAGCTTGCGAACGGCAACGCCTTTCTGACCAGTGAGCACCAGCAACAGCGATGACGGCAGGTCTTGTGCTGCTTCCAGAAGAAAATGGCATGGCTGCCAGGCATTGCGAGCCTGCCTGCCCACCACAAACCTTGGTGGAATGACCATGACGCTGCCGGAAGTGATGCCATAGATAGCTGAAATCTCGCCCAGCATCGGGTCGATCGCGGTCTCAAGGAGATGATGTCCCTGAACCGGTTCGCCGCAATGCTGGGCCTCGCGCGGTTCCGGCGTCAGTGCGAAAGTCAGGTCACGCACGAGGGATGCGAAAGTCTGGTTTCGCGAGAGCCGGAAAGTGCTGCGCCACGTGGTCAGTATGTTGGTGAGAAGCTTGATATGTCCGGGCAGAGTAAGCTCCCTGACGACATATTCGACATCGATGGGAGCAAGTTCACTGGCCGGATATACAATCGCCTGAGCAGTGGGACCAAGGGAGCCCGCAGACAGCGAAAGCTCGACCGGTTCGTTGCCAGTGCGAAGGGCCCAGAACATGCGTAAGCCGCCATTCTCGAGCGGAATACCAACGCTCAACAGCGGAACCGGCTGAACCGGCATTTCAAACTTGCATTTGGTGGTTGTGCGAGCCGGGCCTGGGATATCCCAGATAACCACAGCGACATCGGCGCAGAGACGGCGAATGGAGAGGTTCTCGGTTTTGCTTTCAGTGTCCGCCGAATGGTCGAGGTTCAATGTGAGGCCCTTTCATTCTTGTCGGAATGCCCGGGCACGCAAAACTAGGGAAAATGCGTGCCCGGTGAAGACGAAGCGTGCCCGGCGGGAGGATTGCCGGGCACGCTCTCAATTGTTCAATTAGTGAACAGTGAAGTACTGGTCGGGATGAGCCTGTACATCGTCTGCATTGGTGTTCACGAGGGTAACGGTGTCGCCATTGCCAAGATCGACAACGACATTGCCACCAACCTGCGTGACACGATCGGCAAGATCGTCTGCGGAAGAGACATCAAGACCATTGATACCCTTCTGAATCTGCAGAATATCTTCGCCGGGATTGAAGTCGAGAATGACGTCGTTTCCGCCGCCACCATTGAACAGGAATGTATCGCTGCCATTTCCGCCGATAAGGATGTCGTCACCGGCACCGCCATCGAGGATGTCGTTGCCGTTACCACCCTGCAGGACATCGTTTCCGTCGCCGCCAAAGAGAAGGTCTGCGCCATTGCCGCCCTGAAGAACATCGTCTCCAGCACCGCCAAATAGCACATCATTCCCATTGCCGCCGCTCAGGACGTCATTTCCTGCATCACCGAACAGAATGTCATTGCCATTTCCGCCGAAAAGTAGGTCATCACCATTTCCGCCGAAAAGGGTGTCGTTCCCGTTGTCGCCGAAGATGGTGTCATTGCCATCACCTCCGAATACGAGATCATCACCGCCATGGGCACGGATGAAATCGTCAAAGCGGGAGCCGAACAACACGTCGTCGTAGGCGCCGCCTTCTAAAGTGGCCATCTGCTTCTCCTTGTGTTCCTGTATGGGGTTTCCACAAGCCGGAATGCTCCGACCATTATGCTCTTAGTAGTCTGCTCTGCATTAATTGGAATTGCAACATTGGTAATTGGTATAATTGCGGCAACTATAAGTAACAAATTATTACGATTAATTTATATTTCAGTTGTGTAAACAAAAATATGAAATATATTTGTCATCATTATAATTTATATTTATATTGTATTTCTGTATAATCTATTTCAAAATTTGAACAATGTTTCCCATAAGACAAAAATATGAATTTCTTTCAATAAGATGACGCCGCGCATACCGTTTTATGCGCGGCGTTGCAAACTGTTGATAATTCAACCTATGATCGAGTTTTACTTCGAAATACTCTTGCTGTTAATCTTCTCGGAAGGCCCGGTTTAAGCTATCTGTGATAGGTGAAACCAAGTAATCGATAGCGCGACGCTCCTTGTGCACGATGATTATCTCAGCAGGCATGCCAGGATAAAGCCTTGCAGTCGGATTTGCAGCAAGTGAAGCCGGAGTAATCTCGGCTCGGGCGACGAAGAATGCGGTATCCGTTTTTTCGTCGAGCGACTGATCGGCGGCGATATAGGTCAGTTTACCGTCGAGCGGTGCCATCGAACGTTGATTATAAGCCGTCAACCGGATCTGTGCGCCTGCACCAACCGAGATACTGTCGATATCGCGCGGGCTGATTTTCATTTCAACGACCAAAGGCTCGTTCTCGGGAACGATATCCATGATAGCTTCGCCGGGGGCTATGACGCCGCCCGGCGTGCGTAGCCGGATGTTTGCAACGATACCGTCTTGCGGCGAGCGAACTTCCACGCGCCGCATAACATCCTTGGCTGCCACGATACGTTCCTGCACATCCGAAAGCTCAACCTGGCTCGATGTGATCTCGCCGGCGATTTCGGACTGAAGGTCGCTTTCGATTCCTGTCAGGGCGAATTCAGCCCCTGCCTTTGCTTGCTCGGCTTTTGCCTTGTCACCGGCATATTCGCCGCGGTCGCCAGCGAGCTGGCTGAGACGCGTATCGATTTCCGTGAGCTTTGACTTCTGGGCAAAACCTTTTTCAACGAGACTGGCAATTGCCTTGCGTTGATCGCTGATGAGTTCGATCTGCCGGTCGGTAGCAGCAATCTGGGATGTGGAAGCCTTGGCTTGCTCTGTGTATTGCTCGATAGTCTTCTGCTGTATGTCGATCTTGCTCAGTTTCTGCGCAAGCCGCTTCTGGAAAAAGATGTTTTCGGCGCGAATGGCGTTCTGCGCATTCTCACCGCCATCGGCAAAACCTTCCGGAAAACTGATTTCTTTTTCACCAGATTGCTCAGCGCGCAGACGCGCTAGCTTTGCGATCAGGCCGATACGTCTGCTTTCCAGTGACTGGAGATCCGAGCGGGCCTTGGTGTCATCAAGCCGGAGCAGGGGTTGGCCGACCTTGACGACATCGCCCTCCTGTACGAGCAGACGATCAAGAATACCACCTTCAAGGTGGCTGATCGTCTTGCGTTTGGAGTCGACGATCACCGTACCCATGGCGACTGCGGCACTTCCCAGATTGGCGGAATAGGCCCAGGCGAAGAAACCACCAAAAGCGACCCCGATTGTGGCGAGACCTGCAATGATGAGGCCGCGCAATGGTGATCTTGAATCCTCTCGCTCAAGATCGAGCGCCCATTCAGGTTTTACACTACCGAAGCGAGTGAGGGTCTTGTGATCCGATGATTCTGCACGCGGCGCGAGCAGACTGGAAACACGACGAGGAATGACCGATTTACCCATCATGCGTTTGCTGCTCCCATTTGCGGGCCGTTATTGGCAGGTGTCAGGGACGCGACGACATCGGTACGCGGGCCGAACTGCGAGATGCGCCCGTTTTCGAGCACGAGCAGCTTGTCGGCGACCTGCATGATAGATGGCCGGTGTGCGATCATTATGACAATGGCGCCGTCATCACGGGCGTGTTCGACAGCGCGGATCAAGGCGCGCTCGCCAACGGCGTCGAGGTTCGAGTTTGGTTCATCGAGAACGATCAGGCGTGGGCGGTTGTAGAGGCAGCGGGCGAGCCCGATTCTCTGGCGCTGGCCACCGGACAATGTCAGGCGGCCGTCGCCGACCGGTGTATCATAACCAAGCGGCATGCGTCCGATCATCTCGTGCACATCGGCAAGGCGCGCGGCTTCCAGCACACGATGCGGGTCGCTGTCACCCATGCGAGCGATGTTGTCCTTGATGGTTCCGTCGAGAAGCGAGACAGACTGAGGCAGGTAGCCTGCAATCTCGCCGAAAGACCCGCGTTCCCAGAGGTAAACGTTGTTGCCGTCGAGAAAAACACCGCCAGACGTTGGTTTGACGATGCCGATCAACAATCGGGCAAGTGTCGATTTGCCTGCAGCCGATGGGCCAACGACACCCAGCACTTCGCCTGGCGAGATCGAGAACGAAATACCCTTGATGATAGGAACATCGACACCTGGCGCGGCATAGATCAGCTTGTCGATCACGAGATCGCCGTTGGGTCTTGGTGTCGGCATGGTCTGGCGTACGGCCAGATTTTCCGAAAGCAATGATTGGACACGTTTCCAGCTCGCAATAGCACTTACCCACTGGCGCCAGTTTTCGACGATTCGATCGAATGGCATCAGCAAACGACCGATGATGATACTCGTCGCTATCATCGCGCCGGGCGTGATCTCCTGCTGCATGGCAAGCAGCGTGCCTATGCCGAGCGATCCGATCTGGATGATGAAGCGCGCCGTGCGGGCAATCGAGGACAGGGCGCGGGCGCGCGTTCCGCCAAGGTCGAGCACTTCGAGCGCCTGAACCTGCATCGTGCGCCAACGCCGCGCGAGTGCCGGGAGCATACCCATGGCTTCGATGACTTCGGCGTGACGCAAGCTGCTGCCGATCTTCGACACCGCTTCGATATTGGCTTGATTCGCCTCCTGAATCAGGTTTCGGGTTAGGAGGTCGGTCAGCAGTCCACACGCGACCAGAATGATCACGGCGACGAGGCCGATCACTCCAAGCATCGGATGAAGTAGGAATAGAACGCCGAGAAAAATAGGCGACCATGCCGCATCAAGCGGAGCATTGATGGCGGGCGACGTTAGGAAGCTGCGCAATTCATTGAGGTCGCGAAGCGTCTGCGTCGCTTTGGGCATGCCCTGATTCACAGAGGCCTGTACCGCTGCCGTCAAAACCGCGAGGTTAAGACGGCGGACAAGCGCGCTGCCCATGGCCTGGAAGGAAAGCGAACGTATATATTCCAACACGCCGAAGACCAGCATGGCTCCGATGGCGAGCACGGTCAGCATGGTAAGCGTGTCCATGCTTCGGCTGTTCAGCACCCTATCATGAACCTGCAACATATAGAGGGGTACAGTGAGTTGTAGCAAATTGATACAGGCACTCAGCAGCACCGCATACAGTAGTCCCGACAGGAAAACGCGGCGGGCCTTGAAAATCAGGCCTTTGGGCGTAGTCACCGAATCGTCTTGCCCCTTTTTGTGTGCGGGGCTCTTGCCAATCGAATTGATTTCGCGAGTATCATTCATACGCTATCTGCCTTGGAATGGTCACAGGTGGCGGATATCCCTAAAAACTGTGGTCCAGTTCTCAAGATCAGTAAAGTAATACTGCAGAGAATGTGACAGAAAAAAGGTTCTTACGGCGGGGAAATGCGAAAGGAGCAAAGAAAATATAACTGAAAATTTCTTCAAAATTTGAAGTAAAATTGAAAATGGAGAGCAAAAGATGCAAAAACTTCTACACGAGGGAGTGGAAGTCGAAACATCAGTCGATGGCTTTACTGCCGTTGATTTTCCTGAAGTTACCGCCGAAAAACAGGAACGCAGACATCCGGTTCATACAGTCGTTATCACGCATTTCGAACTGGCCCGGATGATAGAACGAGTGAACCGCCGCTTTGTAAGCTTGCTGAAAACCGAGCTGACAAAGTTAGGTGTGGAAGATATCGGTCCGGCCCAGACCTTGGTTCTGATGGCTATCGGCGATGTCGAGCTCACTGTGGGTGAACTACTGGATCGCGGACATTATGTCGGTTCCAACATTTCCTATTATCTTAAACAGCTTACCGATGGTGGGTATGTTGATCGCGTCGCCTCGCAGAGGGATAAACGATCTGCTCGTATCCGTCTCACGGATAAGGGTGAACGGCTGTGTGCCAGCTTGCGGAATGCAAGCCGGGCTTACAATCATATCCTCACGCGCGATGATGACGATCTCAGAAATCTCGAGATTGCCTATCAGACTCTGCACAGGCTGGAACTTGTGTGGGGTAATGCCGCACGGTTTGGCATTTGATGTGTTTCGACGATTTTCGGCCGCTAGCCGAGCACGTTTCGTAACATGCGTATAACATTTGTGCACAGGCGTGGTTTCGGCCAGTTCGCTGCGTTAGCCGAGAATCTGGCTACCAGTGGACATGATGTAAGCCTGATCTGCGAGACAGTGGACCGTCGCCTCCCAGCGGTCCGCGTCATTCGCCACAGAGTGGAATCTGGTCCCCGCACCGGCGGTGCGATGGCCAGGTACCTTGAGGTGCCCGATCATCACACGAGGATCGGGTACCGTGTGGCTGAAACCCTGGAATCCATGGCTCATCACGGACAGGCGCCTGATATCGTCGTTGGCCATATTGGCTGGGGCAGCATGATGTTCGTCAAGGACGTGCTGCCCTCGGCGGCCGCTTTGGGGTATTGCGAATTTTTCTATCGAGCCAACGGTGCGGATGTGGGCTTCGCGCCCGGCGATAAACCAGATATCGAGACCCGCAAGCGCCTGCGCCTGCGCAATATGGCGCAACTCGTTACCCTTGAGGGTATCGATGGCGGGTTTAGCCCAACGCACTGGCAGAAAAGCCTCTACCCACGATCTATACAGAATCGCATTGCCGTGGTGCATGAAGGAGTGGATACAAAACTCTTCTATCCGGATCGACATGCAACAATTCAGTTGCCGGATGGACGGACCCTGAAAGCAGGAGAATCGCGCGTGATTACATTCGTCGCCCGCGATCTCGAACCGTATCGTGGATTTCCGCAAGCGCTGGAAGCTGCGGCCAAGGTCATTCGTCAGAATGATGATGCGATCTTCGTTTTTGTCGGTGGCGATGGAGTCAGCTACGGAACGCCGCCACCTGGTGGAGGCTCATGGCGCGAGCATCTCGTCAAGAATCTGAACTTGCCGCCTGATCGTATCGTATTTCCAGGTACAATTCCGCACACGCAATTGCGCAAACTCTACCAGATATCGACCGCTCATATCTATCTGACCTACCCGTTCGTATTGTCCTGGTCGGTTGTTGAGGCGATGGCTTGCGGCGCGCTCATTATCGGTTCTGACACACCACCGGTACGAGAAGTAATTCGCTCGGGACAAAATGGCCTGTTGGTGCCCTTTTTTGATACAGATGTGCTGGCGGAAGTAATCATGAATGTCCTTCGCGATCCAGATGCGTGCCTTCAAATGCGAGCCGCCGCACGGAGAACCGTAGAAAATCGTTTCCGGTTGTCGAATTGTTTACAACAGCAAAAAACCTTGATCGATGCAGTATTAAATGGTCGTTAGCTGCTATGTGGCGATAATCAGGCACGCAAAGACCAATTATAAAATATAAATCACCGTATTTATGCGTATTTACGCTGTATATGCAATCTATATGAACATTGTTTCAAATTTTGAATTAAAGTCATTTCAAATATTCGCAATATTATCATATAGTTGATGTTATATGGATGTTGACAATACATAATCTGTATTTTCTGATTGTAGCTGCAGGCCGAAACTCCCAAGTCGGCCATCACACAATGGATGATTATGTTGAGCACACCACTTCCTGCGATCTCGGCGCGGAAATCCCGCCGATATGCCATTGCTTCGATGCGTGATCGTGAAGCGCTGGAAGCGACGTCTCTGGGCGAGCTGACCACCTTTGTCGAAGGAGATGGAAAACGTCTTCGAATGGCGAACACATTTCCGCTCATTGCGGTTGCCGCTTCGCAAGAGGGCGAGAACGAGCTGAAAACGATTCTGCAGCAGGTTTATCGTTTGAGCACCATTCCAGAACTTCCCGTTGTGCGGATCGACGATGCTACGGCTGAAACCGTTCCTCTGCTGGTTACGCAACTGCTTGAGAGCAGTTTGGATCGTCTAGTCGGCCATGTCAGCAAGGTTCATACCGAGCTGGCCATGTTGCGCCGCGAGCGCGAGACCATGTTTGAGAATTACCGGGCAATCGAGGATGCATTTCATGCACGCAACTGGGATTCTTCTACGGAAATATTCAGCCATGCCCCTTTGGTAGATCCAAAGGATGAAGGCTTCGCACGCCTGCTGCGCGAATCGGAGATCGAGCAGCTTTTCCCGATATCAAGCTATGCCGTTTCTGGCTTTGCCCTGCATTTCCGTGATCTGCCTGCCAATCGTAACGGTCAGTTGATCGTAACGCTGGATTATCTTGAAAATGGTGAAGGCATCGCCGAATGGCTGGTGCCTTATGGCGCCCTGCATTCGGAGTGGAATTTCTTTTCCCTTCCGAAGGCATGCGACGGTAGCCATCGTACGTTGCGCCTGCGCATTTCTGCTACGGGCGGGGTGCCTCCTGAACTGTCGCTCGGTAACGTGATCGCCAATGAACGCTATGCGGCGCGTGCGCGTATTCCCCACGCTGATCTCGACATGCGCCCGCTCGCGCTGCGGATTTTCACCGGCTTGCCGGGCGTTCGTCCGGCTTCACTGCCGAACGCTATCGTACCGACTTCGCTGATCGATGGCCGTAAGGTTGATGATTATCGACTACCGGTTGAGTTGTTGCGCAATGTGGCCAACGTTTCCGTTACGCCGATTACGCCCGATTTCCCGACTGTGCGGTTTCTGGAACACGAAGACGCCATCGGCTGTCATCCTCTTGAGGAAGGAATCACCGCAGCTGCAATCCGTCGCGTCGTTGCACCGGGCACCGTGCGAGTTTCTGCTCGCGCCGTGATCGACCATCCGGAAGGCCAGCCCTGCGCCGTGGGATTGTTGCTGGTCAATCTGGCATCGGATGTGAAGGAGGAAATCGACGCGATATCCAATCTTGATCGCCGCCGCCAGCAGGTGTTGTTCAGTGGCTGGTCGGAAGTTGCGCCCAATCGCCCGATCGATATCAATTTCATGCTTGAGGAAGCGATCGATCGCACCATGGATCTCGTTGTTCTAAGCAAGGCAGCCGCAGACTCTGTCGACTTTTCCTGGCTCAAAGTCTTCAACTTCCGGCTGGTCAAGCACATCGAGGCACGCCCTATCCAGGAAATAGCCAAAGAGGCCGCGAATGTACGATAGGTCCAAGGATTTGATCGTTGTCGCCATGCCGCTCTATGGTCATGCGGCGTTGGCGCTTGAAGCGCTGGAAACCGTGCTGGCATCGGAAACGGTTTTCCGCACACAGATTGTGGTGTCGGTCGATGGTGATCCGCGTCGCGAAGTGTTCGACAGCCTGACGCTCTATGCGGCAGCCCACCCCAATATTCACATCATCTTTGGCGAGAATGCCGGTCCCGGTGGGGCGCGTAACCGCGCAGTCGACTATATTCTCGAAGAGATGCCGGAAGTGAAGGCCGTCTATTTCGTGGACGCCGATAACCGGGTGCAACCCCAGACAATCGACACGCTTTATCGAAAGCTTCTGGCGTCGAATGCGGGTTGGGTCTACACTAATATCGACACTTTTTCCGTTAATTGGCGCGCTCACTATGGCGACAGCTATTCGCGGCTGATCCACTGCATCACCGACAATATCTGCGATACGGGATCAATGATTTCTGCGGATGTTTTCCGCAGTGGCGTCCGTTTTGATGATGATCGTCAAAATGGCTTTGAAGACTGGGAGTTCTGGCTTTCGGCGATTGAAGCGGGATTCGTCGGCGCACCGTGTCACGATACCGGTTTTGAATACCGTCTGCGTGCGGAAAGCCGTTTCAAGGAAGCCAATCGCGACCGCTCCGGTTCGATCAGCTTCTTGCGCAAGCGGCACAAGGCGCTGTTTCGACGTCCCACGCTCGTTGGCTTCGAGCATGAGGAATGTCCGCGCTATGGCGTGATCCGCGCAGGTGAGGGGACAGTCAGCCTTTTCACCGACCTCAGCCTGGGCACCTCAGACCTTAAATTCGATGATGCTATCCGCGCATTTTGGGGCAGTGTCTCCGAACCGGATAATTTTCACTTTCCGCCATTTCTCGCTTCGTCCAATACCGAGACTCTGAAGCTTCTGGCGCGTTCACGACTGCTACCGAATATCCTGTCGCGGCTTGAGAAGCTTTCTGACCAAGCCAATATCGTCTTTGTGGAACTGACTAATGTCGAAGACGAGCGGCGCATCGATACCGAGATTATGCCGTCCGGCACGCGCCAGCCGCACGCCGACCTGATTTTCGTCTCAACGAAATTGATCAAGGATATCATCGAAAACGATGCGCTGGATTGGTTCGCATCGTTGGGCACGCAGCAATTGTGGCCCACATCGGCGCGGATGAAGGTACGCTTCCCGTTTCCGCGCGTGCGTCAGCGCCGGGCTCTGTCACGGCCTGAGCAATCGATGCTCAATCTGGTGACATCGATTGCGACGAGCCCGCTCAAGCAAAGTGCGGCCATGCGCTGGACATGGCGTCCGCGCCGCCTGCCTGCACTTTCTGAAATGTATCAGGTGCTGCGTAACGAACTTGGCGGCGGCCCCGTTTTGCCGCTTGCGCATAATGCGGCAAGGAAGAAGACGGCCGCCGTTCTGGTGCCGAATGCGTCGTTCGGCGGTGCCGAAAAAGTCGCCTATGCCGCCGGGCGCGAATTGAAGAACCAGGGGTTTGAAACTCATCTTTTCGTGCTCGGAAATGAGCGCATGGATGTGCTCGACGAGTTCGACCAGTCCTTCGATTATCTGCATTTCTGGAAGGACGGCATTCCGGCCTGGGGAGACACAAATCGGTTTCTCGGTCAGGACTTCATCACCGACGATCACCCGCTTGACTGGGGTATCCTGCGCGGCCAGCTTTCAGGCTTCGATCTTGTCGTAAACAATCACGTCATGGCGGCGCATCCTCTCATGGGGAAGCTCCGTTCGGAGGGTACACGCACCGCCTGCTACCTGCATGTGGTGGACGAAACCGTCTTCCGCCGTCAGGCTGGTCAACCCTATGCGGCGATTGCTTTTGAGCACGCCTATGATGCGTTTCTGACCTGCTCTGATCAGCTGAAAATCTATCTGCACAGCTTTGGCGTGCCCTATGAAAAAGTGTTCTCCGTGCCAAACGGAGCCAGTTTTTCAATCGATACAAAACTGCGTACGCAGGTCACTGCAGCGCGCAAGCAGGGCCGCAAGGGCGAGCCGATGCGTATCCTCTATATGGGCCGACTCGACCGTCAGAAGGGAATCGACCGGTTGCACGACGCCATCGTAAAGCTGAAAGAGCAGGGCATTCCTTTCGAAGCGCAGGCAATTGGCGGCGAAATCCTCTCTGATGATCCAAGCGCATCTTGGATGACACGCCTGAAGGAGGTGGGCGTTAAAGTCTCGTCGCCGGTCTTCGATGGCAAGGACATCGCGAACCATCTCGCATGGGCCGATGTTCTTCTAATGCCGTCGCGCTGGGAAGGCGCGCCATTGATGATCGCGGAAGCGCAGCAACTTGGCTGCGTGCCGGTCGCCACGGCCGTTGGTGCCGTCGATGAGCTCATCAATCATGGTCGCGACGGCATTCTCATCCGCAATGGCAACGATGCGCAGATCGTCTCCGACATGACGCGAATCCTGACCATCCTTGCACAGGATCGCGAAGCCTTGATGCGAACCGCCGAAGGGGCGCTCTCCTCCGCTGCTCACCGTACTTGGAGTTCGGCTTTCTCCGAATTTACCGATTGGGCGAATGAAATACGCCCCGTTTATCCGAAATCCCGGTCTTCCCAACCGGATGTTACAGACGCTGCCAGCACGATCACCGCTCTTCCCGGCCGTGCAGTTGCCTGATTATACCAGAAAGGTCGACCTATGAGCCGCCCAACCAATCCAAGAATCCTCGTCACAGGTATTCCGAGCCACCTGACGCGTCTTATCCAGCGTGCGGACAAAGCGCAGGTTCATTACTCGGAAAAACAGCGTGATTCAGAATCCAGGGATAATTTCATCCAGGAGCTGAAGAACATCAGCAATACGGGAAATTATCTGATCGGCGAAGGCGCGATGACCGCGCTGCTGCCGACTGCCAAGCACATTCCGTTCTGGCATCTCTACAATTGCGTGAACAATGGAACTGGTCTCGAAGAGGTCAACAAGGAATTCGATATCTGCGTCTTCACTTGCGCAAATCTTCTGCGTAAGGGCCTCTCAGCTGATGCCGAAGCACTCGTTCTTTCCAAACTCGACATGCCGGTGGTCATGCTCGGTATCGGCATTCAAAATCGTCCGGACATTGAAGGTGAAGACGGCCTGCCAGCGGGTACGAAGAAATTGCTTGAAGTGCTGAAGGGCCGCGAACATTATTTCCTCACGCGCGGCGAGAATGCCGCCGGTTATCTGCGCGATCAGGGCTTTTCTTATGTTCGCCCGGTCGGTTGTCCGTCGCTTTATTTCCGGCCAGACAATATGCGCAAGGCGATCAGCCGTCTGCCGCAGGTGAAGGTAGGTGAGGGGCGTACTGTCTTCACCGGCTATATGGGGGCGGAACTAGAAACCATTGGCGACATGAACGCGCTCGGTTCCGACGATGGGCGCTCGGCCTATGTGGTTCAGGATGAACTTCTGCATTTCGACATGCAGCTTGAGCCGGACGCCAATGGACGCGCCTACGATTCAACCACCGGCGAACTGGTTGGCCCGTTGACCTACAAGGGATCGGGTGATCTCAAGAAGAAGATCAGCGTTCACGCCTTCCTGGACACCAATCAATGGCGCGCCTGGTGCTCGACCATGGATTTCTCCTTCGGTCGCCGCTTCCACGGCAATGTCATTTCCATGCAGGCTGGTGTGCCGAGCCTGATGGTCGCTGTGGATGATCGTATGCGCGAAATGCTCAATTTCTCCGGTCTGCCAAAGATCGACGCTCGTGATCTCAATGCAGCTAATGACCGGCGTGCCTTCGTGAGCGATCATATCGCTGCAATGAATATCCCCGATGTAGTGGAAAAATATTCGGCGCGCGAACGCAACTTCCGAAGCGTGCTTTCAGAAATCGGCATCGGATAACTCCCAGTCCAATCCGTTTCACAACTCCAGCGAAGATGGATCACCATGCGCATAATGATCACCGGCATTCCGTCATATTTGATGCGGACCGTCGAAAGTGTTTCCGGGGCGAGCGTCAAGCATCGCCCGTATTTCGAACCCATTCGTACCAAAAAGGATGTGATCGATCAGGTAAAGAAGATTGCCAATACCGGCAATTATCTCATCGGCGAGGGCGCTGCGAACGCCGTGCGCGGCCATGATGTGACCTATGTGCCTTTCTGGCATCTGGCCAACAGCCTCAATTCGCCGGATACCTATGCGAAGCTCAACGAAAGCTTCGATCTCTGCCTGTTCGCCTCAGCCAACCTTCTGCGTCCTGGCTATGCGGCAACGACTGAATCCTTTGTCTTTGAAAAGCTGAACATGCCGATTGTGGTCATGGGCATCGGTATTCAGAAGAAGGAAAATCTGAAAGCAGAGTTGCCGGAAGGTACTCGCCGTTTCCTCGAAATTCTGCGCCGCAAGGAGAGTTTTTTCCTCACGCGCGGGCATTTCACCGAAGAGTTTCTGAAAGATGCGGGCATGAAATATGTCCGTCCGACAGGTTGTCCATCGCTCTACTATGCGCCGGACCAGATGAAGCGCTCGCTGACCCGCCTGGCTGATCCGAGCCTTGCGGATGCCCAAAAGATCTCTTTTGGCGGTTATCTTGGCAGCGTGGCGGATACGATTGTTGATGCGCATGCACTGCTCGAAAAGGACAGTGTTGCAAGCTATGTCATTCAGGACGAGGTGATCGTCTACAACATGAACATGGCGGGTGAAGACCACTCGGAAGCCTATGATCAGGCTGCAAGCCGCATCACCGCACCCGTCGATTACAAGCATATGGAAAAATGGCAGCGCAAGAACGAGTTGCTGGTGTTTTTCGACACGCATAAATGGCGTAGCTGGATTTCCGGTCAGGATTTCGGTTTGAGCCGCCGTTTCCATGGCACAATCATCGGTATGCAATCGGGTATTCCGGGGCTGATGATCGCAGTGGATGATCGTATGCGCGAGATGTTGGGCTTTGTCGGTTTTCCGCATATCGAGGCCAGTGTCTGGAATCGCGAGCCGCAGAAAAAGGCTTACCTGCGCGACTTTCTTTCGAAGATCGATGTGCCCGCGGCCATCAATCGCTATTCGGAATGTGAAGCCAACTTCAACGGCGCGCTGAAGGATATCGGCATTCGATGAAACGGACCGTCGGGAGCATGAAACGGGCAATGGCAGCCTTGCTTGGCGCTGCCTTGCTTGCCGTTGCCCCCAGTGGTGTCCTTGCTGACACGCGCTTTGGCGTCAACCGGGTCAATATGGCCTGGCTCAAGCCTGCAGAGCGTGAATTGATTTTCGATCAGATGGTTGAGAGCGGTGTGGTGGCGGTTCGACTGTCACTCACACGGCCACTTGATCAAAGTATCGATGCCGTCCGCCTCGCACATGAAAAAGGCCTGGCCATCCTGCTCGAAATTTCGCTCAACAACGCGGATTTCTATCCTGACGGAACGAAGCCCCGTTCCGGGCGCGGGCGCATCTGGGATATGTATCGGCTTTCCGACATATCGCCGGATCGCTTTCAGCCGATGATCGCAGATGCCTTGCAGAAGATCGATGCGCTGGGAGTGCCTCTGGTTGCAGTTGAACCCGGAAACGAGATCAACTGGGGAGCTTATAATGGCGATCTTGCCATTCTGCCCAAGGAAAAGATGAAAACCGCACGCTCCTTAAGTGAGATGGAGGAGCTTCCTCTGGTCGAAAAGGGTGCGGAAAAATATGTCGGACTTTTGCGTATTGTCCGGGCGGAACTGGCGAAAACCAGATATAGTGCCAAGGCAGAAATTATATCTGCGGGCTTGTCCGATATCCCCTTCGTTGATGCCGACCGGCGCGGAATAGACAGTGTCGATCCCGCTGCCTTTACCGATCTTCTCAAGAAGTACGGTCTCAGTGATGCGGCTGACGGTTATGGCATTCACATTTATCCGGGCAGCAGCGGCACACGGGCCGCTCGCGCAAAGCATATTAGCAATGCGCTTTCTTTTTGCGGTGGTGCGGATGGAAAACCTTGCTGGATCACGGAATGGGGCTTTGCCAATACGTCAAAAGCCTGCCCGGCGAATGATAATAATCGCGAACAGCTGGTCCAGAAGGCGCGTGACCGTTTCCGCCAGATGATGGATAGTGGCCAGATCGCAGCCGCTTATTATTTTGATTGGGATGCAAGCCCTTACGGTGTTTGGCGATGCGGTTCGCTGACGCCAGCCGGTAAAGCTGCAACGGTGACAAAATGAAATTCAAGACTGTAATTATTGGCGGTTCCAACACCGTCATGCTGCCCGGCTATTTGCCGACGCTTCTGTCGACGATGGCTAAACGCGGGTTGGAGCTAGATGTCGTTGCTGATCTTGCAGTGGGAGGAACGACCAGCGCGCTTGGCCTTTATCAGCTCAAGCAGTTTGAACAGCTCGAAGAGTGCGAGCTGCTGCTGATCGAATATGCGATCAATGACGCCTTCGTTTATGGTGATGAACGGCGACCGTTTCGCCATTGGGCAAGGTTTTACGAAGGGATCATTCGTTACGCGCTCGAGCGCAATCCGAATTTGCGGATCGCAACGCTCGTATTTGGTGCGCGCAATGGCTCGTTTCTGAATTCTGTTCCCTCGATTGATGCAGGCATCAATTACATCTCGCAATGGTACGGAACAATCTCAGCCGATATCTCGCGAATGCTGATGCAGCAATATGGTCGCGATGTGGTAAGCAATCCGGCTTTCTATCTTGATCAGGGCCATTATGCGCGCCCTGTCTCGACAACCATCGTTGCGAATTTGATTGCCGATGTTCTCGAACCGGTTTTGTCTGTTCCGCATCGTCCTAAAGCACTGCCATTCGCCATAGATCCAGACCACTTCGCCAATGCACGTGCCCTGAGTGGTGAGCAGTTATGCAAGCGGCTGGGTCGCGTTCCGGTCCAGTACAGCAATCGCCGCTTCTCGATCTCGGCGCTCGATCTTGGTTCAGACAGAATGCGTTTTGAGGTTGATAACGGGCAGCTGCTGGCGCTTGGCTATGTCTGCGATCCGCGCATTCCGCCGCTCGATGTGACGATGAGCGGGGAGGTGCATCGCGCAGCAATGATGAAAGGCGGCGTACGAGATGGAACCTACAAATTCCTCGTTTCGATGCTGAGTTTCGAGTTTCTGTATGGCATGAAATTGCTGGACGCACGCGGGAATGTGGCGCTTACACTATCCAGTGCCGAAGAGGGTTTGGAACACAAGCTGCATGTTCCCAAAGACAGTGCCAACCATGAGGAACTTCCTGCGGAACCGGTGCTTCCGATAACCGGCATCCTGTTTTCCGGCAATTTGAAAATCATGTCGCTGGAGAAGAAGGCCGCTGTAAACACTGTTCTATCGGAAGCCGTCCAATAAGGCCGCTATTCTATAAAAACATTGACGCTGGCGGCGCGTCCAGCAGCGTCAACCACCGTCAATGTCGAGTAGCCGGTTCCATCCGGTTGCCAGTTTGCCGTCCGTCGCCGCTCAATCTCTGCGATGGGCTTCCCATTGGCAAGCCAGCGAAACGGTGCGCGTCCGCCCTGTAATTTCAGCACCAGCGGCGAGGCATTATCGGTCAGGGCTTTCAATTCGACATGCGCGCCATCCGGCGGAAATACGATGCGCGGTGCAGGCACAATCGTGGCTTTGAGAACCGGCAGAGGATCGCTTGCAGACGAAAAGCGTATCTGCGTTACAGGTAGATCGGCGCGTGCTGTCCGAAATGCGCCAGCAGGCGCACGCGGCAGCGGCACGGATGTAACACCGGAACGCACAAAGGCTTCAAACAGAATGGGCGCTGCCGAAACATAACCGGCAAGGCCCGGCACCGAGCCGCCATCGGCTCGCCCGACCCAGACACCCAGCACATAACGCCCGTCATAACCGACCGACCAAGCATCACGATAGCCATAGGACGTGCCGGTCTTGTAAGCGAGGCCGAGGCGTTTCGCGCCTTGCGGCGGCACGACACCAGCCAGAATATCGCCAATCTGCCATGATGCCTGCTCGCTCAGAATAGGAGCCGATGGCTGAACAGGTTCTGAACCTTCGGTGCCGTCATGAAGGGCTGCCCCTCGCCCGCCATTGGCAAGGCCAGTATAGAGTTGCACCAGATCGCGCAGGCTGATGCCCGCGCCACCAAGGCCGATAGCCAGTCCCGGCGCTTCACCTTTCGGCAATTGCAGATTAACCGCCGCCTGTCGAATACGCGTGGTGAGCCGTGCAGGACCAATTGCATCGAGCAGGCTGATGGTCGGCACATTCAGCGACATTTGCAGCGCCTGACGGATGCTGACATCGCCCTGATAGCTCATATCGAAATTGCGCGGACGATAGCCTGCAAAATCCTGCGGGCGGTCCTCGATGATGGTTTCCTGCGCAATCAGTCCCTGCTCGAAGGCCAGCCCATAGATGAAAGGTTTTAACGTGGAACCCGGCGAGCGCACGGCGCGGGTCATATCGATCCAGCCCTGCCGCTTGCCGTCGAAATAATCAGCGGAGCCGACTTCGCCTAAGATATTGCCGTTGCGACTGTCGGCCAGCACCATGGCGACCGATACTTTTGGCCCAAGCTTCGCAGCAGCTTCGCGTGCCACAACTTCAAGCCCAGCCTGCACCGACTTCTTAAGCGTCAGCTGATGCCGGGCCTCGGTCGGTGCCTGTTTCAAAGCGAGATCGGCAAAGTGAGCGGCCAATGAAGGCAAGGGATGACGCGTCGCGGATATGCGCTCACGCGATGCACGCTCGGCTTCTTCGCTCGTAAAAACATCAGACGAAACCATGCGTTTTAGAACGCGATCTCGCGCGGCAACCGCGTTCTCCATCTCGCGATCCGGGCGGCGGCGCTCCGGCAATTGCGGCAGGGCCACAAGAAGTGCTGCTTCCGATATGGTGAGGCGCAGCGGCTCCTTGCCAAAATAGGCTAACGATGCCGACCGTACGCCTTCCAGATTGCCACCATAGGGCGCGAGTGTCAGATAACGTTCGAGAATTTCAGACTTGCTCAGCCGTCGCTCAATTTGAACTGCACGCGCCAGCTGCCGGAACTTGGAGCCGAAGCTGCGGCTTTCGCGCGGCTCGATCAGCCGGGCAAGCTGCATGGAAAGTGTGGAGCCGCCGGAAACAATACGCCCGCTCCCTGCAAGCTGATAAGCGGCCCGAAGAAGCGCTGTGAAATCAATGCCGCCATGATCGTAAAAACGCTTGTCCTCATAGGCGATCAGCATTTTCACGAATTTCGGATCGACATCCTCGATCCGCGTATTCAAGCGCCAATAGCCGTCCGGTGTTGCATAGGCGCGCAGCAAAGCGCCGTCGCGATCCATAACTTCGGTGGAAATGGTCAGCCGTTCCGGCAAAGGCGGAGGATAGGCGCGGTCGAGCCAGTTAAGCCCGACCACGGTTCCGAGTGCGGCGATGCCACAGAACGCGGCACCGCCAATCGCTATTTTCCAACGCCTTTTCATTTGTTTGGCCATGATCTTGTCCGAAAACCGGTTCCCACTTTTCGGGATCATGGCTTACGGTGCAGCCACCTCCATCATGCTTGTCGCCGTGCGCGCTGCAAATTGCGGACGATACATATCCTCAACCGTTGCTGCCGGATGGGTGTAAAGACCCGGCGTCACCGCACGCACCACATAAGCCAGCGTAATCGGCTTCTTCTCGCCTGCAGAGCGGTCGAAAGCGGCCACAAAACGATCATTGCGGAATTCGAGATGCGCTGCCTGTGTGCTTTCAAGCCATGGGAAATTGCCAAGATCGGCACTGGAAACAAGGCCCGGATTGTCGATCTCGAAACCAGCTGGCAGCAGATCGGTCACAAGCAGACGCGACTGCCATTCCTGCAGATCGTCGATTTTCAGAACAACAACATAGCGCTCATTCTGATTGACCCCGGTGACATTGGCAGCTCCCCCATCAAGCGTATAATAAGTGCGCTCGATGTTGAAACCTTCTCCACCCGCAGGCAGCGACTGAGCGGGTGCTGCAACAGCCGTGACGACCGCATCAACCGAACCCTGCCCCTTGTTGGTGACGACCAGCGGCTGCGTTTCAAGGGCTGCACCATTGAGACGCTCGGAGAACGCGCCCTCATGCGCTGTGCCATTGATGTCGAGGCTGATTGCGCCATTGTCATCCTGAAGCCCGCGTGCTGCAAGCAGCATCCATGCCTGATCCTGCGTGCTGAGATAACGTGCCTTTTCGCGCTGGAACTCGACCAGCGTAATCAGCGATGGCAGCACTTTCGGCGCAGGCTTGGTCTCCGAAGCAAGAGCCAGCATTGCCGCGCCATCACGCAGCGGCGAACCATAATCGGAGCGATTATAGTCATAGCTGGACTGGCTGGTTGCGAGCTGGAGCGACGCATTGAACACGCGTTCCGAACGCGGCTGATCACCATAAAGCGCTAATGCTGCACCAAGCTGGGCAACGGCCATCGGGCTTGCAAAGTTTTCAAGCTGGGTATCGGCAAAGTAACGCAGATCGCCAACTGAAGCCTTCTTGTTGCGTGCCAGAACATAGAGCGCATAGGCAATGTCGTTGCCACGTTCCTTGACGTCGGTGGTATAGCCGAGCGCATTTTGCAGATTAGAAAGTGCAGACAGCATCGCCTGCTGCGGCACGTCAAAGCCCTTTTCGCGGGCACGCGTCAGGAAGTCGGTCACATAGGCGTCCATCCAGAGATCACCCGATCCCGGCGACCAGAGGCCAAACGAACCGCTTGAAGACTGGTTGTTGAGCACGCGGAAGATGGAATCCTGTACGCGCTTCTTAAGTTCTTCCTGACTTTCCAGACCCGCTGCCGCTTCCGTACCTGCAGCCATTTCGCTCAAATAAAGCAGCGGTAGTGCGCGGCTGGTGGTCTGCTCTGTGCAGCCATAAGGATAGCGGTCGAGCGCCATCAACAATGCTGGCACATCAAATGCGGCACTTCGCGTTACACCAACGCTGACAAAAGCACCATCAAGCAGGCTTTCAGACAGAAGTCCGCCATCGACTCGCACACTTCCGCCATTGGCCGTGAGATTGACGACATGGCGGCTCGTGACCGGCAGATCGACCGGACGCACCGGCAATGCCAAAGCCTGTTCAACATTGAGGCCTGCATCGTTGGAAAGCCGGATCGTCACACCACCCGCACCCGTGGCCACAGCATTGAGTGGAACGGTGATCGACTGCCGTATGCCACCTTTAAGCGCAATGCTTTCAGGGTAGGAGCCAACCTCGACGCCGAGATTATCGGTGGTCTCAAGGCTCACACGATAATCGCCGTCCGGTGCATCCGTATTGGCAATATCGAAGCGGATATTGGCCTGATCGCCAGGGGCCATGAAGCGTGGCAGACCAGCGGTGATGACCACAGGATCGCGGATGATAACATCGGTCACCGCATGGCCAACAGCCTTCTTGGTCCATGCCACCGCCATGACGCGCGCGGTGCCGTTGAACTGCGGTATGTCGAAAGTGATCGTTGCCTTGCCGTCGCTGTCGAGTTCAACAGGGCCGGAGAACAGCGCAACCAGCTTTTCGGTGGGCGGGCTGCCTTCCGCTGCCATATTGCCACCATCGCCACCTGTGCGCAGCTTGCCGGTGACGCCGAGCGAACCATCGATCAGGCGACCATACATATCGCGCATTTCAAGGCCCAGCTGACGCTGGCCGAAGAACCAGTTTTCAGGGTTCGGCGGCTGATAGCGTGTGAGATTAAGAATGCCGACATCGACTGCCGCGACCATGACATAGGCCTGTTCGCCACCCGCATTTTCAACCGAAACAGGGATGGACAGTGTGGAGCGTGGCGTGATCTTTTCAGGCGGGGTCAGCTTGACTGCAAGCTGCTTGTCGGCAGGATCGACCTTCAGCCATTTAAGGCCAATCGCGCGCGCAGGCATACGGCTTTCAATAGCCTCACCCGGACGGAACAGCGTTGCCGTAACATAGGCGCCCGCACCCCAATCCTCACCCACCGGAATATCGATGGTCGTGCCACCTTCCGGCACGCTCGCGGTGATTGTCTTGAGCAGCTTTTCCGCACCAATGGTGATGAGCAACTCACCGGCAAAACGCGGGGAGATTTTCAGTTCTGCCGTGTCACCCGCCGCATAATGTTCCTTGTCGAGCGCGATTTCGAGCCCGTCCGGCGTTTCGGTCGAGGTTGAGCTGACAAACCAGCCTGCATCGAATTCATAGCTTGTGGCCGGGCCCGAAGCATCAGCTGTTTCGATTTCCAGACGGTAACGGCCCCAATCGACCGGCAGACTGATTTCAGCCTCGCTATCGGTTGTAAGGTCAATCTTGCCGTTGGCAATCGCCTTGGTGAAAGTCACTGGTTCGTAGTTCCAGCTGTTGCCGCTGCGATACCACTGATAATTACGCTCGATCTTGACCAGCGACCATTGTGCGCCATCAAGCGCCTTGCGATCACCCTTGCTGTCAGAGGCGATCAGGCTGAACTTTGCGGTTCCACCCTGCGGGACTTCATCGCCAGCGAAATCCGGGCGAATGCCGATGAGATCGGTTTCCGGCTGAATGGCCACATCGATCTTACGCTCAACCGCACGACCACCGGTTTCGCGCATACGAACGGTCACGGCTGCATTTACGAGACGCGTCGTTGACGGCATTTCATCGACTGTAACCGGGAAGGTCGCCTTGCCGTTGTCATCGACTTTTGACAGGCCATCGAGCGGCAGGCGCGTGGCTTCGCCCTGTTCTTCATCGGCGAGGCCGAAATAATAGCCCTTGAAGCGGCCCCACTGACGTTTGGTCGAAAGCGTGACTTCGCCTTCAAGCGCAAGGCCGGCGGCAGGCGCACCATAGAGGAAACGACCGTCCACGGTGATATTGGCGGTTTCGCCAACAGCGATTTCCGGCTTGTCAGACGTCAGATCGAACTCGATCCGGTCCGGCACGAAATCTTCAACCAGGAACATCTGCGTGGCAATCGCTGGCTGCTTGGGATCGGTATAGACCGAAACATTCCAGGTGCCGCGCATGGCGTTCGACGGCAAGGTCAGGTCGATGGCATGACCACCGGCCAGTTTGCTGTCGGAAACAAGACGGCGATCTTCCACGCCATCGGGACGTGTGAAGATGAAGGTGAGCGGCAGATCATCGATTGCGGTTGCGGTGTCGTCACGCGCAAGCGCGCCTACATGCACAACTTCGCCCGCGCGGTAGATACCGCGCTCTGTCCATGCATAAAGATCAAGCGCTTTCGGCACGGCACGGCCCGTCACACCACGATCGGAAAGATCGAAACCGGCGCGCGCCATATCGAGGAATGTGAAATCCTCATCATGCTGACTTGCCATCAGCACCGCTGGCACCATGCCGTCTGTACCGCGTGTCAGTCCCGGCGTAAACGTCGCCCGGCCATCGCTGTCGGTGGTCGCTTCGCCCAGCACTTCATTGTTGCGTGCAAGCAGCGTCAGCTTCACGCCTTTAAGCGGCTCTGCGCTTTCCAGCGAACGGGCAAACACATTGATGCCGTCCTGTCCGGTATAGGTCGAAAGGCCGATGTCGGAAACGACAAACCACTGTGTTGCCTTGGTGCCATATTCATCATCGGACTTCTGAACCAGCGGTTCAGCGGTTAGCACATAGACGCCGGGCTTGCGTTCCGGCAGTGCTTCATCAACCGGGAAACTGGTCGTTGCTTCCTTGTTCAGCTCATTGCCTGCAACCTCGATCTCACCTTCCCAGACAGGCGCACCCATCTGATCGGAAACCGTGCTGATGTCGTAGCTGTCCAACTGGCGCAGGAACTGATAGCCGGAGAGAAGCTGTGCCAGCGAACGGTCGCCGACGCGGTAGAGCTTGACCTTGGCTGTACTCAAATTGACACTGACCAGCGGAATGCCGCGACGGGCTTTCGCAGGCAGCACGAAGCTGTCGCCGGTAAAGCGCACCGATGGCGCGCGGTCCTGCACATAGATCGAAAGATTGACCGGAGCTGGCAGCACTTCGCCAACAGCCGATGGCAGACCCTGACGGAACGTCACTGTATAATTGCGGCCATGTTCCAGACCCTCGACGCAAATCTGGCGGTCCTTGGCGTCAACGGCTTTTGGCGCGCCGTTATCGAGTGTAACGAAGCTCGAATAATCGACACCGCTTTTCACCAGTTCTTCCGAGAACTGCACACAGATGCGCGGCGCCGCATTATCATTATCGACCGTATTATTGACGATGCGGAAGCCTTTGCGGGCCTTCAGATCTTCATAGGCGTCACGAACGGATGCGGAATTGACGAGATCAAGGCTCGCTTCATAGGCCTGCAAGGCCGGGCGCGATGCATCGCGCTTTTCGAGTGCCTGCGCCATGACGGCAAGCGCTTGCGCGCGCTCATCCTTGGTGCGTGAGGTCTGGTAGGCAAACCACGAGGCCGACGTCGCATCGCGCTGGAACTTGGAACGTTCCTGACCATTGGACGGCTCGGTCGCAAGCGCTGACAGTGCATATCCGGCCCAGATTTCGCTTTCGTCCGGCGACATGCTGGCAGCCAGGCGGAATTTTTCCATTGCCGTGCGCGGATCGCCATTCATCCCAGCAGCGCCTGCTTCATTGCGCAGATCGCGCAGGCTGTCGGAGCTTTCAAGGCCGCCGATTTCGCGCTTGAGACGACGGGCTTCATCAACCAGATTGGTGGCAAAGAACGAGATGGCAGGTGCGGCGCCAAGATCTTCAACTTCGCGCGCAGCTGCGGATCGCGTTACGACCTTGCCCGCAATAGAGCCAACGGATTGATTGAGCTTGTTGAAATCTGATTTCAAGAAGCACCATTTCACCTTCGGATTATAGGTGAAGGCGAGGCAGGCGTTGTCACCCAGGCAAATGCTTTTGCACTGGTCGAGCGAAACATTCTTCTCCGTACGCAAGTCGAAGCCGAAATAATCGCTATCCTTGGTAATCTCTATCCGCCGGGTTTCGGCAGCTTGCGTCGTGTGTGGAGCGGCCGACAGGCAGGCTGCGACCGCAAAAGCCCATAAAAACCGGTTGAAACCAATACGCATTTGCATCCCCTCACATCGACCTGTGCCATTTCCAATTCTATTAGAAAAGGCGAAAAGAATCAGGCTCATGTGAAGCCTCACCGCGACAAACTGTCAAGGTGAATAGGGGATATCTACAACTATTAGGATAATTTTAGAGAAAAGTACGATTTGTGGGATACAGGCCTCACAGAACGTATCTGCTACCTCAGGACGCCAGCACGTCATTTCCTTCTACCGGAGTTGCCAGCCTTTCCGGAGGAAGATCTGGAGAAAGATATTAAGAATCCGGAACAAAAAGGTCTTTTGCGTGTTAGAATAGAAGCTGCAGAATGCACATCGCTACGCACCATGGGAGGGAGGGCAGAGATGAGCAATATTCTATTCTGGACTGCTTTGGTAATCGTGCCAGTGCTTTTGGGTACTGCCTATGCTTATGTACAATCGATCCGTCACAGGGACGATTTCTGAAAGGAGAGAACACCTTCAGTTTCCGTTGCTTAGCTGAAGGCAGCTGGAGTTCTGTTGTCTGCAAGGATGTCGCGCTTATCAAGCAGCGATTCTTTATCGATTTTCGGATTCAATCAATTCGTTTCTCTATGCCGGATCATATGTGCAATCAGGACCCGGGTTGAGTTTGCTAGTTCCAGATAAAGTTAATGGTTATCTCAATTTGTAAGCCTTTCAATGGATGGCAACTTTAGATTGAAAGATTTATTCTTTTCAATCTAAGAGTGTTGTCTTTCAATACGTTTTTATTCCCTTATTCAGGGGGGTTGTGACGAATTTTCTAATAAAATTAATAGTTTACGGTTTTAAGTATACTTAGCGGCTGTTTACTCGACAAGAATGTGTCGCATATTGGATCAATCGATGCGGTTCTTTGTTCTGATAGATTATCTCTGTTTCCTGGAAGTAGTTTCACTTTTCGCGTGATATTTTGCGTTGCTTAATGAAAGGAAATGCCCTTCTATTGTTGCAAGTACCGCATTGCAAAGAGCTGAGGGGTTTCAATGCATTGTCTCGATATTGGCTCGCGCGCCATCCGTTTCATGTCCAGTACAGCGCTGATAACCTTGGGGACGGTTTTGCTACACGACGCCCCTGCCAACGCAGCATGTTCGTTCTCGCCGACACTCGGCGATGACACATTCATCTGCGACAGCGGCGCATCAACCGGCGGTCTTACAGATATCAATGGTAATAATACGTTGCTTTTGCCAACCGGAGGAACAGGAACCCTGAATGGCGATGTTGTGTTCGGCTCCGGTATAGATCGCGTCGAAGTTCATTCCGGTTCGATCGTAGGAAATGTCAATCAGGGCGATGGTCTCAATAGCTTTCTCATTACGGGCGGAAGCGTTACAGGCAACGTTCGTCAGGGAAATGATATCGATGAGTTCCAAATAACTGGTGGCGAGATTGGGTCGCTTAATCAGGGTAACGGTTACGACCGCTTTTTCATGTCGGGTGGGCGTATCGTCGATGCTTTTGACGACGGCGATTACGCTGTCATGACGGATGGCCGGATTGGGCGTGTAAATCTCAAGCTCGACAATAACTATTTCAACATGTCCGGTGGAACGATTGACCGCAATTTGATCGCAGGGCTTGGAAACGATACAATTATCGTTTCGGGAGGCATGATTGGCGGCAATATAAGCATCAGCAGCGGAACCGATAGTGTAACAATGACGGGTGGCACGGTTGCTGGTGATGTCTTGCTCGGCATTGGCAATGATCAATTCTCATGGAATGGCGGTGGCATAATCTATGGGAAGATCGACCTCGGTCCGGATAACGATACGGCTATTCTCGCCAATCTTACGGATGCCAATATAGGTGCGACCACGCAGCTTACCGGTGGTAGTGGGGCCGATGTTCTCACGTTCAATAACGTAAAGACGGGAAAAGTTGCCCGTTTCGATAGCTGGGAAACTATCAATCTTACCGATGATACGCGTCTTGTTTTCGATAACGCTCTTACGTTGGGCGACGCCGGAACAGGAACGGGTTGGCTTAACATTGATGCGACGAGCACGGTTTACGGCGGCGCAGCAAAAGGTAGCGTGAATCCATTCACTTCGGGTCAGCTGGCAAGTGTTTTCAATGCAGGGCGAATTGATCTCACCAACGGTGGAACGAGCACTGTCGACACATTTACGATCAAGGGTAACTATATTGGGCAGAACGGTCTACTGTTTGTCGATACCGTTCTCGGTTCCGATAATTCACCTTCTGATAAACTGGTGATCGATACAGGCGTTGCATCCGGCAGTACCAGTATTGCGGTTACGAATGCGGGTGGGACAGGTGCTGCCACGAATGCCGACGGTATCATGGTTGTGCAGGCGTTGAACGGTGCCTCAACTAGCCGGAATGCGTTTTCGTTGAATGGCCGCGCTGCCGCTGGCGCTTACGAATATTTTCTTTTCAAGGGTGGTGTAACAGCAAATACCACTGATAACTGGTATCTGAGATCCACCTTGGTACGCGGGAGTGAGCCACCTGCTGCGACGGACGGAACCGCTGTCACGCCGGAAGAGCCTGAAACAACTGCGCCGCCACCCGCGCTTGAGCAACCGCCAGCGACCTTGCCTGTCGACCCGAACGAAGGAAACCCAGACGATACATCAACCCCGGTAACGGAAGATGCACCGGCGCCGGAGGCACCTCCGCCGCCAGAGCCGGCCGAGGCCCCCAATCCTCCAGACAATACCACGGGCCAGCAACAGAAGGTCGCACTTCCATTCGATGGAGCAGTTCCGCCTTCTCCAGGAGCGACACGGGTTGATGGCGACGTGGTGTCGCTCTATCGAATGGAAGTGCCCGTCTATTCGGCTTTGCCGCCGGTGGCACATCATCTTGCGCTTTCCACCCTCGGGACCTTCCACGAACGCCGCGGGGAACAAGACCTGCTTGAGACTGCAGGATATCTACCTGCCAGCTGGGCCAGAGTTTTCGGGCAGGACATCGACACGAAATGGAAAGGTACTGTCGCCCCGGCGCTTGATGGAAAGCTCTTTGGTATTCAGGCTGGACAGGATATTCTGGGTCGCGAAACGAATGGCGGACATTTTGACCGTTTCGGCCTGTTTTTCGGGTATTCGCGTGCAACCGGAGATATTACCGGGCAGGCACTTGGCTGGAACGATCTTGCTGTCGGTGACCTCGAAGTGACGGGAACGAGCTTTGGTGGTTATTGGACCCATATTGGTCCGCAAGGCTGGTATCTCGACGCCATACTTATGGGAACCTGGTTTGGCGGGGATGCGAGCTCGAACGAAGGGCAGAGCATCGACCTTGACGGGCATGGGGTTACGGCCTCGCTTGAAGGGGGGTATCCTATCGCCCTGAGTGAAAGCTGGACATTCGAGCCCCAGGCGCAGTTGATCTGGCAACATCTCTCGCTCGACGATCAGGCTGATCGCTATTCTTCGATCTCGTTTGATGCAGACGATGCGTGGACAGGGCGGATCGGGTTCAGATTACAAGGCAAACAGGAAACATCGATCGGAAAACTGCGGCCATATTTGAAAGCCAACCTCTGGCAAAATTTCTCTTCGAACCAGACCGTGCGTTTTGCCACTGATCCGGTTGTAACCGACCTGAAGGGTACTTCGCTGGAGCTGGGAGGTGGTCTGACTTTGGACGTAACGGAGAAAGCCAGTTTGTTTGCGACAGCAGATTATACGACCAATCTCGGCGGCGAACGCAACCGGATATGGGAAGGCAATTTGGGGCTTAACATAAAATGGTGAAGGTAATGGCGGTCGGAACCAACCGCCAGATTTCAGAGGAGGGAACAACGGTAATGGGTAGACATGCATATGAAAAACTCGCGAGGATCTGTGCATCCCTAAACACTTCCGAGCAGGAGCTGGCCTACTCTCTCGGCATCTCGCGAGTTGCGTTGAAAGCGATAAATCGCGCTGACGCGCCTCTTTATTTGCGATTGGCATTGGCCGCGCTGGTATCTGAAATGAATCCAGACGAAGTACTGAATTCCAAACGTGGGAATTCGGAAGTAGAAACGCCTCTCCCCCTCTTGTCGGTGCGGTGATTATCAAAAGTTATGGGTATCAAAGGTGTTGTGGTGGCAAAATCTTTCGCCTTGCTTCTTTTGATTGGACTATTTTGTTATCCGCAATTGGCTGCCGCGTCTTGCACGCGAGCAGCCGGTGCTGCGGATTTGATGACACAGCGACAGCTTTCAGCCTTGCGCGCGCTGGAACGCAGCCGTGGCTGCAAAGGAGGCGATGAACGCGGCGGTTTCTTCAATCCTTGCCGCGATTTGTCTCAACGTATCGCTGAAATTCAGCGGCAGCTTTCGTCCAGTTCGCTTTCTTCTCGATCATGCATCGAACAACCGGCCGCCAGTCAAACCGCAAAGGTGAAACTTGACCGGCCAAAGACTTCGACAGTTACAACGAACAGCAAACCATGGGTACCGAACGGCATCAAAGGCGCTCTGACTTATTGTGTGCGTTTGTCGGATGGTTATCTGTTTCCTGCTCCGCATTCCCAGTTTCAGAAATCCGACAGTGTGACGGAAACAATGGCGCAATGCCGGTTCATTTGCCAGGGCCAGAATATTGATCTCTATGTTCTGAACGATCCGAACGGCGAGACCGCTGATATGGTATCCGTTTCGAACGGCAGGCCTTATGTTGAATTGCCAACGGCCTATAACTATCAGGGAAGTGGGGACTTCAAGAAGTGTGACTGGGCCGGTTATGTCGGTAAGGTCAGCGAGCTGCGGGCCAAAAATAAAGGCGGTCGCGCATTCAAGAACGTCGTTGTTCCTTTGCCGGATACCCGTCCGGCACGCAATGACGGCGCCAGCGTTTCGGCAACTGCTTTTGCGCCGATAACAGATCGTAGTGTTCGTGTTGTTGGTCCAGCCTTCATTTTCGATGAGGGTGTGGAGCGCGCCAACCTTTCAGTGCAGTGATGGCACAGCCCTTCGATTTCCCAAGATCAATTTGAATGAGACGTGTCGCGATTGAGACTGAACAGCGTGCGTTCAGTCTGTAACCTTCTCGAGGCGGGCGTTCTTAATTCGCGCCCGAAAATTATCGATCATTGCATTGTTTGAAATCTGTCAGTGTTGTTCGACCTGGAGGAGGTAGACATGAGCAAGAACCGTGGCGTCGTTTATTTGCGGCCCGGGACCGTCGAAGTACGCGATATTGAAGATCCAGCGTTGGCGGCTCCAGACGGGAGGAAGTTGGAACATGCCGTCATACTGAAAGTAATCTCGACCAATATTTGCGGCTCCGATCAGCATATGGTTCGGGGGCGCACGACCGCGATGCCCGGCCTTGTACTTGGGCATGAAATCACAGGTGAAATCATAGAGAAGGGCAGTGATGTCGAGATGCTCGACGTGGGCGACATTGTTTCGGTGCCGTTCAACGTTGCTTGCGGGCGCTGCCGCTGCTGCAAATCTCAGGACACGGGCGTCTGTCTGACGGTCAATCCGTCACGCGCGGGTGGTGCCTATGGATATGTTGATATGGGCGGGTGGATCGGCGGGCAGGCACGCTATGTCATGGTGCCCTATGCCGATTTCAATCTGCTCAAGTTTCCAGATCGCGAACAGGCGATGGAAAAAATCTGCGATCTGACCATGCTATCCGATATCTTGCCGACGGGTTTCCATGGCGCGGTAAAGGCCGGTGTTGGGGTTGGTTCGGTTGTGTATGTTGCGGGAGCGGGACCGGTCGGTCTTGCTGCCGCCGCGTCCGCACGTATTCTAGGTGCTGCGGTTGTCATGATCGGCGATTTCAACAAAGAACGCCTTGATCACGCTAGGAAAGTTGGCTTTGAGCCCATCGATCTTTCGGCAAGTGATCGCCTCGGTGACATGATTGCAGAGGTCACAGGCAGCAACGAGGTCGATAGCGCTATCGATGCTGTTGGATTCGAAGCGCGCGGTCATAGCGGCGGCGAACAACCGGCAATCGTGCTGAACCAGATGATGGAGATAACGCGTCCTGCCGGGGCAATCGGGATTCCTGGACTCTACGTCACTGAAGACCCTGGAGCAGTCGATAATGCTGCGAAACAAGGCAGTCTGTCGCTGCGCTTTGGTCTCGGTTGGGCCAAGGCACAGTCATTCCATACGGGTCAGACACCTGTTCTGAAGTATAATCGTCAATTGATGCAGGCCATCCTTCACGGACGCCTGAACATCGCTGAGATTGTTAACGCTCAGATCATTTCGCTTGAGGATGCCCCGCAAGGCTATGAGAGTTTCGATCATGGCGCAGCGAAGAAGTTCGTTCTCGATCCGCATGGCCTTTTGAACAAGGCCGCCTGATTGAGGCCGGTTTCGAAATACAAAAAGGGCGTCCTCACGGGCGCCTTTTTTGTTTGTGTTTACATAATCTGTAACGTTACAGATTCTTGAACTTTGCCGGTTCCATGCTGGATAAAATGCGAGATAAAATACAGAATGATGCTTACTAGACGAAAAATTGTCTTACAGAAAAGAGCATTAAATCAGCTAGTTGGCATCTTTATGAGAGCGGAATTCCGCTCCTTAGAAATTAAGAGCTTGCAAGAGGGATTGTTTTCAATACCATATCTGTAACGTTTCAGATTTGGGAGGATATGGAATGTTGACTGAAAGAGCAAAGCTTCTCACCGCATCCGTTTGTCTGGTTATGACAGCGTTGACAATGGCAGATTCAGCTTCGTCGGCCAATCTTGAAGTTACGCATTGGTGGACATCTGGCGGTGAAGCTGCGGCTGTCAAAGTTCTCGCTGAAAAATATGATGCGCTCGGCGGCGATAAGTGGGTCGATGGAGCGATTGCCGGTAGCGGCTCTACCGCACGACCGATCATTATCAGCCGTATTCTCGGTGGTAATCCAATGGGCGCAACCCAACTCAATCACGGACGGCAGGCTGAAGAGCTGGTTCAGGGCGGCTTGATGACCGACCTTACAGAGCTCGCCGAAAAGGAGGGCTGGGCCGATTTTATTCGCCCGAAGAGCCTCTTGGAATCCTGCACTTTTGAAGGGCGTCTCTACTGTGTGCCACTAAATATTCATTCTTGGGAATGGATGTGGATCAATCCGCAAGCCTTTCGTGATGCCGGTGCTGAACCTCCCAAGAACTGGAACGATCTCGTCGCTGCAGCTCCGAAGCTGAAGGAAAAGAACATCGTGCCACTGGCGACGGGGGATGGTTGGCAGGTGAATGGCATGTTGACTGTTCTGACAACAGCAATTGGCGGTAAGGACCTTTATCTGAAGGTCAACAAAGACAAGGATGCCGATGCGGCGCGCGGTCCTGAAATGAAGAAAGTTTTCGAAGCACTGGCGCAGGCGCGCTCACTGGCCGATCCGGGTTATGTCGGCCGTTCGTGGAACGAGGCAACCAATATGGTGCTAACCGGCCGCGCAGGTACCCAGATCATGGGAGACTGGGCGCAGGGCGAGTTTGGTACTGCGGGCAAGATTGCAGGCAAGGATTATGACTGCTTGCCGGGGCTCGGCGTTCATCAATATCTGGATACCGGCGGTGATGCGATCTACTTCCCGAAGAACAAGGATCCGGAAGTCACCAAGGCGCAGCTCAAGCTGGCAAGTATGCTCGTTTCCAAGGAAACGCAGGTTGCCTTTAATCTTGCCAAGGGCTCGCTGCCGATCCGTGGTGATGTCGATCTCGATTCAGCCTCAAGCTGTATGCGTGCTGGTATAGATATTCTGAAGAACCCCGACAACATCGTTCCGTCTGTGGAGCAATTGCGCGCACCCGATACGCAAGGGCAGATTGAAAGTCTGGCGGCTGAGTTTTTCTCCAATCCTGACATGACGGTCGATGACATTCAGGAACGCTTTGCGGAGATTATCGAACAGGCACAATAGTCTCGTTCGAGTCCGGCGCCATCTACGAGACGACGGTGCAGGGCTACTCCGAGAATCGGGATAGGGAGGAATATCATGGCCTTGATGGAAGAGGACAATCGTCGAAAACCACCGAGCATGTTTCGCAATCTGAATGCAAAGATTGCAGCACTTCCGATGATCGCGACGGTTCTCGTGGTCTTTGTTGGCTGTACGCTCTGGACGGTTGTGTATTCCTTCACGTCTTCCAAATCCCTGCCTATGTTGAACTTTGTTGGCTTTGATCAGTATACGCGTTTGTTTTCGGCAACCCGCTGGCATGTGTCGATCCGCAATCTGGCGATCTATGGCGTCTTCTGCATGGGCTTTTCGCTTGTGACGGGGTTTATCCTTGCTGCCCTGATGGATCAGAAAATCCGTTTCGAGAACACGTTTCGTACGATCTTTCTCTATCCCTATGCTCTGTCGTTCATTGTGACGGGTCTTGTCTGGCAGTGGATATTCAATCCGCAACTTGGGCTCGAGAAAGTTATTCGCGATATAGGCTTCGACAATTTCCAGATGGCGATCCTGTCGAGCCGAACTTACGTCATCTATGCGATTGTCATTGCCGGACTCTGGCAGATGACAGGTTTGGTCATGGTTTTGATGCTGGCTGGACTGCGCAATGTCGACGATGAAATCTGGAAGGCTGCGCGGGTTGACGGCATTCCGAAGTGGAAAACCTATCTCTTCATCATCCTGCCAATGATGCGCCCTGTCCTGGTAACAACTGTCGTTCTGATCGCGACAGGCATCGTAAAACTCTACGATCTGGTGGTTGCCATGACCAATGGTGGTCCCGGCATCGCATCGGAAGTCCCGGCAAAATATGTCTACGACTTCATGTTTGGTTGGGCCAATTTGGGGCAAGGACTTGCTGCTTCCACGATCATGCTAACCACTGTTCTGATCATTCTCGTTCCGTGGACGATGCTTGAATACAGCAGGAGGAAAGCCCGATGACGGAAGCTGTCCTGAATAGGAAGGTGCCAACAGAAAATGAGGCTGTAGCAACCCGGATCCACCCAGCGCAGAGGCCGGCATCGCAACCTTGGGGTCGTAAGCCAAACCGGAGCTTTGCGCCTGCCACCATTATGCTCTACAGTATTTTGTTCGTTGCTGCCGTCTATTATCTGCTGCCGCTCTACGTGATGGTCGTCACATCCCTGAAAGGCATGCCTGAAATCCGGCTCGGTAATATCTTTTCACCACCAGTCGAGATCACATTTGAACCATGGGTCAAGGCGTGGAGCCAAGCATGCACCGGCCTTTATTGTGAAGGCATCAGAGCGGGTTTCTGGAATTCGATCAAGATCACCGTGCCAAGTGTGATCGTTTCTATCGCCATTGCTTCGGTCAATGGTTATGCGTTGGCAAACTGGAAATTCAAAGGATCGGAAATCTTCTTTTCGGTCCTGTTGTTCGGTGCATTCATTCCATATCAGGTCATGCTTTATCCGCTCGTCATAATTACGCGCGAGCTTGGCATATTCGGCACACTGACCGGTGTTGTCTTCATTCATACCATTTTCGGGATGCCGATCCTGACGCTGTTGTTTCGCAACTATTTCGCCGGTCTACCGCCTGAACTCTTCAAGGCAGCGCGCGTGGATGGAGCCGGGTTCTGGCGCATTTTCTTTCAGATCATGTTGCCTATGTCGCTGCCAATCTTTGTCGTCGCGATCATTCTGCAGGTGACCGGTATCTGGAACGACTTCTTGTTCGGCGTGGTGTTCGCGGGAACGCAGAATTTTCCGATGACTGTTCAGCTAAACAATATCGTCAACTCCATGCAGGGCGTGAAGGAATATAACGTCAATATGGCTGCCACCATTCTCACAGGTGCTGTGCCGCTGCTCGTTTACTTTCTTTCAGGCCGTTACTTTGTTCGCGGTATCGCTGCCGGCGCAGTGAAAGGATGAGTTCATGAATTCAAGCGTCTCCATCCAGGACCTCTCGCTCGGCTTCGGTTCGGTCAACGTGTTGCAAAATCTCAATCTTGAGATCGGAGAGGGTGAATTCCTCGTGCTTCTCGGCCCGTCCGGTTGTGGCAAGTCCACGCTGCTCAATTGCGTGGCGGGCCTTCTCGATATCTCCGAAGGCAGCATTTATATCAAGGGGCGCAACGTTACGTGGGAAGAACCGAAGGATCGCGGCATCGGCATGGTGTTTCAATCCTATGCGCTTTATCCGCAGATGACTGTCGAAAAGAACCTTTCTTTCGGTTTGCGGGTTGCCGGTCTGTCGAAGTCGGAAATAGACAAACGTATCCAGCGTGCCGCTGAAATTCTTCAGATCGAACCCTTGCTGCAACGCAAACCTTCGGCACTTTCTGGCGGTCAACGCCAGCGTGTTGCGATCGGTCGCGCACTGGTGCGCGACGTCGACGTGTTTCTGTTCGATGAACCGCTTTCCAATCTCGATGCAAAATTGCGCTCCGAACTGCGCGTCGAGATCAAGCGTCTTCACCAGAAGCTCGGCAATACGATGATCTATGTCACCCACGACCAGATCGAAGCCCTGACGCTCGCGGATCGCATTGCAGTGATGAAGGGCGGGGTGGTCCAGCAACTGGCCGATCCGCTGACGATCTACAACCGGCCGAAAAACCGGTTCGTCGCAGGTTTTCTCGGCTCGCCGTCGATGAATTTCTTTTCCGGGGAAATTACGGTCACACAAAGCGAGCTCGTATTCCATATCGGAGAGACTGCTGTGCGGCTCGACGGATATGACGGGAAGCTAGCGCCAGGACAGAAGGCGATCCTCGGTGTTCGTCCAGAGCATATCAGGCTTGACGTCGAAAACGGCTTTGAAGCGACCGTCGATCTGGACGAGCCGATGGGCGCCGATAGCCTTGTCTGGCTTCGCTTGAACGGTCATCCGCTATCCGCGCGAGTGGAAGCCGGTAAACGCTATCGGGCGGGCGAGCAGGTCAGGATCGGATTCAAGCCCGGTGCCCTGTCACTTTTCGACGCCCAAACGGAGGAGAGGCTTTAGATGAATAGCGAAAAACGCTCCCCTTAAGAGCCTCCTGCAAGAGGCGAAACTATTGGCTTTCAATGGACGGCACGAAGATCGCTTTGGGCCGCGCCGGGATGCTTTGACCTCAGAAAAGCCCGAGACAAATCAGGACAGAGTTTGAAGGATGAGGACATGAACGGATATTCCTATCAACTTTACAGCTCCCGCAATTTCCAACCGCTGGAGCGTACACTCACAATGCTGCGAGACCTCGGCTATCGTCGGGTGGAAGGCTATGGGGGGATTTATGGTGATCCGGCACGACTAAAGAAGGAGCTCGACGCTTTCGGGCTCTCCATGCCTACCGGGCACTTTGGTCTGGACATGCTCGAGAACGAAGTCGACCGTGTTCTGGAAATCGCCAAGGTTGCCGATATGAAGGCGATTTTCTGCCCGTATCTCGATACTGATCGTCGCCCGGATAGCGTTGCCGGTTGGCAGGAGTTCGGAAAGCGCCTCGCTGCCGCCGGAGAGCCTTACCGCAAGGCGGGCTATGCCTTTGGCTGGCACAATCACGATTTTGAATTCCGTCCCCTGGCTGACGGTTCAGTGCCACAGGAGCATATCCTTGATGCTTCGCCTGATCTTGCGTGGGAGGCGGACATTGCATGGATCATCAAAGGTGGTGCCGACCCGCTTGAATGGATCAAGCGCTATGGCGACCGTATCCTTGCGGTCCATGTCAAGGATATCGCGATAACCGGTGAAAAAGCTGACGAAGACGGCTGGGAAGATGTCGGGCACGGAACTGTAGACTGGGCTGCGTTGTTCGCAGCTTTGCGCAAGACGCCTGCCCGCTATTTCATCATGGAACACGATAATCCGTCGGATGATACCCGATTTGCCAGCCGTTCCATCGAAACCGTAAAGAATTTCTGATTTGGAGAATGAAATGACCAAGACACTTGGTGTCGGCATTATCGGTTGCGGTAATATATCTGCTGCCTATCTGCGGCTGTCTCCGATGTTTCGAGGTATCGAAATAAGGGCATGTGCCGATATTAACCCTGCCGCAGCAAACGCGCGCGCAGAAGAGTTTGGTGTAAAAGCGCAGACTATCGATGAGCTGCTCCAAAATAACGATATAGATATCGTCGTCAATTTGACGGTTCCCGATGCCCATTATGCTGTCACAAAGCAAATTCTGGCCGCAGGCAAACACGCTTATTCGGAAAAGCCTTTGGTTCTCTCGATGGAACAAGGGTTGGAATTGAAAGCGCTTGCCGATGGCCGCAATCTCAAAGTGGGTTGCGCGCCGGATACGTTTCTGGGTGGAGCGCACCAGCTGGCGCGGCGCGAAATCGATAGCGGTAATGTCGGTCGCATCACGTCAGGTACATGCCATGTCATGAGCCATGGCATGGAGCATTGGCATCCGAATCCGGACTTTTTCTTTCGAAAGGGCGGCGGACCGATCCTTGATTTAGGGCCTTATTACATCGCCAATCTCGTTAATCTGATAGGGCCCGTGAGACGTGTTGCGGCTTTGACCTCCGCGGCTACACCAACGCGTACGATCAGCTCAGAACCCCGCAAAGGCGAAACCATTCGGGTTGAGACACCGACAACGGTTCACGCACTGCTGGAGTTCGAACAGGGGGCAACAATAACCCTTTCGGCAAGTTGGGACGTTTGGGCTCATCGCCATGCGAACACGGAATTATATGGCACCGAAGGATCTCTCTATCTGCCAGATCCCAATTTTTTTGGCGGAGAGGTGCAACTGGCGAAGCCGGGCAAGCCAGCCGAACCAGTTGAAAATTGGGAGCACCCCTTTGGAATTGCCAATGAACAGCACCCTCAAGGTATGATGGCCAATTATAGAACAGCAGGCTTGGCAGATATGGCGGCTGCAATTCTGGATGGTCGCGATATGCGTTGTTCGCTGGAACGTGCACTGCATGGGGTCGATGTCATGCTGGCTGTTCTCAGGTCGGGTGAAGAAAAGCGCTTCATCGACATCGAAACACGCTGCACTCGCCCGGCAGCACTCGACATTGCCGCAGCTGAAGCCTTGCTGCGGCCCGTAAAAAACGGAAAGAAGCGGGCGGCAAACTGACTTTGCATCGCTCCTCCCGAGCGATAGGAGGCTATTCCGGTCCTACGGGATTGGAGTGGCCTCCGCCCACTCTTACCCGATGGTCTGCAAGGACTTGACATCGATGCCGTTGATCCGGCCAAGAATGGCTTTACCGAGCTGTTGCCCGGCGAGCTTGAAACTCTCCTCGACGACGATCAGCCCCGGTCGAAACCAATGCAGAATCTGCGTTGATTGTTTGGCTGCGACATCGATTTCATTGCCAATGTTCAATCCGGCATCTTCGACGCCTGCCACGATTGCCAACGCAGCGGCACTACCGGAACAGATGATACCATCCGGTCGATCAGGTCTTTTCATCAATTGAGCAATATGCTGCCGCAACTCCTCAAGCGGCGTATCGAGATCAACACCTTCAAGGGGCGATCCGCTACAGTGAAAAGCACGAAGCCCCTCATAAAATCCGCCCACCATATGCCGGTAATAGGTGAGATGGGCCGGTGGAGTCAGCAAAGCAAGCCGCTTTCGTCCGCGCGATGACAGTTTGCCGACCATATCCAGCGAGAAATTGAAATTATCAAAGTCGTGAAAAGGGTGCTCAATGCCCGTATCAGTACGACCATGGGTGGCGAAAGGAAAATCATGTTCCGTCAGAAAATGGACGCGCTGATCGTCCGGTTCTGTACGTGAGAAAATAATGCCGTCGGCTGAACCCGTTTCCACGATGTAGCGGATCGGCTCGATCGACGCCTTCGAATGAAAATAGGGCGTCAGAATGAGATGGTACTGTGTTTCAGCTAGAACATCGGCGACGCCATGAATGACCTGACTGGTGAAACCCATGATCTCGTCCTGTGTATTCAGTACCAGCGCAATGACATTCGTCTTACCTGTTCGAAGACGCACACCCGCACGATTGGGACGATAGCCGATCTGTCGAGCGATCAATTGTACGCGTTTACGTGTTTCCAAACCAATTTCCGGTGCATCCTTCAAGGCACGGGAAACCGTGGTCACGCCAAGGCCGGTCATAAATGCAATTGTCTTCAGCGTCGGACGTTCATTCTCAAGGAATGATTGGGCTGGATTTTGCGGCCTGGAAGCCTGCGAGCTCCGTTTTTTATTCATGCGCATTTCATCCGGCGGCGATGAGCGATTTATATAGGTGAACGATAGAATTCACTTTAACTATCAATAGCTTGTTTTGACGGGCTTGTCATCTTTTATGAGGCGATATTGACATCTTCCGATGCTACTTCGGGTACAATGCATCGCGCGCCATACGCTCGTTAAGGTATACTTTGCGTCGTCCGGGCAATTGTCCTCGCTAGCCGGAGTGACTGCTTCCCAACTGCTGTTTTGACTGGATTGTCATGATATACCTCCAGTATAATAAGACAATTATGGATATGTCATGATGGAGTCGTTGGACGTATGTGGGAACCCATATTGGAAATGCGCAAGGGTGTCACCAAGCACCGGCTTTTGACGGACAAAATTGTTGACGATATCGAAAAGGGCATTCTTCTGCCCGCCACGCGTATGCCTACCCATCGCGATTTGGCTCACAAGCTCGGGCTTTCTGTGCAGACCGTCAGTATCAGCTACAAGGAGGCGGAACGGCGCGGCTATCTTCGCGGTGAGGTTGGCCGGGGAACCTATGTCTGCAACCGTGTGACAGAGCGAGCGGACCGTTTTATGCTGGACCGGGATCCGAGTGGAGCGGCAGATTTATCAATCATTCGGGCGGTTTATACAGAAGCACACGAAAATGCTTCGCGTTGTCTGCTTGAAGAAATGAGTCAGTCCGACAACGCCAGTTTCATGCGCCCATGTCGTCCAATTGCGGGGCTGGATCGACATCGCGCGGTTGCACGGGAGTGGCTGCGTGGCCTATCCGTAGCTGTCGATCCAGGCCGGATTATCATCACAAACGGTGCCGCACATGGGCTGTTTCTTGCCGTCGCTGCTGTTGTTCAGCCGGGGGAGGTGGTGCTGACGGAAAGCCTGACCGACCATGGCATCATTGGTCTTGCCAATGTGCTTGGATTTACTCTGCGCGGGCTCCCGATTGACGAACAGGGCATTCTGCCGGATGCGTTCGAAATCGCCTGCAAAGCTGGAGACGTTCGTGCACTCGTAATGATCCCGACATTTGGCAATCCGACCAGCCATTTGATGGGGCCCGAGCGCCGCATAGCCGTTGCCGAAATCGCGCGGCGATATGACGTCTGCGTTATCGAGGATGAAGTCTACAAACCCATTCTCGAAGAGAAACTACCCTCGATGCCGGAGCTGTTGCCCGACTTGGGTTTCTTTGTAACGAGCTTCACCAAAACGGTCATGACGGGGTTGCGTACGGGTTATCTTGTTGTTCCGACGCAATATTCCATTCGGATTACATCCATTCTTCGTGTAACGAGCTGGAGCGGCGTCAATCTCATGGCTGAAATGGCCAGCCGCTGGATTGAAGATGGCACGGCTGAGGCACTTATTGACATCCAGCGCAGCGAGTTGCGATCCCGTCAGGCGCAAGTGACCGACATTCTGGGCGCACTTGTGGCAGGCAGCAATCCGCTTTCTCTATGTGCCTGGCTGAAAATTCCTCGCAACTGGTCTGAGGATGGACTGGTGCGCGCGCTTGCCAACAAAGGCGTTGCAGTCACACCGTCTGATCCCTTTGTGGCTGGTGTAGATCGAGGAAACGGGGGCATCCGGGTCTGTCTTGGCGGACGGCTTTCGCGTTCGGCTTTGCAGACGGCACTTGAAACGATCCGTGAAACCTTTGCCCAACTGCCGCCCGTTTATGATGTTGGTTCGATCGCTTAGCGCATCCCGAAAAGTGTGAAACGGTTTTCGGAAAAGATACGCGTCAAAACCAAGAGATAGAGCGTCGATCTGATCCAATCAGATCGAAACGCGCTCTAAACGATCAATCTCAAAGTACAGACTGCAGGAATTCCTTGGTGCGAGCTTCTGTCGGTGACTGGAATATCTGTTCCGGGGTGCCTTGCTCGCAGATACGTCCCTTGTCAAAAAAACAAACGCGGTCGGATACTTCCCGAGCAAATCGCATTTCATGTGTGACAAGAAGCATGGTCAGATCATGTTCCTGTGCCAGGCTGCGAATGACGGAGAGCACTTCGCCTACTAACTGCGGGTCAAGCGCCGATGTCGGTTCATCGAACAACAGGACACGCGGGCGCATCGCAAGCGAGCGGGCGATAGCAACGCGCTGTTGCTGGCCGCCTGAAAGCTGCGAGGGATAGTGATCCTTCTTGTCCGTCAAACCCACAAGTGAGAGCAAGTCGAGGGCACGAGCCTCCGCTTCGCCGCGTTTCATGCCCAAAACATGGACCGGCGCCTCGATGATGTTACGTAGCACCGACATATGCGGAAACAGATTGAAGCTCTGAAACACCATGCCAACATGCGATCTGATCTTGCGCAAATGGCCTTCGCTCGCCTGAAATTGCCCTTTTCCGTTTGGCTCGTGATAGGGCATGTCTGCAAGCTCAAGTGTACCCTCCTGAAACGGCTCCAGTGTCATGAGAATGCGGAGCACCGTTGATTTTCCCGATCCGGAGGGTCCGATTAGCGTAACCTTCTCGCCTGTCTTGACCGAAAAATTGAAGCGATCCAGTACAGTCAGGGCTCCGAAGCGCTTGGTTACGTCCTGAAAGCGGATAATTTCCTGGGTCATTTGAGAGCGATCCCGTTCTTTGGAAGTGTGCGTTCGAGCAGGCGTATGAGCGCTGAACAGATGAGGGTCAGCACAAGGAAGATCAAGCCGACCATCGACAATGGCACGAGATATTCGAAGGTGCGATCGCCGATCAGATTGGCGAGGTTCAGCATGTCGACAATGCTCACAACAGACAGAACCGGTGTCTCCTTCAGCATGGAGACAAGGTAATTGCCCATGGCTGGGATGATCCGGGGTATGGCTTGTGGAATGACGATATCGCGATAGGTGCGCCAAGGCGTGAGATTGAGAGCTCGCGCCGCTTCCCATTGTCCGCGCGGAATGGCTTCGATACCTCCGCGATAAACTTCCGACGTATAGGCTGAATACTGAAGACCAAGTGCCAGTGCGCCAGTCAGAAAGGCAGGCAGGACAATGCCGTAGACCGGCAGCACGTAGTACAGAAAAAACAGCTGCACGAGCAGTGGTGTATCACGAAGAAACTCCACCACAACTGCTGTTGGCCAGGATATGATCTTGTATGGGCTGCGGCGCAGAAGCGCGAAGACAAGGCCAAGGACGAGCGCAATTGCAAACCCGGTTGCAGCCGCTTTCAGGGTTACAGTCAGACCAATCGCCAGAATTGGCAAAATGGAAATTGCGAAGGAGAGTGTGGACGAGGTGTCCCAGGCATAGCCGTAGATCATGCGAAACCTCCAGCCATGGTTTGACGTCTCAAACGTCTCTCCAGCCAGCGAATGGCTGCGGCAAGTACAAGCGCCATCGCAAAGTATCCAAACAAGGTCAGCGTATAGATTGTCACACTATCGAGCGTCAGGTTGCGCAGGCGTTGGGCCTGGAAGGTCAGGTCGCTAATCGCGATCAGCGAGGCAAGGGCAGTATCCTTGAGATTATGGATTGCAAGGTTACCGAATGCTGGCATCATTTCGACCACGGCTTGCGGCAGGATGACATGGAACAAGGTATGTCCCTTACTGAAATTGAGTGCGCGCGCGGCTTCATGTTGCGCTTCTGGAACTGCCTGTAAGGCACCGCGCACGACTTCCGCGCCATAAGCACCGATATTGAGCCCAAGCCCCATGATGCCTGTAGTGACCGGATCAAATGAAATGCCGATCAGCGGCAAGGCATAATAGAGCCAGAACAGTTGCACGAGCAGAGACGTGCCGCGGAATATCTCGATATAGATCACCGCAATCGTGGATAGGATCGGTCCGCCGGCAAAACGGGCAATCCCGGCCGCAAACGCCAGTATAGTGCCGATGGCCATCGAACTGAGGGCAAGAATGGCGGTGACTTGCGCCCCCTTGAAAAGGGCGGGAAGATACTCCGTCCAATGCATATGGTCGTCTCCCGGTTGAGATGAGACAATGCCCGCCGAGCCGTTGACCGATCCGGCGGGCAGCAAATCGACTTATTTTGCGTTGCAGAGGCTGGCAGTATCCACGGTTCGCGCAGCTTCTACGCTTTCTTCGCTAAGTCCATAAGTCATAAGGATTTTCTTATAGTCATCAGTCTTCTTGAACTCGATGAGTTCCTTGTTGAAGGCCTCGTAGAATTCCTTGTCTTCCGGACGGAAGCTAAAAGCGCCGAAGCTTCTGGCAGATTTGCCATCGACAACCGGATCGGTAAATGGATGCGCCTGTTCCAACTCTGGTGAATTGTCGACCAGCTTGGCGACTGTCAGTTCCGTTGCGGCATAGGCATCAGCTCGCCCGGTCTGGACGGTCGATGGTGCATCGGCATTGCCCTGGATCATGACGATCTGAGATTCATCGATACCCATTCCATGCAGGAAGTCGATCTGATCCGCACCGGAAACGATTGCGACTTTCAGGGATGGATCCTTCTTGATGTCTTCATATGAATGGATATTCTTCGGGTTGCCCTTGGGCACCAAAAGGCCTTCACCATAACTCGAATTTGCAACGGTGAAGGTTACCTGCTTGCAACGATCAGGCAGGACGTTCTGCTCGGCTGCGACGAACTCGAACCGCTTTGCCTTCAGGCCGGGAATGAGCGATCCGAACGGGGTAACGGTCCAGTCGATTTCCTCGATACCGAGTTTCTTGAAGATCGCGGCCGCGACGTCTGGGCCGATGCCCTTCGCCGCGCCGCTCTCGTCCATATAACCATAGGGTACTTCGTTCGCTGTTGCTCCGCGAACGAAGCCCGCACTCTTGAGTTCATCGACCGTGACGGCGTGCGACGGAAGCGTAAGAGCCAGGACTGCCGCAGCCGAGAACAGGGCTGAAATTGTATGTAGTTTTATGCGCATCGTGTTCACTCCTCTTTTTGAATGCCGGTTGTTTGTCTGCCCGGCTTGTCGGTTGGCTGGTATTGATAGATTTATCTCGAGGCTGGCTCCTTGCTGATCGTGGCAGTGACCGACAGGCAGTCACCCATCTTGATGAGGCCTGGAAAGTGCCGGGCCGCGAGAATTCCGTCGAGTGCGGCGCGGTATTCCTGTGGAGCTGCACCCGTGCGGGTTACGGTATGAACGCGCGCAATGAGGTCACCTTTGCGTATCTCCGCGCCAAGATCGACCAATGGTTCAAGCAAACCTTCGGTATCGGCAAAGCCGAAACATTCCTGCGACGGCATATCGAGCCATGTTGTGGGTGAAAGCTCCACCTCTCCTTGCAGAATGCCTGCATGGCGCAAAAGGTTGCGAATGCCGCGCTTGGCTATGGAAGCGGTGCGGGCAGAAATTGTGCCGCCGCCGGAAAGCTCGGTCGTCACGAACACCTTGCCGGCTTCTTCCGCTATCGTATCGTACATGCCGACGGCGTCGATCTCGATCATCCGCATGGAAAAGGGAGCAGAAAAGGCTTTGACAGCAGCAAAGCAACGAGCTTCCTGGGCCGTATCGGGCAAGGCATGTGCGGCTGCATAAGGCAGAAAATCGAGTGTCCGTCCGCCGGAATGAAAATCCATAACAATATCGGCTGCCGGCAAAAGGTAGCGGGTGAAATAGTCCGCGATCTTTTCCGTGACGGTGCCATCCGGGCGACCGGGGAAACTGCGGTTGAGATTGCCCTTGTCGATGGGGGATGTTCGCGTCCCCGCCAGAAAGGCTGGATAGTTCATTGCCGGAACAATGATGACACGCCCGCTGATCTGCTCCGGTTTGAGATTGGCGGCGAGATCGTAGAGTGCGACCGGACCTTCGTATTCATCGCCGTGATTGGCGCCCGTCAGAAGAGCCGTTGGACCGTCGCCATTCCGGATCACGCAGATGGGTAGCATCAGCGATCCCCATGCGGAATCGTCTCTGGACCAAGGCAGTCGCAGATGCCCGTGCTGCACGCCGTCTCGGTTGAGATCGATGGTCGGCGTGATCGGGGAGGGACGTGAGGGAGGCGAAGTGTGCATCATCGCAGCGTCCTAATCCTTGACCACCAGTTTGCGCGGCACATTCGACAGGCATTCCACGCCCGTTTCGGTGATCACGATACTCTCGGTGATCTCCAGCCCCATGGTTTCCAACCAGAGACCTGTCATGAAGTGGAAGGTCATGCCGGGCTGCAATTCGGTGCGGTCGCCGGGGCGCAGGCTCATCGTGCGCTCGCCCCAATCTGGGGGATAGGACAGGCCGATTGAATAGCCAGTGCGGTTGTCCTTGACGATCCCGTACTTCTTCAGCACCGCAAAAAAGCCGTTGGCGATATCTTCGCAGGTATTTCCGGGACGGGCGGCAGCAAGTCCCGCTTCCATGCCCTCAAGGGTGGCTCTTTCGGCATCAAGAAAGGCTTGTGTCGGCTTGCCGAGAAATACGGTGCGCGACAACGGGCAATGATAACGCTTATAGCAGCCAGCGATTTCGAAGAAGGTGCCTTCGCCGGTCTTCATCGGCAGATCATTCCAGGTCAGGTGCGGTGCGGATGCGTCGGGTCCGGAAGGCAGCAGCGGCACAATGGCGGGATAATCGCCGCCGAAATCGTCAACGCCGCGCGTGCCTGCATCGTAGATTTCTGCAACCAGATCGCATTTACGCATACCTGGCTCGATTTTGTCGGCGATGCGTCGGTGCATGACTTCCACGATGCGGCCAGCTTTGCGCATATAGTCGATTTCCGTCGAGCTTTTGACGGCACGCTGCCAGTTGACCAGTCCTTGCGCATCCTTGAACCGGGCATTCGGCAAGTGCTTCTGCAATGCGTGATGAGCGGCAGCCGTATACCAGTAATTGTCGAACTCCACAGCTATGGTTTTGTTACCCCAACCCTTTTCTTCCAGCATCGAGGCCAGGAGATCCATGGGGTGGCGCTCCAGCGATTGCACGTAATGATCGGGATAGCCGATAATATTGTCGTGGCTGAGCCACGCAGTGCGTTTCGCACCGTTGCCATCCTGACCGCGACCGTACCAGATCGGTTCCCCTTCCATCGAAAGCACAACGCATTGATGAACATAGAAGGACCAGCCATCATAGCCGGTCAGCCAGTGCATATTGGATGGATCGGTGACAATGATGATATCGAAGCCTGCCTTCTCCATGGCGCGACGGGTTTTGGTTATCCGCTGATCGTATTCCGCGCGGGTGAAGTTGAGTTCCACACTCATCGACTGGCTCCTGCAGTTTTGGTTGAATCGATTTTTGTGCCTGCATTGCGCAGGCTGGCGCGCTCCGTGGCGAGACGAGCAATCGCCGTATCCTGAACGCCTGTTCCGGTGAGGTCGCAGAAGGTTATATCCTCTGCCTTCCGCTGGAATGTCGGGGCATTGAGTGCAATGTGGCCGAGTTCTGGGAAGACAGCATCCGTCGCAACAACCCCAGCCGAAATTGCATGATGCAACTCGCCGAGCCTGCGCGTCTGGGACAGGCTGTCGGCAACATAGATGATTGGGCGCTGGAACAGAGCAGGATCGATCTCGTTCTTGTGCTCGGCATCCGAACCCATCGCGGTAACATGCTGGCCGGGGACAAGCCACCCGGCCTTGACGAGCGGCGTTTCCGATGGCGTTGTCGTGACAATGATGTCAGCGCCGTCGCAGGCTTCTTGCGCATCTGCGACTGCCTTCACTGAGATTCCGAGTTTTGCACTAAAGCTTCGCGCAGCTTTTTGCGCGCTGTCGAATTTGCGTGCCCAAACCCTTACTTCGGTGATGGGACGCACTAGGGTCAGCGCTTCAAGCTGCATTGCAGCCTGCATGCCTGCGCCGAAGATGACAGCCACATGAGCGTCTTCCCGCGCCAGATATTTTGCGGCGACAGCACCTGCTGCAGCCGTGCGCACGTCGGTCAGGTAGCCGTTGTCCAGTAACAGTGCCTCGATAAGCCCGGTCTTGGCCGAAAACTGGATCATCAACCCGTTGGTGGATGGCAGGCCGATTGAAGGATTGTTGAAAAAACCCGGACTTACCTTGATGGCGAAACTGTCAAGCCTCGGAATATATGCAGTCTTCACATCGACTTCGCCGCGCTCTGCCGGTATGTCCAGTCGAAGAATTGGCGGCATGCTGACACCGCCACGGGCAAGTGCCTGGAAGGCATTCTCCACGCACGTCACGCTTTCGAGATCAAGAGCTATGATCTGTCGCAGATCAGCTTCGGTCAGAATTCTCATTTCAGCCATCAGCCTGCCCTCCGATAGCGGTCTTCCATGATCGCGCGATGTTGTTGGGGATCGATATTACCGCCTGAGATAATGATGGCAGTGGGGCCTGTTGGCCTGATCTTGCCGCTCAACAAGGCACCAATGCCGACCGCAGCAGCCCCTTCGACAATTTCCCCTTCGTGCGTCGCAGCGTATCTGATCCCTGCTGCAATCTCTTCTTCATCGAGCAGGACCACCTCGTCCAGCAATGAGCGACACATCGCAAAAGTCCAATGGTTGTCGAGCCCGATGCCTCCGCCCAACGAATCTGCAAGTGTCTCCAGTTCCTCGACATTGACTGGCCTGCCAGCTTTGAGACTGGCATCCATGGCTGCTCCACGACACATCGAAATGCCGATCACACGGCTATGAGGGCGTCGGGCTTTGACTACTGCGGCGATGCCTGCAACAAGCCCCCCACCTGAAAGAGGAATAAGAACCGTTCCGGTGTCCGGCTGGTCATCAATGATCTCCAGACCGATTGTGCCCTGTCCAGCAATAATGCGCGGATCATCAAAAGGCGGAATGACGTTCATTCCTTCTTCGCGCGCCAGTCGCGCCACCTCGTCCATGGCGTCATTCTGCGACTTCCCAACGATGCGCACATCCGCACCAAGGTCGCGGATTGCATCGACTTTGTTGCGCGGCACGAGCGATGAGAGGCAAACGGTAGCGATCAAGCCTTGTTCGGAAGCGGCATACGCAACAGCACGCCCATGATTACCGGTTGACGCGGTCACCAGTCCACGCTTGCGATCATCGGACGACAGACTAAGGACGGTATTGGTCGCGCCGCGCAGCTTGAAGCTGCCGGTCGTCTGTCGATTTTCAAGTTTCAGATAAACTGGTGTCTCGACAAGTTCGCTGAGATATTCGGAGCGCACAAGCGGCGTTCTCACGACAAGACCGTTCAGCCTGTTGTGAGCGGCTTCGATTTCATCAAGACCAATCATTTTTTGCACGGCGCTGCCTCTCATAGCGTCATGGCAATGGGGAAAGCTGTGTCGAGTTCTGCCGAGGCGGCAACGGATGAACGCACTGAGGCGCAATAATGCACCACGTGCGAAACCGTAAGGCCGCATCCTCGTTCCCCATATGCTTGATTTTTGTTCTTGCCTCTATGTGTGAAAGACCAGTTTGTTCATGTCAATAATTATATTGGATCATTACAATTTTGATCTGTAACGACTTTCTATGCTTAAGCCTTGCCAGCGACGCAGGGGCATGCCAATGAGAACTGAAATACTTGCAGATGCTGGATCAACACAATGAAAGCCGCCTTGAAGCTCGACGCCGTCGATTTGCGCATTCTCGAAGCCGTTCAGGAGAATGCGCGGATCACAAAGCTTGCCTTGGCGGAGAAGGTTGGACTTTCTGCGACACCTTGCTGGCTGCGACTGCGCAAGCTGGAAGAGGCGGGCATCGTGACCGGCTATCACGCGCGCATCGCCTATCGAAAAATAGCACCGATTGCGCATGTTATTGTGCAGATCACCCTGGGCAATCATCGTCAAGGCGATTTCGACCGGTTCGAGAGAGCGATCACAGCCGTACCCGAAATCGTGTCCTGCTGGTCGGTTGGTGGTGGTGTGGATTATTTTCTGATGATCGTCGCAGGCGATATTGACGGTTATCAGCGCCTGATTGACCGCCTTTTGGATCAGAACATCGGTATTGAGCGCTATTTCACCTATATCGTGACAAAACTGGTCAAGGACGAGAAGGCGAGTGCGCCTTTGTCGCTATTCAATGAAGTCACGGGCTAGCCTAAACAGGCTGTCTGGCTTTTAAATTTAGTCCAATTTATATGTTCGGTGAGATGTCTTTGGTCCGAATCCGGAGCCATCCTGTGACAAACTTCTTCCTGAATTGGGAGAAGAACAATGAATGCCGTTCTGGATCATCCGATACAACATGACGGGCTTTGCAAGCTTCGCGACAAACATCTTTTTCGCGAACTGGGTTATTTAGATGGGCGTTGGGTAGCAGGAGAAAAGGCAGAAACCTTCCCCGTTCTCGATCCTGCAACCGGTCAGCGGCTTGCTCGTGTGGCAAGTCTTGGCGAAGCGGAGACGACGCTCGCGATCGATGCCGCAGTAAAGGCGTTTCCAGCTTGGCGTGATAAGCTACCCCAGGAACGATCGGCAGTCTTACGGCGGTGGTTCGAGCTGGTCACGGCAAATCGCGAAGATTTAGCATTGCTGATGACGCTGGAGCAGGGCAAGCCGCTGGCTGAATCGTGCGGCGAGATCGATTATGGCGCATCTTTCATCGAGTGGTTTGCTGAAGAAGCGAAACGGCTCAATGGCGAAACCATAGCGAGCCATCTCGCGAATGCAGAAATGCTTGTGCGCCGTGAGGCGCTGGGCGTTGTCGCGCTTGTTACCCCTTGGAATTTTCCGCATGCCATGATTACACGCAAGGCGGCTGCAGCTATTGCCGCCGGTTGCCCGGTGGTCGTGCATCCGTCTTCAGAAACACCGCTTTCCGCGCTTGCCTTGGCCGAACTGGCCGAACGTGCCGGAATGCCTGCCGGCATATTCAATGTTGTGGCAGGCAAGGCTGCGCCCATCGTTGATGTATTGTGCCGTGATGAGCGCGTGCGGGGGCTGAGCTTCACCGGTTCAACGGACATCGGCAAGCTGATTGCCACCAAAAGCGCAAACACGTTGAAACGGCTTGTCATGGAGCTCGGCGGCCATGCACCGTTAATCATCTTCGATGATGCCGATATCGAGCGGGCGGTAGAAGTTGCCTTGGCTGCCAAGTTCGCGACATCCGGTCAGGATTGCCTTGCTGCGAACCGCATCTTTGTCCAGCGCGGAATTTTGAAAGCCTTCACCGAGGTGTTTGCAGCGCGCATTGCGGCGCTGAAGCTCGGTAACGGGCTCGATCCGGCATCTGACATCGGTCCTCTGATGCATAGTCGGGCGGTCGAAAAGGTCGAAGAACATGTGCGGGATGCTCAGCAACGGGGCAGCAGGATCGTCGTGGGCGGTAACCGGAGCGGGGAAGCTGGGCTTTTCTTTGAGCCGACTCTGCTGGTCGATGTGCCGGATGATGCTGCGATCATGCACGAAGAGACATTCGGACCAGTTGCCGCCGTCACGGCATTTGACGATGAGGATGAAGTCGTCGAGCGTGCCAATGCCACACAATACGGCCTCGTTGCCTATGTCGTAACGACAAACGGCGCCCGACAGCTCCGTATGGGCCGTGCGCTCGAATACGGAATGGTAGCGATTAACCGCGCGAAGATCACGGGCGCACCGATCCCTTTCGGAGGTTGGAAACAATCCGGTCTTGGCCGCGAAGGCTCCCATCAGGGCCTCGAGGCCTTCACCGAACTCAAATATCTCTGCATTGACACCGCCGCGTGAAAGCGTAGCGACAGGAAAGGAACATAACTATGTTGAACAATAGCAATGAACTCACCGCCTGGGACCGGGATCATTTCTTTCATCCCTCCACTCATATGGGCATGCATGCGCGGGGCGAAACACCGACGCGTGTGCTGGAAGGCGGCGAGGGCGTTTATATTGCCGATGTGAACGGTCGCAAGAGCCTTGATGCCTTCGCAGGCCTCTATTGCGTCAATGTTGGTTATGGCCGGACGGAAATCGCCGATGCAATTGCGGAGCAGGCGCGCAAACTTGCCTATTATCACGCTTATGTCGGTCATGGCACGGAAGTGTCGATCACGCTCGCCAAGATGATCATCGACCGCGCACCAGAGCATATGAGCCGCGTTTACTTCGGTTTATCTGGCTCGGATGCGAACGAAACCAACATCAAGCTCATCTGGTATTACAACAATATTCTGGGCCGCCCGGAAAAGAAGAAGATTATCTCGCGTTGGCGCGGATATCACGGATCAGGCGTGATGACGGGCAGCATGACCGGTCTTGCGACCTTCCATAATGCATTTGATCTGCCTCGCGCGCCAATCCTGCATACGGAATCGCCGTATTATTTCCGCCGTGCGGATCGCTCTATGAGTGAAGAGCAGTTCTCGCAACATTGCGCCGACAAGCTTGAGGAAATGATCCTTGCAGAAGGCCCGGATACAATCGCGGCTTTCATCGGTGAGCCTGTTCTGGGCACCGGAGGTATCGTCCCGCCACCCGCTGGCTATTGGCAGAAAATTCAAACCGTTCTTGACCGCTACGATATTCTGCTTGTTGCAGACGAGGTCGTTACCGGCTTCGGCCGTCTTGGCAGCATGTTCGGTTCCGACCACTACGGCATGAAACCCGATCTGATCACCGTCGCCAAGGGACTGACTTCGGCCTATGCACCACTTTCCGGTTCGATTGTATCGGACCGGATGTGGCAGGTGCTGGTTCAAGGATCGGACAAGATGGGACCAATCGGCCATGGCTGGACCTATTCCGCCCATCCGATCTGCGCTGCGGCGGGCGTCGCCAATCTCAAGCTCATCGACGAATTGAAGCTCGTTGAAAATGCCGGTTCCACAGGCGTCTATTTCCGCAAGGCATTGCTGGATGCTCTCGGCGATCATAAGCACGTCGGCGAAATTCGTGGCGAGGGCCTGATGGCGGCGATCGAATTCGTGGAAGATCGAGACGACCGCAAGTTCTTCGATCCGTCGCTGAAGATCGGCGCGCAGGTTTCAACGGCGCTGCTGGTCAATGGAGTGATCGGACGCGCCATGCCGGAAGGCGATATTCTGGGATTTGCGCCGCCACTTTGCCTTACGCCTGAGGAGGCAGACAAGGTTGTTGCAGCTACAAAAAAGGCGATCGACACCGTCTTTGCTTGAACCATTGTCCCCGGAGGCATATCTTCCGGGGACTATTCCCGCCAGGCCGGTAGATGCAGCTCGGCGACCAGTCCACCTGATGGATCGTTTTTTAAAAAGATTTCACCAGCATTGGCATGCGCCACGTTGCGGGCGATAGTCAATCCGAGACCGAAGCCGCCGGAGTCCCGATTTCTGGATTTGTCTGCCCGGTTGAAGGGCTTGAACATTTCCTTGATTTGGTTCTCAGGAATACCCGGACCATTATCCTTCACAAGTAACACGAGCTCGTTACGGTCTTGCCGAAGCGAGAGTTTGGCATTGCCACCATAAGCAAACGCATTATCAATCAGATTGGTGATGCAGCGCTGGATCGAGATAGGCTGGCAGTAGGCTACAGCGTCCAGTCCGTCGGAATTTCTCTCATCCAGCGTTGCCTGCGGGTAATTGTCGGCAATGGACAGGAGAAGCGACCAGAGATCGATTTTCTCCTTCTTTTCATTGGCAAGTTCGGATGCTGCAAAGTCGATTACCGAGCGCGAGATCGCCTCAATATCATTGAGATCTTTGGCGAGTGACTTTGCCAGAGCTTCATCTTCGACCAGTGCCAGGCGAAGCCGGATGCGTGTGAGCGGAGTGCGCAGGTCATGCGCAAGGGCGGCCGCAAGCTGTTCACGTTCAGCAACATAATCAAGTAGCTTCGATTGCATCGTGTTCACGGCTTGCGCGGCAGCTTTATATTCACGGCTTCCGTCTTCAGGCAGTGGCGCGCTTTTCAAGTCGCCACCAATCCGGTGCACGGCGCGTTCGAGCACCCGATAGGGTGCTGTCAGACGGCGGGTCGCCCATATTGCCACGAGAACCACGCTAAGCGCTACAAGCGCAAACAGAGGGATGGTTTCGGTCGTGATGATCGGATCGGCCGGGGTGATCCTTGTAGTGAAGTTCATCCAGCGTCCGTCGCCGAACTGCAGTGAAGTGGTCAGGCTGGCGCTCAAGTTTGTCGTTGCTGCAAGATCGTTGATCTGCTTTTCGACATCGCCGATATCACCGTTGTCAGTGGTCTGTGTCGAAGCGGCACGGAATCCATGTGTAATTTTATCGCGGCATATACGGGCGTCGATAACGCCATAGCGTGCCAGACGCGCGACAAGGACGTCTTCGAGCTCAGCGAGGTCATCTTCACTAGCCAGCACAGTCGACACATCGGGTTGTGTCGTGATCGTGATGCCCTGACCGGAAGTTGTCAGGCGAGTGGCAAGACTGTTCCAGTCGCTGACTGGTGTTGAGCTAAGCAGTTTGACGAGGGCCGTCGCTCTTTCGCTGAGACGGAACAGCTCCAGCGCATTGTTCGCATCCTTGCGATCCTGCGAAACAATCCAGAGCGTAGCAATCTGTGTAATCAGGAGGCCGCTGATCAGAATTGTGAGAAGCCAGCTTGGCAGGGAACGAGGAAAGGGAAACCTCATTCCATTTCGACCTCATGGCCGAACTGGTAGCCGCCGCCGCGAATGGTGAGGATCAGTTTGGGGGAGCGAGGATCGTCATTCAATTTGCGTCGCAGTCGACTGATTAGGATGTCAACGCTTCGATCATAGCCGTAAACAGCCTGATTTCCGGCCAGTTCCATCAGCTGATCACGGCTAAGGATGTGTTGCGAACTTTTGGCGAAAGCTTCAAGCAGATTGAACTCTGCCGTGGTCAGTTCGACGCGCACGTCGGACGGAGACGTAAGACGCCTGCGCGCGCAGTCGAGTGTCCAGCCAGCGAAGCGGTAGCTGTGTGTGACGGGGCGGCTGGGACCACGGCTGTTTTCCAGGCGCCTGAGCACAGCGCGGATACGGGCGAGGAGCTCGCGCGGATCGAACGGCTTTGCCAGATAGTCATCAGCGCCGATTTCAAGGCCCAGTATCTTGTCGGCCGCATCGGCAATTGCCGTCAACATGATGATCGGAACACGCGAATGACGGCGGATATCCTGACATATTTCGATGCCGCTTTTGCCGGGAAGCATAACGTCCAGAATGATCAGATCGATGGCCGTGCGGCTCATTACATCATGCATCTCCTCGCCGTTCTGGGCGATGGAAACGCGCATGCCGCGGCGCTTGAGAAATTCGTGCAGAAGGTCACGTATATCCTTATCGTCATCGACAATCAGAACGTGGGCGTCTTCTTTCAATTTGCAGCTTCCATAGTAGCTATGAGTCTTGTGATAGTAGCGCCCGGATTACGACGATAAAAAGCCTCAAGCTTCGGTTTTCAACCGGCATTTGCATGGCGCTACAATTCAGAAACAAATTGCAACAGACGCGAAAAACAAGCGCAAACAAGGCGTGCAATAACGGTCTCGCTGAAGAAACTGAAGCCCAATGAAAGATCGAATTCGTATGTTCAACTCGATTTTTATATCGAAAACATCTGCGAAAGCGTTTCTTTCAACACTTTGTCTAGCGGGTCTGCTGTCCTGTCCGCTTCCCAACGGAGCAATGGCGGCACAACTCGTAACACGCAGCGAACGGTGTGACAGGCTTCAGCATCAACTGCAAACCGCACTTTCCGGTCGTGTCGAAACTCGGCAGGCTCGCCAGGCGGAGACCTTGCAGAAGAGGGGGATGAAATTCTGCGCGAGCAGAAGAGAGGCACAGGGCCTGCGAGCCTATGCCGAGGCCCTCAAGCTTCTAGGGGTCAAACCTGACATGGCCGACACAGGCGGACAGGAAACTGCTTTACCTCCGGCGGGGAAGACCCCGAACGGAAAACCCAATTGAGGAACCGGAAAATGAAGAAGTCCCTTATTTCTGCTCTTGGCATGGCTGTCGTTCTGGGCCTGTCCGCTCCTGTCCTGACGGCAAGCGCTGCTAACGCTGCTCCGGCTGCTGCAACCCACATGACAACCACCAAGCATCATGCGAAGAAGGCTTCGGCTCACAAGAAGCATCACACTACAAAGAAGTCGCATAAGAAGGCCGCTCCGGCCAAGAAGTATTAAGTTTTCCGTTTCGCGCGAAAACCGGCGGCTCCCTCGCAGTCCGGTTTTCGCCATCAAAGGCCGTTGCTTGCCGGACATGAAATGTCCAGTCTGCAGCGGCCTTTTTATTTTGTGAGCCAGATTGTGTCGACTTGTCGAATGCGTTTTCCCCGCCATATCTGTCGGCAGGATATTGAGGAGCCATTCCTAATGACGACAATTGACTTGAAGCGGATTTATGAAGCTCCTTCGCCGGATGACGGCTATCGGGTCCTCGTGGATCGCGTCTGGCCGCGTGGCATGACGAAGGAAAAGGCGGATATAGATCTTTGGGCCAAGGATGTCGCACCATCGACGGATCTTCGCAAATGGTTCGGCCATGATCCGGTGAAATGGAATGATTTCCAGAAAAAATACCGCCGAGAGCTGGAAGGTCATAAACCAGCACTGGAGGATTTGATCGCCGAAGCCAAGGCAAGAGGTGGGCGGCTGACGCTGTTATACGGCGCAAAGGACGAAGAGCATAATCAGGCTGTGGTCCTACACGAGTTCATGCAATCCCTATAGACAATTCCCAAAGAGTGCTGCCGTAGTTGCAACACCCTTTGATATTGCGCTTTAAGATCACCACTTGGTGTGAATTTTCAAGAGCGCCTTGCGTCCTTCACCATAGCCACAAACATAAATGCCCTGACATCCCGCCACATAGTTTTTGTCGAACAGATTGGTGACGTTCAAGTCGACGCCCCAATTGTCTTTTTGGTAACCAAGCTTCAGGTCGGCAAGCGTCACCATTGGTACCTTGAGGGTGTTTTGTTCATCAGCATATGACGAGCCGAGATAGCGCACACCGCCGCCAAGGGTTACGCCTTGAAGTGTACCATCCGGTACTTTGTACTGGACAAAAACGGAGGCCTGCTGTTCTGGCAGGAGATAGGGGCGATTTCCGATGATATCGGGATTGCTGTCGTTTTCCTTGATTTTCAGATCATAGGCGGTAACCGCAGCGGTCACTTTCCATTCGTCGGTGAGGTTGGCCTGAACCTCGAGCTCGAAACCGCGAGAGTTGACCTTGCCCAGCTGTTCGCGCGCGAAACTGGAGCCGGTGAGGGCATTTTCCTTGGTCAGGTCGAACAGCGAAGCGGTAATCAAGCCATCGAAAAGTTCTGGACGGTATTTGAGGCCCACTTCATACTGTGCTCCGGTCTCTGGTTGAGCGTAGCTGCCGTCTGCCAGCGTTTCGATGATCGGATTGAAGAAGGTCGCGACACTGACATAAGGCGTTATGCCATTGTCGAATTCATAGCCGAGGCCTGCACGCCCAGAGGCCTTGCCTTTGTTATACTCGTAGCTTGGCAATCCCGTCGCATCGGTTTTGACATAGTCGTAACGGCCGTTGAAGGTCGCGATCCAACCGTCGCCGAATTCCATGCGATCCTGAGCATAAATGCCGATCTGGTGGCGCCGCAAATCCTGATCGATATAAGGATCGAACATTGGTCCCTGCGGTTCACCGTAGACAGGATTGAAGCCGTCGATAACGGTCGCTCCGCCAGTCTGTTGCATCTGGTCAATTCGGAAATAACGGTACTCGATACCAAACAGAAGGTTATGCGTCAGCGCGCCAGTATCGACCGTTCCTTCAAGTTGATTGTCGGCAAGGAAGGTATTGACCGTCGTATCGTGCTTGAAGTTGATGCGCGCGATATTCGGATTGCCCGGTGCAGGCTGCGGCAGGAAACCCTCATAACCATACGCATAGAGGCTGTGTTCTTTCACGTGTGAGAAGCCGTAGCGCACATTCTGGCGTACGGTCCAATCATTGTCGAACTGATGTTCGAACTCATAGCCAATGGAAGCCTGTTCGCGCTCGTAGGAGTCGATGTCGGGCTCGGTGAAGTTCCTTTTGCGCGAAATCCTGCCGAATTCGGTCGGAACAACACTGCCGTAGTAAGGAAGAAAGCCACCGCCGTCATGGGTCAGATTGAGGTGGGTATAGTTGCCGAGAATGGTCAGCTTGGTTGCTTCGTCGGGCTTGTATTCAATGCTCGGCGAGATGACACCGCGAAATTCCTTGGCGAAGTCCGTATAATTGTCACCGCCCTGAATCTTGCCGTTCAATCGGTAATTGACCGTTTCGCTGGCCTTGTCTCCGATGTCGAAGCCGAGATAGGCGTTGCCGTAGCTATTAATGCCCGTTTCGAGATAACGCAGCCGCTCGCCGGTCGGGCGCTTGCTGATATAATTGACGATGCCGCCAGGGTTGGAGCCGCCATAAAGGGCAGACGACGCACCACGCAGAACATCAATACGCTCGATGCCGAAGCTATCGATCAGGAAGCCGCCGAAGCCGTAGCTGAAGTTCTGCAAACCGTCGAGATAAGTGCCGTACTGGGTGGCTTCGAAACCGCGAATGTAGAGCCAGTCGGTATCATTATCGACGCCGAAAGGCTGCCCGAGCACGCCGGGCGTATAGCGGAGTGCTTCGTCCAGTTTTTGCGCACCGACGGCATCCATCTGTTCGCGACCTACGACTGATACAGATTGTGGGATCTTTTCGATGGCAACGCTATCCTTAGATCCTGTTATAGTTTTCGTCGGCACGAAGCCCGTCACCGGCGCAACGCCCTCGTCGTTTCGGCCATTTCCTGTCTGCACGACAACTGTCTCAAGACGAACTGCATTGTTCGTTTCTTGCGCACTAGCTGCCGAGAGCGCCAAAGCTGTAAACGCTGCGTTACCCAGCAGGATCAGGAAATGTTGCTTTATCGATGTCGTCATCCGGTGCAAGCCCCTCGAGAAATCCCATATATGACCCGGCGCGTTGATGCCTAATAAGGCACGGGCCGGGTGCGCAAAACACGTCAAAGCTGTGACATGTTGCGAATTAATATGAGTGTTTACATCAAGTTATTGCTGGAAGATTGTTCATTATTTCGACCAGTTGAATGATTTTTGGCTAATGTATGAAGCCCTTCGAATATCATTCGGCTCGGATTTACTGGAGTTGTTGCCTGCTCCAGGCGGCAGGCGTGATACCAGTCAGTTTCTTGAAAACACGTGTGAAATGTGCCTGATCGGCGAAGCCGGTTAGAGCTGCGATATGGGGCAGGGAAACGCTTGGTTGCAGAAGCAGCATCTGTGCTCGATCGATGCGCTTCTGCATTTGCCAGGCGTGGGGTGAAATACCTGTCGAGGCCTTGAAGGCACTGCAAAAATAAGATTCAGACAGCCCCGCGAGCGTCGCCAGTTCCTGAAGGCGGATGACGCGCGCATAATTGTCTTCCATGAATTCCGTCACGCGACGCAATTGTCGCGGCGAAAGCTGGCTGTTGCGCGGCCGTTGTTCCAGTTTTGCTTCAAACAGTTCGGCGACGAGCGCGGTTAACAGGCCCTCTCCATGAAGGTCGTGCATAGGTGCTTTAGAAAGGCATTCTTCCGCCAGCAGAGAACCGATCTGTTCAATCTTCGGGTTGGAAAAGAACAGACGTGGCTTCTCAATGCTGCACTTGCTTAAGGCGTAGCCGAAACGTTTTTGCAGGTTGGCAACATCGAAATGCAGATCGAGATGCTTCAGTTTTCCCGGGCGCGTCACCCGGCTCCAGATCGTCATTCCCGCAGGGATGTAGCAAAGCCTTTGCTGGGGCTGGATATCGGCTAGCGTGCGGTTGGTCCGTTCAGGGCAGATGGCCAGTTCGCCTCGGCTTTCAAGTACAAGAAAAAGACGCGGCGCTTCCGAGACATATTCCCCGCGCGCGCCCGGTCCGCAATCGACCGACCATACATCAGCTATTGCGCCGTTCCATACGCGATAGTGAAGATCGTCCAGCAAGCTGACGTCCTCGATGTGGCTTTTCATATGCGGATGGAAGCCCAAATTCTTCTTCCTGATGGTGTTTCTCAAAACATGTATATCTTTCTCATATTTTGCTATCAACCTTTGATGAACTGCTTTATTGCAGGACAAACATCTGGACTTGACCAAATCTGGAATGAGATTGATGAGCTCCGCCCTGTTCGAACTTGAAAATGTTTCCTTTTCGGTCGCCGGACGCACTCTGTTGCAGCCGCTGACGATGTCCATACCGGGAGGAAGTCTGACAGCACTCATTGGGCACAATGGTTCCGGAAAGTCGACGCTTCTGAAAATCCTGGCGCGGCAGCAGCCTGCGTCGGGCGGGACTGTACGCTTTGCGGGTAAGACGCTTGGTGAATGGGGCGACCGTGAATTTGCGCGAAAGCTCGCATATCTTCCGCAGCAGACGGCGCCGGCCGCAGGCATTCTGGTCAAGGAACTCGTGGCATTGGGACGCTACCCATGGCATGGCGCCCTTGGTCGTTTTGGAGAAGCCGACCGTAGGAAAGTGGAAGAAGCCATTGAGTTGACCGGGATCGCCCCTTTCGCTGACCGTTTGGTAGACACGCTTTCAGGCGGTGAGCGTCAACGTGTCTGGCTGGCCATGCTGGTTGCTCAAGATGCGGAATGCCTTTTGCTTGATGAACCGACATCGGCGCTTGATATCGCGCACCAGATCGAAGTTCTCTCACTTGTGCGTAAGCTGTCACACGAAAAGGAACTGAGCGTCTTTGTCGTGTTGCACGACGTAAATATGGCTGCGCGTTTTTGCGATGAAGTGTTTGCGCTTCACAGCGGCAGGTTGATCGCGCAATCGACCCCAAAGGGTATCATGGTGCCTGACCGCCTTGAGGAAATCTACGGCATTCCGATGGAAGTCATGCAACACGTCTCCTCGGGTCAGCTGATCGCTTCGCCACGGTAGGCTATCAATCTCTGCCTTCTTCAGGTGCTCCCAATGGAAACAAGTGACGGAAAGGCCGTGCTTCGTCGAGCGCGCGGGCATAGCTGGGTCGCGCAAGCAGGCGTTTACGATAGGCCCAAACGTTGGCGAATTTTTCGGGAATGGCATAGGTCCAGTCTGCATAAAGCAGGGAAGGTGCGGCAGCACAATCCGCGAGGCTGAAATCATCGCCCGAGACCCACTCGCGTCCTTCCATGTGTAGATCTAGAAATGCGTAGGCTGTATCAAATGCCGCTCGCCAGCGGTCACCACCGTCGTCATGTTCACGACCAAGTGCAATGTAAACGAGGCGTTGTTGTGGGTAGTTTATGTAATTATCAAAGAAGCGATCCCACATTCTCACGTCCGCGCTGACCAGCGGGTCTGATGGGATCAGCCGTCTGGTATGCGGATAGGCGGCTTCTAGGTATTCGATAATACCCGTCGCCTCAAACACCAGTTTTCCATTGCCCGTTAGCACAGGAAATTTACCGAAGGGCCAAAGTGAGGTGAACTCGCTGGCCACTGGTTCCGTGCCGTCCAGCATTCTTGCTTCGAAAACTATGTCCTTTTCATAGAAGGCTGTTATGGCTTTCTGGCAGTATGACGAAAAGGGGTGAAGGTAGAGTTTCAAAGTCATCGTGGTCCTCCCAGACAAATGGCAGATGAACTTCAATCATCATTGGCGCGGTAGTCCGCGCGATTGATGCCATGGCGCTGCATTTTATCGTAAAAGGTTTTTCGCGGAATACCGAGCGCCTCAATTGTTTCCTGAACATTGCCATTATGTGCGGCGAGCGTTTCGCGTATGAGCGTTTCTTCGTAGCGCTCGAGCCTTTTGGGGAGGGGCTCTTGATCACTGATCGCTGGCTGCGGCGAATGTGCCGGTTTCGCAACACCAAGCGCCACACGGTCGGCGAAATGCGCCAGTTCGCGGACATTTCCCGGCCAGTTGTGGCTCATAAGATAACGGTGCGTGGTTGCATCTATGGCCGGCACATCGCGATTGAAGCGTTTCGACGCCCGCGTCAGGAAATGTGCGAAGAGTAACGGAATGTCGTCCCGCCTTTCTCTCAACGGCGGGATGGAAAGCGTGACGACATTCAGCCGGTAATAGAGGTCTTCACGAAAATCGCCTCTTTGGGTTGGGTCGCCGAGGTCTATCTTTGCTGCTGCTACAACCCGCAGGTCGACCGGGCGAACCTCATTTGTACCGAGTGGTGTGATTTCGCGCATCTCAAGGACGCGCAGCAGCTTCACCTGTGTCGCTGCGGGCATGCTTTCAATTTCATCGAGAAACAGCGTGCCACCACTTGCATGTTCAATCCGTCCGAGCCGCTTTTTCTGGGCACCCGTAAAGGCCCCGGCCTCATGACCGAACAGCTCACTTTCAATCACCGTTTCGGGCAAGGCTCCACAATTGAGTGCCACGAAATTGCCTTTGCGGCGGCAGCCCCAGTTGTGCAGCAATTGTGCGACGACTTCCTTGCCACTGCCGGTTTCACCAGCCACGAGAACATCGACATCAGTGTCGGCGATATCGCGCAAGGTTCGGCGCAGATTTTCTATCGCCGGTGTTCGGCCGATCAATGGTAGATCTCCCTCCACATTCTCGGCGGCTTCACGCAGGGCGCGGTTTTCCAAGATCAACTGGCGCTTTTCCAATGCGCGGCGGATGCTGTGCACGAGCCGGTCGGCCGCAAATGGCTTAGCAATGAAATCATAGGCACCATCCTGAATGGCCTGTACGGCCATCGGAATATCCCCATGACCGGTGATCAGGATTACCGGCAAATCAGGGTCGATGGCCTTGATCCGCGCAAAGAACTGGAGACCATCGATCTGCGGCATACGGATATCGGTAACGACAATGCCGTCATACTCAGTTGTAACGTTGTTCAAGGCATCCAATGCATTTGGAAAGTCGGCAACTCCAAAACCGGCAAGTTCAAGCGTTTGACGGGTGGCGCGGCGCAGCGCCTTGTCATCGTCGACGAGAATAACGGAAGGGGACTTGTCCATCATGCTTTTCTCAATTCAATGCGGAAAGATGTACCTGCGGCGCTGCTTTCGGCAGATATGGTTCCGCCATAGTCGGTGATGATCTCCTTGACGATCACAAGACCGAGGCCGAGTCCTTTTTCTTTCGATGTGTTGAATGGCGAAAACAGATTGTCGCGAATATGCTGTGGCATACCGGGTCCATTGTCGGAGACCGTGATGATGACCTTATCGTCATTCACCTGTGTACGAACTTCTATTCGTCCGTCATTTTCTTTTAAATCAACAGCTTCCAGCGCATTCTGGAATAGGTTTATGAAAACCTGTTCAAGGCGGAGGGACTGGCCTATCACGTGCAGTTCGGACGGCGGCAGCGCGATATCAAGCTGATCCATGCGTCCGGAGAACCGACTTCGTAACAGTACCAGCGCGCCTGAAATGACCTGGCTGAGCGAGGTCGGCTCGGAAGGAGAGCGGCCCTTTCGGGCGAGTGCTTTAAGGTCACCTGTGATTGTGCCGATACGGTCTGTCAGTGCCGCGATTTCATCGAGATTCTCGGTTGCATCGGAGAGGTGCTTCCGTTCGATGAAGGTTTTTGCATTATCAGCATAGGCTCGAATGGTTGCAACCGGCTGGTTGATTTCATGTGCTACTCCAGCCGCAACTTGGCCCATGATGGCAAGCCGGTTGGCATGAACAAGATCCTGCTGGACGCCTTGCAGCATTGTTTCGGTGCGACGATGGTCACTGATTTCGGCCTGCAGACGGTCACGCGCCGAGCTGAGATCGCGGGTGCGCTCCTCCACGCGCTCTTCCAGCTCTGCTTGTCTGCGTTGGGCATCGGCAATGCGTGCTGCGATTTTCTGCCTGCGTCGCAAAAGAAGTCCGGCAACCGTGGCAATTGTTGCCAGAACAATAAAGGTAAACAGACGCGCTTCACGCATGGCCGCGGTAATTTGCGGGCGGATTGGAGCGAGACTGTACATTTGCCATGGAGTGGAAGGCACGGTTGAACGAATGGCTAGAAACTCGGTATTGCGGGCGTTGCCCGGTAGCAGTGCGTCGATCAGAAGAACATCGCCGCCGCCGATTGATTTAACCGCTAGCGGCAGCGCGGTGAGAGGTGCGTTACCAAACTGCAGGCTATCACGGATGGACTGGAGTTGTTCCTGACCGATTGAACCAACGGTCATGAAGCGCCAAGACGACAGGCTGGTAATCAGAACAATGTTGCGCTCGTCTGTGACGAATGTCGGTCGTCCGGCATTGTTCCAGTCGTTCTCCAGACGGTCGAATTCCAGCTTGACGACAATCACGCCCAGCGGTCCGTTCGGCCCATCAATACGACGGGATATGTAAAGGCCGGGGCGATTGCTGACATTGCCGAGTGCGAAATACTCCGCATCTCCGTTTTTCAGCGCCTCGTGAAAATAGGGACGGAACTTGTAGTCGTTGCCGACGAAGCTTGTTGGTCCGCGCCAGTTACTTGCAGCAATGGCAATGCCATCCATGCCCACAAGATAAATGACGGCAGCCTGCGTGCCTTGCGCCAGCGTCTCCAGCTTCTCGTTCAAAGGATTGATTGTCGCTGACGTTTTGTCCTGAAGCGCTGCTTCAAGTGCCTTATCCTTTGAGAGGACCAGAGGCAGTGCGCGCTGTTTATCGAGAACTGCCCGCAGTAATGCTATGTTGAGATTAGCATCGATCCTTGTCTGCTCACGCATTGTCAGGATGGCTTTGTTCCGCGCAAAATCGCCGACAATCCACAAAGCAAAAGCGAAAACCACAACCCAAAACAGCCCAAACAACGCCCATGTGCGGCGGTTGGAAGTATCGGATTGGGCAGTGATGCCCTCTTTCGAAGAGTTCGAATTCATTATTTCAATAGTGCATTATTTCACACACATTGAAAATAAAAATGTGCGGATATTCGCACTTTCGTTGAGGTATGAATTATGAGGTTTATAATAAATATATATAAAACAATGAGTTATATGAATTTGATCGAACTGGCACGGACATTGCAATCAAAAGGTTCAGCAGCGGCTCAGACCGCTGGAATTCCAGACTGAAAGGCTCGGGAGGCCGGACAGGTTCCGGGCTGGGTCGAACGGAGGACATCATGATTGCAGTATCGACAGGCACCGCGGCAGAGCCGCGCGGTCGGATCCCACTTTATAAGCATCTTTATGTACAGGTACTGGCAGCTATTGCTGCCGGTATTCTGCTTGGCCATTTTTATCCCGAGCTTGGCACGCAGCTAAAGCCACTTGGGGATGCGTTCATCAAGCTCGTGAAAATGATTATCGCACCTGTCATTTTCCTGACCGTTGCGACAGGCATTGCCGGGATGACCGATATGAAAAAGGTCGGTCGCGTTGCCGGTAAAGCGATGATCTACTTCCTGACCTTCTCGACACTTGCCCTGATTATCGGTCTCATCGTGGCTAACGTCGTGCAGCCGGGCGCTGGAATGCATATTGATCCGGCTTCGCTGGATCCGAAAGCTGTTGCCAATTACGCCGCCAAGGCACATGAGCAAACCATTACCGGCTTTCTGAGCAACATCATCCCGACAACGATTGTCGGCGCATTCGCAGAAGGCGACATTCTACAAGTACTGTTTTTCTCGGTCCTGTTCGGTATCGCGCTGGCTCTCGTCGGCGACAAGGGGAAGCCTGTCACTGATTTTCTTCATGTTCTGACTGCACCTGTTTTCAAGCTGGTTGCGATTCTCATGAAGGCCGCTCCAATCGGCGCTTTTGGTGCCATGGCATTCACAATCGGTAAATACGGCATCGGTTCGATCGCCAATCTCGCGCTTCTGATCGGCACATTCTATCTTACGTCCTTGCTGTTCGTGCTTGTCGTTCTGGGAGCGGTTGCTCGTTACAATGGCTTCTCGATCCTTGCACTTATCCGCTACATCAAGGAAGAACTGCTTCTGGTTCTGGGTACGTCATCTTCAGAAGCAGCATTGCCTGCACTGATGGACAAGATGGAGAAGGCTGGTTGCAAGCGTTCTGTTGTCGGCCTGGTCATCCCGACCGGTTATTCGTTCAACCTCGACGGCACAAATATCTATATGACGCTAGCAGCCCTCTTCATCGCGCAGGCGACGGATATTCCACTGTCGCTGAGCGACCAGATTCTGCTTCTGCTGGTGGCGATGCTAAGCTCCAAGGGTGCTGCAGGTATTACCGGTGCCGGTTTCATCACGCTTGCTGCTACGCTGTCTGTCGTTCCAGCCGTTCCAGTCGCAGGCATGGCCCTGATCCTCGGTATTGACCGCTTCATGTCGGAATGCCGTGCGCTGACCAATCTCGTTGGCAATGCGGTGGCAACAATCGTCGTGGCGCGTTGGGAAAACGAACTCGATGCGGACAAGCTCGCCGCGGCGATGAACGGAACGCCAGTTATCACAGACCTTGTTCCGCAGCTTGAGCCGGCTGAATAGAGTTTATCGGACAGAAAATGCAACGGCCCGCTCTGGCGGGCCGTCTTGCGTTTAGCGCTCGACAGGCTTTCCCTGTGTTATCAACCGGGCGCTATGCTGGCCGGAGATATAAGTCCACAGCCAGCTCCAGGCGACAGCCGCACGGCTTCTTGTTCCGATCAGAAAGAAGATGTGCGCGATGCCCCAGAACCACCAGGCGATGATCCCCTTGAGTTTGAAGCGCCCCATATCTACGACAGCGGCGCCTCTGCCGATGGTCGCAAGGTTGCCCTGATGCTTATAACGGAATGGCATCGGTGGTGTTTTTCCTTCAATGCGGCTTTTAATGACCTTGGCGACATAGGCACCTTGCTGTTTGGCAGCGGGTGCTATGCCTGGAATCGGCTTGCCGTCCGGTCCTTCGACCCATGCTGTATCGCCGATGACGAAAATATCCTCATGGCCGGGCACATTTAGGTTAGAGAGAACTTTCACACGTCCCGCGCGGTCACTCTCAGCGTTCAGCCATGTTGCAGCAGGAGAGGCGGCAACGCCTGCCGCCCAGATTGCCGTATGGCAGGGAATGAACTCTTCGCCAACAGTTACGCCTTCGGCTGTAATATCCTTGACCGGAATTCCGAGCCGCACTTCGACACCCAGTTTTTCAAGTGCTTTCAGCGCATAATCGGATAGATCTTCTGGAAAAGCCGCCAGAATGCGTGGACCTGCTTCCAGCAGCATTACGCGTGTCTGCCGGGTGTCTATATTGCGAAACTCCGGCCATATGGTTTGCTTGGCCAGTTCCGCGATAATGCCTGCAAGCTCTACACCGGTCGGCCCACCACCTACGATGGCGAATGTCAGCAGCGCCTGCCGTTTTGCTTCGTCTGTCTCGCGTTCGGCACGCTCGAAGGCTAGGAGCAGGCGACGGCGAATGGTGGTTGCGTCCTCAAGCGCCTTCAGTCCGGGGGCCAACGCTTCCCATTGATCGTTGCCGAAATAGGCGTGCCGTGCTCCGGTGGCGAGTACGAGCATGTCGTACGAGATTTCGGTGCCGTTTTCGAGCAATACCCGACGGTGCTCGGTGTCAACATCGGTGACTGTGCCCAATAGCGTGGTCACCTCCTTGCGATCCTTGAACAGATGCCGGATCGGCCATGCAATTTCCGAGGTGGCGAGGATGGTGGTTGCAACTTGATATAGGAGCGGCTGGAACAGGTGATGATTACGCTGATCTATCAGTGTGATCCGCACATCAACGCTTCTAAGGTCATGGATCAGTTGCAATCCGCCAAAACCAGCACCTACGACGACGATATGGGGTACACGCTCTTTGTTCATTATCTTCAGCCTGCGTTCATTCTACAATATTTAGCCAGCCCGTCCGTCTTGAACAGGGGTATCTGACACAGTTTATGTCCGCATCTCGTGTAGCCAGGCCATCCGTTTCAATATTAATCACCTTCAAGTTTTTATCACAGATCGTCGTGAAGACGTTTCTTGTGTTTCGAAATAGAACAGTTCCAGACAGCGATTTCAACTTTTTAATTATGTTAGGATTGTCGTAAATTATTCCCCAATTTTATATTGTTTACCTCTTGTCTTTGCTGTTTGCGCGCTAAGTAATCCTAGGTTGTTATCGGAGCTTGGAGGGACGGATGCATTGGCTTCAGGCAATATTTCAGCAGGCACCAGAAATAGCATTATTCCTCTCGTTGGCCGGTGGGTATGCCATCGGCAAGATACATTTCGGCAAGTTCCAATTAGGAGGGGTTGCTGGATCACTGCTTGTCGCGGTGATAATCAGCCAAGTAGGCGTTCAAATCGATAATGGGGTGAAGGCTCTGCTCTTCGCCCTTTTTATTTATGCGGTCGGTTTCGAAAGCGGTCCGCAATTCTTCCGTTCACTCGGACGGCAATCTCTGCGCGAGATCGCGATGGCTGCAGTGCTTGCCATCAGCGGTTTGGCGACAGTCGTGATCATGGCGCGTATATTTGGTTTGGATAAAGGTCTTGCTGCGGGTATCGCCGCCGGTGGGCTAACCCAATCAGCAATCATCGGAACGGCAAGCTCGGCGATTTCGAAGCTGGGCCTTGCTGCCGATGAGGTGCAGCGATTGCAGGCGAATGTAGCTGTCGGATACGCTGTTACCTATATTTTTGGTTCGTTCGGCGCGATTATTGTTTGCGTCAATCTGCTGCCGAAATTCATGGGGCGAAGTATCCGTGACGACGCCATAAAGGCGGAAGCCGAACTGTTGGCGGGCATAAGAATTTTGGGGCAGGGAGAAAGCGAGGCTGCTCCTGATCTTGTGGGACGCATTTACAAGGTAGAGCAAGCAGCCGGACAGACTGTGGCCCAGATCGAGGCTCTAACCTCGGTTGAAGATGCTATAACCATTGAACGTGTCAAACGTACTGGCAAGATCATCGGCCTTTCACCCAATCTTAAACTGGAAAGGGATGACATCGTCCTAGTGGCAGGCCGACGCACTGGAGTTGTCGCTTTCGGCAACAAGATCGGGACCGAGTTACAATCCTCCGAGGGCATGGATGTCGTTGTACAAATCCGCGATGTGACGATCACCTCACTGGATTATGTTGGCAAGACCGTCGCTGCAATCAAAGAGAATATAAGCTCTGAACTGCGCCACGGCGTCTATGTCATTGGCGTCAAACGGGCCGACAAACCTTTGCCATTGCAGCCGGATACCGTCATCAATGCGGGTGATGTCGTTTCACTCTACGGCACTGATCAGGATTTGCAGCGTGCTGCAAAGTCCATTGGTCCGGTGATTGTTCCGAGTGACAAGACCGATTTCGTGTTTCACGGTCTAGGTATTGCTTTTGGCCTGCTGATCGGTTTGGCGGTCGTACGTATCGGCTCGATACCTCTGACGCTCGGCAGCGGTGGCGGTGCGCTTTTGTCGGGTCTGCTCTTTGGCTGGTATCGCAGCAGAAATATGACCATCGGCAATATGCCGACAGGTGCTTCCACTTTGTTGCGTGATCTGGGGCTTGCCGGTTTTGTGGCGGTTGTCGGACTCCAGTCTGGCCTGCAGGCCGTGCAAACAATTGTCAGCAGTGGCCTCACCATCTTCCTGATTGGTGTTGTCGTTACCATTCTGCCGCTGATCATCACGATGTTCTTTGGCCGTTACGTGCTGAAATACGACAATGTGGCTGTGTTCGCAGGGGCACTTTCCGGTTCTCGCAGCGCTAATCCAGCCTTCGGCGAAGTGCTGGACAAGGCAGGTAATTCCATTCCTACCACCCCGTTCGCTATCACCTACGCGCTTGCCAATGTCTTTTTGACATTGCTTGGGCCGTTGGTGGTCGCTTTTTCCTGAGGATTAGATCATGGCGAAGACTGATTATAGCAAGTATGCGAAGCTGAGCCCGTTCGAACTCAAGGATGCACTCATCCAGCTGGCTTCCAGTAAAACTGATCTGACCATGCTGAATGCTGGGCGCGGCAACCCGAACTTTCTTGCGACCTTGCCGCGCCGCGCATTTTTAAGGCTGGGGCTTTTTGCTGTCTCCGAAGCTGAACTTTCATACTCATATATGTCGACAAGTGTCGGTGGCTTGCCGAAAGTTGAGGGAATAGAAGGGCGGTTCCAGCGCTTTCTTTCCGACAACGGCGACCAGCCGGGGGTGAAATTTCTCGGACGAGCACTGTCTTACGTTCGCGATCAGCTGGGTCTTTCTCCATCGGAGTATCTGCACGAAATGGTGGAAGGTATTCTTGGTTGTAATTATCCGGTTCCGCCACGTATGCTGACGATCAGCGAGGAGATTGTGAAGCATTATCTCGTTCGCGAGATGATCGGCGGCTATATGAGTTCCGATAAGCTCGACCTGTTCGCGGTCGAAGGCGGGACGGCCGCCATGACCTACATTTTTGATACGTTGAAGCAGAACAAAATACTCGATGAAGGCGATACAGTGGCCATCGGCATGCCTGCTTTTACCCCCTACATCGAAATACCGGAGCTGAACAACTATCGGTTGAAAGAAGTGCACATCAATGCCGACCCACATCAGGGCTGGCAATATCCGGAAGCAGAGCTGAACAAGCTGCTCGACAAGTCAATCAAGGTTTTTTTCTTGATCAATCCGAGCAACCCGCCTTCGGTTAAGGTAGATCAACGCAGCCTTGAGCAGATTGCACGGATCGTCAAGGAAAAGCGTCCTGATCTCATGATCCTGACGGATGATGTCTACGGTACTTTTGCGGATGATTTCAAATCGCTCTTCGCTATCTGCCCTTATAACACGATGCTTGTCTATTCTTTCTCCAAATATTTCGGCGCAACTGGTTGGCGCCTTGGCGTCGTCGCGATGCAGAAGGACAATGTTCTGGACGAAAAGCTCAAAAATCTCCCTTCACCAGCAAAGAAGGAAATGAACGAGCGCTATTCATCACTGACACCGGATGTCTCGAAGCTGAAGTTTATAGACAGGCTTGTCGCCGACAGCCGCACAGTTGCGCTTAATCATACGGCAGGGCTTTCGACACCGCAGCAGGTCCAGATGGTTCTGTTTTCGCTCTTCGGCCTGATGGACGAAAAGGATTCATACAAGGCGGAGCTGAAGAAGCTTATCCGTCACCGTGAGGCAGCGCTTTATCGCGAACTTGGGCTGCCGCCTCAGTCCGGCGAGAATGAAGTGGATTATTATACGCTGCTCGATCTGGAAGATATCGTCCGCCGTCTCTACGGCGATGATTTCGCGGCGTGGGTGAAGAAGAATATTTCCCCGACGGAACTGCTTTTCCGTATAGCGGATGAAACCGGCATCGTTATGTTACCGGGTACGGGCTTTGGCACCTTGCAGCCAGCGGGCCGTATCTCGTTGGCGAACCTCAACGAATATGAATATGCCGCTATCGGACGTTCTCTCCGGCGTATGGCGGAAGAGGTTTACGACAAGGAATTCAAGCCGAAGAAAAAGAATAAGTAAGTTGCTAGAAGGGGCGCGATGAGCGCCCCTTCTGTCATTAGATAGATGACAGAACCAGTAAGTCGCGGCGGACTTCATCGCCATTGCCGCTTATAAGCTGTTTCTCGATATCCGCATGGATAGCCTTCCATATAGGCACAGCTGCAGCAAGAGCTGCTTTTCCCGCGTGTGTGAGCTGCAGTAAACGTTCGCGCCTGTCATTCGGGTTGACAATGATCTCCACCCAACCCTGCCGCTGCAATGGTTTCAAGGCTGCCGTCAAAGTGGTTTGATCCATGGCTAGAAGCTCCGAAACCGGTTTCATCGGTGGTGGTGCCGGGCGATTAAGGGACATCATCAGCGAGAATTGGCCATTGGTCATCCCGACTGGACGCAGAGCGTCGTCAAAGCGGCGGGCGAGGGCGCGTGCGGCGCGCTGAACATGCAAACAAAGGCAGGTATCACGAACCAGAAGTGTTGTTTCAAAAGGTACATCGTGGCTATTTGACATGACTTATTAATATTGATATCAATGTAAATCGTCAAGCGGGAACATTGATATCTGGGCATAGACAGGGAGCAAAAGCCGGAGGAGGGCTTGCACCATGAACAAGGTCGTATCCCGAGAAGTTTGGCTTGAGGCGCGGCGCGCGCTTCTGGCAAGCGAGAAAGAAGCCACCCATTTGCGCGACAAGGTCAATCGTGAGCGGCAGGCTCTGCCGTGGGTAAAGGTTGATAAGGACTATACATTCGATACGCCTTCGGGACGGAAAACACTTTCTGACCTGTTCGAGGGGCGCAGCCAGTTGCTGATCTATCATTTCATGTTCGGACCCGACTGGGATCAAGGTTGCACAGGATGTTCGTTCCTGGCCGATAATCTTGATGGCGCCGTGACACATCTCAACAATCACGACGTCACGCTCGCCGCCGTTTCGCGCGGACCGCTGGCAAAGCTGGAAGCTTACAAGAATCGGATGGGCTGGCATTTCCCGTGGGTTTCGTCGGAAGGCAGCGATTTCAATTTTGATTATCACGTCTCCTTTACAAAGGATGAGCTCGAGAATAATCGCGTTTTCTACAACTTCGAAAAGCTGGCGGCCGAAGATGCTTTCGATGAACTGCACGGCATGAGCGCTTTTTACAAGGATGAAAACGGCGCGATCTATCATACCTATTCCAGCTATGCGCGCGGCATTGAAGAATGGGTCAGTACGCTGATGATCCTCGATCGCGCGCCGAAGGGCCGCAATGAAAATAGCACGATGCATTTCGTCAAGCGGCACGATGAATATGAATCGCAGGCTTCCAGGCACAGCTGCTGCGGCTGATCATTCGCCCGCGAAATAATCCAAGGGAGTACTTTCAATGAAAAACGGCTCTTCTCCGTTCGTCTGGTACGAATTGATGACAACAGATGCTGACAAGGCACAGGATTTTTATACAAAAGTCGTCGGCTGGACGGCAAAAGACGCCGGCGTCCCCGGCATGAAATATACGTTGTTTGAAGTGCCCGGATGCATGATTGCGGGCATGATGTCGATGGCCGACATGCCCAAAGAGGACTGCGGCGGCGAGCCCGGTTGGATCGGCTATGTCGGCGTGGCAAATGCTGATGACTACGCCCGGAAAGTTGAGGCGGAGGGCGGCAAAGTTCTCAGAGCTGCGCAAGATATTCCGAACATCGGGCGATTTGCGATTGTGTCGGACCCACAAGGTGGTGTCTTTGCACTTTTTGAGCCGAAAGACGAAATGCCGCCACCGGCCGACTTCGGTTCGCGCAAACCGGGACATCCGGGCTGGCACGAACTCTACGCCCAGAACGGCGAGACAGTATTTCCTTTCTACGAGAAGGTTTTCGGCTGGAAGCTCTCACGCAACTTCGACATGGGGCCTATGGGGAACTACAAGGTGTTCAGTGTCGATGGCGCCGATCATGGCGGTATCATGACCGCGCCTCCTGGTACTCGCGTCGGCTGGGGTTTCTACTTCATGGTCGATGGCGTGAAGGATGCTGCCAGCAGGGTCAAGTCTCTCGGTGGAGCCGTTTTGCAAGAGCCGATGCAAGTGCCCAACGGCGAATGGGTTGTTCAATGCAAGGACCCGCAAGGCGTGAACATCTCGCTTGTTGCCTCGAAACCGTAGGATAGATTGTGCCTCCCGATTGACTGCCGTTACATTTACGATGATTGGATGGAACATCGAAACGTATCGGCGGATGATCAATGATGCACGACAGAAGGACGCGTCAGTCTCAACGGGCTGGAACAGTTTTCGCCGCTGATGTTGGCGGGTCCTTCATTCGGCTGGCGCGCTCAGCCAATCCGGGCGATATCGAGCTGCTTGAAAAACTGCCAACGCCGGCCAACAGTTGGGATGAGTTTGGCGGGGCATTGGAAACTGCGCTCCGAACCCACGCACCGGACGACAGGGGGCCACTTGCACTTTCCATCGCTGGATTAGTTGATCCGGATACAACTACCGCTTTCTCTGCAAATATCCCATGCATTACCGGACACAGGCTAAGCTTTGAACTCGGCGAGCGATTACAACGGCAGGTAATTGCCGCCAATGATGCCGATTGTCTGGCGCTTGCTGAGGCAATCGAAGGAGCGGGTAAGGGACATGACATAGTCTTTTGCGCAGTGCTGGGAACAGGCGTCGGCGGTGGGCTTGTTATCGACGGTCAATTGGTTCGCGGTAAAGGTGGTTTGACTGGTGAATGGGGGCATGGCCCGATCCTCAACACGTGTGTAGAAATAGACGGGCAAACAGTGTCGGTTCCTCGCTTCGATTGCGGGTGCGGTCAAAGCGGTTGTGTCGACACGATCGGCGGTGCACGCGGGATCGAAAAGCTGCACCAGCTTCTGAATAGTATCGACGCGAATAGCCATACGATCCTGCAGGAATGGCTGGAAGGCAGACCGGAGGCGAGACGGACAATTTCGGCCTATCTCCAGTTGGTTGCCGATCCGCTTGCTGCCGTCGTCAACATAACCGGCGCATCAATCATACCGGTTGGAGGTGGACTTGCTACCGCTTCCGAATTGATCTCAGCAGTCGATGAGGCGGTCAGGGCTCGAATTCTGCGGAAGATAGACAAGCCGTTAGTTGTTCCGGGTATATTCGGCAGCGATGGCGGTTTGGTCGGGGCAGCAATATTGGGGCATCAGACGTGAGCGCACTACTTGAGGTCTGCGTGGATAGTGCCGATGGCTTGCGGTCGGCAATTGAAGGTGGTGCTGATCGGATTGAGCTCTGCTCTGCGCTCGAGCTGGGTGGCTTAACCCCTTCGCTGGGGTTGATTGAGCTTGCCTCGAAAGCACCAATCCCGGTTTACGCAATGATCAGACCGCGCGGGGGCAACTTCTGCTTTTCGGCAGAAGATGAAGCCATAATGCTGGCTGATATTCGCAACGCTAGAAATGCTGGTTTGGCCGGTGTCGTTGTCGGTGCATCGCTGAGCGACGGCTCTCTCGATGCGGTTATGCTGGAAAGACTGATTGCAGAGGCAAAGGGCCTTGGAGTAACGCTCCATCGCGCATTCGATCTTGTTCCCGATATGGAGATTGCGCTGCAGCAAGCAATTGCGCTCGGCTTTGAACGTATTCTGACATCCGGCCTGTCACAAACCGCCGAGGACGGGCTTGATAAACTGCGGCGGCTAGCTGAAATCGCTGGCGAGGGTATCAGCATTATGCCCGGTAGCGGCGTGAATGCTGAGAATGTGGGACGGATCATGGAGGCAACTGGCGCCGCAGAAGTTCATGCTTCATGCCGGGTCCCGGTCGAGGAGAAGGATCCTCGTGCTATCGCCTTCGGTTTTGCTGCTGAACAATCATTTCGGACATGCGTTCAACGCGTTAGAGCTTTGAAAACTGCAATCGCGCGCGCTTAAAGGCCATTCAATCCAAATTCGCGGCGTCTGTGAGTGTAGTATTCGCATATTGATCGACGCCTGAAACGGAAATTTCTCATACACTTTAAGGTGACACTTAATCCCTATTGCCACTCCCAAAGAGTTTGAGTAGAAGTGTCGTCACATCAAGAGTTGGGGAGACGCCCAACGCCAACCTGCCTCTCCGGGCAAGGTGGTACTCTCTGCAAGGAGAGGATGTGGCCAAACCGGCAAATATACGGATAAAGCCACTCGCGTCCTCACCAACATAAACTAGGGACCGACGCGACATGCCGATTAAAATTCCTGACGATCTGCCAGCAACCAGTGTTCTCCAGTCCGAGGGCGTCATGGTCATGCGTGAAGCAGATGCCGTTCGTCAGGATATTCGCCCGCTGAAGATCGGCCTTCTTAATCTGATGCCCAACAAGGTCACCACCGAGACGCAGATTGCGCGGCTTCTCGGAGCAACGCCGTTGCAGGTGGAGTTGACCCTTGTTCGTATCACCAACCATGTGGCGCGCCACACGCCTGCCGATCACATGCTGTCCTTCTACCAGCCGTGGGAAGATGTGAAGGATCAACGCTTTGACGGTTTTGTCATCACCGGGGCTCCGGTCGAACGCCTTGAGTTCGAGGAAGTCACCTATTGGGACGAAATGCAACGCGTGTTCGACTGGACACAGACCCATGTGCATCGGACACTGAATATTTGCTGGGCTGCGCAAGCTGCCGTTCATCATTTCCACGGCATGGGCAAATACGAACTACCGGGCAAGGCGTCGGGCGTCTATAGCCAACGCAACCTTGCGCCATCGTCTCCCTACCTTCGCGGCTTTTCGGATGATTTCAAAATCCCGGTTTCGCGCTGGACCGAAGTGCGCAAGAGCGACATTCCGTCCGACAGCGAGTTGAAGGTGCTGGTCGATAGCCCAGAGACGGGGCTTTGCCTGTTGGACGATCCGCGTCATCGCTCACTGCATATGTTCAATCACGTGGAGTATGACACGACGTCACTGGCGGACGAATATTTCCGTGACATTCAGGCCCAACCTGAAACAAAGGTTCCGGCGAATTATTTCCCTGGAGACGACGCAACGCGCCAGCCGGAAAACCGCTGGCGCAGCCACGCGCATCTTCTTTTTGGAAACTGGATCAACGAGATGTATCAATCGACGCCTTACGACCTGGAAAATATCGGGAAGCGCTAAGAGCACGGAGCGGACGCGGCCTAAATGAACGAACCCGGCATGGCGATATTGCACGCCGGGTTTTGAGCGGTTAACTGGCAGCGCGCGCCAGCCATCTGTGCCAGTCGTCCTCTGAGCCGTGGAAGACATTCAGGTCAATCTTTTCGCTTACACCCTGCGAAAGCCCCGATCCTGAATACTGCCAGAAGGTCCATGGACGCCCCGGATAAACCTTGGACGGATGTTGGGCGACGGCACGTAGCCAGAATGGATAGTTGGTGAAGGCACCTTTCAGATTGTCGTCATAGAAATCTGGCGCGGTATAGATGATTGGCCGCTTGCCGTAGTGCTGTTCCAGCCTGTCCATGAAGACCTGCATCTTTTCCCGCACCTGCGCCGGAGAAGGCCGCCGCTTGCAGGAGGAATCGCCGTTCCATTCCACATCGATGACAGGTGGAAGCGCATCGGCTTCCTTGGGAACATTGCGGATAAACCAGTCGGCCTGCTGGCTTGCCACGCGGCACCAGTAGAAGAAGTGGTATGCACCGCGTTTGATGCCTGCGGCTTTCGCCTCTCGCCAGTTCTTGCGGAACATGGGATCGAGATGGTCGCCGCCATCAGTTGCCTTGATATAGGCGAAGTTTGCACCTTGTGTACGCAGCTTCACCCAGTCGATATCACCCTGCCAGCGCGAGACGTCCACACCGTGAACTGCCAGCTTGCGCGGCGAAGAGCGTCCGAAATTGATCGGTTTTGCATCGCGGAAACGGTGGCTGTAGATTTTCGAGCGTTCTTGCGGCGTAAGGCGTACCGGCGGGTAGGCTGCGACTTCAGGCTTCGGAAGCGAGATGCGCGCCTGGGGGCGTTCCTGCGGCTGTGGTTGCGGCGTAATGCGGGCTGGCGGCTCTGCCTTGAACGGGCCTGCATCAGGTATGGGGCCTGCCCAAGCCAGAACTTCTTCCTGTTGGGCTGCTGGCATCGGCTGCGAAGCGCTCGCCATTTCGCTCAGAGGAGCGGGCGGCACCGGGCGAGCCACCGAACTCGTTGTCTCAGCCGAAGTCTTCGACTGGAGCATGATGCTGTCGATGCCGGAACTTGACGTACAGCCCGTCAAAGCGGCGCAGGCAAGGGCGATGACTGATACAACCGAAGAACGCATGAGCACCCGTAACGCAAAACAAATGGGCTGCAACGCTCCCTCTGAGCTAATTGCTAATCAAAGCTTACCGGGAAATGCTGAATCCAAAGTTTACGAAATTGCTAATGCACGCTCTCTAATTTGATTGCGCGAGAATTTTAATCAGTGCTGTTGCAGAATTCTCCAATACGGTTTCATCAAATCCTGAGAAGCCGAGGATAAGCCCCTGGCGCGGCTTCAGTTTCGTGTAGAGTGTCGATAGTGCATGAACCTCAATGCCAGACTCTGACAGAATGCCTGCGAGACGTGTATCGCTTTGCCCGTCCGGTAAAGCCAGAAGCAGTGAAAGCCCAGCAGGAGGAGCCTCAATCCGGAACAGTTCCGGCTCTCCGGGGGCAAGTGCTGCCATCAGTTTACGCCGCCGCGATGCATGTATGCGACGCATACGCCTGATGTGCTGCGCAAAGGCTCCCGTTTCTATGAAGCTGGCCAATGCTGGCTGCGCCAGTGGCGACGGCGCAGGAAACAGGGTTTGTCGCAAAGCTCTGAATTGAGCGGTCATATGTGCCGGTACGATCAGGAAGCCTAGCCGCAGGAGTGGCGAAAAGACCTTGGAAAAGCTTCCAATGTAAAGAATACGGTCTGGGTCCAGCGACATCAACGCCGGCAGGGGCTGGCCGATATAACGGTGTTCGCTGTCGTAATCGTCCTCGATGATGACAGCATCACGCTCTCTTGCCCATGCAATCAATTCAAGACGGCGACCCAACGTCATGGTTACGCCTGTCGGGTGATGTCGAGCCGGTGTGACGAACGCCCCGCGTGCGTCGCTGGCTTTATCTCGCCCCGTCGAGACATCGAGACCGCCGACATCGACGGGAACGGCTATTATGTCGAGGCCATTGGTACCTAGGATCTTGCGCGCAGGCGGATATCCGGGTTCTTCCATCCAGAGTCTGTCACCCGGCGCAAACAGCGCTTCCCGGATAAGGCCAAGAGCGTCTGCGCTGCCGTTGGTGATGATAATCTGTTCCGGTGAGACAATCATACCGCGCCATTCGTGCAAATGACGGGCCAAAGATGACCGCAGAGGATGAAAGCCAAACACATCGTCGCTGCTTAATAGATCAGGGGAGGGATTGCGCCAGATGCGTCCTAACAGTTTGCCCCATTCGTCGTGCGGGAAATGATCGCTATCGAACATACCGAGCCGGAAGGCTTTGGCTTCCTCACGGTGTAACCGCTGCTGGGCTATCGTATGAAGGGGCGGTTGGTCGACTGTCAGGCTGGTTTCGGGAAGTTCGGCGGTGACATGGGTTCCGGAACCTTGACGTCCTTCCAGATAGCCTTCGGCGATCAATTGGTCGAATGCCGCAAGAACGGTTGTTCGTGACAGGCCGAGTTCCAGAGACAAGGCACGGGTAGAAGGCAGTTTTGCATTGGGTTTCAGGCGTCCGGCCAAAACCGCTTGTCTTATCTGACCGACCAGTTGCGCAGTAAGCGAGACATCGCTGGCGCGATCGATCCCGAATTCCGGAAGCGTATTGGAAATTGGCATTATCGTATTCGTTGAAAGTGGTTATTTTCTCAAAACCACTATGGCGGCAGTTTGGCCAAACATAAAGGAGAAATATCGGCCATGACGACAGCCCCTTCCGAACGCAGCCGCGTGAAGCGCATGCATGAGCGCGGTGCCTATGATGCAGCCACGGTTCACGCAATCATCGATGCTCAGCCTCTGGCGCATGTGGCTTATGTGTTCAATGGAACGCCCTATGTCACACCAACGCTGGTCTGGCGTGAAGGCAATTTCATTTACTGGCACGGATCATCCGCCAGCCGCATGCTGGAAAGCTGCGACGAAGCAGAAGTGTGCGTGAGCTTTACACTGCTCGATGGGCTGGTCCTTGCCCGATCAGCGTTTCATCATTCCTGTAATTATCGCTCGGTCATGGCTTTCGGGACAGCGCGTAAAATCTCGGATGTCGCGACGAAGGAACATCACTTGCGCAGTTTCGTAAACGGGCTTTTTCCTGGTCGGTGGGAGGGACTGCGCCCGATGATGGCCAAGGAACTGAAGGCCACCATGCTTCTGGAACTGGAATTGAAAGAAGCCTCGGCAAAGGTTCGTTCCGGTCCGCCGAAGGATGATGACGCCGATTATGCCCTGCCAATCTGGGCAGGCGTCATTCCTATGACTACTCAAATGGGTTCACCGGTGGATGACGGTCGTATTTTGCCGGGCGTTGCTGCGCCGGACGCCATCATGCAATTCGGTTATGTAGCAGAAGCTGCGGAATAGACCTTCGAAGGTTCAGGCGGGGCCGAGAAAAATGTGCGTCTCGGACTTCGCGATCCCGTCCATGGCGCGGATTCCTGTTACCAGCCGGTGAAACTCATTCATGTTGGGGACTTCAATCTCGGCGATCAGGTCCCATGTTCCATTCGTGGTGTTCACGGCGGAAAAGCCGGGATTCTTGCGTAAAGTCGCTATCACGCTTTTGATGTTACGCCCGGTCAGTTCGATCATCATGATACCGCTGATCATGTCGGTGGTGCCATGATCCTTCAATCTGACTGTAAAGCCTGCAATGACCCCTGATGCGATCAAACGTTCCATACGGCTTTGGATCGTGCCTCGCGCCACCCCCAAAATGCTCGCAAGCGTCGGGATGGACGCACGGGCATTGATACGCAGTTCCGATATTAATCGCTGATCCAGATCATCCATCACTACACCGCCATTTGACGATTTCGTCAGTTTGATTGCGTTTATCGCAGATTACTGGACATTTCTATACCGAATTGACGTTTTCGTTGATCCTTTGCTCCGTTAGCGTGCTTGAAAACAAACAAGCCGGATAAGCAGCAACGCAACCGGCAGGGGAATTTCGGAGGTGGATCGATGGAGTTTTTCTTTCTCCCGCTCCTGGGTAACCAGAGCGCGTCGATCTTGCCTGTTCCGAATCAGTTTTCCCGAGAAATTTGCCGCCGCCCGTCGGGCGTCGACGATCTGGAAAGATGCGTCCATCTGGGCGCTCGGAACGGGCATCGCCCGTGATCGCGTTACGATCACTTAGGAGAAAATAAAATGAAAACCCTTCTGTCTTCACTCGTTGCGGCTGGCGTCGGCGCGCTGATGATGCTCGCTCCCGCCCACGCTAACGACCTCGAAAAAGTCACGCAGAGCGGCGAATTGCGCATCGGCATGAGCGGTGTTTTTCCGCCGTTCAGCTTTGTTGATGGTCAGAACCAGGTTGTCGGCTTCGACGTTGATATCGGTGCTGAAATCGCCAAGCGCCTTGATGTAAAGCCGGTTGTCGTGACTACCGCTTTCGACGGTATCATTGCAGGGCTGCGTGCAGGTAAGTTTGATGTAGTCGTCGGCAGCATGAGTATCACGCCGGAACGCGAAAAGGCTGTCGACTTCGCAGGCCCTTACTATCGCGGTGGTCGTGGTATCTTCGTGACGGAAGCATCGCCGGTTAAGTCCATGGACGAGCTGAAGCAGGGCAAGACCATTGCCGTTACGCTTGGCGAAACCAGCGACAAGTGGGCGCGCGAGCAGGGCGGCTGGACCGTCCGCACCTATAAGGGCATTCCGGAACTTCTGCTTGAGCTTCGTTCGGGCCGCGTGGACGCCATTGCCTCGGATGACATTCCAATCCTGATTGCCATCAAGGAAAGCGGCGAAGAGGTTCGTCAGCTCGATACGCCAGAACTTCAGGGTACCGACAATGTTGGTATTGCTCTGCGCAAGGGTAACCCTGAGCTGAAGGACGCGATCAACAAGGCTCTCGATGACATGAAAGCCGACGGCACCTACGAGAAAATCTCGACCAAATGGATCGGTCGCGACATCCGCTAACCGCGTGAAACCCCAAGCCGGGACGGCTATTAACGCAATTGTCCCGGCAACATTTCTTTCCGGCTTGGTTTTCCAGACAGGAAAGGGGAGATAATGAATTTCTCTTTGATGGCGGAGGTCTTTCCATACTTTCTGGAGGCCGCCCTGGTTACCGTCGAAATCTCGGCACTTGCCATTCTCATCGGTTTGAGCGTCGGTGCTCTTGCCACAGCAGCGAAACTGTCGCGCTTCTGGCCGCTGCGTTTCATCGGAACAGCTTATGTCAGTGTTTTTCGCGGCACACCATGTCTGCTGCAGCTTTTTGTTCTCTATTTCGGTGGACCGCAGATTGGCATCAATCTTGAACCGTTCGCAGCAGGTGCTATCGGTCTTGGTCTCAATATCGGCGCTTATTACGCCGAAGCCATGCGGGGCGCCATTCTGACGGTTGATGTCGGTCAGAGGGAGGCTGCCCGTTCCATCGGCTTCGGCAGCGGACAGTCGATGCGCTTTGTGGTGTTGCCCCAGGCAGCACGGCTCATGATCCGCTCGCTGGGTGTCAACACCGTCATGCTGATCAAGGGATCGGCTCTGGTTTCAGCGATTTCCGTGGTCGAATTGACCTACACGGCCCAACGCTTCATCGGCTCGACCTACCGCCCGTTTGAAATCTTCGGCATCGCCGCGGCCATCTACATGGTTCTCATCTACATCGTTGCACGCTTCGTCGATTTCCTCGAAGCCCGCTACGCACTCAAATAGGCGGTGATCCCATGCAACTCGATTTTTCCATCGTCCCGCCCTATACCGAACTTCTGATGACGGGCATTTGGTGGACGCTCATCATCGCTGTGTCCTCATCCATCGTCAGCTTCTTCGGCGGCATCGCATTCGCCCTGCTCGTGCTCTATGGCAACTGGCTGGTGCGCTATCCGGTCCGCTTCTTCATCTGGCTGTTCATGGGAACGCCGCTGCTTCTGCAACTATTCCTGCTCTATTACGGCCTCTCGCAGATCGGCATCAACATTCCTGCCGTATGGACGGGTATCATCGGCCTTGGCTTGCACTTTGCGGTGTATAATTCTGACATCTTCCGCACCGCGATCCAGACTGTCGATCCGGGGCAGAATGAAGGCGCGCGCTCTCTTGGCTTCGGCAGCGGCCAGACACTGCGCTACATCGTCGTGCCGCAAGCTGTCCGCAACGCGCTGCCGCAGGTGGGTAATAATCTGATTGCTCTCTTGAAGGACACGGCACTTGTTTCGGTGATCGGTATCACAGAGTTGGTGCATGCGTCACAGCAGGCGATCAGCGAGACCTACAGCCCGTTTGAATTCTACATCACTGCCGCAGTGATCTTCTATGTACTCAATCTCATCCTGGAAGCCGGATTGCACTGGATGGAAAAGAAAGTCGAGGCTTACCGATGAGCAACAGTAACCCCATGGTGGAAGTGCGGGACGTCCACAAGTCTTATGGCGCACTCGAAGTACTCAAAGGTATCGACCTGTCTGTCGAACGTGGCCAGATCATCGCGATCATCGGTCCGTCCGGTTCCGGTAAAAGTACTTTGCTGCGCTCTATCAACCATCTGGAAACGGTCAACTCGGGCCAGATACTGCTGGACGGTATTCAGGTGAACCAGTCGTTGAACGGGCGGGCATTCGAGCGGCATATCAATGCCGTGCGCCAGCAGATGGGCATGGTTTTTCAGCACTTCAATCTGTTTCCGCATCTCAATGTCATGGAAAACATCACGCTCGGCCCCATCAAGTTGAAGGGCAAGAGCAGGCAGGAAGCACAGGAACTGGCCGTTTCACTTTTGAAGAAGGTTGGCCTTGCTGACAAGGCTTCAATGTATCCGTCGCGCTTATCGGGCGGACAGAAACAGCGCGTGGCTATCGCTCGTGCACTTGCCATGCAGCCGAAAGTCATGCTGTTCGACGAAGCGACCTCCGCGCTCGACCCGGAATTGGTCGAGGAGGTCAACCAGGTCATGAAGCAGCTTGCACAGGAGCACATGACCATGCTGATTGTGACCCACGAAATGCGCTTTGCCGCTGAAGTCTCCGACAAAGTGCTCTTCATGGACAAGGGCGTTGTGGTCGAGGAAGGCAAGCCGGACGTGATCTTCAGCAATCCGGAAAATGAACGAACGAGAGCGTTCCTCAAAAAACATCTCAACCAGTAAGTCGACGTTAAACCAGTTTTGAGAACCCGTCTGTGCCTTCAACAAGGCACGGAGACGGGGAATTATTAAGCGAGGAAAGACCGTGGCATCCCCAAAAGAATGGAACCCGACAGAACGAGTGCGAGAACTCTCCTATCGCATGGTACGATGGCCGAGCGAGACCGGAACGCCTGACGAGGCATCCTTCGGTCCGAAGCTTGCCGAGCTTCTGCGTGAGATTCCTTATTTCCAGAAGAATCCGGACCACATTGCCGTCATCGACAGTCACGGTTCGCCGATGACCAAGAATGTCATCGCGGTCGTTCGCGGCACAGGGCGTAGAACTCTAGCTCTGGCGGGCCATTTCGACGTGGTGGAAACTGCAAACTACCGCGATTTGAAACATCTGGCCTTTGAACCGGATGCCTTGCTGGAAGCGCTTCTCGCCGATCTTACCAGCCGCCCGCTTGCTCCGAACGAAGAAAAGGCACTCGCCGACTTCCAGAGCGGACATTACATTCCGGGACGCGGCATGCTGGACATGAAGAGTGGCGTTGCCGCTGGCATCGCCACACTCGAATATTTCTCGCAACAGCCTGATCGCGAAGGCAATCTGATCCTGTTCGCGACCCCTGACGAAGAGCGCGGTTCGCGGGGAATGCGCAACCTGCGCGATGCTTTGCCGGAACTTGCCGAACGCTGGGGTCTCGACATTGTCGCCGGTATCAATCTGGATGCAACAAGCGATCAAGGTGACGGTGCGGAAGGCCGCGCCATCTATCGCGGCACTATCGGAAAGCAGCTTCCCTTTGCCTTCGTGATCGGGCAGCCTTCGCATGCAAGCTATCCGTTCGAAGGTGTCAGCGCGCATCTCATTGCGTCTGAAATCATGCGGGCGGTGGAAGCCAATGCCACCCTTTGCGATACGGCGGACGGTGAAGTTTCGCCACCTCCGATCTGCCTTGAAGCGCGGGATTTCCGCGGTGGCTATGAAGTGACCACGCCGGAACGAACATGGATTGCCTTCAACTGGCTGACCCATTCCGTTTCTCCCGATGCGTTGTTCCAGCGGTTCAAGGCGGTTGTCGGCGAGGCACTGGATCTTGCGATCGGGCACTTCAATGTTGAGGCTGAACGCTTTGCAAAGCTGGTTGGCAGCGATGCAGACGCCAATCACAAGGGTCGAATTCTGACCACTGTCGAGCTGCGCGACGAAGTCCGGCGTATTGGTGGTGACGCGGCACTGGAACGGATAGCTGCATTGGAAGCCGAGCTCTCAAGCAGCGACAACCCACTCCTCATGACGCGGGAACTCGTCAATGCGATGGTTGCCGAGGCGCGTATTACAGGTCCGACGGTCATTATCGGTTTCGGGAGCCTTGTCTATCCGCATGTTCGGATTGGGACCGAAACGGCAGAAGAACAGCGTTTCACCGAAGCTCTGGAAGCCGCGCGCGTGGATACGGAGCGCCAGTTTGATACGACGATCCGATATAGGGAAATCTTTGCCGGGATTTCGGATATGAGCTTCTTCGGTCATATCCCCGATGCGATGGATAGCGAAGTCATCGCGGCCAACACGCCCGCTGCTCAGTTTATCGACCGCGCCAATCCAAAGGCGCTTTCTTATCCTGTAGTAAATATCGGCCCATGGGGACGCGAGTATCATCAGCGGCTGGAACGGGTCTATGCGCCCTATGCCTTTACGGTGCTGCCGCAGTTTCTCTATGGCATCGCTGCTCGGTTCCTTAAGCCTTAGCGGTTCGCGAACGGCTTGGTGTTCTTCATTTGGCTTGATTGACTGTTATAGCGATCATGTGGAGGACGTCATCGGCGGAGCATCCGCGCGAGAGGTCGTTTGCGGGTTTGGCGAGGCCCTGGAGCACGGGGCCGATGGCCTGTGCGCCGCCGATGCGCTGCGCGATCTTGTAGCCGATATTGGCGGCTTCGAGATTGGGGAACACGAAGACATTGGCATTGCCCTTCAGCGGGGAGCCCGGTGACTTGGCATGGCTGATCGCCTCCACGAAAGCGGTGTCGAACTGCAGTTCGCCATCAATGCACAGATCGGGCGTCCGCTCCCGCACGGTGCGGGTTGCCTGAACGACCTTTGATACGCGCTCATGGGCGGCGCTGCCGCCGGTGGAGAAGGACAGCATGGCCACGGCTGCGTCTTTTTCCGTTAGCTGGCGGTATGAATCGGCCGACTGGATGGCGATATCGGCCAGCTGCGCGGAATCCGGTTCCACGACGAGGCCGCAATCGGCAAAGACGAAAGCGCCTTTCTTTTGATGATGCGACTGGCACAACAGCATCAGGAAGAAGCTGGAGACAAGCGAAGCGCCTTCGGCCTTGCCGATGATCTGCAGGGCATGGCGCACCACATCGGCGGTCGTTGCAACCGCACCGGCGACCGTCCCATCCGCATCGCCCTCCCGCACCATCATGGCTGCAAAGCCGAGCGGTGTCTTCACCATTGCCTCAGCCTGTTCTTCCGTCATGCCCTTGGCCTGACGCAGCCGATAGAGTTTTTGCGCATAATCCGCGCTCAAGCTCGATGTTGTGGGATCGATGATCGCAATTGTCGAGCCGTCGATCTGTCTGCCGATGATGCTTTCGGACCCCAGAAGCGTGATGCGGGCAATGGCTTCGCGTTCGGCACGCAGCGCCGCATCGATGATGCGCGGGTCTTCGCCTTCGGCCAGCACGATGTGGCGCGGCCTCGACCGGGCTTTCTCAAAAATCTTTTCCAACGGCAGCATGGCGCAATCTTTTCAAAAGGCCGGGAGTTGCGCTCCCGGCCTGATTACTGACGAACTGGTTCAGACCGGCATTTGCTGGCGCATGTCGGCCTTGTCGATACCGGCCACGATGACGGGTTTCTTCATCGCATCGCGGCGGAAAGGTTCGCCCAGTTCCTGATTGAGCACGACTTCGATGAAGGTGGTCACACCCTTGGCCTGCTCGTCGATTGCCGTCTGCAAGGCCTCGGTGAGCGCCTGCTGGCTATCGACGGTCACGCCCTTGAGGCCGCAGCCATCCGCCACCTTGGCGTAGCTCAGGTTTGGATTGAGCTCGGTGCCGACGAAGTTGTTGTCGTACCACAGCGTCGTGTTGCGCTTTTCGGCGCCCCACTGATAGTTGCGGAAGATGACCATGGTGATCGCAGGCCAGCCCTTGCGACCGATGGAGGTCATCTCGTTCATGGAGATGCCGAAGGCACCGTCGCCGGCAAAGCCGACCACCGGCGTGTCGGGCTGGCCGATCTTGGCGCCGACGATGGACGGGAACCCATAACCGCAGGGGCCGAACATGCCCGGCGCCAGATATTTGCGTCCATGCTCGAAGCTTGGATAGGCGTTGCCGATGGCGCAATTATTGCCGATGTCGGTGGACATGATGGCGTTCTTCGGCATGCCGGCCTGAATGGCGCGCCATGCCTGTCGCGGCGACATGCGGTCCTTCTCGCGTTCGCGTGCACCGGCATTCCAGTGTGTGCCCGGATCGTCATCCTCGTGATCCATTGAGGAAAGCTGCTGCAGCCAGGCGGACTTGCGCTGATGGATGAGCTGCTTGCGCTCGTCGCGACCGGCATTGCCCGCATTGGCGCCCATCTGGTCGAGGATCTGCCGCGCAACCTGTTTGGCATCGCCGCAAATGCCGACCGAGATCTTCTTGGTAAGGCCGATGCGATCGGGATTGATGTCGACCTGAATGATCTTGGCATCCTTCGGCCAGTAATCGATGCCGTAGCCTGGCAGTGTCGAAAATGGATTGAGGCGGGTGCCGAGCGCCAGAACCACATCGGCCTTGGCGATCAGCTCCATCGCGGCCTTGGAGCCGTTATAGCCGAGCGGTCCTGCGGATAGCGGATGGGTGCCGGGAAAGGCATCATTGTGCTGATAGCCGCAGCAGACCGGCGCATCGAGCCTTTCGGCAAGTGCGATGGATTCCGGGATCGCGCCACCGATGACGACACCGGCACCGTTGAGAATGACCGGGAATTTTGCTTCCGTCAGAAGCTTTGCAGCCTCGGCGATGGCATCGCGTCCGCCGCTCGGACGCTCCAGCCGCACGATCTGCGGCAGGTCGACATCGATGACCTGCGTCCAGAAATCGCGCGGCACGTTGATCTGTGCCGGTGCACAGCCGCGCCATGCCTTTTCGATCACCCGGTTCAGCACTTCGGGAATGCGGGTCGCATCGCGCACTTCTTCCTGATAGCAGACCATCTCCTCGAACAGCGCCATCTGGTCGACTTCCTGAAAGCCGCCCTGACCGATGGTCTTGTTGGCAGCCTGCGGAGAGACGAGCAGCATCGGCGTGTGGTTCCAGTAGGCCGTCTTGATGGCGGTCACGAAGCCGGTCACGCCCGGACCGTTCTGGGCAATCGCCATGCCCATCTTGCCAGTCACACGCGTATAACCGTCGCAGATCAGCGCCGCATTCGTCTCATGCGCGCAATCCCAGAACGTAATACCTGCCTTCGGAAACAGATCCGAAACCGGCATCATCGCAGAACCGATGATCCCAAATGCATGCTCTATCCCATGCATCTGCAAAACCTTAACAAACGCTTCTTCCGTCGTCATCTTCATGGCGAATACCTTTCCTTACAATTCAGAGAACTTCGTCTTTCAGCGCATACCAGCGATACATCGCACGCTGCCCTATGCGCCTAAATGGCGTCAGCATGCCGTAGCTCGGCAGTTCGGAGGTGAAGATCGGCAGGTCCAATTCCTGTCCGCGACCGGTCATCAATTGGGCGACCCGGCGTCCGGCCTGTGCGGAATACATCACGCCGTTGCCGCCGTAGCCCATGGCATAATAGATTTCCTGCGTCGGATCGGGACGATAGATGCGGGGCATCATGTCATGGCTGACATCGACCCATCCCCACCAGGAGTAATCGATCTTGATGCCGGTCAGCGCCGGGAACTTCCGGTAAAGCCCCGAAAGCAACAGATCGTAATATTTCTGATTTGGTGCATCGGCTCCCGTAATGGCGCTGCGGCTACCGATCTGTATCCGCCCGTCGGGCAGAAAACGATAATAGTGGCGAAGCGTGCGCGTATCAGTTAGCGGAATGCCGGTCTTCGGGCCACATGCTTCAATTTCATCCGGCGTCAGCGGTCGCGTCACAACAGAGTTCGACAGCACCGGCATCAGCCGGTAACGGGTGAGAGGATGGAGGCCGGGCGAGGTGTATCCTGCTGTTGCAAAACATACTTGTCGCGCCTTGACCGTACCGTTCGGTGTGTTGAGATGGAAAACATTGCCGTTCTTGCGGCAGCTGAGAACCGGGCTTGCAGTATGCACCTTTGCGCCTAGCTTGCGGGCAAGCCGAAGATAGCCGAAGGCGAGCTTTGCAGCATGAATGCCCATGCCGTCCGGTTCGTACATTGCGCCGCGGGCTTCCTGGTCCCGGATGAAATCGCGATGAATTTCGTCGCGACCAACCATGCGCGTCCGATAGCCGAACACGTCGTTCAGCAGGCGGGATTCTTTCTCCAGCGAGGGAATGACCTTGTCGCGATGGGCGATGTACAGATGACCGCCATCCTGCGGATCGCAATCGATTTCCGGTTCGGCAACAAGCGCGCGGAAGAGATCGAAACCCTCGGCAATTTCCTTATGCAACTTCCGGGCAACCTCTACGCCCCAACGCTCGATCCATTGCGAACGCTTGAGCCGACCGGCGGAAATCTGCGCCTGACCGCCATTGCGAGTGCTGCACCCCCAGGCAACGCCATTTGCTTCAAGCACCATGGCCTTGACGCCATGATCCCGGGCGAGGTGGATCGCTGCAGAAAGACCAGTATAACCTGAGCCGACAATCACGACATCGGCTTCGACGTCTCCGCGAATAGGGCCATCGTCTTCCGGCACCGGTCCGGCAGTGCCGATCCAGTAGGTCGGGGCATAGTCGCGCCCCTGTCCGGGCGTCTTCGAAATCACCGGATCATAGGCGGGGTCGAATGGCTGAGTGGCAGTGAAACTGTTGAGAGTGTGGGTATCCATATGTCGGTCCTCCAAATCACCGACGGACATTGTTGGGGCTTACGCCTTCAGCAAAGGCCGGTTCTTGCGGAATGCCTGCTTGCGGACGATCTTGCCGTCACGCTGTGTGAAAAGATCGCAGCCTTCGGCCTCGACGCGTGCGCCGTTGGTATCGGTTCCGCGAAAGGTCCACTCGGACACGGCACGGTCGCCACTCACGAAGTGTCTGTGTCCGTCCCATTTTACATCGGGCATGGCGGTCCAGACGCCGGAGAAAGCCTTGGCAATGGCATCCTTGCCTTCGAGGCGGGTGCCGTAAACTTCCTCGCCGCCGATGGTGTAGAACACGCAATCATCGGCGAAAAAGGCCATAATCGCGTCGATGTCGTGCCGGTTGAAGGCGTCGAAGAGGTCGGAAAAATGCTTCTCTGTGAGTTGTCCGGCGGACATTCCAATGCTCCTTGATAAGTCTGAAGCCTAGCCCACTTTTAGGCAAAGCTTCCCTGTGGCGCGGCAGAATTGCCGCGCGATTGATATTGCGAATGAGATTTCGGTCGGGCTGATTAAAGCGGTTGCAGCGCCATCAGACTTTACCCTTCCACGGGATGAGAACCTTTTCCATGTAACGGATCAAAAGGTCGAAGGCGAAAGCGAACACACCGATGACGATGATGCCCATGATGACGGTGTCGCTGGCCAGAAACTGTGCCGCGTTGAGCACCATGAAGCCAAGGCCGCGATTGGCCGCCACCATTTCCGCGGCAACCAGCGTCGTCCAGCCTACGCCGATCCCGATGCGCATGCCCGTAAAGATTTCCGGCATGGCTGCTTTCATGATGACTTGTGTTATCACCTGCGTCCGGGAGGCACCCATTGCATAGGCGGCGTGGATTTGCTCCGTGGAGACCGAGCGAACGCCTGCTCTGGCCGCAATCGCCATCGGCGCGAAAATCGCGAGGAAGATGAGAAACACTTTCGGGAACTCACCGATCCCGAGCCAGATAATAATCAGCGGCAAATACGCAAGCGGCGGCAACGGGCGATAAAACTCGATTATCGGATCGAGAACGCCACGTACGAAGCTGCTCATGCCCATCATGATACCGATGGGAATTGCCGTAATACAGGCAATAGCGAAAGCACCCAATACGCGTCCGAGACTGACGAGCGTATGTTCGGTCAGAGTGGAGTTTGCCACGCCGTCGGTCATGGCAACTATGAACTTGCCATAGACCGCGAAAGGAGAGGGGAGAAACAGCGGTTTGACCCAGCCCATTCCCGTTACGAGAAACCACAGCCCCAACAAAATCAGTGCGGTTACGAGGCTGATAAAGCCACTATTGCCGTCGCCGGGGGCGCCATAGATTTTACCGGGTTTGACTGGTCTTGCCCGAGTTACAAACTCAAGCATGGACCAGTTCCGGGTTTCCTGATGCACGTTCATCGCCATAGATAATCCCCAGAATTGTCTCACGCATCTTGATGAAATCGGGACTGGACTTGACGGCGCGCGCGTCACCGCATTCCAGAAAGCGTCGGTTGAAATCCAGATCATAGGTATGGGTGATCCGTCCGGGACGCGGTGACATGACGATCAGTCGCGAACCGAGGAACAGGGCCTCTTCGACGCTGTGAGTGATGAAGAAGAACATTTTGTTGGTCACTTGCCACACCCGCAAAAGCAGTTCCTGGATCGTTTCGCGGGTGAGGGCATCGAGCGCTGCCATGGGTTCATCCATGAGCAGCATCGCCGGATCGCAGGTCAGTGCGCGGGCGATACCGACACGCTGCTGCATACCGCCGGAAAGCTGGTAGATTTTGTGATTGTGGAAATCCTGCAGGCCGACCAGAGCCAGATTCTTGGTGGCACGCGCACGGCGTTCCGCCTTTGGCACACCTTGAAGCTTGAGCCCGAATTCAGTGTTGTCGATTACATTGAGCCAGGGAAGCAGCGCATGTTTCTGGAACACGACACCTCTATCAGCGCCCGGGCCGCGCACTTGCCTTCCGCCTAACGTGATTTCGCCGGATGACGGGATCATGAACCCTGCCATGAGATTGAGAAGTGTGGTCTTGCCGCAGCCGGATGCACCAAGCGCCACCACGAAATCCCCGCTGTCGATGCGCAGATTAACACCCTTCAGCGCGATCACGGCTTCTTCCACATAAAGACCGGGATAGGTCAGACTGACATTTGATACGTTCAAGGTTTCCATGACGTCACCTTTCGGGAACGAAGGAGCGGTTCCGGCTTGAGCCAGAAGGCAAAACATTGCAGGAACCGTCTCGGTTCAGCGGCTTGCCCAAGGCATGCCGCTGGTGGGAGGTGCTTGAATTACTTCACGCAACTACTTCGCGGCGGCTTCGGCGAAACTGCCATTTACGTTGCCGCTATAGTCATCCAGAGCCTGGTCGAGTTGCTTTTGATCGACGAGGAATTTTGCGCTCTGGGTGACGGATTTGAGCGCCCCGCTGTCCTTGCCGCCGCCGAGCCACGCTGGGGAGGCCTGTTCTTCCGCTGTCGGGAAGGACAGCAGCGCGAGTGCGCCCGGTATGTCAGCGGCATTGCCGCCGATCAGCTTGACCATGCCTTTGATCTGTTCGGAATCTGCCGTCCACTGGCTGCCATTGGCCTTGTAGTCGGCATAAGCCTCCTTCAGCACCGTGGTGAAGGCGGTCATGAATTTGGGATTCTCGCTGGCGAAACTCTTGTCCACCACAAGTCCATCGAAGGTCGGAACGCTTTTTGCGCCGATTTCTTCAGAATTGGCGATTTCCTTGCCAGTCTTGAGGATTTCGGAAAGAGCAGGGGGCCAGACATAGGCAGCATCGATATCGCCACGTTGCCAGGCGGCAACGATCTGCGGCGGTGTCATGTTGAGGATCTCCGCATCACGCGGATTGATCTTCCAGATGTCGTTCATGCCAACGAGCAGATGGAAATGCGAGGTCGAAACGAAGGGCACGCCGATCTTCTTGCCCTTAAGATTTTCCGGTTTGTCGATGCCCGAGCCTTCTCGTGCTACCAGTGCTTCCGATTTGCCAATATTATCGAGAATCCAGAATAGTTGCAGGTCGACACCACGTGTGGCGGCCGCTGCGATACCCGTTGAACCAATCACACCGACGGGCACGTTACCGGACGCAAGTGCCGTCGAAATATCACCACCCGATGCGAACTGGCGCCAATCGATCGTGTAACCGGCTTCCTTGGCTGCCGCATCGAACCTTCCGGCAGCGATCGCGGTCAGAAACGGACCGACGATCTGTTGATAGCCAACCACGACCGTAGTTTCGGCATAGGCCGTAGACGTAGAAAGCGCTGCTACGGCCGAAAATAACGCCACCCGTTTCATGCTATTGAAATAGTTCATGGAGTTCCCCTTCCATTTAAGAACCATATCTGACTTAGTCATGACTGTTGGCGTTTTTCGCCAATCTGCAGTTCCAGTTACAAACGATAGCCATCTCATCAAATTTGCCTTATATCCAGTTGGAATAGTCAATAAGTCCAGATTGGTGATCAAGATGACGCAGCCCGAAAATCGGCGGGCACGCTCACCTTGCCGTCGAAATTATTCCACGTAGAGAAACAGAAAGAAGAAACACTATTGCTAAGTGGAGCATGAAGCGGAAAAACTGACGCAAATTTGGACGAAATTACAGATATACTGATGGAGTAAAGCCTTGGACGCCGTCTCGCCGACGATCTTCTTCATAGATGGCAGCCGAAACACCGGATTGCAGTCGCAGATCCGTGAAACGACTGTATCGGCCATCCTCTCCGGTGCTGTTTTACCGGGTGCGCGCATGCCTTCGACACGGGGGCTGGCAGATTATCTGAAAGTCTCACGCCTGACTGTAACGCTGGCCTATCAGGAGCTTGTGTCCCAAGGATATCTGGAAGTGCGGTCACGCAGTGCCTATCACGTGGCCATAACCCCTCCCATCAGTCGTCCTGACAGAGATTTCTTGCAGACACCCGATACCGCGGTTGACTGGTCGTCCAAATTGCGTCTCGGATTCAATATTGCCAAGACCATTCGCAAGCCGCTGGACTGGCGGAAGTATCGCTATCCGTTTCTATATGGCCAGATGGACCAGACTTTGTTCGATCTTGCCGCATGGCGCGATTGCGCCCGGCGCGCCTTGGCACGAGAAGACTTTATTCTCATGGCTGGAGATTTTGCTGCCGCGGACGACGTCGAACTGGTCAACTATATCCGTTCACGCACGCTACCTAGCCGAGGAATACGGGCTGAACCGGACGAGATATTGGTCACGGTGGGAGCACAGAACGCGCTTTGGATCGTCAGCCATCTGCTTTTGACGCGACGTTCGCATGTCGTATGTGAGAACCCGGGGCATCCGGATATCAGCGCGACGCTTCATCTGACGGGAGCTCGTGTAACAGCCCTCGACGTTGATGAAGGCGGCTTGCCGCCGGAACTGTTGCCAGATGAGATCGATGCGGTCTTTGTTACGCCAAGTCACCAGTCTCCAACAGCCGCCACCATGCCGCGCGCGCGACGTATCGCACTCCTGGAAGCCGCTGCTGAACGTGATTTCGTGATCGTCGAGGATGATTACGAATTTGAGATGAGCTTTCTGCAGCCACCGACACCGGCGCTGAAGTCGCTCGACCAATATGGTCGCGTTCTCTATGTGGGCAGCTTCTCCAAGTCGCTGTTTCCGGGACTTCGGCTAGGCTATCTGGTTGCACCGGCACCTGTCATTCGCGAGGCGAGAGCACTACGTGCGCTCATGCTGCGCCATCCGCCCGGTCATCTGCAACGAACGGCCGCTTACTTTCTGGCGCTTGGCCATTACGATGCGGTAATCCACCGTATGCGGATCGAATATCACAAGCGTCACATTGTCATGATCGACGCGCTTGATCGCGAAGGATTGAAAATCGCCGGCAAGTCGGGTTTTGGTGGCACGGCATTCTGGATCGAAGGGCCGGAAGGTATGGATGCCGACAAGCTCGCACGCGATCTGCGCGAGGATGGCGTGTTAATCGAGTCAGGGTCGCCATTCTTCTGGAGCGACGACCGACCATGTCGTTATTTCCGTATCGCTTATTCCTCCATCCCGATTAATCGCATTGCGGAAGGTATCGAGCTTTTGGCCAAGAGAATGCGGCAAATCTCGTAGGTCTGGAAAGTTTGAGTTCAGCCTGCGTTCATGTGGATTACGATAACGGATTTGTGAAGCTGCCGGAATTTGTCCCAATTCGATGGATATCGCTGGCGGCTCTACGGCGTCTCTCCTCGCGAATCTGTGGGTGAGACGCATATCAATTCTGCCTTCCAGAAGGAGAAGGATATGTCTATTCGTTCGAAGCTTCTTGCCACGGTTGCCGTGCCGGTTCTGTCAGCCTCCATTCTTGCGCAGCCAGTACTGGCGGATATGTTGACGGCTCCAATCTTGCTGGCGCAAGAAAATGGAGACCAGCAGCCGTCCGACGAACAGTTGCAGCAGCAACAGCGCGAGGCTGAAGAACAGCAAAACGCAGCGGAAGAAGAAGCACGTCGGGCTGAACAACAACAGCGCGCTGCCGAGGAAGAAAACCGTCGACAAGCCGAAGAGCAGCAAAAGGCAGCTCAGGAGGAAGCCCAGCGTCAAGCAGAAGAGCAGAAGCGCGCTGCGGACGCAGAGGCGCAGCGCCAAGCTGAAGAACAGCAAAAGGCGGCCGAACGCGAAGCACAGAAGCAAGCCGAGGAGCAACAGAAGGCTGCGGAGCGCGAAGCGCAGAAACAGGCTGAAGAACAAGCCAAACAGGCTGCCGAGAAGAACAAGGCCGAGGAAGAGGCACAGCGCCAGAGCGAACAGCAGCAGAAGGCCGCTGAAGAGGAAGCCCTACGTCGAGCCGAAGCACAAAAGAAGGCTGATGAGGATGCAGCTCGCAAGGCCGTTGAGCCTCAAGAGCAAGCCGTGCCCGCGGAAAAGCCGGTAAAGGAAGCTCCAGCAGCGAACCATGAAGCTAAACCCGAGCAACCTGCAGCCGAAAAGCCAGCCAAGGAGGCTCCCGCTCAGGAAGCGGAAAAGCCAGCTGGGCAACCGGCAGAGGCAAACCCGGTAACGCCTTCGCAGAAAGAACCAGCAGAAGAATCGATTGTAGAGCATCCCGAGGAAGCTCAACCGCAAGAACCGAAAGCAACGGAGGAGCTGCAGAATGAGGCTCAACCTGTGCGGCCGGTCGAACAACCGCAATCAACCGAAGGCCAGCAAAAGCTTACGCCGGAGCCAGCACCGGAGATAGTTGATCAGCGTTCGACCGAGGAAAAGCAAGAGATTGCGAAAGACCCTGCCAAGACAGACGACACCGTTGTCTTGCCGGTTGAAAATGGCGCCGCCATTCTCGACAGCGACAAGGATGCCGACAATTCCGGTGGGAGCCAGTCGCGTGAAGAGCGTCGCAAGCAGCGTGAACAACAGCGTTCGTCTGAGGAGAATGCACCGCTACCCCCAAATGATGCGGCGGCACAGGTTGCGATTCCGGACGAAGTGAAGGCCGCATTGCCGCAGAAAATCGAAGCCAATCTCAAGGAAGAGGGTACCCGTATAAAGGAGGCACCGGTTTTTGCCGTGCCGGAAACCACAAATATCATCAACAACACAGTGGTGAACAATACGGTTATCAACAATACGACAGTCAATAATGTGACCAATAATGTCGCGAACGTCAAAGTGATTGAGGAAGTAGATAATCGCGTCATTCTCGATGTGGGTGACCGTATTTTCGTACGTGGTGATGATCGTCCGAGATTGCGCCGCGATGCGGAAGATACCTATTATGATGAGCTGCCGCGCGGACGCACCCGTGAAACCATCGTTCGTCCGGGCGGAAATCAGATCGTCACGGTTTATGATCGATATGGCGACATTCTTCAGCGCTCCCGTATTGACCGGGACGGCAACGAATATTTGATGATCTATGCGCCGGAATATGACGACAATCCGCGAGCCTCTATTATTGATGTCGGCTACGAATTGCCCCCGATGCGCCTGACCATTCCGGTTAGGGATTACATCATCGACGTCGCGGACGATCCGGATCGCGATTTCTATGACTTCCTCGCCATGCCGCCAGTTGAGCGTGTGGAACGCGTCTACACGATTGACGAAGTCCGTCATTCCGCCCGCCTGCGTGACAAGGTGCGTCGTATCGATCTGGATACGATCCACTTCGCGACCGGAAGTGCCGAGGTTTCCCTTTCGCAGGCCAAGACACTGCGCAAGGTTGCAACCGCCATGCAGAAAGTGCTGGCCAAGGACCCTGGCGAGACGTTCTTTATTGAGGGACACACGGATGCCGTCGGTTCGGATCGTTCGAACCTGGTTCTGTCCGACAAGCGGGCTGAATCCGTCGCAAGTCTCCTGACGGAAGTCTATGAAATCCCCCCAGAAAATCTCGTTACGCAAGGCTATGGTGAGCGATTCCTTAAGATTCGCACGCAAGCCGCAGAGCAGGAAAATCGCCGGGTCACCATCCGTCGAGTAACCCCGCTTGTTCGTCCTGTCGCGCAGCGCTGAACAAAAAACACCCGGATGCGACCTTCGCATCCGGGTGTTTTTCCTGAAGTGATTTTGTCAGGCGATCTTGGACTCGGTTGTCGTCAAGCCGAGTAACTGTTCACTCATAGAGCGCGGTTTTACCGCCTCAATCTGAACCATGAGTTCGGCGATCTTGTCAGCATCGACGACACCGCATTCATAAATCTGGATGATTTCGCGCGCCATTTCGTCTTTGTGGGGAGAGGTGATAGGACAACGAGTCATTGTTTCGCACGACTTCACATAAGCCGCTTGCAGCTTTTCCAACTCGGTGGGTTTGAAACGCCCGAAGTAGTAATCTCTCGAAAATGGCATTCTACGCATTCCGCAGATGGCTGACGGATAGATAATTCCACCCGAAAACCCGTAATTTCGTGCGATCCGCTATACTAAAAGACAGCCGATTGCAAAATCTTATAACCGATAATTGTTTAGTTTATGTAAAATAATCAGTCTGCAGTAAAATTGCTCAGGCTTTCATATGGGTTTTACTAGTGCTTTGCCGGAAGCAAATAGCGTGTTTGAACTGACCCTCCGTCAATATAGTTGTCCTCATGGCTCATGTTTTAATTGAACCGTTCGACCTGCTCTCCCACCACTTTAAAAGTATTCCCAAACGCAAACCACTTCACGCTTTTGCTGGAAATACTCTAGACGCGAGCAAGCTGCAGCTTCGCGACCGTTTCGGCGATCTTTTCGGGGTCGTGTTCGCCAGATTCATATGTTCTTATAATCGCGCGCGCGAGAGCTTCTTTGCTCTCGTTTGTGGTCGCACAAGGCTCGAGTAATACGCAGCACCGATTATAGGCAGCCTGCAGGACCTGAAGATCTGTTGGCGCGTATGTACCCTGATACTTGTTGCCGCGAAATGGCATGACTGCCTCCCCGTTTGACTGATTGAACCCCTAATTCAGGGGGAAAGCAACTGATCGTTTTATGACAGCGGTATCAAACGCATCATGGCATTACTTCTGGTGGTTCGGTTTCTCTGAACGCAAATAGCGATAATCTCTGGTTCCCAATTCGTTGGGTTTGCAAGCCCGCTGTAAGTTTGTTGAAAGCTGGTTGAAAGCTTGCCTGCGGTAACCATTCAGAACCGATTGAGGAATCGGCGCATATTAGGAGGGGCTTGGCTTTGCTGGGCCAACAGGAGCTCTCGGAGGAGCATAGATGACAATCTCTATCGATTCATGCCGCCATTTGTTTGGTGCGGCCTTAATTGGCAGCGCGATGGTGTTTGGCGCAGGCGCGGCCCATGCCGAGAAGCTGACGGTGATCGTTGGTGGTATGGAAAAACAGATTTATCTTCCTGCAGTGCTGACGGAAAAGCTCGGTTACTTCAAGGACGAAGGCCTTGATGTCGAGCTGATTAACAGCCGCGCGGGTGTGGATGCAGAAAACGAACTTTTGGCCGGTGCAGCTCAGGCCGTGGTCGGGTTTTACGATCATACGATCGATCTGCAGTCGAAGGGCAAGTTCATCCAGTCCATCGTTCAGTTCAGTCAGGCTCCAGGCGAAGTGGAGCTGGTGTCCAGCAAATATGCAGACCAGATCAAGTCGCCTGCCGATTTCAAGGGCCACACGCTCGGCGTCACGGGTCTCGGCTCTTCAACAGATTTTCTTACCCAATATCTTGCCATGCGTAATGGCTTGAAGCAGGGCGACTACACGTTGCTGCCAGTCGGCGCAGGCAATACTTTCATCGCGGCCTTCAAGCAGGATGCCGTTCAGGCAGGCATGACCACAGAGCCCACTGTCGCAAACATGCTGAAAAGCGGCGATGCCAAGGTTCTGGTCGACATGCGCACGCCGGACAAGACAATCGAAGCGCTGGGCGGACCATACCCGGCTGCATCGTTCTACGTGCAAAGCGCGTGGCTTGAGACGCACAAGGAAGACGCGCAGAAACTTGTCAACGCTCTGGTCAAGACCATGCGCTATATCGCTTCGCACAGTGCTGAAGAAATCGCCGACCAGATGCCCAAGGATTATTATGTCGGTGACAAGGACCTTTACGTAAAGGGACTGGCAGAGGGTAAGGCACAGTACACGCCGGATGGCCGGATGCCGAAGGATGGTCCTGAAACTGTTCTCAAGGTTCTCGCAACCTTCAAGAAGCCGCTTCAGGAAAAGCAGGTCGATCTTTCGAAGACATTCACGACCGAGTTCGTGGACAAGGCCAACGCAACGCTCGACGCTGCGAAGTAAATAGCGCCCGACCGACGTTCGACCACGAACGTCGGTCCCGCTGCCTTCATACTCAACCGCATTGCAAGGCACGCGATATGGTTCGCGCGCGAGCGGTGCCGCATACCCGCGAGGAACCCATGCTGATGGAAGCCCCCAGAACCATTGCGCGTGAGAAAGCTGGCAATAGCGTGCCTGCAATCGCGCTCAACAATGTGACCCGCCGTTTCGTCACCCCTGACGGCAAGATGATGACCGCATTGCGCGACTTCACCATGAATGTTGCGCAGGGTGAATTTGCCTGTGTTGTCGGCCCAACCGGCTGCGGCAAGTCGACGACGCTTAATCTCGTAACCGGCCTCGCCAAGCCAAGTGCCGGTGAAGTTCGCCTGATGGGCAAACCCATTGAAGGTATCAGCCCTGATATCGGTTTCGTGTTCCAGGCAGACGCACTTTTTCCCTGGCTCAATGTCATCGATAATGTGAGTGCCGGTCCACGCTATCGCGGTATGGGCAAGGACGAGGCTTATGACAAGGCACGTAGCTGGATCGCACGCGTCGGCCTTGCCCGTTTTGAAAAGCATTATCCGCACCAGCTCTCGGGCGGTATGCGCAAGCGCGTGGCACTGGCGCAGACCTTCATCAATGAGCCGAAAATCCTGCTCATGGATGAACCTTTCAGCGCGCTTGATGTGCAGACACGTACATTGATGCAGGGCGAATTGCTCGATCTCTGGCAGCAATCCGGCGCATCGGTCATCTTCGTCACGCACGACCTCGAAGAAGCTATCGCGCTGGCCGACAAGGTTTACGTGCTGACTGCAGGTCCCGCCACCGTCAAGAGCGTTTATGACATCGACATTCCACGCCCGCGCGTCATGGAGGATATCCGATACGACAGTCAGTTCGTCGATATTGCCAAAGTAATCTGGGACGATTTGCGGGAAGAAGTGCAGATCGGCCAAAAGCGCGCTCTGGCCAACGGAAACTAATCGGAGAAAATGCTATGACAACACAAACTCTCTCCGCGTCAGCAAATTTGCAAGCCAGTGCAAGTGCTGACGAACTTGCGCGCACCGAAGCGAAATTTCGTGCCGATGCGCGTCGCCGACGCGCGGTCGTTATCCTCGTACGCCTTGCTATTCTTGTCGCCGTTCTGGGCGGTTGGGAACTCGGCGCGCGGACCGGGCTGATCGATCCGTTCTTCTTTGCAAGTCCTTCGGGCATTACCGATCAGATATGGATCTGGATCACGGAAGGCACGTCTCAGGGACCGCTTTCGGAACAGATCATCGTAACGCTTGAGGAAACCGCGCTTGGCTTCCTGATCGGTGCAGTAGGCGGTGTCATTTGCGGTATCTTGCTGGGCCGCAACAAATTCCTTGCCGATGTGTTTTCGATCTATATCAAGATCGCCAATTCTATCCCGCGCGTCGTGCTGGGCTCGATCTTCATCATCGCGCTCGGCCTTGGCATGGCATCGAAAGTTGCGCTGGCCGTCGTCATGGTGTTCTTCGTGGTCTTCGCCAATGCGTTTCAGGGCGTGCGTGAGGCCGACCGTGCGCTAATCGCCAATGCGCAGATATTGGGGGCATCCCGCTCGCAGATCACGCGCACTGTCATCGTACCATCGGCCATGAGCTGGATTCTGGCGAGCCTTCACGTCAGCTTCGGCTTTGCGCTCGTTGGCGCGGTCGTCGGCGAGTTTCTCGGCGCAAAAAAGGGTGTCGGCCTGATGATCTCAACCGCTCAGGGCACGTTCAATGCCAACGGCGTTTTTGCCGCCATGGTCATTCTGGCGGTTCTGGCGCTCGTCGTGGAATACATCATCACACTGGTCGAAAACCATCTGGTGAAATGGCGTCCACAGGCGCTTTCCGAACAGGGAAGCTGATCGTCGGTCAAATGCATGAATGTGTCAGGCGGCGGGCAAGGTGATAGTCACCGTAAGCCCGCCGCCTTTCGTTTGGGAAAGCTCCACATGGCCGCCCGCCGTGTCAGCGACTTCGCGCACGATGGCAAGGCCCAGTCCGCTTCCGTCCGCAAGCGTGCCCGGAACACGATAGAAGCGTTCGAAAACGTGCTCATACTCGCTAGCCGGGATACCGGGGCCGTTGTCCTCGACCCGGATATTGATTTTTCGTCCATCTTGATCGACCGCAAGTGTTACCATGCCGCCTTCAGGTGTATAGGTGAGTGCATTGTCCACCAGATTCACGATCATCTCGCGCAGCATTGTACCATCGCCGGAAATCATCGGCTTGGTCGCCTTAAGTTCGAACCCGAGATCAATCTTGCGGTCGAACGCCTTGCCCGCGAGGCTTTCCAGAATTTGTTGTCCCGCTTCCGCCAGATCAACCCGGTCGGCGCGGGGACGCCTGCTGCCCGGTTCGGCACGCGAAAGCGTGAGCAATTGCCCGGCAAGCCGTGAGAGCTGCATCGCTGTATTCTTGATTCCTGCCAGAACATCCTTGCGGTCGCTTTCACCGGTTGCCCGTTCAGCGAAACTGGCCTGCGTCGAAAGCGTCGCAAGCGGAGTACGCAACTGATGTGCTGCGTTCTGGATGAAGCGGTGCTGCGCCGACATCTGCTTGCGCACGCGCTCCATATACTGGTTAAGCGCTGTGACGAGCGGTCTAAGTTCGGTCTGGACTGTCTGCGGATCAAATGGTTCCAGCTCGGATGTGCGATTGCGGACCTCGTTGCGGAGCCGGATCAGCGGGCGCAGCACAAAGCGCAAGCCCAATAGCGAAAGGGCACCGGCGACAATGATAAGCAGCGATTGTTCCAGCACAGAGTTCAGCCATAGCTCCCGCTGCATGGCGGTATATCCGGCAAGCGTGACACCCACGACCACGTCGACGGCTTGTGGCAGGTTGGGTGGCGCGGCAACAGGATGACGCACGACAACCAGTCGCAAGGGATGGTCGCGATAGGTGCCCTCATAGTGGAGCGGGTCGTAATCCGCGATTTTGGCCGGTTTTGGCAGGTCGGGAAAGCCTGCCAGCAAGCGGCCATCCGACGTCTCGACACGATAATAGACCCGGTCGCCATTTCCGGTCGAAAACATCTCCAATGCGACCGGAGGGATGACGGCATCGATAGCATTATGCGAGGCGGCGGTTGCTTCGCCGATGGCGCGTGCAGATGCCGTCAACATGCGGTCTGACACGATGCCAGCCATGTTTTCTGACGCGCGCCACGCGGTCCACAGATTGATCCCGGCAACGATAATCAGCGGGAACACAATCCACGAAACGAGTTGCGCGCGCAGACTTTGGGAAAGGCGGGTGAATAGCCGTTTCATCTCAATTCGCTTCGCGCAGCAGATAGCCGAGGCCGCGCAAGGTTACGATTTCAGCCTTGGTGCCTTCCAGTTTTTTGCGCAGGCGATGAATGTAAATCTCGATGGCATTCTCGTCGGTCTCGCTGTCGAAATTGTAGATGCCTTGAACAAGCGTGGCCTTGCTGACGGTCGTTCCGATACGTCGCAGAAGTTGTTCCAGAACCGCATGTTCCTTAGGCGTAAGCGACAGCGGGTCATTTCCGAGAGAGAATAATCGAGTGTTGGTGTCGAAACGCAGCAAGCCGCAGGTTACGACTGGCGCGGTCCGCTGGCTTGACCGGCGAAGGTGAGCGCGAATGCGTGCCTCAAGTTCGCTGAGTTCGAAGGGCTTTGCCAGATAATCGTCAGCACCAGCATCCAATCCGCGGATGCGCCCGTCGAGGCTCGCGTTGGCTGTCAAAATGATAACGGGTACCTCATTGCCTCTGCGGCGGACGTGTTCCAGCACATCGAGTCCGGTCTTGTCGGGCAAGCCAAGATCAAGGATCACCAGATCGTATTGCGTGAAGGCAAGCGCCTGTTCCGCATCGGCTGCGTCGTGCACCGTATCGACGCTGTAGTTTGACTGTTGCAGGCTTTTTGCCAGCCAGTTTGCGAGGGTGAGATTGTCTTCGACGAGCAGAATACGCATGGCTGACGATGATAGCGGTTTCAGTTCCGCGTCAAGAAGCTTGCGCGTTGAATCGATGGATGAGGTGAATGTCTTCCGGCTCACGGTTGAACAGCAGCGGATCGGGCATCGTTGTGACCTTCGCGCCCTGCCTCAGATAAAAATCGATGGTCCGCCGTGTGGGCGTCGCAGAAATATAAAAGCCTTCCGCTCCGGTTTCCTTCGCCATGGCGATGCTGCGTCGATAGAGTTCGCCTGCAAGCCCCATTCCCCGAACGGCATTGCTAACATGCATGAAACCAAGCTGATGTAGGTCAGGATATGCGCCGACAGGACGCACATCCGTAACCGCGATGGCGACCAGGGTGTCATTGAGATAGGCTGCGAGAAATACGCCTTCATGGTCGTAACAGTCGAGCAGGATAGGTGTATAGATCTCCGCTTCGCCTTCCGGCCAGCCTCGCACGTCATAGAACTGTGGCTCCAGAAGAAGCTTTTCTCCTTCCAGACGATACATTTCCTCAATGATCTCACTACGATCGATCTGCCAGATGTCAGTCACTTCGCTTCGCTGGAGTGGACGGATGATGAAATTTGCTGGTTTCGTCGCCTGTACCATGACCATTGCCTTGGGAGTTCTGTTCATTCAACGAACTATCGTGTCGCGCACGGGCACTCAAGTGCAACGGAGACGGTAACCGCGCTGCTCCACGAACTTGTTGGCAATTTGTCAGGCAGAACCTTTCATATTGGAAAAACATCCGACAATTTTGACCAATATCACGGCTACTCCTCGCCATTCGTCTCGGGTACTGCTGGGTACAGGTGCGAGGAATATTGAGGCGTGTGGGAGGCCAGAAGCCAACTCAATCGGACGAATTGAAGCGAAACAGCAAATTGAGGGCAGAAAATCGCCTGAAAATAAGCAATTCTGCGTCAACTCTCCGATCTGCCCTTGCGAGAGCAGGGCCCGAGTTCTATCAGCATCATCAAAAATAGCAGTCTGAGGAAGTTTTCGGCAGGTTCGTTGCCGGACGTCCTGATGCCCGCCTTCATCCCGTATGACGGCGGTATAATAAGCGATGGAGCCGAGTTGAAAAACCATCACGATATCTGGGATATCGTCGACGCCAAGAGCGCCGCATATTTCGAACTGAGCGATACGGTTTGGGATAATCCTGAAACAAACTACGAAGAATACAAATCGAGCGATGCCCATGCGGCTATGCTGGAAACCGAAGGGTTTCGCGTCGAACGCGGCATTGCAGGCCTGCCAACGGCTGTGATGGGCGAGGCTGGCGACGAAGGACCGGTCATCGCCATTCTTGGTGAATTCGATGCATTGCCGGGTCTGAGCCAGATATCAGGACTGGTTGAGGAACAACCGATCGAGGCAGGTGGTCACGGACATGGTTGCGGCCACAACCTGTTGGGAGCAGGTTCTCTGCTCGCTGCCGCGGCAGTGAAGGATTATCTTGCCGCACAGGGTATCAAGGGCCGCGTGCGCTATTATGGTTGCCCGGCGGAAGAGGGCGGTTCGGCCAAGGGTTTCATGGTCCGCGAAGGGCTGTTCGACGATGTGGACATTGCCTTCTGCTGGCACCCGGCACCGTTTGCGGGCGTCAACGATCCGGTTTCGCTCGCCTGCAACGAAATCAATTTCCACTTCAGCGGTCGCGCGGCTCACGCTTCGTCGGCGCCGCATCTGGGGCGCAGTGCGCTGGACGCGGTCGAACTCATGAATGTCGGCGTGAACTATATGCGCGAGCATATGCCATCCACGGCGCGCATTCATTACGCCGTGACCGATACGGGTGGTTTTGCGCCGAATGTGGTGCAGGCCAAGGCAACGGTGCGTTATCTCGTCCGGGCGCGCAGCCTGCCGGAAATGCAGACCCTTCTGGAGCGTGTCAAGAAGATCGCTGAAGGCGCTGCGCTGATGACTGAAACGACGGTCCGCAGCGAAATCGTCAGCGGGGATGCCGACCTGATCGGCAACACGCCGTTGGAACAGATGATGCATCTGCAGCTCGAACGTCTCGGGCCTCCGGACTTTGACGAGCAGGACCGCGAAACCGCAAGCCGCTTCCAGAGGACGCTTTCCAAGGAAGACATTTCCGATGCGTTCCGTCGCTTCGGCGTGGAGTCCAAAGAAGGTCTGGCACTTTGCGAAGATATCTATACGCCTTATAAAGGCGATAACACCCTTGTCGGTTCCACCGATGTCGGAAGCGTGAGCTGGGTTGTTCCTACCGTGCAAATGCGTGGCGCGACCTGCGCAATCGGCACGCCGCTTCATTCGTGGCAAATGGTGGCACAGGGCAAGCTGCCGGCAGCGCATAAGGGGATGGCCCATGCTGCCAAGATCATGGGTAGCACAGCCATCGAATTGTTCCGTAATCCGGGACAGATCGAGAAAGCAAAGCAGGATCATGAAAAACGGCTCAACGGAACCGTTTTCGTCAATCCGATTCCGGACAGCGTTCAACCCGCTCTGCCCGAAACCGCAAAATGATGTGGTCGGGCAAGCAGATTTCGAAAATTGAAATGACATTCAATCCCCCAATTCCAACAGGGCCTGACGCATCATGAAGCAGATGGGCTTTCTCGATATTTTGAGCTTCGGGCCGGACGGCTGGGGCTATGTGCTGATGATGGGTGCACTGGTGAGTGTGGCGCTCGCCGTTCTGGGCTTCCTTCTCGGCGCCGCCATTGGCGTTTTCGCCGCCTGGGCGAAGATTTCCGGCGGTCGCACGCTTCGCGCTGTCGCTGACGGCTACACCACGATCATTCGCGGTATTCCAGACCTTCTCGTCATCTATCTGTTCTATTTCGGTGGTAGTGCGGCAGTGACTGCCCTCGGTAAATATTTCGGTGCGGAAGGCTTTATCGGTTTTCCTAGTTTCCTGGCAGGCGTCCTGGCAATCGCCATTTCCTGCGGTGCGCACCACACGGAAGTGTTCCGAGGCGCATTCCGGGCTGTCTCCAAAGGAGAGATCGAGGCCGCGACCGCTTGCGGTATGGGCCAGATGTTGAAATTTCGCCGCATCATCGCGCCACTTGCTCTGCGGCATGCTCTGCCGGGCCTCGGCAATGTCTGGCAGGTTTCGCTCAAGGAATCCGCTCTGGTATCTGTTGCCGGTGTGGTCGAGCTTCTCCGTCAAGCCCAAATCGGAGCGGGCTCGACGGGTCTGCCCTTCAACTTCTTCCTCATTGCCGGTGCGCTCTATCTGCTGATTTCGTCGGTTTCCGGTGGACTTCTGCAGATGGCCGAGCGCCACTTCTCACGCGGCGTCAGGAGGGCAAAATGAACCTTGAATTCTATTCCGATGCATTCTTCCAGATGCTGGGCGGGGTTCCGCTGACTCTAAAGCTTGCGGTAAGCTCCATCGTATTTGGCGCCATACTGGCCTTGCTTTTTGCCATGATGCGACTGTCGGGCGTCAAGGTGCTGGACTGGATTGCGCGCATTTACGTCTTCGTGTTCCGCGGAACACCGCTTCTGGTGCAGATATTCATCATCTATTACGGTCTCAGCCAGTTTCCGGCCATCCGCTACTCGTTCCTGTGGCCGGTTTTGCGTGAACCTTACTGGTGTGCAATCATCGCGCTGACACTGAACAATGCGGCCTATGCGAGCGAAATCATCCGTGGTGGCCTGTTGTCGGTGCCGCACGGCCAGATCGAAGCTGCTAAAGCCTGTGGCATGTCGTCCTTTACTTGCTTCCGGCGCATTGTCATGCCGCTGGCGATCCGTCAGGCGCTGCCGGGCTACGGCAATGAGATGATATCGATGATCAAGGCAACCTCTCTTGCATCGATCATCACGCTTATGGAAGTGACCGGCATCGCAGCAAAGCTGATCGCCGAGAGCTATCGAGCCATAGAAATCTTCGTGATCGCCGGTGCGATCTACCTCGCCATCAACTTCGTTCTGACGCGTGCGCTGATGTTTGCAGAATATAAGCTGACCCCTTATCTGCGCCAGCCGGTCGTCAAGCTTTCCTCCGAAGGACAAACATCGTGAGCAAAATCGTTTCCCCCAATGCACCGGTGGCGCTGAAAGTAGAAAACCTGCGCAAGAGCTTCGGTGCCAATGAAGTGCTGAAAGGCATTTCACTCGAAGCACGTGAAGGCGAGGTCATTTCGATCCTCGGTTCGTCCGGTTCGGGCAAGTCGACCTTCCTGCGCTGCATCAATCTTCTGGAAATTCCCACGTCGGGCACTGTGACGGTTTCTGGTGAGACCATCCGCATGGCGAAAAATTCGAAGGGTGAAGCCTACCCGACGGACAAGAAGCAGGTTTCGCGCATTCGTTCGGAACTCGGCATGGTGTTCCAGAGCTTCAATCTGTGGTCCCACAAAACCATTCTGGAAAACATCATCGAAGCACCGATCTACGTGCAAGGACGTCCGCGTGCAGAATGCATCGCCGAGGCGGAAGCCTTGCTGGCGAAGGTCGGTATTGCCGACAAGCGTGATTTCTATCCGGCTCATCTTTCGGGCGGACAGCAACAGCGCGCAGCGATTGCCCGCGGGCTGGCGATGAAGCCGAAAGTCATGCTGTTTGACGAGCCGACCTCGGCGCTCGACCCGGAGTTGGTCGGCGAAGTGCTGCGCGTCATGCGCAGCCTGGCGGAAGAAGGCCGCACCATGCTGGTCGTGACCCACGAAATGGGCTTCGCGCGCGACGTTTCCAACCGCGTGGTATTTTTCCATCAGGGACTGGTGGAAGAAGACGGCGCGCCGGAAGATGTGTTCGGCAACTCGAAATCCGAACGTTTCCGCAAATTCATCAGCCACGAGAACGCTGCTTAATCATCGAAATTCTGTGTTCCGGCGACAGCCGGACAGAAACAACCGCAACAGGATAACTGCAATGAAGACCATCGGACTTTTCAAAGCCGTGTTCATTTCCGCTCTCGCACTGACGAGCGTCTCGGCCCATGCCGAGGAAAAGAAGTGGACGAAGATCACCATCGCCACGGAAGGCGCATTCCGCCCGTACAACTTCACCAAGCCCGATGGCTCGTTGGATGGCTATGAAGTTGATCTCTACAAGGATCTCTGCGCTCGCATGAAGGTCGAGTGCACGATGGTCGCCCAGCCTTTCGACAGCATCATTCCGGCGCTCAACGCTGGCAAGTTCGATGCGATCATGGCTGGTCTTACCGCAACGCCGAAGCGTGAAGAAACCATCAGCTTCTCGATTTCCTACGGCCTGACGCCGCAGACTTTCGCAACACTGAAGGACAGCCCTTACGCCAAGCTGCCGCACACCGGCGAGACCCTTTATCTCGCCAAGGATGAAGCGGCTGCGCAGAAGGCGATTGACGAAGTTTCGGCTGAAATCAAGGGGCGTACCGTTGGCGTCCAGACCGCTTCGCTTGGCCTGACCCTCCTCGACAAGTACTTCAAGGACAACATCGACATCCGCGAATACAAGACCACGGAACAGCACGATCTCGACCTGAAGGCCGGTCGTGTTGACCTCATCGTGGCTTCGCTCGCTTACCTCACGGACGCTGCCAAGAAGCCGGGCAATGAAGACATCGTCATGACCGGTCCGTTCTTCAAGGGCGGTATTCTGGGTCGTGGCGTTGCTGTCGGTCTGCGCAAGGACGATACCGAACTGAAGAAGATGTTCGACGAAGCCATTGAAGCCGCAAAGGCTGACGGCACGATCAAGCGTCTGTCGGAAAAGTGGTTCGGTTTCGACGTTACGCCGTAATTTTCGGGTTACATCATAAGCAAGACGCCGCCTTCGGGCGGCGTTTTCATTTGCGGTGTACAAACCTTCACATCATACCGGCGAACGCCTATAAGATCGCCCGAAGTCTGCTGAAATCCAAAAACTTACTGTGAGAGTGTGATGGTAAAGATCGGTTTCGTGACTGTTTCCGACCGTGCAAGTCGCGGGGAATACGAAGACCTGAGCGGCCCGGCTATGGAAGCATGGATAAAAGGCGCTGTCGTTACGCCTTACGAAACCATTCGTCGCGTTATTCCCGATGGCATGGAATCGGTGCGCGATACGCTTATCGGTCTTTGCGACAAGGCAGCTTGCGACCTGATCCTGACAACAGGCGGCACAGGGCCGAGCCCGCGCGATGAAACACCGGAAGCCATGCAGGCGGTTCTGCATAAGGAACTGCCCGGCTTCGGTGAACTGATGCGCCGCGTCAGTCTTGAGCAGACTCCGACCGCCATTCTGTCACGCCAGACGGCGGGCAGCCGCGGCAAGAGCTTCATCCTCAATCTTCCCGGCAAACCTGCTTCGATTGCCATGACCTTGCAGGCGATTTTTCCAGCGGTGCCTTATTGTCTTGACCTGATCGGGGCCGGGCGCATCGATACCGATCCGACAGTCGTAAAGGCCCACCGGCCAGGCTGAACCATCATCGAAATTGCATTGGCGGATGAATTAGAGCGCGCCTGAGATCATCTGTCACGAAGAAACTGCGCAACCCAGCTTTGCGCTTTTGCATGATTTCCGTGCTTGCTTTTCCCTAATTCCGGACTGAATAATAAGGAAAAGAAGGGGAATTAAGTGAAGCCATTTGACGAGATGCTCAACCATGGCGGGAATGTCCGCCAGCCTTACGAATTTCTCAAGCAGTGGCTCGACCAACAGGATCCGCACAAACTTCTACAGAAAAGCGATGACGCCGAAAGCGTCTTCCGCAAGACGGGTATCACTTTTGCTGTCTATGGCGATCAGGAGGCGGGCGAGCGCCTCATCCCCTTTGATATCATCCCACGCATCATTTCCGGGCAGGAATGGCGGCGCCTGTCGCAGGGCATTGAACAGCGCGTCATGGCGCTCAATGCCTTCCTCGATGACATTTATCACCGACAGGAGATCGTCCGGGCAGGGCGCATTCCGAAAGAGCTGATTTTTAGGAATGAAGCCTTCTTGCCCGAAATGATCGGTTTTCGTCCTCCGGGCAACGTCTACACCCATATTATCGGCGTTGATATTGTACGCACCGCTGAGAACCAGTTCTATGTGCTGGAGGATAATGCCCGTACGCCGTCCGGCGTTTCCTATATGCTGGAAAACCGCGAGACGATGATGCAGCTCTTTCCCGAACTGTTCCAGAACGTCAAGGTGCGCCCGGTCGAGAATTACCCGCAATTGCTGCGCCAGTCGCTCGCAAGCGTTGCGCCTCCCGGCACGCAGGATGTGCCGACTGTCGCGGTGCTGACGCCCGGCATTTACAATTCCGCCTATTTCGAACACGCATTCCTTGCCGATCAGATGGGCGTCGAACTGGTCGAGGGAAGCGATCTGCGCGTCGTTGACGGACGTGTGGCTATGCGCACCACACAAGGTTATCGCGCTATCGACGTGCTCTACCGGCGTGTGGACGATGCGTTTCTTGACCCGCTGACATTCAGGCCGGATTCGACGCTTGGCGTTGCCGGCATCATGGATGTCTACCGGGCAGGGAATATCACGATCGCGAATGCGCCCGGAACCGGCATCGCCGACGACAAGGCGATCTATTCCTATATGCCGGAAATCGTGGAGTTCTATACGGGCCGCAAGGCCATTCTCGAAAACGTGCCGACCTGGCGTTGTTCCGAACCGGATAGCCTTGCTTATGTGCTCGACAATCTTGCCGAGCTTGTCGTCAAGGAGGTACACGGCTCCGGTGGCTATGGAATGCTGGTCGGACCGGCCTCGACGAAGGCCGAACGCGATGCATTTGCGGAAAAACTGAAGGCAAGGCCGCGCAATTACATCGCGCAGCCCACACTTGCGCTGTCAACGACGCCCATCTTCACCGAGAGCGGGCTTGCGCCGCGCCATGTCGATCTCCGCCCCTTTGTTCTGGTTTCCGACCGTATCCGCATAACGCCCGGCGGGCTCACACGGGTGGCATTGAAAGAGGGATCGCTTGTCGTGAATTCCAGCCAGGGCGGAGGAACCAAGGACACGTGGGTGCTCGACGATTGAATTGAAGTGCTGCAACTGACGACAAGATCAGGGCGCGAAAAGGGGAATGATTTATGCTTCTTGGCCGTACGGCAAACGGACTTTACTGGATGTTCCGCTATATAGAGCGTGCCGAAAACATGGCGCGCCTTGTCGATGCGGGACTTCGCATGGCACTGACGAAAACGTCTGACGCACCGGAGGAATGGTCGTCGGTGGCGGTTTCAGCGGGTGCAAGTCAGGGCTTTTCCGCTAAATACGATGTCTATAACGCTGCCAACGTTGCGGATTTCCTGCTGCGCGATACGGATAATCCGTCAAGCGTGATGACCTGCATTGAAACCGCGCGTTCCAATGCGCGCATGGTGCGCACGGCGCTGACACGCGAGGCGTGGGAAAGTGTCAATGAAGCGTGGATGTCGCTCAAAAAATCGTTGTGCAGGCCGTTGAAGGAAAGTGATCTCCCGCAGCTTCTCGATCAGATCAAGCGCGAGACTGCGCTCATTCGCGGCTCTTTCCATGGCACGATGTTGCGCAACGAAATCTTCGATTTTGCAAGCCTCGGTACTTTTATCGAGCGCGCCGACAACACGGCCCGCATTCTCGATGTGAAATACTATGTCCTGTTGCCTGCCATTTCCTATGTCGGTACGACGCTGGACAATTATCAATGGGAATCGATCCTGCGCTCTGTATCGGCACATCGTTCCTATCGCTGGGTTTATGACGGTGACTACCGTCCGGCGCAGGTGGCGGACTATCTGATCCTGAATGGCCGCATGCCGCGCTCACTCCATTATTGCTATCGCAGCATCGCCGAACATCTGGATTATCTGTCGAAAGATTATGGCAATCGTGTTGCCTGCCACGAGACAGCGGACGAAATCTATGCAAGCCTGCAAAATCAGGACATATCCGCGATCTTCGACGTGGGCTTGCATGAATTCCTGACCGAATTCATTACCCGCAATAACCGGCTCGGCAACGAGATCGCTGAAACCTATAATTTCTATTGAGGTCTTCGCTTGCTGCTCAACATCCGGCACGTTTCACATTATCGCTATGAGCATCCGGTTCCTTATGCGGTGCAAAGGTTGCGGCTGCGTCCGCCAACCGTTCCGGGGCAGGTAGTCAGGCACTGGGAACTGAAAATCGAAGGTGGCGAGCCGGAGGTTTCTTATGTCGACGGCTTCGGCAACAAGACTGATCTGGTCCAGCACGCCCGCAATGTCAGCGAGATTGTCATAACCGCCAGCGGCAGTATCGATGTGGAAGACAGGGTCGGCGTATTGGGACCTGTCTATGGCTATGCTCCGCTCTGGCTTTTCGAGCGCGAGACGCCGCTGACCACGCCTGGCGAACGCGTCAGGGCTCTGGCAGGTGATCTCGCGCTCGGGCAGGAACGGCTTGCCCTGATGCACGATCTGATGAACACCATCCACAAGGCGGTCGCCTATATGCCGGGAACGACGAGCGTTTCAACCGATGCCGAAAGCGCATTGGAAACCGGGAAAGGCGTTTGTCAGGATCACACGCATATATTCCTTTCAGCAGTCCGGCTGATAGGCATTCCTGCGCGTTATGTCTCAGGATATCTGATGATGGAAGGCGTGGAGGAACAAACCGCGAGCCATGCCTGGGCCGAAGCCCATATCGACGGTCTTGGATGGGTCGGATTCGATGCCGCCAATAATGTCTGTCCGAATGATCGCTATGTGCGGATTGCAACCGGGCTCGACTACCGAGATGCAGCGCCGATTTCGGGGGTTCGTCTGGGCGGCACGGTGGAAAGTCTTGCGGTTCACATCAATGTAGGGCAGTGATCCTTCTGGATAGTGAGTTGCCTGCCGGATATTGCTTATGACTTATTGCGTTGGAATAAAAATCGATCGCGGCCTTGTGTTCATGTCCGATACGCGGACGAATGCCGGGCTCGACAATATTTCTATCTTTACGAAGATGCGGAGTTGGTCTGAGCCCGGTGAGCGTGTGATTGTTCTGCTTTCGGCTGGAAATCTTGCGACGACGCAAGCCGTCGCAAGCCTTCTGGAAGAACGTATGAAGGCTCCGGCAGACAGACATCCGTCCGTTTTCGATGCGCCTTCGATGTTTCAGGTTGCACGTCTCGTTGGTGATACCGTCAAGGAAGTGATCCAGAATTCCGCGACTGGCGGGCAGAGTGCTGACGCTTTCGGCGCTTCATTCATTCTCGGCGGACAGATCAGAGGCGGACAGCCGCGGCTTTTCTATATCTATCCCGAGGGTAACTTCATCGAGAGTTCGGCCGATACGCCTTTCTTCCAGATTGGCGAAAACAAATATGGCAAGCCCATTCTTGTCCGTGCGTATCAGGAACAGATGAGTTTCGAGGAAGCGGTGAAACTGCTGCTTGTCTCATTCGACTCCACGCTGAAAGCCAATCTGTCCGTTGGATTGCCACTCGATATGCAGATCTACGAAGCAGATAGCTTCAAAATGGGTGCCCGCAAACGGTTCGAAGCCACCGACCCCTATTACCAGACTGTATCGGAGAGCTGGTCGGAAGCACTGAAATCTGCACTCGAACAATTGCCGCCGTTCAGTTTCGACGAGGTAAAATGAAAAAGCCGAAGGAATTCTCCTCCGGCTTTTTCATAGCGTGCAATCAGGCGATTAGAAGAACACCTTGAAGCGGTCGGCGTCATCCATGAATGCCTTTTCGGGGAAAGGCTGTTCGTTCGAGCCGAACGGCATCTGTGCACGAAGTTTCCACGATGCAGGAATATCCCAGGTCTTGGCAACTTCCTGATCGATCAGCGGGTTGTAGTGCTGAAGGCTGGCTCCGATGCCTGCATTGGCGAGCGCGCTCCAGACTGAGTGCTGTGCCATGCCGCCCGACTGTTCGGACCAGACTGGGAAGTTGTCGGCGTAAAGCGGGAAGTTTTCCTGAAGACCTTTCACAACGGTCTGGTCTTCATAAAACAGAACCGTACCGGCACCGGCAGCAAAGCTGTCGATCTTGGCTTCCGTCTGCGCAAAAGCGTCGGCGGGGACAAACTGGCGAAGCGCTTCCTTCACGATGTTCCACAGCTTGTCACTCTCGGCGCCAAACAGGATTACAGCGCGCGAGCTCTGCGAGTTGAAGGAGGAAGGTGTGTGCTTGACCGCTTCACGGATCAGCTCGGCCGTGTCTTCGTTCGACAGCGGAAGGGATTTGCCCAGAGCATACTGAGTGCGGCGCTTCTTGATGGAATTCAGCAGGGAATTGTTCATTACTCTGTCCTGTGTTTCAGCGGTCTGACGGGATGTCCAGCTTGGGATTTTCAAGACACCCGATGAATGATGCTGGTAGAAATATTGCCATCTAGACCGCAGAAACCAGCCCGCGTTTCTGAAACACACTGTCAACGATCCGTAGTTAACTGGATTTTACTGTTTACTTTTCGGCCTTGTTTTTGAGCCGAGCGGCCTCAAAGAATGGCCCTTAATGCTGGGAACATCACGGCTATATAGGGTTTACAAGAGCGATTGTTTAATGGAATCTAACTAAAACAGTAGGATTTAGGATCGATAAATTGACGACGCGCTTTTCGCGTCGTTTTCGTGAAACGGGAAGAGGTCACGATAGTTTGAAGTCATTTATCATCATAGGAGCCGGAGCAAGCGGCATCATTCTGGCCGCACAATTGCTTCGGCGTTCGCCAGAATCAAACGTGCGAATTTTCGAGCGTTCAGGCCAGTTGGGGGCAGGCATAGCTTACGCGACGGAAAACCCGAGCCATCTTCTCAACGTCCGTGCCAGCAATATGAGTGCCTATCCCGATCAGCCAGATCATTTCTTGAACTGGCTGCGGTCGAGCGACATTGCCGCCACCGGCCATTCGTGGGAGCCGCACAGTTTTGCGCCACGCAAGCTCTATCGCTCTTATTTGGAGCATCTGATCGCGCCTTATCTTTCCGAAGACGATACACGTTTGACGGTTGAAAAGTCCGACATCGTTGATATCGCGCTGAAGGACGGCAGGCCAACCGTTACCGCTGGGACCGGAGATAAGTTCATTGCCGATGCTGTGATTGTGGCAACGGGCAACGAAGCTGCCATCGCAAAAACAGGCAATCAGATTACGGAATATTGGTCGAGCAACGGCTATTTCGACGTGCCCGCAGATGCTCCGGTTGCGATATTCGGCACAGGTCTGTCGATGGTCGATAGCGTATTGTCGCTGCTCGATAACGGCCATAATGCTGAAATATATGCGATTTCGCGCCGTGGACTTCTGCCCGCGTCTCATGCGCCCGCACAAGCTTTTCCAATCGCGGCGGACGATCTGCCAGTATCGCTGGGCCTTTCGAAGCTCATGCAGCGAGTGCGCGCCCTGATGGTTGAAGCGGAAAAAGCAGGTTCCGGCTGGCGCGGCGTGATAGATGGTTTACGCCCGCATACACAGCATATATGGGCGGGGCTGCCGACGTCGCAGCGTCGCAGTTTCCTTCGCCACCTGCGCCCGTGGTGGGACGTGCATCGACATCGCATGGCACCGGCTGTTGCGGATCGCATCGAGGGCGCCATGAACAGTGGCCAACTTAAAATCGCAGCAGGCCACCTGGTTTCCGTCCGTGATGAAGACAACGGAATTGAAGTCCGCTATCGCCCGCGACGCGGCAAACAGGTCGAGAAACTGCATGTGACGACCGTTATCGACTGCCGTGGCGGCAATCCGCGTTTCTCGACAACCCGCAATGCAGCGCTGATCGGTCTCATGGAACATGGGCTGGCCCGACCGGATGCACTCGATCTCGGTTTCGATGTCACGCGTGATCTGCAGGTTCTCAATGCGCGAGGAGAACCATCCGGTCCGTTTTTCGCTATCGGACCGGTTACGAAAGGCGCGTTCTGGGAGGTTACTGCCGTTCCGGACATTCGCGTTCAAGCAGAGCGGCTGTCGGCCGTCTTGCTCGAAGGATGAAGCCGCTTCAGCGGCAAAACTCATGACCAGTTTTGTGTCATCAGGTTGAAAGATTTTCAGGTCAATATGGTCGACAGCTAGGTATCGCGGTTCACAGCCGTCGATAAATTATAGATTTTCTGGCGCAGGGGACGATAAAATGATTCAAATCTATGCGATAAGCCATTGAAAGCTATTGCCATAATGTTCCGTGGCCGGTCATAATAACGCCATCGGAATATATGATTCCTCTCTACAACTTGCCGGAGCGATTCTGTTGCTGTTTTCTTGAGCGGTGCCTGCTTCGGATCAACCTTGATTTCGGCTAGGAGGCCTGTGGCGCATGACGATGGACGGCAGAATGCTTTTCCTGCTTGTCCTTCTACCATTTCTCGGCAGCGCCATAACCGGATTATTCAGGGGGGCGGATCGTAGTGGTTCGGCCTGGTTTACGGCAGCTATTGCGCTCGTCGCCTTTATCGTCACCGCCAGCCTTTATCCCATCGTGTCAGATGGCAAAGTGCTTCGCGGCACCGTCGAATGGCTCCCGGCTTACGGCCTGAATGTCACTTTCCGAATGGACGGATTCGCCTGGCTTTTCGCGATGCTGATCACGGGCATCGGCCTGCTGGTCGTCATTTATGCACGTTATTACATGTCGCCCGAGGATCCCGTCCCGAGGTTCTTCTCATTCCTTCTGTCCTTCATGGGATCGATGCTCGGCGTGGTTCTGTCCGGCAATCTGATATTGCTTGCCGTGTTCTGGGAACTGACCAGCATCTTCTCGTTCCTGCTGATCGGCTATTGGTATCACAATGCCAGTGCCCGCGACGGCGCGCGCATGGCGCTGACAGTGACGGGTATCGGTGGGTTCTGTCTGCTGGCTGGCGTTCTCGTCCTCGGTCATATTGTCGGAAGCTACGATCTTGACAAGGTTCTGGCGGCGGGCAACATCGTTCGAACCCATCCGCTCTACGGCGTGGCTCTTATTCTGATCCTGCTTGGTGCTTTCACGAAAAGTGCACAGTTTCCGTTCCACTTCTGGCTTCCCAATGCCATGGCGGCACCGACGCCTGTATCGGCCTATCTCCATTCGGCAACCATGGTGAAGGCGGGCGTTTTCCTGCTCGCGCGCCTGTGGCCGGTTCTCAGCGGAACAGAAGAGTGGTTCTGGATCGTCGGTTCGGCCGGTCTGATCACGCTTCTGATTGCGAGTTTCTTCGCGGTTTTCCAGCAGGATCTCAAAGGACTACTTGCCTATTCGACGATCAGCAACCTTGGCCTGATCACCGTTCTGCTTAGTCTTGGCAGTCCGCTTGCCGCCGTTGCTGCAATCTTCCACATGGTCAACCATGCGATTTTCAAGGCGTCGCTGTTCATGGCTGCCGGTATCATCGACCATGAGACCGGCACACGCGACATGCGCAAGCTGAGCGGGTTGTTGCGGCCCATGCCCTATACGGCAACACTTGCCATGGTGGCGAGTGCGGCCATGGCGGGCGTGCCGCTGCTCAACGGTTTCATTTCCAAGGAAATGTTCTTTGCCGAAGCAGTGGAAACGCACATGGCGTCGTGGCTCGACACCATCACGCCCTACGTGGCGACGATTGCCGGTATCTTCACAGTCGCCTATTCCGTGCGCTTCATTTATTCGACGTTCTTCGGGCCGCCACCGCACGACCTACCGCATGAGCCGCACGAGCCCCCGCACTGGATGCGTCGTCCTATCGAGCTTCTGGTTCTTCTTTGCCTTTTGATAGGCATTGTTCCGAGCCTTTCCATCGGCCCATTCCTGCATTCGGCCGTTCTGTCGGTGCTGGGCACAGCCACGCCTGAATATAGTCTCTCGGTCTGGCACGGCTTCAACCTGCCATTGATGATGAGTATCGTTGCCATGATCGGCGGCATTCTTCTGCACTGGATGCTGAAGAACTATCTTGCGACCAGTGAAGACGGCCCGCCGTTCTTCCGGCATCTGCAGGGGCAGCGCATTTTCGAGCGCGTTCTGGTAACCTTGTCATGGAACTGGGCGCGTAAGGCTGAAGCTTTCCTCAGCACACGCCGTCTGCAGCCGCAGCTCCGTATCGTGGTTGCGGTAGCCGTTCTTGCAGCCGCCTGGCCGATTTTCGCTTCCGGCCTGCAGTCTGGCTCGCTCGGCGCTCAGCCTGTAGACCCGATCTTTGCCGGTCTTTGGATACTCGGTGGAGCATGCGCTATCGGCGCGGCCTATCAGGCCAAGTATCACAGGCTGGCCGCACTTATCCTTCTCGGCGGGGCGGGGCTTATTACCTGCATCACCTTCGTCTGGCTTTCCGCACCCGATCTTGCCGTGACGCAGTTGCTGGTCGAGATCGTGACGACCGTTCTCCTCCTTCTCGGGCTTCGCTGGCTCCCGAAGCGTTGGGAGGATCCCGACCCGATTCCGGTGCAAATCGGCCCACGGATCCGCCGCTATCGCGACTTGCTGCTTGCAATCGGCAGCGGGGCAGGTGTGGCCGTGATCGCCTATGCGGTGATGACCCGGATATCGCCGAGCAGCATTGGCGACTATTTCCTCGAAAACGCCTATTCAGGCGGCGGTGGCAAAAATGTCGTGAACGTCATTCTGGTCGACTTCCGCGCTTTCGATACTTTTGGCGAAATCGCCGTCCTCGGCATTGTGGGTCTTACAGTCTTTGCACTCCTGCGCCGTTTCCGTCCTGCGCCCGACACAACCGGATCGACTGCCCAGCAGAAGATTCAGGATGCTTATGACGAGGCAGCACCCGACCGCAAGGCAGGTGAAACACTGGCCGATTACCTGGCCGTGCCTTCGGTTATCATGCAGTGGCTCTTCCCGGTCATCATCGTGCTGGCGGTACATCTGTTCCTGCGCGGTCATGACCTGCCGGGTGGCGGGTTTGCGGCCGGTATCACGCTCGCAATTGCATTCCTGCTGCAATATCTGGCGTCAGGCGCGCGTGTGGTAGAAGATCGCTTGCGCATTCTGCCCTTGCGCTGGATCGGGTTGGGCTTGCTGTTTGCAGCTGCAACAGGCGCAGGATCGTGGTTCTTCGGCTATCCGTTCCTCACCACGTTCTTCCAATATACGGAAATACCGCATATCGGAAAAATGCCGACGGCCAGCGCCCTGCTGTTCGATCTTGGTGTCTTCACCCTCGTGGTCGGCGCTACCGTCCTTGTTTTGATCGCTCTCGCGCACCAATCGCTTCGTAAACATCGTGTCGAGAAGCTCGCCGCAACGAAGGAGGAGAACTGATGGAACTCGTTCTTGCTCTGGCAATCGGCGTGTTGATGGCATCCGGCGTCTGGCTCATTCTTCGCCCGCGTACTTTTCAGGTGGCGATCGGCCTGTCGCTGATTTCCTACGCAGTCAATCTCTTCATCTTTTCAATGGGGCGCCTGCGCATCAATGCTGCCCCGGTGCTCGACAGCGGTGTTGACGTTCAGGCCGCACAATATACCGATCCGGTGCCACAGGCGCTCGTTCTGACCGCCATCGTCATCGGTTTCGCAATGACCGCACTTTTCCTTGTCGTGCTGCTCGCCTCGCGCGGGTTGACGCGTACGGACCACGTGGACGGCAAGGAGAACTGATGTTGGACTGGAAAACGCACCTCATCGTTGCTCCAATCGTCCTGCCGCTCGTCACGGCGGCTGTGCTGCTGTTGTTCGATGAGCGCAAGCGCAAGCTCAAGATGGCCATCAACTCCATCTCGACCTTGGGATTGATTGCAATTGCCATCACGCTTGCCGGTATGGCGAGCGACAAGGCGCCCGACGCTCTGGTTTATCTGATTGGCAACTGGCCAGCACCTTTCGGCATCGTTCTGGTTTTGGATCGCCTCGCGGCTCTCATGCTTATGCTGACAAGCCTGCTTGGCATGGCTTCACTCAGCTTCGCACTCGCGCATTGGCACAAGGCCAGCCCGCACTTCCATACAATCTTCCAGCTTTTGCTGATGGGGCTGAACGGCGCATTTCTGACTGGCGATCTGTTCAACCTCTTCGTTTTTTTCGAAGTCATGCTGGCGGCATCCTACGGCCTGGCGCTGCATGGGTCTGGCCCGGCACGCGTAAAGGCTGGCATGCATTATATTGCCGTCAATCTTGTCGCTTCCTCACTGTTCCTGATCGGCGTCAGCCTGATCTATGGCGTGACGGGCACATTGAATATGGCCGATCTTGCACAGAGAATTCCGCAGGTCGCGGCTGAAGACCGTATGCTACTTGAAGCAGGGGCGGCAGTTCTGGGCGTTGCATTCCTCGTTAAGGCGGGCATGTGGCCGCTCAATTTCTGGCTTGCGCCAACCTATACGGCTGCTGCAGCACCGGTGGCGGCGGTCTTCGCCATCATGAGCAAGGTTGGCATTTATGTTCTTCTGCGCCTGTCGCCGCTGATGTTTGGTATCGGTGCCGGTTCCTCCTATGGCTTCGGCAACGACTGGCTCTATTTCGGCGGAATGGTCACGCTTGCCTTTGGCCTGATCGGAGTTGTCGCATCGCAAGCGATGGGCCGCCTCGCCAGCTATAGTATCCTCGTGTCCTCCGGCACGTTGCTAGCGGCGATTGGCAGCGGTAACACCGCCATGACCGGCGCGGCATTGTACTATATGGTCAGTTCCACGCTGACCATCGCAGCGTTTTTCCTGCTGATCGAATTGATCGAACGTGGACAGGACGCTGCTGCAAACGTTCTTGCCGTTACCATGGAAGCCTATGGCGATGACGAGGAGGAGGAAGACGAGGACGAGATCGGTGCGGTTCTGCCTGCAACCCTTGCAGTCCTGGGAACATTCTTCGGCATTTGCGCGATATTGCTGATCGGGCTGCCGCCGTTCTCCGGCTTTATCGCCAAGTTCCTGATCCTGGCCGCCGTTTTCAACGGTGATGGCCCGACACCGCAGCTCGCAATGCCTGTCAGCCCGGCAAGCTGGGCTTTGGTCGCGCTCCTTCTACTGTCTGGTCTTTCAGCGCTGATCGCGATGACACGTACTGGCATTCGCACTTTCTGGGCGTCTCTCGAAGGCAATGTGCCGCGCGTTCTGGTGCGGGAAGTCGTGCCGATTGCAGGGCTCCTGGCAATCTGTTTGGCCCTTACAATCGCTGCCGGTCCGGCCATGCGCTACATGGATGAAACGGCGCGTTCGCTGCATAATCCGGCGTCCTATATCAGCAGTGTCCTCAATACGCCGCGCGCAGGCACCGGAACGGAGGAGGCACAGTGAAAAGAATCCTGCCTTACCCGCTTCTGTTCGCCTCGCTGCTCCTGTTCTGGTTGCTTTTGAACGGCTTTACGCGGGCACAGCTCCTGCTTGGCGCGATCATCGCACTCGTGGCGTGTCTCATCATGACGGCCCTGCAACCGCAGAAGAACCATATTCGTTCGATCCCGACGATGCTCTGGCTGTTCGGCACCATGAGCTACGACATCCTGCAATCCAACATCGCGGTGACTGGCATCATTCTGTCACGCAAACGCAAACGGCGTCCGGGCTTCGTCGTTATCCAGCTCGATCTGGAAAACCGGACCGCGCTTGCTGTCCTCGCCTGCATAATCACTGCGACGCCGGGCACGGCCTGGGTCGATTACAACGCCGCAAGGCGCGAACTGACTATCCATGTGCTCGATCTGGATGATGCGCAAGCGTGGCGGGACACGATCAAGGGAAGATATGAGCAGCCGCTCATCAAGATATTCGGAGCGGCAGATATTGTGGAAGAGGAGAAGTCCGCATGAGCGCAGTTATCATCTTCTGGTCCCTGCTTGCTGCTCAGCTGATGCTTCTCGGTGCCATGGCTTGTGCGGTCTACAGGCTTCTGGTCGGTCCGCGCGCGCAGGATCGCATTCTTGCGACTGACGCGCTTTACCTCAATGCGCTGCTTCTGCTCATAACGTTTGGTATCCGCACGGGCAGCATAATCTATTTCGAGGCGGCGCTGATTATCTCTCTTCTGGGTTTCGTCGCCACCGTGGCGTTGTCCAAATTCCTCATGCGCGGGGAGGTGATCGAATGAACAACGCTGGCGAACTTCCCGTTTGGGCAGCTATTGTCATTGCTTTTTTTCTGGTCGCCGGCGCTTTCCTCACGCTCGTCGGATGCATCGGGCTTGTCCGCTTCAAAAGCTTTTATGAACGCGTTCATGCTCCCACACTTGGCTCATCGTTTGGGGCCGGTGGAATCTTGATCGCATCGATCATATTTTTCTCCATCTTGCAATCGAAGCCGATTCTGCATGAAGTGCTTATTACCGTCTTTGTGGTTGTCACAACGCCGGTAACGCTCATGCTGCTCAGCCGCGCCGTGATCCATCGCGACAGAACGCAGGACAGCAAGGAGCTGCCTTCATCTTCCGACCCGTCATAGGTCTGTAGGTATCATGCTTGAGGGTGCGGAGAGGGCGGAAAACTTGCGTTTTCCGTTGCACCAAATGGGGAAAATTGCCGCTTCACTATGGAAGCAGCGGCTGTCGCTTCCGGTCTGACCGGAGACCTGTTTTGGAGTTCGCTCCAAGACCGGCTATCCTGCCGACCGGAAACATTATCTGCCATTTGCCGAATCCTTGGCCCGACTGCCCACCGACTGCGGAGTGGAAGCGGCGGCCTATCGTGTTTACGGGCATTTGGAGGAGTGCTCAGGGCTGCGGCCAATTGTCCGTTCAGGCTTTCGCCCGGGACAAGCGGATTGAAGGATGAGGCCATTTGAATTATCTGAATTTCAGTAATTTCTGAAAATTCAGAATTTACGGGAGAGAGAATTTTGGAATTGTCGCCAATCGTTCAGTCGTTCGTGCTCCACTTCGGAGAAATGGGCAGCCGTTGGGGCATCAATCGCACTGTGGGGCAGATATACGCACTGCTTTACATTTCGCCTGAGCCGCTTTGCGCTGACCAGATAGTCGATGCTCTCGGTGTGTCGCGCTCTAACGTGTCCATGGGCATCCGCGAATTGCAGGGCTGGAATCTGGTGCTGCTGAAACACATTCCCGGCGATCGTCGTGATTTTTTTACGACGCCCGACGATGTGTGGCAGATTCTGCGTACGCTCGCTGAGGAGCGCAAGAAACGTGAGATCGATCCGACGCTCTCCGTTTTGCGCGAAATCCTGATGGAGCAGCCGAAAGGCGACAGCGATCTTTATGCGCAAGATCGCATGAAGGACATGTATGGCCTGATCGAACGGCTGACCAACTGGTACGACGACGTCAAGCGCCTCGATACCGACCGTTTGACTAGTCTTCTGGCGCTTGGCGCCAAGGTGACCCGCTTCCTTGAAACCACGGACAGGATCGTGGCGCTCGGACGTGGGCGAACATCGGCCAAAAAGGAGCCTAAGCGAGAGTGACATCCGTTGTCCCCCGAACGGAAACATTGACTGCAGAAGACGGCGAAGCGGCAGGCGACCAACAAAGTTCGCGCAGCAAGCAACGTCGTCCTGTTCCGTCTTTGCTGAAGCGGGGGGCATATCTTCAGACGTTGGCCGCACTTCTCTGGCTGCCGCAAGCCGGCATTCTCGCTTATGCCATCGGGCGACTGGCTGATACAGGCTTCGATAACTCCATCTATTACAGTGCGGCAGGCATTTTCACTCTCGGTTGCCTGCGTAGCATTCTGGACAGCGCAGGCGCGGCAAAAGCTTTCGATGCCGCCCGACAGGAGCTCTCGCGGTTGCGGGTCATTGCCGTCTCAGCGCTTGCGCAACGCTCACCGCTTGACGTGACACGCCCGTCATCCGGCGAGGCGGCAAGCATTCTCGCCGAACAGGCGGAAATGGTCGTTCCCTATCTCTCGCGCTTCGTGCCGGTCCGCATCCGCGTGATGCTGGTGCCATTTGCGATACTTGCGGTCGTGCTCTGGTATTCATGGGCTGCAGCGCTCGTCCTGATGGTCGCTGCACCGCTGATACCGATCTTCATGGCATTGATCGGCTGGCGTGCTAAGGCTGCCAGCGAAAAGCAACTGACTGCCCTTGGCGGTATGAATGGCTTTCTGCTCGACCGCCTGCGGGGCCTTACAACCATTCGCACTTTCCATGCCGTGAATTCTACGGCGAACCGCTTGCGCGAAAATGCCGAAACCTTGCGTTCGAAGACCATGTCTGTCTTGCGTATCGCATTTTTGTCTTCGGCGGTGCTTGAGCTTTTCGCTGCCATCGGCGTCGCCATGGTCGCGGTCTATATCGGCTTTCATCTGCTGGGCCAGCTCAACTTCGGAGCATGGGGCCATAAGTTGAGTTTGGCCGAAGGTCTTTTCGTCCTGCTTCTGTCTCCTGCATTTTTCGAACCGTTACGCGATCTTTCAGCCGTCTGGCATGATCGTGCGGCAGGCGAAGCCTCTGTCGACGCGCTGGAAAAGCTCGCTGAGCATCCAATGCCAATTGTCGGCAAGAGTGGAAGTCAAACAGCGATTGGCGATGCACCTGCAGTCACTTTGCACAATATCGATTTCGGTTATGGGACAGGAACCAAGGTTCTCAATGCATTCAACCTCGACATCGAGGCAAGCGAACACGTGGCGTTACTGGCGCCGAGTGGCTACGGCAAGTCCACCATTCTGGCGCTCATTGCAGGGCTGACGGCTCAACAAGCGGGGCGGATAGAAATCGGGGGTATTGAACTTAACGACGAAACTGCAGCCGCGCTTCGGCTGCGGATGAGCTGGATCGGCCAAAAGCCGCATATCTTTGCCGGCTCTGCCCGTCAAAACATCACGCTTGGTCGAAAGGCCGAAGCGGAAGCCACAAAAACCATCATCGATGACATGGCGCTCGGGCATGTTCTGGGTGTCACCGGCAACAGCCTGATTGGCGAGAACGGTGCCGGAATTTCGGGCGGTGAAGCCCTGCGGCTAGCGCTTTCCCGCGCGGCTGTCGATCCGGATGCAGATATTATTCTAGCCGATGAACCCACCGCTCATCTGGATCAGGAAACGGCAAAGATCATTGCCGACAGTCTTCTCAGGCTCGCCAAAGGCAAGACGTTGATCGTCGCAACCCATGATGAAACCCTTGCCCGCAGGATGGGTCGCATCGTCCGCCTGGATCGCAGCGTCGATAATGATCCGGTCTGGCAGAGGAGGGCAGCGGAATGAACGGTCTCCGGTCATTGCAGCCAATCTTGCGGCTTTTCTTCCGGACCAAGGGGATGGCGCTCCTTGCCGGTATTGCTACAGCAACCGTAACGGTCCTCGCAGGTATTGCTCTTCTCGGCCTGTCAGGCTGGTTCATAACGGCAACGGCGATTGCTGGCCTGAGTATCGCGACAGCCGTTGTGTTCGACGTGTTTGCGCCCGCCGCCGGTATTCGGCTGCTGGCTATCCTGCGCACCGGTTCCCGCTATCTGGAACGGCTTGTCACCCATGATGCCACGCTCGCCATCCTTGCGGCATTACGCGAAAAGCTGTTCCGTAGCTGGGCGCGCCCGAGTGCTGCAAACGCCTTATTGAAACGTCCGGCGCGTCTCCTGTTCCGCCTAACGGCAGATATTGATGCACTCGACTCTCTTTATCTGCGTGTGGTGGTGCCTGTCGGTGCCGCACTTGCGACAGCGCTTGTGGCTGGCATCGCGCTTGGTCTGATGAGCCCGTTATTCGGACTGCTGGTAGCGCTTGTTTTGCTCGGTGCAGGTCTTGGCATTCCGCTTTCGGCAGCTCGCCGGTCCGAAAAATCCATGCGACAGCGCGCAAAGGGTACGGAAGCACTGCGCGCTCGCACCGTCGATCTGGTTGCCGGACAGACCGAACTTCTTATGGCGGGACGTCTCGAAGATCAGAAACTGGCCTTGGTGCGTGCAGACGGCTATGTCGCCGCTTCGGATCGCAAGCTTAATCGCATAGAGATTGTTACCGGCGCCGGTTTCGGTATTGTTCACGCGGCACTACTGGCAGGTGGCCTTATCGCCGTTGGATTGTTGATGCAGGCAGGCAGTATCGGCGCGCCCGTCGCAGCACTCGGAATGCTTATCATTCTTGGGGCTATGGAACCTTTTTCGGTCTTGCGGCGCGGTGCGATGGAACTTGGACGCACGATACTCGCTGCAAAGCGCGTCGCCCCTCAGTTGCACGACGATGTCGAATTGGCGGCGCCCAAGCAGCCGGAGAATGGCACGGCCGTTCACCTGAAAAACGTGTCTGTTCGTCACGAGGGCGCCGACCGCGATGCCCTGAAAAACCTCGATCTCGATATTGCAGCGGGCGAGCGTATTGCCATTGTCGGCACAAGCGGCGCAGGCAAATCGACCTTGTTCAATTTCCTTGCCGGAGAAATTCCGGCTGATCAGGGCAGTGTCGCAGTTGTGCCAGCCCGTCTCCTCACGCAACGAACCGAACTTTTTCAGGACAGTCTTCGCGACAATCTCCGGCTGGCGCGCGCTGATGCGAGCGATCAGGAACTGGTGGATGCATTGCAAGCCGCAGGTCTTGGCGCGTTCATCGCCGAACTGCCTGCCGGGCTGGATGCAATGCTGGGCGAGGGTGGTCTGGGGCTTTCGGGCGGACAGGCGCGACGTCTGGCTCTGGCCCGCCTTTTTCTGACCCATGTTCCGCTCTGGCTGCTGGATGAGCCGACCGAGGGTCTGGATGCTGCGACAGCACGGGATGTTCTTGAGCGCCTCAAGATCAAGGCAGGTTCACGCACATTGCTGATTGCCACGCATATCCGTCGTGAAGCGCAAATTTGCGAACGGATCATTGTTTTAAATCAAGGCGCTCTAGTTGAGTCCGTAGGTAAGAGTTCGCCGCGCTTTGGCGAAATCCTCCATACCATGAGGTGAGCAGCGCGGGCATGGAGAATGATTTGAAGTCCGTGTCCATATCTGGACCGATATTTGAAGTTGAAGCGGAGTACGGGTTCTAAGAAGCCGCCGCGTTCAAAAGGGGGCCGCGCTGGAAGCGTAGCTCATAACACCAGGAGGGCCGGGTTACCGGCTTAAAGAGATGGAACTCGATATTGTCTCCCTGTCGCGATTGCAGTTTGCAATCACGGCACTTTATCACTTCCTCTTCGTACCTCTGACCTTGGGTCTTTCCGTGCTGCTTGCCATCATGGAAACCGTTTACGTTATGACGGGGCGACTCATCTGGCGGCAGATGACGAAATTTTGGGGTACGCTTTTTGGCATCAACTTTGTCATGGGCGTCGCAACGGGGATCGTGATGGAATTCCAGTTCGGCATGAACTGGAGTTATTACAGCCATTATGTCGGCGACATCTTTGGCGCACCGCTGGCCATCGAAGGCCTCATGGCTTTCTTCCTTGAAGCGACCTTCGTGGGCCTGTTCTTTTTCGGCTGGGACCGCCTGTCGAAAGTCGGGCATCTCATGGCGACTTACGCGGTCGCGGCTGGTTCCAATTTCTCGGCATTGTGGATTCTGATCGCCAATGGCTGGATGCAGAATCCGGTTGGCTCAGCATTCAATCCCGAAACCATGCGTATGGAAATCACCGATTTCTTCGCGGTGCTGATGAACCCGGTCGCACAGGCCAAATTCGTTCATACGGTTTCCGCCGGTTATGTCACGGCATCCATTTTCGTCCTTGGTGTTTCGGCCTGGTATCTGCTCAAGGGCCGTTCGGTAGAGCTTGCCAAACGTTCACTGACTATTGCAGCATCCTTCGGTCTGGCGGCCTCGCTGTCTGTTGTCGTGCTCGGCGATGAAAGCGGTTATCTGGCCAATGAACACCAGAAGATGAAAATCGCTGCTATCGAAGCCATGTGGGAAACAGAACCTGCTCCGGCTTCGTTCACCGTATTCGGCTTCCCGGACCAGGCAGCGCGTGAAACCCATTTCGCAGTGCATATTCCTTGGGTCATGGGCCTGATCGGTACTCGTTCTCTCACGACCCCTATCCAGGGCATCAATGATCTTGTCCAGAACGCGGAAAACCATATCCGCAACGGCATCGTCGCCTATGACGCCTTGCAGAAAATCCGCGCGGCTGGCGATACGAACGCCGTATCGCAGGAAGTCAAGGACGTCTTTGCTGATAACAGCCAGTGGATGGGCTATGCGCTTCTGCTGAAGCGTTATGTCGACGATCCGCGTCAGGCAACCGATGCGCAAATCACGCAGGCCGCAAACGACACCGTTCCCGGCGTCCTGCCCTTGTTCTGGGCGTTCCGCATCATGGTCGGCATCGGCTTCTTCCTGATTCTGCTGACGGGCACATTCTTTGTGCTGTCCGCTCGTCGTAAACTCGACCGTTACCCGTTCCTGTTGCGGATCGCCGTGTTTGCGATACCGCTGCCATGGATCGCAGCCGAAATGGGCTGGATCGTTGCAGAGTTCGGTCGCCAGCCTTGGGTCATCGAAGGCATATTGCCGACAGCGGTAGGTGTCTCCAATCTCGGTGCATCTACCGTATTGCTGACCATACTCGGTTTCGTGGCCATCTATACGGTTCTCTTCATCATCGAGATGGCCCTGATGATCCGTGCCATTAAGGCTGGACCTGAACCCGACAGCAAGCCGGAAGCAATTCTCGCCCCGGCAAGCATTGCACCTGCGGAGTAAGGATCATGATACTCAGCGATTTGTTGGACTATGAAACCCTGCGCATCATCTGGTGGGTACTGCTCGGTGTATTGCTGATCGCCTTTGCCGCGATGGATGGGTTCGACCTCGGTGTCGACATACTCATGCCCGTCATCGGTAAAACCGATATCGAGCGACGTATCATCATCAATACGATCGGCCCGGTATGGGAAGGCAACCAGGTCTGGCTGATCCTCGGGGGTGGTGCGATTTTCGCAGCCTGGCCACCGCTCTATGCGGTGTCTTTCTCGGGCTTCTATCTGGCGATGTTCGTCATCCTGTTCGCGCTTATCCTGCGCCCGGTCGGGTTCAAATATCGGTCCATGCGAGACAGTGAGGCCTGGAGGAGAGGCTGGGACTGGGCGCTGTTTATCGGTGGTTTCGTTCCCGCCCTCATTTTCGGCGTTGCTGTAGGCAATGTCTTGCAAGGCGTTCCGTTCCGCCTCGCCGACGATCTTCAGATTTTCTATGAAGGTTCGTTCTTCGGTCTGCTCAATCCGTTTGCACTGCTTTGCGGCGTGCTTTCGGTGACTATGCTCAGCATGCACGGCGCTTCGTGGCTGGTGTTGAAAACGACCGGTGATATTCAGGCGCGTGCCCGGTCCTACGGCAGTATCGCGGCTGTTCTGACGATTGTGCTCTATGTACTGGCTGGCGTCGTCAGCTGGCTTTGGATTTCGGGTTATCGGATCACAAGCGCTATCGTCACAGACGGGCCATCCAATCCGCTACGCAAGACTGTTGAACTGGATCATGGTGCATGGTTCGCTAACTATGTGAACTATCCTGTCCTGCTGATCGCCCCGGCGCTCGGCATTTTGGGACCACTAGCAGTCTTCATCGCATTGCGCAGCCGTCGTGAACTCATGCCGCTGCTGTTCGGAAAACTATCGATCTTCGGCATTATTTCGTCGGTGGGCGTGTCGATGTTCCCGTTCATTCTGCCATCGTCGCTCGATCCGCGTTCAAGCCTGACTGTATGGGATTCGTCATCCAGCCATATGACGCTGTTCATTATGCTGGTTGTGTCGCTCATCTTCCTGCCGCTGATCGTCATTTACACGTCTTGGGTCTACAAGGTCCTGTGGGGCAAGGTGGATAAGGAAATGGTCGAAGACGATAGTAATCACGCTTATTAGAGCGCTTTGCGATCTGATTACATCAGATCGCCGCTCTATAAGTTTCGTTTCACCGCGCATCTTATTCATGCGCTCTAACCAACCGAGAAAGGAAAGCGATATGTGGTATTTTTCCTGGTTGTTGGGACTTCCGCTTGCGGCGGCTTTCGCCGTGCTCAATGCCATGTGGTACGAGTTGATGGACGACCGGGCGCGCAAGCGCCTGGCGGCTGATCCGACGGCTGATCTGGCACGTGAAGGCAAGAAACACCATTGACACGAATTTAGAAACGGCCCGAAAACGGGCCGTTTTCCTTGATGAACCTGTCGTTCAAGATTGCGGTATTGTCAGTTCAGCCACGAAATCATAGGCATCGCCGCGATAAAGCGATTTTGTAAACTCCACCACACGACCTGACGGCAAATAGGACAGTCGCTCGATGGACAGACCCGCATCGCCTTCCTTGACGCCCAGAATACGTGCGTCGGGATCCTTGATGTTGCAGGCCGCTATACGCTGGACAGCGCGAACGGGACGAAACCCTGTACGGCTCAGTTCAGCATAAAGCGAGCCCTTTACAGCATCCGGATCGGGCAGGATTTCGCTTGAAAGACTTGCTCGTTCGATGGCCAGCGGCATATCACTCGCAATACGCAGACGCCCGAGGCGGGCAACGCGCGTCTCTGAAGAAACACCCAGCTTCATCATCTCTTCGGGTGAGGGGTAATAGAGACCACGTTCCAGCCACCGGGATTGCGTGGTGATGCCGCGGCGCGCCATATCCTCGGTGAACGAAGTAAGCATGGAGAGCGACTGCTGCACGCGCTCGCTTGGGCGTACGACGAACGTGCCCGAACCATGACGGCGCACGAGAAGCCCGGCCTTGACGAGATCGTCCACTGCCTTGCGTACTGTCACGCGGCTGATATTGGCATATTCCGCAATGTCGCGTTCCGGCGGCAGGGCTTCGCCGTCGACCAGTTGTCCGGCGCGGATTGCAGCCTCCAGCGACTGACGTAGCTGCATATAGAGCGGCCCGCCGGAGGACGGCGCAGAACCCTGCAGGTTCTTGGGCAGGAAAGCGCTGAAATTTCCGCTCATTCGCGCGCCTTTCCATTTTGCGGCCCATATCGCTTGAGGGCAAGCTGAAGGGCGCCGGTCAAGGCATCAGCCGCAGGCTTGACCAGAAGCTTCTGCTGGTGTGGCGGCAGCCATTCCACATAAAGCGGCGCCATGCCGCCCAGCAGACTGATGCGTTCTGCCCCCTGTTTGATCAGCACGTCGAGCGTTTCGCTGATATAGGCAGCGGAGCGCTCCAGTAACATCCGTGCGGTTTCGTCGCCTTCGCTCGCATATTGGAAAACACGCGGAGCATATTTGCCGAAATCGCCGGGCTTCGCAGTCCAGGCAAATTCGACCAGATTATCCGGATTGTTGTCGAACTCGTTCAAAAGGTCCGTCGTCAGGCGTGTGCGCTGATGAATGCCATCATGCACGAGCAGGCTTTCCTGCAACAGGCTTTGGCCGAGCCGTGCACCGCTGCCAAGGTCGCTCAAAGGGAAGCCCCATCCGCCGACCGAATGGATGCGACCGTTCCGGCGCGTGATATAGGCCGTGCCTGTGCCGAGAATAGCGACGATCCCGTCCTGATCGCCAAGCGCGCCTTGCAGGGCGATCACGCCGTCAAATTCCACATTGGAGTGCGCGAAGGGCAGACCACGTTCTATCGGGGTGCCTGCACCCTCGACATTACCGCCTGCCAGACCGAGAACCGCATGGCTGGTCGCATAATGCGCCTTGTCCAGCCCGGCATTGTCAAAAGCGTTGTCGATCGCCGCGATCACATTAATCAGCGCCGTCTGCGGATCGGTGACGATATTGGCAGAACCACTGCGCCCTGAACCCAGAATCGCACCGTCGCCATCCGCCACCAAGACGCGGCATCCCGTGCCACCGCCGTCAACGCCAATGAAGAATTCAGTCATGAAGATACCTCCGACTTGAAGATACCAAAAAAATACCATTAACCAAGCAGATTTGTCGGCTTGTGAAAAATTTGATTAATTCGTTGATAAAATTCGAGAAAAACGACCATTTTAAATTTTTCTGCACGAAAGTTGTAAACTTCTCTGGACAATTGGTACGTTTTTGGCATTAATTTCAGCAGAAGGGGAGCGCAATGCCGCTGAGGGCGAGGAGCACGCGGATTTGGGATGGAGATCACCGGCGGGGGCCGGTACTTTTCCCGCAACGCGAGGAGCGATCGTACCGAAACGGTCTGGCGTACTTTCGCCTCTTTTGCGCATCTGCGCTCTAAAAACGGGAGAAGGTCAAATGGTTCGTAATACGTTGAAACTCATGCTGCTGGGTTCCACGCTTCTGGCGTCGGGATCGGCTGCGCTTGCCGAAGACGTCACGCTGACGGTTGAAAGCTGGCGTAACGACGATCTGCAAATCTGGCAGGAAAAGATCATTCCAGCTTTTGAAGCCAAAAACCCTGGCATCAAGATCAATTTCGCACCGAGCGCGCCGACTGAATACAACGCGGCCCTCAATGCCAAGCTCGACGCCGGTTCAGGCGGCGACCTGATTTCGTGCCGTCCGTTCGACACCTCACTCGAACTGTTCAACAAGGGCAAGCTCTCCGATCTTACCGATCTCGAAGGCATGAAGAACTTCTCGGACGTCGCCAAGTCCGCATGGACCACCGACGACGGGTCGAAGACTTTCTGCGTTCCAATGGCTTCGGTTATTCACGGCTTCATCTACAACAAGGACGCCTTCGACCAGCTCGGCATTACGCCGCCGGCCACCGAGGCTGAATTCTTTGCGATGCTCGACAAGATCAAGGCTGACGGCAACTACATCCCGATGGCCATGGGCACGAAGGATATGTGGGAAGCCGCAACCATGGGCTACCAGAATATCGGACCGACCTACTGGAAGGGCGAAGAAGGCCGCAAGGCTCTGATCGCAGGCACCGAAAAGCTCACCGATCCGCAATGGGTCGAGCCGTTTGCAGTGCTTGCCAAGTGGAAGGACTATCTGGGCGACGGCTTCGAAGCACAGACCTATCCGGACAGCCAGAACCTGTTCACGCTCGGTCGTGCTGCCATCTATCCGGCTGGCTCGTGGGAAATCGGCCTGTTCAACACGCAGGCACAGTTCAAGATGGGTGCCTTCCCGCCGCCGGTCAAGAATGCAGGCGATACCTGCTACATCTCCGACCACAACGATATCGGTCTCGGCCTCAATGCTTCGAGCAAGCACGCAGAACAGGCAAAGGTTTTCCTGAACTGGGTGTCTTCGCCTGAATTCGCTGAAATCTACGCCAATGCGCTGCCGGGCTTCTTCAGCCTGAACTCTACGGCTGTGAAGATGAGCGATCCACTGGCGCAGGAATTCGTTTCCTGGCGCGAAAAGTGCAAGCCGACCATTCGTTCGACCTACCAGATCCTGTCGCGTGGCACGCCGAACCTCGAAAATGAAACCTGGGTTCAGTCGGCCAACGTCATCAACGGCACTGTGACGCCGGAAGATGCCGCGAAGAAGCTGCAGGAAGGCCTGGATAGCTGGTACAAGCCTGCGAAGTAAAAAACGCGGGATAATATGGGCGGCGATCGCGGGGGCGCGCCGCCCATATCTTTTCATCTGACGCATCGACATGCTGTTTTGCAATCGGTGCATTCCGTGTCAGTTTAAAATGACGCGAGCGGGCAGGGATGGGAAATATGGTTTCCCGGTTTGCACGCATTCTCGTGAACGAGAACGCTAACCATCGGTTTTACGCATTTCCGAACGCAAACGGTTGATACCTTTGCTGGAAATGCTCTTGAAGAGCGAATGCCTATATGAGCCAATCTGCCGACATGACAGGTATCGTGCACAAGCGCCCGAGGCGTTGGCATATACTTGTATTTCTTCTGCCCTGTGTCCTGATCTATACGGCGGTAATGGTGCTGCCACTGATCGAGACCTTGCGGCAGGCATTCTTCAATGTCGTCGACGGACAGCGCGCTTTTGTGGGATTCGCGAATTTCCAGGCGCTTTTCGGTGATCCTAACTGGTCGCGCGATTTCTGGAATGCGTTAAAAAACAACGTTATATTCTTTTGCATTCACATGCTTGTTCAAAACCCGATCGGCATTCTGCTGGCAGCCATGCTGTCACTGCCGAAGCTGCGTTTTGCTGCCTTCTATCGCACGGCGATTTTTCTTCCAACGCTGCTGTCCTTCGTGATCGTCGGCTTTATCTGGAAACTGATCCTATCGCCGATCTGGGGCGTCGCACCGTGGATGATGGACCTCGTCGGTCTCAAATGGTTGTTCGGTCCATGGCTCGGCAAGGCGGATACCGCCCTTGTCACTGTGTCGCTCGTCTCGGTCTGGCAGTTCGTCGGCATTCCAATGATGCTGATCTATGCAGCCCTTCTGAACATTCCCGATGAAATCATTGAAGCGGCCGAATGCGACGGCATCACCGGCTGGAGCCAATTCTTCAAGATCAAGCTGCCGCTGATCCTGCCGTCCATCGGCCTGATCTCGGTGATGACCTTCGTTGCCAACTTCAATGCGTTCGACCTCGTCTATTCGATGCAGGGCGCGCTTGCTGGTCCGGACAAATCGACTGATATTCTGGGCACGTTCCTTTATCGTACTTTCTTCGGCTTCCAGCTGCAGCTTGGCAATCCGTCCATGGGCGCAACCATCGCCGCCGTGATGTTCCTCATCATCCTGGCAGGCGTGTCGCTCTACCTGTTCGGCATCCAGCGCCGTATGCGCCGCTATCAGTTCTGAAGGACGAGACCATGTCGAAAGCACGTACATCGCCCATTCGCACCACTCTCGTCCATGCGGCCCTGATCTTCTACATGCTGATCGCCGTGTTTCCAGTGGCGCTGACGCTGATCAATTCGTTCAAGGACCGCAATGCGATTTTCCGCACGCCGTTGCAGTTTCCAACGCCCGAAAGTTTCAGCCTCATCGGTTATGAAACGGTTCTGAAGCAGGGTTCCTTCCTGACCTATTTTCAGAACAGCGCCATCGTCACTGTGGTGAGCATCTTTCTCGTAATCCTGTTCGGCGCGATGGCAGCCTTTGCGCTTGCCGAATACCGCTTCAAGGGCAACACGCTGATGGGACTTTACCTCGCCATCGGCATCATGATCCCGATCCGGCTTGGCACGGTTGCATTGCTGCAGGGCATGGTGGCTGCGGGTCTGGTCAATACGCTGACAGCGCTGATCCTCGTCTACACTGCACAAGGCCTGCCGCTGGCGATCTTCATCCTGTCGGAATTCATGCGAACCGTTTCCGACGATTTAAAAAATGCCGGGCGAATAGACGGCATGTCGGAATATGCGATCTTCTTCAAGCTGGTGCTGCCGCTGATCCGGCCTGCCATGGCTACGGTTGCCGTCTTCACCATGATCCCGATCTGGAACGATCTCTGGTTCCCGCTGATCCTTGCGCCAAGTGAAGCCACCAAGACGGTGACACTCGGTTCGCAGCTGTTCATCGGTCAGTTCGTCACCAACTGGAATGCCGTCCTTTCGGCCCTTTCGCTGGCGATGTTCCCGATCCTCATCCTTTATGTCATCTTCTCGCGGCAGCTGATCCGCGGCATCACCGCGGGGGCTGTAAAATGAGTTCTGCAATGCAAAATCCTGTTCGTGTTCTTTCCGCCGGCCTCGGCAATATGGGCCGCAGCCATGCGCTCGCCTATCACCGCAATCCCGGCTTCGAGATTATTGGTCTCGTCAATCGCACCAAGGTTGCCGTGCCCGATGAACTGGCAGGCTATGAAATCCATCCTTCCTTCCATGAAGCATTGAAGGAACTGAAGCCCGATCTGGCCTGCGTTGCCACCTATTCGGAAAGCCACGCGGATTATGCCGTCGCGGCGCTTGAGCAGGGCGCTCATGTGTTCGTGGAAAAGCCACTGGCAACGACGGTTGAGGATGCGCGCCGGGTGATCGACTGCGCGCGGGCCAATGGGCGCAAGCTCGTCATCGGTTATATTCTGCGCCACCATCCTTCATGGATGCGGCTTATCTCCGAAGCACGCCAGCTTGGCGGACCTTACGTCTTCCGCATGAACCTCAACCAACAATCCAGCGGCCCAACCTGGGAAACGCACAAGAACCTGATGAACACCACGTCGCCTATCGTTGATTGCGGCGTGCATTATGTGGACGTCATGTGCCAGATCACGGATGCCAAGCCCGTGGAAGTGCGCGGCATGGGCTTGCGGCTCTCCGACGAGATCAAGCCGGACATGTACAATTACGGCCATCTTCAGGTGTTGTTCGATGACGGTACGGTCGGCTGGTACGAGGCAGGCTGGGGACCGATGATGTCGGAAACAGCCTTCTTCGTGAAGGATGTCATCTCGCCGAATGGCTGCGTGTCGATCGTGATGAACGAGGCCGTGACAAAATCCGACGACGTGGATGCGCACACCAAGACCTCGACAATCCGCGTTCATCGTGCAGAGCGCGGGGCAGACGGCAAGTTCATGAAACCGGATACGGATCTCTCCATGGCCGATGAGCCCGGACATCAGGAATTGTGCGAACGCGAGCAAGCCTACATGCTGAAGGCAATTCGCGAAGATATCGATCTCAACCGACATATGGATGACGCGCTGCAATCGCTGCGCATCTGCCTTGCGGCAGATGAAAGCGTGCGCTCGGGCCAGCCTGTCAAACTGTAAGCCGGTAGAATTTAGAGCGGTTCCAGTTAAAACGGAATCGTGGAACCGCTCTATCTCTTTGTTTTCACGCATTATCCTACGCAAAACCGCTTCGCACTTTTGCTGGAAATGCTCTAAGGGAATTTGTTACGTGGGATCGCTGCTACTCAAATCGATACACAAGCGCTACGGTGCACAGGAAGTTCTGAAAGATATCAATCTTGAAGTGCAGGACGGCGAGTTCATCATCTTCGTCGGCCCCTCCGGTTGCGGTAAGTCAACACTTCTGCGCTCCATCGCGGGTCTGGAGGACGTTTCTTCCGGTCAGGTGCTCATCAATGGCGAGGACGTAACCGTCACGCCGCCGTCCAAGCGCGGTATCGCTATGGTGTTTCAATCCTACGCGCTTTATCCGCACCTGACGGTGAAGGACAATATGGGGCTTGGTCTCAAGCAGGCAGGCACGCCCAAGGCCGAAATTGAAACGCGCGTTTCCAAGGCTTCGGCAATGCTGGCGCTGGACCCTTATCTGGGTCGCCGTCCGGCTGAAATGTCGGGTGGACAGCGCCAGCGCGTCGCCATCGGTCGTGCACTGGTACGGGAACCGGAACTGTTCCTGTTCGATGAACCGCTGTCGAACCTCGACGCTGCGCTTCGCGTTCAGACCCGGCTCGAAATCGCCAAGCTGCACCGCGAGCTCAAGGCGACGATGATTTATGTCACGCATGATCAGGTTGAGGCGATGACGCTCGCCGACCGCATCGTCGTCCTCAATGCCGGTCGCATCGAGCAGATCGGCTCGCCGATGGAACTCTATAACAAGCCGGACAATCTCTTTGTCGCGAGCTTTATCGGCTCGCCGCAGATGAATTTCGTGGACGGCACCCGTGTTGATGACACTGGAGCGAAAACTGTCGGCATCCGCCCCGAGCACATTTCCGTCAGCCGCGAGAGCGGCAAGTGGAAAGGCAAGGTCATCCATGCTGAACATCTCGGCGCCGATACGATCCTTTACGTCGAAACCGAAGCTGCTGGTCTGATAACGGTACGGCTCTTTGGCGAACATCATTACAATGAAGGCGACGTAATCTTCATTACGCCTGATGACAGCAAGGTGCATCGATTTAATGCGGACGGTAAAGCGATCCGCTGAACCGAACATTTCATAGATCCATTCGAAGCCGTACCCTCTGGGTGCGGCTTTCTTTTTGAAGAATCGATATCGTCCGATGGCTGCTATTCATGCCGTGATATATGGACAAAACGCCTCATGCTGAATCTGTCAGAAACGAAAACCGCGCTCAGAACAGCTGAAACAGTACCAGCAGGTACTGACGCTATCGTCAATCAAAAGCAATATTATTGCGGTATATGACGGCGAAACATTCCACTTAAAATCCCATTTAAATCACGGAAATAAGCTTGTTTCGTCCGGTGCACCTTGCTTCTCCTCCAAGCAAGAGCGAACCGGTTTCATAAAAGAGTGCCGAAGCGGTCGAAAAATAATCTTGCTTTATTTTTGAACCCGTTCCACCCTGAAAGCGGATGGTGCCGAAGGAGGAAATCGGCGCCATGTCGCATGGGAGGAGCAAGGTCGGCATATGTGAACAACAGTGCCGGCATTAGGGGTTCCGAAACGCACGGAACCAATCCAATATTCCCCCGTTCGACATTCTGTAAGTTCCCGAGGCCAGTTGCGCGGCCAGTTTCGAGGGTTACCCGCATGAGCGATGATGTCGTACTATCCCTGCATGTTCCCGAGCCTGAATGGCGGCCTGGCGATGCACCGGATTTCTCCCATGTCAAAATCCCGCGTGCGGGAAGCGTTCGTAGACCGGAAATCGATGAAAAGCCGGAAGCAATGCGCGATCTGGCTTTCAGCATCATCCGCGTTTTGAACCGCGAAGGCGAGGCGGTTGGTCCCTGGGCAGGCACCTTGACCGACGATGAGCTGAAAGACGGGCTTCGCCACATGATGATCCTGCGCGCTTACGATGCGCGCATGATGATGGCGCAACGTCAGGGCAAAACCTCGTTCTATATGCAGCATCTGGGCGAGGAGGCGGTCAGCTGCGCTTTCCGCAAGGCATTGCGCAAGGGTGACATGAATTTCCCGACCTATCGTCAGGCGGGTTTGCTCATCGCCGACGATTACCCGCTCGTCACGATGATGAACCAGATTTTCTCCAACGAACAAGACCCGTTGAAAGGGCGCCAGCTTCCGGTGATGTACTCGTCACAGGAACATGGCTTCTTCACCATTTCCGGCAACCTCGCGACGCAATATACGCAGGCCGTCGGCTGGGCCATGGCGTCCGCCATCAGCCACGACACGAAGATCGCAGCCGCATGGATTGGCGACGGTTCAACCGCCGAAAGCGATTTCCACGCAGCTTTGGTCTTTGCTTCGACCTACAAAGCCCCGGTAGTGATGAATATCGTCAACAATCAGTGGGCAATTTCCACTTTTCAGGGCATTGCGCGCGGTGGCTCCGGCACTTTCGCAGCTCGTGGGCACGGTTTCGGCATTCCGGCGCTTCGCGTTGACGGCAACGACTATCTGGCCGTCCATGCGGTTGCCAAATGGGCTGTAGAACGCGCCCGGCGTAATCTCGGGCCGACCATCATTGAATACGTGACCTATCGCGCCGGCGGACATTCCACCTCGGATGATCCTTCCGCCTATCGGCCCAAGGCCGAAAGCGATGCATGGCCACTCGGCGACCCCATCCTGCGGCTCAAGAACCATCTTATCAAGCGCGGCGTCTGGTCGGATGAACGTCACAAGCAGGCAGAGGCCGAAGTGATGGACCTTGTGGTTGCCGCACAGCGCGAAGCGGAAGCCATTGGTACGCTGCATGACGGTCGCAAGCCGTCGATGCGCGACATGTTTGAGGATGTCTATGCTGAAACACCGCCGCATCTCATCCGCCAGCGTCAGGAAGCGGGGTTTTAATCCATGAGCAAAATGACCATGATCGAGGCGATCCAGAACGCCCACGATATCGCCATGGAACGCGACAAGAAAGTCGTCGTGTTCGGTGAGGATGTCGGATATTTCGGCGGTGTTTTCCGCTGTACGGCTGGCCTCCAGAAGAAATACGGCAAGGAACGCTGCTTCGATGCGCCGATCAGCGAGCTTGGCATTGTCGGCACCGCTATCGGCATGGCCGCTTACGGCCTTCGCCCCTGCATCGAAGTGCAGTTCGCGGACTATGTCTACCCGGCCTATGACCAGATCGTTTCCGAGGCTGCGCGCCTGCGTTATCGTTCGGCGGGCGAATTCACCTGTCCCATCGTGATCCGTATGCCATCCGGCGGCGGTATCTATGGCGGCCAGACGCACAGCCAGAGCCCGGAAGCGCTTTTCACCCATGTGTCGGGCCTGAAGACAGTTATGCCGTCTACACCTGCCGATGCCAAGGGGTTGCTGCTGGCGGCCATCGAAGACCCTGACCCCGTCATCATGTTCGAACCGAAACGGCTTTATAACGGTCCTTTCGACGGGCATCACGACCGTCCGGTGACGTCCTGGAAGAAGCATGATCTCGGCGATGTGCCGGAAGGCTATTATACCGTGCCGCTCGGCAAGGCTGCCATTCGCCGCGAGGGCAGTGACGTGACGGTGCTTGCCTATGGCACCATGGTCCATGTGGCGCTTGCAGCCGCCGAGGAAACCGGCGTCGATGCGGAGATTATCGATCTTCGCACGTTGCTCCCGCTCGATACGGACACGATCATGGCGTCGGTGAAGAAGACCGGGCGCTGCGTTATCGTGCACGAAGCGACGCTGACCTGCGGTTATGGTGCAGAACTTGCCGCACTCGTCCAGCGCGACTGCTTTTATCATCTGGAAGCGCCAATCCTCCGCGTTACCGGTTGGGATACGCCTTATCCGCATGCGCAGGAATGGGCCTATTTCCCCGGTCCGGACCGGGTAGGTCGCGCGCTAACATCCATCATGGAATCTTGAGGGGGGAGGGAAGCATGGCACATTTTACAATCAAGCTCCCCGATGTCGGTGAAGGCGTTGCCGAGGCCGAACTTGTCGAATGGCATGTGAAGGTCGGCGATGTCGTGCGCGAGGATGATCTTCTCGCAGCTGTCATGACCGACAAGGCAACGGTGGAAATTCCATCGTCACGCGGCGGCAAGGTCATTGCCATCAATGGCGAAGTGGGCGAGAAGATCGCGGTCGGGTCCGAACTGGTACGGCTGGAGATCGAGGGCAGTGCGACGGAAGAAAAGCCTGTCGAAAAAGCCGGGGAAAATCCGGCTCCAGCGACCGTGGAAACGGTCAAGCCGCAACCAGCACCAACTCCTGAAACACCGGTTCTGTTGCAGACGCCGGTTCCTCCTAAGCCCGCTGCGCCGAAGCGTGAGAGTGCAGGTCGACCATTCACCGGCGCTGGCCCAATACGCGGTGAGGGCGAAAAGCCGTTGGCAACACCATCCGTCAGACTGCGGGCCCGTGATGCAGGTGTCGATCTGCGTCGTGTTCGCGGAACAGGTCCGGCGGGGCGTATCACGCATGAAGACCTCGACCTCTTTTTCCAGCAGGAAACAGGCGCAGCACCGGCTCTGTCCGGTTACGCAGCCGATAGTTCGGTCAACGAGATCAAGGTTATCGGCCTTCGCCGCAAGATTGCCGAACGCATGGCCGAGGCCAAGCGCCATATTCCGCATATTACTATCGTTGAAGAAGTCGACGTCAGCCAGATCGAGGAGCTTCGCGCCAAGCTCAATCACGAGCAGAAGGAAGGCCGTCCGCGCCTCACGCTGTTGCCGTTCATCATCCGCGCGATCGTGAAAGCCGTGAAGGAGCAGCCCGGCCTCAATGCGCATTTCGATGACGAGGCCGACATCATCCGCCAGTTTGGTGGCGTGCATATCGGCATTGCCACGCAGACGCCGAACGGTCTGATCGTGCCAGTCGTGCGCCATGCGGAAAGCATGAGTGTATTCGCGGCGGCTTCGGAATTGTCGCGTGTTACCGACGCCGCGCGCAACGGCACGGCGAAGCGTGAGGAACTGACCGGTTCCACCATCACCATCACATCGCTTGGGCCGCTTGGCGCAATCGCCACAACACCGATCATCAACCGCCCGGAAGTCGCAATCGTCGGCATCAACAAGATGGCCGTTCGTCCGATGTGGGACGGCGTGCAGTTCGTGCCGCGCAAGATGATGAACCTGTCTTGTAGTTTCGACCATCGCGTGATCGACGGCTGGGATGCAGCGGTCTTCGTGCAGAAGCTGAAAAGCCTTCTGGAGACGCCTGCCATGATTTTTGTAGAAGGCTGATCGAATGAGTGAGATTTCCTGCAAACTCCTGATTATCGGCGGCGGCCCCGGCGGCTATGTATGCGGCATCCGGGCAGGCCAGCTTGGCATCGACACAGTGCTGGTGGAAAAGACACGGCTGGGTGGCACCTGCCTCAATGTGGGTTGCATCCCGTCCAAGGCGCTGATCCACGCAGCCGACGAATTCCACCGGCTTTCTGTCTTCGCGTCAAAGGGCGCACTCGGTATTTCGGCAGAAAATCCGGCCATCGATTTTGCCAGAACGCTTGAATGGAAAGACGGCATCGTGAGCCGCCTCAATGGCGGCGTGGCAGGCCTCCTGAAACGGTCGCGCGTGCGCATGTTCCATGGGCAAGCTCGCTTTCTCGACGGGAAGACCGTTCTCGTTGAAACCGATACAGGCCGTCAGACGATCCACGCCGAAAACATCGTGATCGCAACCGGCTCGGTCCCGGTCGAAATTCAGGCGCTGCCATTTGGCGGAAAAGTCATTTCGTCCACTGAAGCGCTGTCACTGGAAAAAATTCCGGAAAAGCTCGCCATTGTCGGCGGCGGCTATATCGGGCTGGAAATCGGCACGGCCTTTGCCAAGCTTGGCGCGAAGGTTACTGTGGTGGAAGCGACGGATCGCATCCTGCCGCAATATGATGCCGAACTGACGCGTCCGGTCATGGCACGCCTGAAGGCGCTCGGTGTTGAAGTCCTGACCAACACTTCGGCCAAGGGACTATCAAAGGATGAGACGGGGCTGGAAGTTCTCACCGCCGATGGCGCTACGAAGTCCATCGAGGCCGACAAGATACTCGTTACAGTAGGCCGTAAGCCGCAGACCGATGGCTGGGGCTTGAGCGAAATCCGCCTCGATATGGACGGACGTTTCATCCGTATCGATGAGCGCTGCCGCACCTCCATGCGCGGTGTCTGTGCTATCGGTGACGTGACCGGCGAGCCAATGCTTGCGCATCGTGCCATGGCACAGGGCGAGATGGTGGCGGAAATCATTGCAGGTGGAAATCAGGTCTGGGACAAGCGTTGCATTCCTGCCGTCTGCTTCACCGATCCGGAAATCGTCACTGTAGGGCAGTCGCCGGAGGAAGCCCGCAAGGCTGGTCATGAAATTCAGGTCGGTATTTTCCCGTTTCAGGCCAACGGTCGGGCGATGACCATCGAACGCGAAGATGGCATGATCCGCGTCGTTGCACGTGCGGATAATCACCTCATTCTCGGCATTCAGGCTGTCGGCGTCGGGATATCCGAGCTTTCATCATCCTTCGCGCAAGCGGTGGAGATGGGGGCAAGATTGGAAGACATCGCCGCTACGATCCACGCACATCCGACATTGAGCGAGGGCTTTGCTGAAGCCAGCATGAAAGCTCTCGGCCACGCGTTACACATCTAACCTTTTGACTTGCGTTCGTGCCGCCAGAGAAAAATGGCGGCACCGGCAACCATGGCAGCAAGCGCAAACCATGTGATTGCATAGGAAAGATGGCTGTTACGGAATTTCACGACCGTCAGCCCACCGATGGGAAGCGCTCCTGCGCTGGCAGTTGCATCGGCATCGATGAAATAGGGCGCAACCGGCCCCAGATTTTCCTTCTGCGCAAAGGCCGCGACATCGCGCGAATTCCAGTCATTGCGCGCCGGGTCGTTCGGGCGCAGGAAGAACCCATCCGGTTCCGGCATACGTAGCAAGCCGGTCACGGTCGTTTCACCGGCAATTTGCGTTTCCTGCCGCGATGACGGATCGCGCTTGTCGTTTGGAACCAGGCCACGATTGATGAAAATCAGTGCGCCATCGGGCGAACGCATCGGCGTCAGGACCCAATAACCCGCGCCTCGTTCGGTCAGCGCGTGAACCAGCACTTCCTTGTCGTTCAGATAGGTGCCGGTCAGCATGACATGACGATACTCGTCATCCTTCTGGTTGACATTGGCCCAATCGTCCGGACCCGGCGCTGCAATTGGCTCGGCATGAACACGCGCATCAACCCTTGCGATGAGATCGAGCTTCCATTGCAGGCGCTCAACCTGCCAGATGCCCAGCCCCATGAAAACGATGAAGAAGATGGCCCCCAGCACCGACATCAAAACAAGGAAGAACCGGGAAGAAGTTTTCTGGACCGTTTGTTCATTTTCGGGGGAGGGCATCATCTTGTCCTTCAATCACGGCAGCCAGCAGAGCCTGATGCAGAAAGTGGCCTTCTATAACAAAAATTCAATGCCAAGAAAGGGTTGGACCACAAAAGAACGTGATCATCGAACTTGTCAGTCGCAGGCCGGATTTTACATACTGGCGCAAAGAGAATCGTATCATTTCTGAGAAGTAGCTGGATATGACGGATTGCATCGTTCTTGGTGCCGGTATGGTGGGTGTCGGCGCGGCGCTCGCCCTGCAGGAAAGGGGCTGGTCCGTTCTTCTTGTCGACCGAAGCGGTCCGGGAACCGAAACGAGTTATGGCAATGCCGGGATAATCCAGACAGAAGCCGTAAGCCCCTATGCCTTGCCACGCGCCCCATTGGAACTGCTGAAGGCTGCATTCGGTGCCAATAATCAGGTCGCATGGCGGCTTCGCGATATGCCGGGACAGATTGGCGCCCTGTCGCGCTACTGGCACAATTCGGAAGCGGGGCGTCACCGCACAGCTTCGCAGTTCTATGCGCGTATGATCCGGCGTGCTGCCGACGATCATGCTCCATTGATCAAAGCTTCAGGAGCCGAGACCCTGATAAGGCGGACCGGACTGCGTGAGCTGCATCGTTCCGCCCGTTCGTTTGATATTTCCGCGCGTGATGCGGAGAGGAAAAAACAGGAGTTCGGCGTTGCGAGCATCATTGAGGACAGCAAGGCTGTCCGCGCTGCTGAACCCTCGTTGAAGACTGATCCGGCCGGGGCCATCCATTGGACCGATCCCTGGTCCTGTTCCGATCCGGGCGCTCTCGTTCAGTCCTATGTTGGCCTTTTCGTAAAGCGCGGGGGAATCTTTCTGCACGGCGATGCGCGCAGTTTGCGGCAGGATGGTTCCGGCTGGCAGGTTGACACAATCGGAGGGCCACATCGCGCACGCCACGTTGTTCTTGCTCTGGGCCCATGGAGCCCGGAAGTCCTTCGCGGTTTCGGCTATAAAATTCCACTTGTTATCAAGCGCGGATACCATCAGCATTTTTCGGGCACCGGGCCGAAGGTTCCAATCGTCGACGTACACAATTCAACAGTGGCAACGCCGATGGATGCGGGCTTGCGCATCCTGACCGGGGCCGAACTGACACCTTTGAACAGCGTGGCTCGCCAGCAGCAGCTTAACAGGTCTATCAAGGCCATAAACGAGCTTTTCGACATCGGCGCTCCTACAGAAAAGACGTCGTGGTTCGGCAGTCGCCCCTGTATGCCCCGTATGCTGCCCGTCGTTGCGGAGGCTCCGCGACACAAGGGCATGTGGCTGAATTTCGGGCACGGTCATCAAGGGTTTACACTCGGGCCGACGACGGGGCGGATTCTCGCTGAACGTATAAGCGGGGAAGCAAAGGATACCGAGCTTTATCGCGCACTCGATCTTCAGCACTGACTATCTTGTGATGATAAAATTACAGCGCCTACCGCATTCGCTTTGAATGCGTGGCGCTGAGCAGGTTTTCTAATATATCGCTTCGTTATCAGGCAAGTTTATGAATTCTGCGTCTACGGTGAGAGTAGCCGCCCTTTGATAGGCGCAACACGTTGCAAACCTGAGTCTTGTCTTCTGAGGGCTTTGGCATCTGCTCATGGATACGCAGCAAAATCTGCTGTGTGACAGTACGATCCTTTTCACTCGTGGCAGGACCGATAATAATGCTTTTCATCGATCATTCTCCCTGTTTTCTGGGCGCGAAACAACTCTCGAAGCTGTCTCGACCGATTATCAAGAATGTACGAATGAACTAAGTATTAACCAAATTTTACATCTTGACAAGCGCATTGCTGCAACAGTTTCTAAACCATTGGCAAGGCGCAGCAAAAGGCCGGATCGCATCTGCAATCCGGCCACTCTTTAACCTGGATTTGGCGGCGATCAGTCGCGGCTCCCTGTCAGGATCTCGCGCTTGCCCACATGATTGGCAGGGCCGACCAGGCCGTCTTTTTCCATCCGCTCCACGAGCGAGGCGGCGCGGTTGTAACCGATACCGAGGCGGCGCTGGATATAGGACGTGGAGCACTTCTTGTCGCGCATCACGACCTTGATGGCCTGTTCATACACATCATCACCATCTTCCGAACCCATTGAGGTTGCGTCGAAAACAGCCGCCTCCGGCGTTGCGTCTTCGTCTTCCTCGTCTTCCGTCACGGTCGCCAGATAATCCGGGCGTCCCTGTTCCTTGAGGTGATTGACCACCTTTTCCACTTCCTCGTCTGAAACGAACGGACCATGGACGCGGACGATGCGTCCGCCGCCTGCCATATGCAGCATGTCGCCCTGACCGAGAAGCTGCTCGGCACCCATTTCGCCGAGGATGGTACGGCTGTCGATCTTCGAGGTAACCTGGAACGAGATGCGGGTCGGGAAGTTGGCCTTGATCGTACCGGTGATGACATCGACCGATGGACGCTGCGTGGCCATGATGAGGTGAATGCCAGCGGCGCGGGCCATCTGGGCAAGACGCTGGACTGCACCTTCAATGTCCTTGCCTGCAACCATCATCAGGTCGGCCATCTCGTCGATGATGACCACGATGTAAGGCATAGGCGTCAGGTCGAGCTCTTCCTGAATATAGGTCGCTTCACCCGTTTCCTTGTCGAAGCCGGACTGGACCGTGCACATCACGGTTTCGCCCTTGCCCTTGGCCGAGGCGGCGCGGGCATTGAAGCCTTCGATGTTGCGGACACCGAGGCGGGCCATCTTGCGATAGCGCTCCTCCATCTCACGCACGGCCCATTTCAGGGCGACGACCGCCTTCTTCGGATCGGTAACAACCGGGGTCAAAAGGTGCGGAATGCCGTCATAGATGGACAGTTCCAGCATCTTCGGGTCAACCATGATCAGACGGCATTCTTCCGGCTTGAAGCGGTAGAGCAGCGAAAGGATCATCGTATTGATGGCAACCGATTTGCCCGAGCCGGTCGTGCCCGCCACCAGAAGGTGAGGCATCTTGGCCAGTTCTGCGATGATCGGTTCACCACCGATACCCTTGCCGAGGCAAAGCGGCAGACGATAGTTCGATGCCTCGAACGTGCGGCTGTCGATCATTTCGCGCAAGTAAACGGTTTCGCGATTGGCATTCGGCAGCTCGATGCCGATCACATTGCGGCCTGGAACGACAGCGACGCGGGCGGACAGCGCCGACATGGAGCGAGCGATGTCATCGGCGAGGCCGATGACACGCGAGGATTTTACGCCAGGCGCCGGTTCAAACTCATAGAGCGTGACGACGGGACCGGGGCGGACATGGATGATCTCACCGCGCACGCCGAAATCCTCCAGCACGCTTTCCAGCAATCCCGCACTACGTTCCAGCATTTCCTGCGTGATGACATTTCCGTCCTGTTCAGGCGGCATCTGCAGGAGATCACGTGGGGGGAATTCATACTCGCCATGCATCACCGGCGCTTCCGCGCGGGGGAGGGGCTGCGGCTGGTACAATGCAATCGAAGGCGCTGCCTTGACCGGAGCAGGCTTTTCGATGGCTGGCTCCGGAGCCACTACTTCCTCGACAACATGCTCTTCGGCTTCCGCAACGGTGAGCACGACTTCGTCTTCGGTAGCTTCACCGGCAACTTCGGGAGCAATCTCAGGCGTGGCCACAACCGGCTGTGGAGCAGGCGTTTCGATCTCGACTGCGGCAACAGGTTCCGGTGCGACGATCTCCCGCGGTGCGGAAGCTGCAGGGACGACCGGGGTTTCTGCGACTGGCTGAACAGGAGCCACGGCAACCAGCTCTGGCTGCTTGTTCCATTCACGAATGCGGAACTGTGCCAGAATGGATTCAACAGTAGGCAAAGGCTTGCGAGGCTCTGCCGGAACGGCAGAAACGAGCGGCTCCGCAGGCACAAGTGCCGTGTCGATATCGCAACCTTCCCAGAAAGCGAAGTCGGAAAGATAGGCGAAGGCCGATGGCTGAGCTGGATTTACAGTTTTGGCCACGACTGGAGCTGCTTTCAAAACGGTTTGTACCGGAGCAACGGCGGCAGCGACGGTAACTGCAGGCATTGCAGGTGGCACCGGTGCGACCGGCGAACGAACCATGCCCTGCGACACGGTCTTCTGGAGTTCTGCGACAGCCATGGGCTGGGCCTCGGCAACCTCCCCAACGCTGATGGCAGGCGTAGCTTCGGCCGCGTTCGTCTGTGAGCGCTCATTGATGCTCGGAAGCTCCTCGCCGCGACGGCGCAGAAGCTCGACTTCCGGCGTACGGGTAAAGCGAACATTCGCGCCGAGCGAAAAATGAACTTTCCAGGCATCGTCACTGGCCGGATTGTGACTTCCCGTCTGGCCGCGAGGCAGCTTCGGGTCCTGGGCGTTCTCTGCACGATTTCCTGTCGATTGGGGGAAATTTTCTCTCAAATTACGCATGATACCTGAACCATAGATACTGTCGCCTGAATGAGCCCAAGTAATAAAAAATGAAGGTTAACAACCCCCTTCCGAAACGACCTAAAAGACAGAAATTTCTTGCGGTACCTGCATTCTCACAAGAGCCGAAACCGAGATATAAACACCCTCGGTTGCATGTCTATTTCCATTATTATCAACATGATAAAGTAATTTCTTATATTAATTTATGCGCAAAACAACAATCAAAGGTAGTTTATGCCGCCTGTTAATTCGGCGACCTGAAAGTGCGGCCTGACCGCAGAAGGGACTCAGGTTGGCAGACTCAATGATCAGTCTCGGGCAAGCGCCACAACCGGGTCGAGCCTGGAGGCATTGCGGGCCGGAATGAAACCGAATCCAATGCCAATCAGGCTTGAACAGACAAGCGCAATCACGATGGATGTCGGTGAATAGATGAGCTGAAACATCGAACTGAACTGCGCGAAAAGCAGGCCGAATCCTGCCGCGATGAGAACCCCAAGCACTCCACCGATGAGACAGACAAGAACCGCTTCGATCAGGAACTGTTGCAATATATCGCTCTGGCGCGCGCCGATTGCCATGCGGACACCGATCTCGTTGATTCGTTCGGAAACAGCCACAAGCATGATGTTCATCACGCCGATGCCGCCGACGAAAAGCGATATGCCTGCAATACTGGATACCAGAAGGGCAAGTGTTGCAGTTGTGGCCTGAATGGTCTTCTGCAGGCTATCCGTATTGAAAACGGAGAAATCCTTCTCACCATGTCGCTTGGTCAGAAATGCCGTAATCAGTTTTTCGGCTTCGGACGGGTCCATCGTGTCGGCAACGCGAACCACAATCATCTGCAATGAGCGCGAACCGGTCATGCGCGTTTTAACGGTCGAATAGGGCAGGTAGACTTCCAGAGTCTGTGCCGAGCCCGGTCCCCGGTCCTCGGCTTTGACGACCCCGACGATACGCACCGGCACTTGCTTCAAAAGGATAATTTTGCCAATCACGGAGCCGACCTCATGCGGGAAAAGGGTCGTCTTGGCAGTTTCATCGACAACCGCGACCTGTTCCAGGTCGTCAACGCTGCGCTGATCGAAGAAGCGACCTTCGAGCAGCTTGCTGTTGCGGGTGGCAAAATATTCCGAACCGACACCATTGACCGAGACACTGACTTCCTTGTCACCAACGCGAATGGTGGAGCTGGTCGTATCGGAAGGGGTCGCGGCCACGACATAGGGTAGTTTTGCGATCTCGTCGGCATCACCCAGATTGAGCGTCGTAATCTGGGCTGCTTTCAGATCGCCAAATCCCCTACCGGGACTGATGTAGAGCGTATTGGTGCCAAGATCGCTGATCCGTTCCAGAATCTGCTGTTGTGATCCTTGCCCGAGCGCCACAACACAAACGACCGATGCCGTACCGATAATAATGCCGAGCATCGTCAGAAATGTGCGGAGCCGATGCGCATTCATCGAGCGAAGCGCCATCGCGAAAGCCTCGTTGAAGCGGTCGCGCATTCCGGCAAGTAAACTTGGTCTCGCAGGTCCCTGCTCAACCGGTACGGAAGTCACTGGCCGCTCAGTCTCCCCATTTCTCGTATCGGAAATGATTTCACCATCGCGGATTTCGATGATGCGCTGTGCCCGCGCGGCAACCTGCCGGTCATGCGTAACGATGACGATGGTGCGCCCTTCACGATTCAACTCCTGAAGAATTCCCAGGACTTCCTCGCCACTATGACTGTCGAGTGCGCCGGTCGGTTCGTCCGCCAGAATGACATCTGCATCGTTGATGAGCGCGCGGGCGATAGATACACGCTGCTGCTGGCCACCGGAGAGCTGGCTTGGCCGGTGATGGGTGCGGTCACCCATACCGAGCCGCTGAAGTATCATTTCTGCCTTCTTCCGCCGCTCGTCTTTTCTCTGACCCGAGTAAATCGCTGGAATCTCGACATTGCCAATGGCATCGAGTTCACCGAGCAAGTGATAGCGCTGAAAAATGAAACCGAAATGCTCGCGCCGCAGCTGGGCCAGCTCATCCGCTTCAAGCTCCGAAGTCGCACGACCGGAGATCAGGTATTCACCTTCCGACGGACGATCCAGACAGCCAAGAATGTTCATCAACGTGGACTTGCCCGAACCGGACGCGCCGATGATTGCTACCATCTCGCCGCGCTCGATGGTCAGATTCACATGGTTCAGGACCGTCGTGAAGTCGTCGCCCGACGGGTAATGTCGTGAAACGCCCTTGAGCGAGAGCAGCGGCGCATCACTCATGTCAGATACCGGCTGGGGCAGGCGTGACAACCTGATTGTCAGTCACAACCTTATCCCCCTCGTTCAGGCCTGAAAGGATTTCGCTGTTGATCTTGTCGGTAATGCCGGTTTCAACCGTTCGTTCCTCGATCTTGTTGGCAGCAGTCACCAGGCGAACCGTGTACTTGCCGGGTTCGTTCGTGTCCTTGAGGGCCGTCACAGGCACGATCAATGCGTTTGCCGCCTTGGCAAGCAAAATGTGAACCTCGGTTGTCATATAGGTTCTGAGCAGGCCGTCCGGATTGGGGACGTTGAAAATACCTTTGTAATAAATGGCCGAAGCGGTCGCCGCGCTGGAAGAACTCGCGGCTGTTGTCGTGAAGCTTTTGTCGCTCACGATGGAATCCGGCGCCGGTTCAATCTTCTCAAGCTTGGCTTCATAACGTTTGAGGTTCTGTCCGGAAATGGTGAAGTAAAGCGGCATTCCCTCGCGAACCTGCGTGATGTCCGCTTCCGATATATCCGCCTCGACGGTCATCGTGTCGAGCTGGCCGAGAATGACGATCGTCGGCGCACTCTGCTGTGCGTTGACGGTTTGTCCCTCCTGAACCACCGTCGCAAGGATCGTTCCATCAATCGGCGCGGTGATGCGGGTATAGGCGAGGTTGGTCTCGGCGATCTGAACGTCGACTTTCGCCGCGGCGATTGCCGCTTCGCTGTTGGCAACCTGCGCTTCCTTCGACTTTACGGTACTGACCGCCTTGTCGTATTCGGCGCGTGCGACGGCATTCTTGCCGATCATCATCTCGTTTCGGGCCAGATCCTGTCTGGCAAGTTCAAGGTCGGCCAGATTCTGGGCGCGCGTGGCTTCATTCTGGCGCAGCGATGCCTGAGCCTTGTTCAACTCGTTTTGTTGGTTGGTCGAGTCGATCAGCGCAACGACGTCGCCAGCCTTGATCTGCTGGCCGGGCTTCACTTTGAGAGAAAGAATACGACCGGTTGCCTGCGCGCCGATAGCAACCAGATTTTTCGGTCGTAATGTGCCAGTGGCAAGAACCGAACTTTCGATGTCGCCCCGCTTGATTACGGTCGTAGCGGGCAAAGGTTCTTCTTTCGTCAGGGAACGTACGACGAAATAGCCGACGATCAGCAATGCGATGAGGATGGCCAGCCATAGACGCCAGCGAAAACGCCGTTTCGACTTGGGTTTCATAGTGGTCTCTTATCGGTTGTCAGCGGAGGAAGGGGCGTCGTCTTGACGACGCGGGGACCTGTGTAGCCATCGATGACCTCAGGTTTCGCGACGTCAATAAGGCCGTTCCAGCCGCCGCCCAATGCTTTCTGCAGGGCGACATAATTCAGGACAAGATCGGTCCGGGCCTGACTGAGATTGGTTTCTGCGCTTAAGAGATCACGCTGTGCAGTCAGCACATCCACGAAACTTTTCGTACCTGCCCTGTATTGCTCCAGCGTTAGCTCATTGATCTTGCGGCTGTTGCTGACGATTTTCTGCAACTGGCCAACGCGCAGACGGTTCTGATTGAGCGATACGCTGGCATTTTCAACTTCGCTGAGCGCTGTCAGAATGGACTTGCGATAGGCGATGAACGACTGGTCGCGCGCTGCGCGCGCCGCGTCCACATCGGCATTCAATTTTCCGCCCTGGAAGATCGGAACGGTCAAACTGGGACCGAAGGCCCAACTGATCGTCGACAGCCTGCCAAGATCACCGAAATTGGTACCACCCGTATTGATGTTTCCGGTGAGCGAAATGCTCGGATAGAGCAGGGCCTGCTTCTGGCCGACACTTGCATTGGAACTTGCATAGTCCCGTTCTGCTGCGCGAACATCCGGGCGGCCCAGCAACAGGTCGGCAGGCAATCCGGCAGAAACCTTGCGCGGGATTGATGGGATCGGACGCGACTTGTCCAGAACGCTCGCCAGCGCCGACGAAGACCGGCCGGTCAAGACCGACAACTGGTTGAGATATTGCGCGTAGCTGATCCGTAGTCCCGGAACCTGCGATTCAGTCGTCGCGGCTTGTGTCTCGGCGTTCAGAAGATCGACCTGCGAAATCTGTCCGGCTTCCAGTTGGCTGCGCGTCAGCGCCACTGTCTGCCGCTGCGATGCAGCATTACGCTGTGCGATGGCGATACTGGCCTGCGTGCCGCGTAAATTGGCATAATTGGTGGCGATGTCACCGATCAGCGTGACTAGCGCTGCCCGCAATTGCTCATTTGCGGATTCGACATTGTAATAAGCCGCTTCCACACCGCGCTTGTTGCCGCCGAAAAGATCGAGTTCCCATGTCGTGTTAAAGCCCATGCTGGACTGGTTTGAAGCCGTCACATTGGGGCCGTCCGACCGCTTGTAGCTTCCGTCACCATTGAGTTGCGGATAAAGCGTGCCGCCCGCCGAGGTATAATTGGCCCGGGCCTGCCGCACCTTTGCCTTCGCAGTTGCCACATCCGGGCTGCCAGCAATTCCATCAGCTATCAGCTGATCCAGAACCGGGTCTTTCAGGTTTTTCCACCAGTCGCCCAATAGCGGGGCGCGTTTGTCAGCCTTGCTGTTCCATCCGGCAGGCGTCACCACATTCGGTTTCTGGTAGTCTGGACCAACGGTAACGCATGCCGCCAGCAATGGCAGGATGCTTCCCAATACAGTCAGGCGAACAAGTGATATCGTCAAAAAGTTGGTCCTGAAATTTCCGAGCTGTCATCGATTCAGCATATGACTGCTCCGAAAACGAAGCGCCTTTATACCTGCAACGGTTGTGCCTAGGCAGTCCAAGGTAGTGGGAGTATGCCATGGGTCGCGCCGAGTCGCGGATTGGGAGCATAATGCCATCCTTCATTCCCGATCATCAGTGAATGATCGAAGTCAAATGTGACAATGCACAGAAAATATCAGGGTTTTGTGTGGAAACTATCGGCGTCCAGGGCGCCTACGCCGGTTGGCTCTCCAGCCAGTCTGCAAGCGAGCGACGACTTGCGGCGCGTCCGCGCATCGCTTCAGCCATGCACATGGAGTTGAGGACGGCTTCCTGCGTGGATTCAACTGCTGCGCGAAACAACGTATCGATACGGTTTTCGTTGAGCACCGCAATCTCGACCACATCACGCGCTTCGTCATGATCGAAGGTCACTGCTGTTGAAAAGCCGATGGCAATATCGCCGCTACCGTGCCCCCAGAATGCACCGAGACGCGCCAGTCCCGCGCCGCAACGACGGGTCACGCGCTTGAGCTGGCGGTGTTCCATCGGAACATCGGTCGCAAGCACCAGAATGACCGAGCCCTTTTCGGGCTGATCGTCCGCCTTCGGCGAGGGCTTGCGTCCGTCCGGAAGAACCAGATCACCGGCCCGACCGAAATTGGTCAGCGCCAGAACGCCGAGGTGATAAACCTTGCCATCAAGTTCGAACCGGCGTGAGGACGTACCAATGCCCCCTTTGAAGCCGAAACAGCTCATGCCGGTTCCCGCACCGACATTGCCTTCGCCAACATCCGTTCCGGCAATCTTCAAGGCTTCCTGCGCGTCAGCTTCCGTGACGGCCATCGCCTGAATATCGTTGAGCGGACCGTCATTGCATTCCAGAACGACAGGATTGACGGTTGCCGTGGTGCGCCCGATATCGGGATTGCCCGCAATCGCCTCGCGGATCAACGCATTGGCGCAGGTTCCGACGCCAAACGTGTTGGTGAGCAGGATCGGCGTCTCGAGCGTGCCCAGTTCCTCGACCTGCACAAGGCCAGTGCTCTTGCCGAATCCGTTGATGACATCGCAGGCCGCCAGCACCTTGCGGCGATACATGTTGCCGTCATGCGGGATGATTGCCGTCACGCCGGTATTGATATCGCCGTTGCGCAAGGTGCGGTGCCCCACGCGCACGCCCGGTACATCGGTTATGGCGTTTTGTTCGCCCGGCTGCATGATGCCGCAAATGATGCCGTAGTCGCGTGCCTTGCCTGTCATGGTCATTTTCCGTCAGGTGTTGAAGGGGCAGGGCGTCAAAGACGCCCGGCCTCGATAATGCGTTTGAGGAAAGCCTGCGTGCGCTCGCCCTGCGGATTGCCGAAAATCTGCGACGGCGGGCCTTCTTCATAGACCTTGCCGTTTTGCAGGAAACAGACCTTGTCCGCAACCTCGCGGGCAAAACCCATTTCATGCGTGGCGAGCACCATCGTCATGCCCTTCTTGGCAAGGTCGCGCACGATGTCGAGCACTTCCGACACCAGTTCGGGATCAAGCGCCGAGGTGATTTCGTCCAGCAGCAGGAGCGTCGGGTCCATCAGGAGCGCACGCACAATGGCCACACGCTGCTGCTGTCCGCCGGACAGACGATCCGGATATTCCTTCGCCTTGTGATCAAGCCCGATACGCGCCAGCAGCGCCAGACCCTTTTCCTCGGCTTCCCTCACCGGCTTGCCCAGTACTTTTGTTGGCCCCAGCGTGACATTTTCCATAACCGTCATGTGCGGAAACAGATTATATCCCTGGAACACGATGCCGATCTCGCGACGCAATATGTCAAGGTCAACGCCCGGCCCGGTCACGCGGTCGCCATGCAGGCGGATTTCGCCTTCGTCGATGGTCTCAAGCCGGTTGATGCAGCGCAGAAGCGTGGACTTGCCGCAGCCGGAAGGTCCGATCAGACACACGACCTGATGTTCCTCGATATCCAGGCTGATGCCGGACAGAACTTCCAGTGAGCCGTAGCGCTTGATTGCCTTGTCGATTTCTACGAGTGCCATTATCCGTCCCCCTTACATGCTCGAGCGCATTTTTCTGCGATCACGTTCGATCAGGCGGTCCACAAAGCGGGCCTGCGGAATGGTGATGACGATGAACAGAATGGCGACGGTGGTGACAGCCGACAGGTTGAAATAGTTCGCGGCGATGATCTTCGACTGGTTGAAGGCATCGATTGTGCCGATGATGGCGACCAGTGCGGTGTCTTTCTGCAAGCTGATGCAATTGTTCATCAGCGGCGGAATGATGCCGCGCACGGCAAGCGGCACGACCACATAGCGCATGGTGCGCGCATAGGAGAGGCCGAGCGAACGCGCTGCCGCGATCTGGCTTGGATGTACGCTTTCAATGCCCGCGCGATAGACTTCAGACGTATAGGCGCCGTAGGTCAGCGTCAGCGCAATGATGGCATAGGCGTTGGAGGACAGATCCTTCAGGATCGGCAGGCCGGTCAGAGGCAGGCCGAAACCGATAAGATAGATCGTGATGATGGCCGGAAGTCCGCGAAACAGATCGCTGTAGAGCGTTGCAAGCACGCGGATGGGCTTGCCAGCCTTGCCCGGCAGCGTGCGCGCAATGGCGATGACGAGCGCCCAGACGAGGATCAGGATGGCCGATACGAAGAAGATGACGATATTCGTGCCGAAGGCTTTCAGCACCGTACCTGCCGATTTGACGATCAGGCTGACGTCGAAGAAGGTTCGGCTGACGGCTGCGTCATTGACGATCATGAACCACGCGCCGGCGCAGATGATAAGAACCGCTACCGCATAGGAAATCACCTGCCAGGAAAGATCGGACGCCTGTGCGCCGAGCTCGCGTCCACGGTAGATATCGGCGCTCTTTCCCGCTTCGCCCGAAATCTGCACGGCACGCCAAGCAAACCAGAGGACAGCAAGCGGTGCCAGCAGCAGCACTATGCCGACTGCCACAACGGGCAATTCAGGCCAGCCCTGCGAGATCGTATAGCTCGAAACGCTATAGACCGTCTGGCCCGAGGCCAGAAGGGTAAGGAAGGAAAAGACAAAAGCGAACAGGGAACGACCGCCATGGGTGCGAACCTTGTTTCGGACACGCCATTGCCGCGCGCGTTCCGCGCTTGCATCCGGTGCCGGATAAGACATGGTTTATTCTCGCTGAAACAGATGGGGAAACGGTCCCGACGATCGGGAACGCCAGCCGCAAAAATCGGATACTGAGTGCCGATCAGTCCGGGTCGCAACCGGCATTGCGATTGCGACCCGAAAACCGTCAGATCATGGCTTCCAGAGCGGAACGTCGGAAGGCGACATTCCCCAGGACGGAAGCAGATAGGCAGCTTCAAGCTTCTTCAGCGTGCCATCCTTGTTCATGTCCTCGATAAGCTGGTCGATGACCTTCTTGTTTTCCGAACCCTTCGGGTAGATGCCTGCGGTTTCGCCGCCGGACGTATATTTGCCGACAACTGCCAGCTTGCCGTTGGAATTCTGCACCTGTCCGAGAATGATCGAGAGGTCGGTCATCACGGCATCAACCTTGCCAGCGGCAAGAGCGGTGAACATGGAAGCCGTATCGTCGAACACGTCGAGGCTTGCGACCTTCAGCGTATCCTGTGCGAAAGGAACCAGCGTCGTACCGGCCTGTGTTCCGATCTTTCCGGTCTTCATGTCGCCTTCGCTAACCGGCTTGTCGGCACGTGCAGCAACACCGTAATCGGAATTCATGTAAGGAACGGAGAAATCCACGACCTTCTTGCGCGGCTCGGTAACCGAGATCAGCGCAAGCGCGATGTCGTAATCCTTGTTCTGACCGGCAACAATGGAGTCGAACGAGGCGTTGACGAGCTTTACCTTGTCGAGGCCCAGACGATGCGCAATGTTGACCGCCATGCAGAATTCATAGCCGTCCTTGATGCTGTCCGGCGTATCGCCGTTGAACTGGCCAAGGGCAGGCAGGTTGATGATGACAGTAAACTGCCCTTCAACCGCCGGATTGATCTTGGCCGAGCCCTTTTCGCCGGTCAGCGGGCAATCGCCATAGCCTTCGGTCGCTGCCGATGCGGCTCCCGCACCTGCCAGCGCCGCTGCGCTGGCGAAAACTGCGCCATAGGCCGTCTGTTTTAGTAGTCTTTTTATTGTCATTGTCCCCTCTTGCTTTCTTTTGTTGAGGTTAAGGTTGAAGTACCGGCTCCGCTCCCGTGCGAGCCATTTCCATATAAATCTCCTGCAGGCGGCGGGTGATTGGCCCCGGTTTGCCGTCGGAGATCGTGTGATCCTGAATGCCGATGATCGGCGTCACGAAGCTTGATGCGCTTGTGAGAAATGCTTCCTTGGCGGCCTTCGCCTCTTCGACCGTGAACAGGCGCTCCTCGATGCGAAGGTTCTGTTCTTCCGCGATCTTGATGACGGCGCGGCGCGTGCAGCCGGGCAGGATGGCGTGTGAATTCGGCCGCGTTACCAGCACATTGTCGTTGGTGATGATGAACGCCGTCGATGAGCCGCCCTCAGTGACGAAACCGTCTTCGACCAGCCAGACTTCATGATAGCCCTTGCTCTTGGCCTGTTTCTTCGCCAGCACCTGCGCGAGAAGCATGACGGTCTTGATGTCGCGACGCGCCCAGCGCGTGTCGGGCGCAACATCCACGCGCACGCCATTCTGGACCGATGGCGAGTTGGCGAGGTTCTTGGCCTGCGTGAACATGACGAAATTCGGCTTGATGCCGTCGGCATAAACGAAATCGCGCTCGGCTTCGCCACGTGTCACCTGCATATAGACGACGCCTTCATGCAGTTCGTTGCGTTTCATCAGCTCGATCTGCGCCGCACGAATGTCGTCAAGCGAAGCAGGCAATGGAATTCCGAGTTCCTTGACGGAACGCTCCAGACGGGCGAGGTGAAGCTCGTTATCGACAAGACGCCCATCGATGACAGCGCTGACTTCGTAAATCCCGTCACCAAAAAGAAAACCGCGATCGAACACCGACACCTTCGCTTCGCTCTCAGCGACGAAGGCGCCGTTCAAATAAATTACCCTGGCCAAAACACGTCCTCGGACATCTGTGTGATTGATTGGGCCGGACGGTAAGAAAAAACCTTTGGAGCTGCCAATGCTATGTTTTGCAATCACTATGCAAAAATTGCATAAGGGCTAGGGCAGTAAGTGAGTAGGGCAGTAAGGCAGTAGGAAAGGTCTCGTTTGGCCGCTCCTAACATACTGCCCTATTGCCATACTGCCTTATTGCCCTTTGCAAGAAAGGCCCCACCCCAATGGAACTGAAATGGCTGGAAGACTTCATCGCGCTGGCGGCAACGTCGAGTTTCTCGCGCGCGGCAGATGCCCGTCATGTGACGCAATCCGCATTTTCCCGCCGCATCAAACAGCTTGAACTCTGGCTGGGTGTTACACTCGTCAATCGTGCGACTTTTCCTGCCGAGCTTACCCGCGAGGGACGAACCTTCCTGCCTGTCGCGCAGGATACGGTTCGCCAGTTCTACAACACGCGCAAGGCGCTGCAGCCGAGCCGTGAAGTTCAGAATCCCGTCCTCACATTTTCAGCGCTGCACACGCTGACGGTCACGTTCTTTCCGCATTGGCTGAAACAAATCGACGACGATGTTGGCGGCATCCGCTCCCTGCTCAGTCCGGATCGCGGCGGTTTTGAGGATAATATCGCGACGCTGACGGAAGGAGAGGTTCACTTCTTCCTGACCTATGCGCATAATTTCGTGCCCATCCTGATCGACCGCACGCAATTTCCTTATATCGTGCTCGGCACCGAACGGCTGATGCCGGTCTCACGCCCATCACCGACGGGCCCGATCCTCGATCACGCGGTCGCCAGCGGGGAACCGCTGCCATATCTGAGCTATGGCGACTTTTCCTTCTTTGGCGCTGCCCTGTCGCAGAAATTTGCATCCGGTACCGCGTTCAAGCGTCAGGTGGTGCACGAAAACACCATGTCGATCGGTCTGAAGGCCATGGCGCTTGCAGGCTGGGGGATGGCCTGGCTGCCCGAAAGCCTCATCTATGATGAATTGCAGCGCGGCGAACTCGTACCGGCCTCAACTGATCCCTATTGGGATTTCACGGTCGAGGTCCGCATCTATCGTCACGATGCGGCACTTCCGGCCCATGCCGAGAGCTTCTGGGAATATTTGCAAGCAAAAGATCGGGCAATATCTGAAAAGGGCGATTGACAGCGGCCCATCGTCGGCGCTGTAAAAGGCAGCATATATTCAGCCGGTAGCAGGGGACACGTCGCGGCATGAAAGTTACCATCGAACAGACGCTCGATCAGGCAGGTACGGGCGCATTTCAACGCGGTCTTCTGGGTGTGTTCGGTCTTGTCTGGGCCGCCGATGCCATGCAAGTGCTGGCCGTAGGCTTTACCGGCGCTGCCATTGCAAAGACTTTTGGGCTGACTATTCCACAGGCATTGCAGACCGGAACGCTGTTCTTCCTTGGCATGCTGATCGGTGCAGCCGTATTCGGACGACTGGCCGATAAATATGGTCGCCGTCGCGTGCTTCTCATCACTGTCGCCTGCGATGCGATATTCGGACTGCTTTCGGCATTTGCGCCAAGTTTCGGTATTTTGCTCGCCCTGCGCTTCATGACGGGCGTGGCAGTCGGCGGAACATTGCCAGTTGACTATGCGATGATGGCCGAATTCCTTCCCGCCAAAAATCGCGGTCGATGGCTGGTTATGCTCGAAGGTTTCTGGGCGGTCGGCACTGTTATCATCGCCCTTGCGGCATGGGCCACCAGCCTTGCCGGCGTAGAGGATGCTTGGCGCTATATCTTCGTCGTCACGGCAGCACCCGCCCTTATCGGCATATGGCTGCGTCTCTGGGTGCCTGAATCCCCGATGCATCTATTGAAGTCGGGACGCCCGGAAGAAGCCAAATCGGTGATGAACCGCGTGCTTCGCCGTAACGGCAAGCCGGAGCTGCCGCCGAAGGCCCGGCTTGAAGCACCCCTTATGGTGACAGGCGAAAAGCTTCTGTCTCCAAATCTGCGCCAGCGCACGCTGACGACGCTTGCAATCTGGTTCCTCGTTTCAGTGTCTTATTACGGCATTTTCACCTGGATTCCGGCCAAGCTTGCTGGTGATGGTTTCGGCTTCGTCCGCGGTTATGGCTTCCTTGTCGTGGTTGCACTGGCCCAATTGCCGGGCTACGCACTCGCGGCCTATGGCGTTGAAGCATGGGGACGCAAGAAAACGCTGATCGCGTTCCTGTTCATCAGCGCCGCTGCCTGCGCTCTCTTTACAGTGGCCAACAGCTCTGCCGTCGTCGGTGCATCCATTCTCATCATGAGCTTTGCCCTGCTTGGCACATGGGGCGCACTCTATGCTTTCACGCCGGAACTTTATCCGACAGGATTGCGCGCAAGCGGCATGGGAGCGGCAGGCGCCATGGCCCGCCTCGGCGGCCTGCTTGCGCCCTCCGCGCTGGCGCTCGTCATCAGCCAGAGCTTCTATGTTGCAGTGGCGTTGTTTGCCGGACTTCTGGCGCTGGCCGGTATTATCGCCTTCTTCATTGATGTGGAGACGCGGCAGAAGGCGCTAAGCTGAATAAAATAAGCCCGGAAAGCGTTCGCATCTTCCGGGCTTATTCGTTCTTATTTCAGTAATTTACAATGTATTCCTAATCCATTGCTTTCGGTAGGCGGTATAGGCTTCGTTGCCCGGCCTGAAAATCCGTCCGTGTTTTTCCGGCACGGCTGCCCCCGCCAGCAATCCGGCACCAAGCGACGTGCCAGTTGATCCTGATACGGCTTCGACATCACGTCCCGTAAAATTTGCCAGCGCTTCAAGATAGACTGAATTTCCGGCAAACGGCCCTTCGACGATAACTGGCCCATCAGCACCCAAAAGGTGAAGGCAGGTTTCCGTCATCAGCGCCGCATAGATACAAGCGGCAACATAGCGCTCCGCATCATTGGCAGTATCGGCATTGATCCAGTGAAGATTGGAATTTGGATAGGGGCCGCAACTGGGTACGGCTGAAGGCAACGCCATGGTTTGCTGCGCCAGAACCTTTGTTACAATTTCGGGCAGGTCAGCGGCGGGAGGCACTGTCAGTCCTTCCGTCATCAGATCGAATTCACGCCCGCCCATATAGCGCGCCGAAGGCACGGCGCGCCCATAGGCATCGACATTGGCGAGCGTATCGCGTTCCGGGTCCAGCCCGTCAAAATTGCCGCCAACGGCGAAGCTCACCACCCATGTGCCCGTCGAAACCACCGAAAACGGACCTTTGCGATCCATCAGATGTGCGAGCAGCGATGCGTTGGAGTCATGAATGCCGCAACGCACCGGAACAGGCATTTTCAGGCCGATTTCCTGTGCAATTTCCGGAAGCACGTTGCCGAGTGCATCGAAGGCGGAGCGAAGCGGTGGGAACTTGTCGCGAATGTCCAGCCGGTCAACAAGGGGCGAGAAGGTGGATTTCTTCGGCAGCCATAGATCGGTGTGGCAACCAAGTGACGTCACTTCCGATGCGGCAATGCCAGTCAGACGCCAGGCCCAATATTGCGGGTAGGTGAAGATGAAATGCGTGCGCGCAAAATCATCGGGAAAGACCATCTTCAGATAGTGAAGCTGCGCACCCAGATTGAGGCCGAGCGACAGGGTCGGCGAAAATGTATCTTGGAAATTCGGTTTGATCGCGGCATAGGCTGCGTGGATTTCAGCCGAATAGTCGAGTTCATAGTCGAGAACTGGCATCGCGAGCATGCCATCTTCTGCGACGAGAGCCGCCGCTGCGCCATGCGTCGTGATGGAGATCGCATCAAAGCCCTGCTCTTGCGCAAATTCCGCGAGACTTGTCAGAAAGAAACGCCACAGCGCCTCGATGTCATAATGCGGATAGGGGCCATCGCGCAGCACCGTATTGGACATGCGGTTTGCAACGATCTCCTCGCCGCTTGCCGCATCGAGCACCACGACTTTGGCATTGGTCTTGCCGATATCGAGAATGGCGATGCGCTTCATGGCATATGAAAGACTGGCTTGAGGTCCACGGAAACCGGCGAATTGTCCGGGTTTGTCGCCATGATGTCTGCCATATGCGCCCACCACTTTTTCATCACTGGATGATCGGGCAGGGCGGCCATGCCATGGTTGGACTTACGTGTCAGAACGCCAAACAGGTTATTGGTCTCTTCATCGAGATAGATGGCATAGTCCGACACGCCTGCCTCGTGCAGAAGTTCGACCAGTTCCGGCCATATCTCGTCATGACGGCGGCGATATTCCATCTCCATGCCCGGATTGAGCTTCATACGGAATGCGTAGCGTTCGCCAGTCATGCGGCGCGTCTCCCCTTGAACTGCCAGAAGAGGATCGGCAGAGAAATGGTGACGATGAGCAGGAGGCCGATGAAAATCGACATGACGATGCCCGGCACGTTGAGAAGCCCGAGCCCGAAGGTCACGAGGCCCATCACGAAAGCGGCGATCACCACGCCGACGATAGTGCCGGAACCGCCGAGGATCGACACGCCGCCCAGCACGACCATGGTAACGACTTCCAGTTCCCAGCCTTGCGCAATGGACGGACGCGTCGAGCCGAGGCGCGAGGTCAGGCAGACGGCGGCGATGCCGCTCATCACGCCCGTCATCAGGAAAAGTACGAATTTGGTTTTCTCAACCGGAATGCCGGAAAAGCGCGCCGCGAATTCATTGTTGCCGATGGCATAGATGCGGCGTCCGAAGCTGGTCCAGTGCAGCAGCACCCCGAACAGCACGGCAAACAGGACGAACAGCGCAAATTCGAAAGAGATCACCCAGAACACATAGCCCTGTCCGAAATAAGCAAAGCTTGCCGGGTAACCGCCAAAGGCCTGATCGCCCAGCACGATATAGGAAATGCCGCGGAAAAGGCTCATCGTGCCGATGGTCACAACGATGGACGGCAGTTTCAGCCCGGCAACCAGCCCGCCATTGATCGCGCCGCAGACAAGACCGGTGCCGATGCCGATCATCACGAGGCCTGGGGTACCGACACCTGCTTGCGCCGCCGCGCCCATGGCCGTCGAGGCAAGCGCGATAATGGCTGCGACCGAAAGGTCGATTTCGCCAGAGATGATAAGCAGCGTCATCGCAAAGGCGATCAATGCCTTTTCGGTGAAATTGAACGTGGCATCCGACAGGTTCCACGCATTGAGGAAGTAGGGCGAGGCGAAGGAATTGGCGATGAAAATCGCAATCGCGACACCAAGCAGAAGCATTTCCCAGCTTGCGAAGATGCGCGAGAAGGGCGTTCCGAGCCGGTCCGGAATGTGACGGCGCTGTTCGTTGTTCATGCCGCAACCTCCTCATAAGTCTTTGCAGCCTTGTCGCGCAGGATGATGCGTCCGCGCCGCTTTTCCTGCCTTGCGTTGAAGATAACGGCCAAGATGATGACAGAGCCGGAAATCGCCATCTGCCAGAAGGGCGATATGTTGATGACGGGGAGGGCGTTCTTGATGACGCCGAGGAACAGGGCGCCAAGAACCGCACCGGCGACAGAACCTATCCCGCCAAGTGTCGAGATGCCGCCAATGACGCAGGCCGCAACGCTATCAAGTTCGAATCCGGCGGCCACATCCACATAGGCGACGGCATAGCGCGACACCCAGAGATAGCCGCAAAGCCCAGCAAGCGCCCCCGAAAGCACGAAGGCGAAGAAGCGCGTGCGGCCCACATTGATGCCGGTATAGACGGCGGCGGTCGGGTTGCCGCCGGAGGCATAAAGTGCACGTCCGAAGAATGTCCGCGTCAGCAGCACATAGACGAGCGCAACAATGAGGATCGCCGTCCAGCCTAAAAGCGGCAGGCCAAGAAAAGGCGTGCGTGGCGTGTTGAGGAACGGCGCCGTCATCTGATGCGCATTCACCCACGCGCCGCCGGAGAGTACGAAGGCCATGCCGCGATAGATGGTAAGCGTGCCAAGCGTGACGACAATCGCCGGAATGTTGAGTTTCCAGACCAGAATACCGTTGATTGCGCCTAAAACCGCACCGATGCCAATTGCCAGCACGATCAGAAGCACGAGCGGCAGGCCCGGATAGGTGGCATTCAGCATCGCCACGGCCATGCCGGTAAAGGCAAGGTTGGCGGCGACCGACAGATCGATGGACTTGGTCAGGATGACCGCCATCTGTCCAAGTGCGATAATGATGAGGATGGACGTATCGTTGAAAATATTCGCCAGATTATGCACGCTGGCAAAGCCCGGAGCGCGGCTTGCGAACAGCCCCACCAGAAGAGCGATAATGACAAGGAGCAGGAGTTCGCGCTGCTTGAGCAACTGTTTCATCATCTACTCCGTGTTTCCAGTGGCGGCGCGCACCAACACTTCCGCATCGAGGTTGGCGCGCTCGAAGACGCCTTCCATCAGCCCTTCGCGCATGACCATCACGCGGTCAGACATGCCGATGATTTCCGGCAGTTCCGACGAGATCAGGATGATGCTGAGCCCCTCGGCGGCGAGTTCGCTGATAAAGGCGTGAACCGCAGCCTTGGAACCGATATCGATGCCCTTGGTCGGTTCGTCGAGAATGATGACCTTCGGCTTGGTGGCAAGCCACTTGCCGATGACGACCTTCTGCTGGTTGCCGCCGGAAAGGGTGCCTACAGGGACCGAAAGCGCTGCTGCGCGCAGGTCAAAACGCTCGGCATATTTGCGCGCCAATGCCAGTTCTTCCGCCATGCGCAGAAAGCCATTGCGCGAAGTGCGGGCGAGCGACGGCAGCGATACATTCTGGAAGATCGGCAGTTGCAGCACGGCGCCGTGGCGCCCACGCTCTTCCGGCACATAGACGATGCCATGCGCCACCGCATCGCCGGGGCGGTGAATGCTGATCTCGCGATCTTCGAGCGTCACGCGGCCATGGGAAGGCCTGGTAATGCCGAACAGCGATTGTGCGAATTCCGAACGTCCAGCGCCGACAAGACCGTAGACGCCAAGGATCTCACCCTTGCGCAGCTCAAAGGAAATGTCGCGAAATTCGGTTGGATGCGAATAATCTTCGACCTTGAGCACCGGCTTGCCGATGGCGACATCCTGCTTGGGGAAAGCCTGTTCGACAGACCGCCCGACCATCATGCGCACAATATCGTTCTGCCGCGTATCGGCAAGCGTGCCATGTCCGACGGCGTGCCCGTCGCGGAAAACCGCATAATTATCGGCGATTTCGTAGACTTCATCGAATTTGTGGCTGATGAACAGGATGGCTTTGCCCTGTGCTTTCAAGCGCGCCACGATGCGAAACAGGTCGTCCACTTCCTTGCGCGACAGGGCTGCAGTCGGCTCGTCCATGATGACGATGCGCGAATCCACCGACAGCGCGCGGGCAATGGCGACCAGATGGCGCTGGGCGATGGACAGTTCCTTCAACTTGATGCGCGCATCGACCGTTGTTTCCAGCGAGGACAGCAAGGCCTGCGAACGGGCATAGACAGCCTTCCAGTTGACGAAGCCGAACCTCGTGCGAGGCGCATGGCCGAGATAAATGTTTTCGCCCACCGACAATTCGTCGAAAAGCACGGTTTCCTGATGAATGGCCGTTACGCCGTGATCGGTCGCATCCTGTGCGGTTGCAAAATGCACCGGCTTGCCGTCGATAAGGATTTCGCCTTCATCGGGCTGGTAGATGCCAGTCAGGATTTTCACAAGCGTGGACTTGCCAGCGCCATTCTCTCCGATCAGGGCCGTCACCTTGCCGGGATAAAGCGCGATGTTCACGTCATCGAGCGCACGCACCCCCGGAAACGTCTTGGCTATGCCGCGCATTTCCAGAATGGGCTGATCCGTGGCGGCAAGCGTCGGCTCTCCGCCGGATGGGCCGCTGGATTGAAAGGCTGCATTCATCGCAGATACCTGAAGTCGGTTTTGGAAAACGATAGGCGGCATTGGGGGTTGCATATCCAATGCCGCTTTTTTGGACGCGCATCTTTTCCGAAAACCGGTTTCCACTTTTCGGGACGCGCTTACCGATCAGAAGACCTTGGAGAATTCGTCGATATTCGACGCGTCATAGACGAATGGATCGCTCATTGCGGCTTCGCCATTGTCACCAATCTTGATCTTGCCCATGCGCCCGGCTTCGATTTCCGAGCCCGGCTTGCCATCGGCATCACCCTTTACGAGATGATAGGCAATCTGGGTTGCCGAATAGCCAAGGTCGATCGGGTTCCAGATAGCGAATTCCTTGGTTGCGCCCGACTTGATGGCGCCGGCCATTTCGGACGGAAGACCAAGGCCGGTCACATAGACATCACCAATCTTGCCTGCATCCTTCACGGCCTGCGAGGCAGCGAGAACGCCAACGGTCGTCGGTGCCACGATGACCTTCACATTCGGATTTGAAGTCAGCAGGCCTTGCGCTTCGCGGTAGCTCTTGTCGGCCAGGTCGTCACCATAAACGGTCGTCACCAGATTGAGGCCCGGAAAATCCTTGAGCTGCTTTTTCATCTCGCCGATCCAGATATTCTGGTTGGTCGAAGTGGTGGTAGCAGACAGGATCGCGAAATCGCCCTTGCCATCCGGCAGGTGATCGGCTGCGAGCTTGAGGCACATCTTGCCGATCAGTTCGTTGGAAGACGGGTTGAGGTGGACGATACGACCTTCAGGTGCGACGCCCGAATCCCACGAGATCACCTTGATACCGCGCTGTGCGGCCTTCTTCAGGGCAGGGACGACAGCATCCGGGTCGTTGGCCGAAATGGCGATGGCGTCCACACCCTGCGCGATCAGGGAATTGATGACCTCGATCTGACCTTCCGCCGTCGTGGTGGTCGGGCCGGTATAGATGACTTCTACGCCGCCAAGTTCCTTGGCAGCTTCCTGCGCGCCCTTGTTGGCGGCTTCGAAGAAGCCGTTACCGAGCGATTTTGCGACAAGCCCGATCTTCATATCGGCGGCCTGCGCTTGGGCAGCCATGAAGGCGACAGCCAGCGCAGTGCCTAATGCGAGTTTCTTGAAAAGTTTCATGTCTCGTTCCTCCCAGTATAAAGACATATGTTTCGCTTGTTCCGGCTCAGGCCACCTCGGCGGATTCCTCCCGTGGGTCGCCCTTGCCAGCATTTGCGGAGACCTGCGCCACGATGAGCCGGATACCCGCATTTTCCACCATGCGCCGCGCTTCGTCCGAAATGCCGTCATCGGTGATCAGCGTGCTGACCCGGTCGAGAGGGCAAAGGATGAGACTGGAACGGCGTGTGAATTTGGTTGAATCGACCATCAGGACAAGCTCGTCCGCCTGGCCCATCAGTTTCTGTTCGCTCTGGATAATCAGCGCATCGGATTCCATGACGCCAAGCGGGCTGATCCCCTGACAGCCCATGAACATGCGCCGTCCGTAGAAATTGCGAATAACGTCATTGTCGAAAGGCGACAGGATAAGGCTCTGGTCGCGATAGATCGCGCCGCCTGGCACAATCACCGTGCTTTTCGACTGGCGCAGAAGATGTTCAGCAATGGCAAACGAATTAGTCAGCACCTGAAGGCGGCGCGGAGCAAGATAATGCACCATCTGGAAAGCCGTGGACCCGCCATTGATGATGATGCTGTCGCCTTCCTCGCACAGCGCAACCGCTTCACGAGCTATTGCGCGCTTGCGATCTGCATTTTCCGATTCCGAAACCTTGAAAGGACGGCCCGCAAGATTGCCGAACTGCGGCGGATGAATAGCCTCTGCACCACCGCGCACGCGCTTGATCCTGCCCTGCATATGGAGCGACGCAATATCCCGGCGAAGTGTCGCTTCCGACGCCTCCGTCAGTTCCACCAGATCCTGAATGGTAATCACCGGCTTTTCCTGAACAGCACTCAGGATGATACGGTGGCGCTCTCTTTCGTGCATGGCTCCTCCTTGTCTTTGTATCGGGCATAAATGTCGCGCCTGTCAATCACAAACAATCACAAAGGTGCACAATAATCATATTAATGATTGATTATGATCGTTTGTGATTGACAGCAATTCGTTTGATACGTCATATCTGCCGCAACATGATCGCTTTTGCATGGGACGGATATGCGGATTGCGGTTGACCATAACAGACTTGGGAGGATGACATGGTGGCCCAAAGCAGGCTTCTCGAAAACCGATGGGATGACGCTAAGGCGGCAACGATGGATGAACCCGGCAAGCTGCTTTACCGCTCCAATCTGCTCGGTTCCGACAAGCGCATCACCAATTACGGCGGTGGCAACACGTCTGCAAAGGTCGAGGAAGCCGACCCGCTGACCGGCGAAAAGGTTCAGGTTCTCTGGGTCAAGGGATCGGGCGGCGATGTCGGCACGATCAAGCTCGACGGCTTCGCCACGCTTTATCAGGACAAGCTCGACACGCTGAAAGGCATCTATAAGGGTGTCGAGGACGAGGACCGCATGGTCGGTTTCCTGCCGCACTGCACCTTCAATCTCAACCCGCGCGCCGCTTCCATTGATACGCCGCTGCATGGATTTGTCGCTTTCAAGCATGTGGACCACATGCATCCCGATGCGATCATCGCAATCGCCGCCTCCAAAAACTCCCGTGAACTGACGGCCGAGGTTTTCGGCGATGAGATCGGCTGGCTGCCGTGGCGTCGTCCCGGTTTCCAGCTTGGTCTCGACCTTGAAGCCTTCGTGAAGTCAAACCCTAACGCTAAGGGTGTTGTCCTTGAAAGTCATGGGCTTTTCACCTGGGCCAATGATGCGAAAACTTGTTACGAAACCACGCTCGCCATCATCAACAAGGCCATTGAATGGCTGGACCAGAAGACGGCAGGCAAGCCTGCTTTCGGCGGTGCTGTCGCGCAGAGCCTCCCAGTTTCCGAGCGCCGCGCCATTGCAGCGCGGCTGATGCCGGAAATTCGCGGACTGATCGGCAAGGATGAGCGCAAGCTCGGTCATTTCGATGATCAGGATGCCGTGCTGGAATTCGTGAACTCGAAAGAGCTGCATCCGCTCGCGGCACTCGGCACCTCCTGCCCGGACCATTTCCTGCGCACCAAAATCCGTCCGCTGGTCGTTAATTTCGATCCGGCCAAGCCCGATATCAACGCCGTGGTTGCCGGACTTGAGGGTGCACTGGAAGCCTATCGCGCCGATTACAAGCGCTATTACGAGGCGTGCAAGCATGACAATTCGCCGAAGATGCGCGATCCCAATCCGGTGATTTTCCTGATCCCCGGTGTCGGCATGCTGTCCTTCGCGCGCGACAAGGCGACTGCGCGCATCGCTGGTGAGTTTTATGTGAACGCTATCAATGTGATGCGCGGTGCATCCGGCGTATCGGAATATCAGGGCCTGCCTGAACAGGAAGCCTTCGATATCGAATATTGGCTGCTTGAAGAAGCCAAGCTGCAGCGCATGCCAAAGCCGAAGAGTCTCGCGGGGCGCATTGCATTCATTACCGGCGGTGCTGGCGGCATCGGCTTTGCCACAGCGGAACGGCTGGCAGGCGAGGGCGCTTGCGTGGTTCTGGCGGATATTGATGAAGGATCGCTCAAAACCGCTCACGAGAATCTCGTTAGGCGTTTCGGCACCGATCAGGTGCGCAGCGTGGAACTGAACGTGACCGATGAAAAAGGCGTGGCCAATGCCTTTGTTGAAGCCAGTGTCGAGCTGGGCGGCATCGATATTCTGGTTTCCAACGCCGGAATTGCATCATCCGCGCCGGTGGAAACCACCGAACTCTCCATGTGGAATCGTAATATCGACATTCTGGCGACCGGCTATTTCCTCGTATCACGTGAGGCATTCCGTCTGTTCCGCCGCCAGAAAATCGGCGGCAATGTGGTATTTGTCGCCTCGAAGAACGGGCTTGCAGCTTCGCCCAATGCTTCGGCCTATTGCGCTGCAAAGGCTGCGGAAATCCATCTGGCGCGTTGTCTGGCGCTGGAAGGTGCCGATGCAGGTATTCGCGTCAATGTGGTCAACCCTGATGCGGTTTTGCGCGGTTCCAAGATCTGGGACGGCGAATGGCGTGAACAGCGTGCTGCATCCTCGAAGATTGATGTTTCCGAACTTGAGGAACATTATCGCAAGCGCTCCATGCTGAAGCTGAATGTCTTCCCCGAAGACATAGCAGAGGCCATCTACTTCCTTGCAAGCGATGCTTCGGCAAAGTCGACCGGCAACATCATCAATGTCGACGCCGGAAACCAGCAGAGCTTTCCGCGCTGATCGTATAATCTGGACATTCTGGGAGGAACCATGTCCGAGCAACGCATTGCGGCAGATTTCATCGCCGAGCATAATTCCGGTTTCGATAATGCATTGAAGAGCGATTATCAGGCGCTCGGCGAACAGCTTTTGCGCCATGGCATCGAGATCGACACGATTACAGACAAGGTGGCATCCTATTTCGTCGCCGTTCCATCATGGGGTACCGGCACGGGCGGCACCCGTTTCGGGCGCTTTCCGGGAAGGGGTGAACCGCGCGGCATTTTCGACAAGCTCGACGATTGCGCCGTCATCAACGAGCTTTGCCGTGCCACACCGAATGTTTCCCTGCATATTCCATGGGACAAGGCCGATCCGAAGAAGCTTAAAGCCCATGCGCAAGCGCTTGGTCTCGGCTTCGACGCCATGAACTCCAATACATTTGCCAACGGCGCAGACCAGAAGCTTTCCTACAAATTCGGATCGCTTACCCATGTCGATCCGGCAGTGCGGGCGCAGGCCGTCGAGCACAATATCGAATGCATCGAAATCGGAAAAGCCATAGGTTCCAAGGCCTTGACCGTATGGCTGAGCGATGGCTCCAACTTTCCGGGCCAGCAGAATTTCACCCGCGCCTTTGAGCGCTATCTGGCTTCCATGGGCGAAATCTATCACGCATTGCCCGACGACTGGCGCCTGTTCTCCGAACACAAGATGTATGAACCGGCCTTCTACTCGACGGTGGTTCAGGACTGGGGCACCAATTATCTCATCGCCTCGACACTTGGTCCGAAGGCGCAATGTCTGGTCGATCTCGGCCATCATGCGCCCAACACTAATATTGAAATGATCGTCGCGCGGCTGATCCAGTTCGGGAAACTCGGCGGATTCCATTTCAACGACAGCAAATATGGCGATGACGATCTCGACGCCGGCTCCATTGATCCGTATCGATTGTTCCTTGTTTTCAATGAGTTGGTCGATGCGGAATATCGCGGCGTGGCGGACTTCCACCCGGCCCATATGATCGATCAGTCGCATAATGTGACCGATCCGCTGGAAAGCCTGATCTCTTCCGCCAATGAAATCCGCCGCGCCTATGCGCAGGCGCTTCTGGTGGATCGCGAAGCGCTGGAAACCTACCAGCAGGAAAACGATGCGCTGATGGCATCCGATACGCTCAAACGCGCCTATCGAACCGATGTCGAACCGATCCTTGCGGAAGCGCGCCGCCGCACTGGCGGAGCCATCGAACCGATTGCTGCCTACAGGGCGAGCGGCTACCGCGACAAGGTTGCGAAGGAGCGTCCGGAGAGCAAAAGCGATGGCGGGGCGTTTAACTAAAAACGCTATCCGCCACAAAATTGCCGCAAAAAGAACGGTCGTTCGCCACAATTAAAAGGCGATTTCTGTCGCTTTTCCGCTCCGAAAATCGCGTTTGGCAACTGTCAGCGCGATTTTCTGAATGTCAAATTAAGGCGAAACGGACCCAGTTTTTCATCCTCGCCACGCTTCAGGGCGAGTATGCCATGATAGAAGAGACGTGACGGTCCACCCCACACAACCACGTCACCGTGATGCAGGATATATTTCGCAATTGGGTCGGTTCGCTTCAACCCGCCGAACTGGAAAGTCGCGGGCAGACCAAGCGACACGGAAACGATCGGATTACTGAAATCCTGTTCATCCTTGTCCTGATGTAATGAAAGTTTCGCGCCCAGTTCATAACGATTGATGAGACAGGCATCCGGCACAAAATCGGGATAACCGGCCTCGCTGGCAGCACTTTGGGCAAGTGCGCGAAACGCATCCGGCATCGCAGGCCAGGGCAGGCCGGTTTCCGGGTCGTCGGTACTGTAACGATAGCCGGTCCGGTCCGTGACCCAGCCGAATTCTCCGCAATTCGTCATCGCGACCGACATGCGATACCCCCCAGGGGTCGTCATGTGACGGAAAGGCGCGGCGGCGGAAACATCCGCCACCGCTTTCAAAACAGCGGCCTCGCTCGGAAGTGCAAAGCCGCGCAAAAGCAAGGCTCCAGGTGCCAGGATTTCACGCGGTTCAATCTGGTCGAAAAGATCTCTCATGCGACCTTTCTAGCACGAGATCAGGAGCGAGCCTCCCGAAACCTGCTTTCAAATTTACGCCAGCCCCATGGCCTTTTCGAAAGAGCGCATGAAAAGATCGTTCTCTTCCGGGGCACCCACGCTGACGCGGATAAAAGTCGTATAGCCTTCCTGCTTCCAGGGCTTCACGATAACGCCGGCCCGCAGGAGCTTTTCGGCCAACGCAACGGAATCCGACTTCACATCGATGAACAGAAAATTCCCTTTGGAGCGGGCGACACGGATTTGCCGCTCGCTCAGGAAGCCGGCCAGACGCTCCCGTTCACGAAGCGCTAGCGCAATCCCCTTTGCCAGATGGTCTTTGTCGCGGCGTGCAACCAGTCCCGCTGCCTGCGCAATGCCATTGGCGTTGAAAGGCGTGCGGGCACGATCCAGAAACCCGCGCAATTCCGGGTCGCTGACAAGCCCGAACCCGAGACGGGCTCCGGCCAACCCATAAGCCTTTGAAAAAGTGCGCAGCGCCACCCAGTTGAGACCGCTGTTGCGGAGAAGTGTGGCGGCAGACGGATAATCCTCACCAGTCGCATATTCCGCATAGGCTTCGTCAACAACCAGCAACGTTTCTGGCGGAACAGCCTCGATAACGCGCTGCAAAGCTTCCGGTGTCAGCCATGTTCCGACCGGATTGAGCGGATTTGCGAATATCACGAGACGTGGAGCCGTTGCAGTCGCAGCCACCAGCGCATCGATATCGACCTCAAGCGACGGCGTCACTTCAACCCGTTCGACGGTCGCACCCATTGTCGTTGCATAGTCCTCGTGCAGCGGAAAGGACGGGTAAAGTGTGACCACCCGCTCGCCGGGCCGCAAAACCGTCCGGCAGATAACGCCGATCAGGTCTTCCGATCCGTTGCCTAGAATGATGCAATCTTGCGGCCAATCGAACTCAGTCGCGATTTCCCGCGTCAGTTCGCGTCCAGATGGATCAGGGTAGAGCCGCAGCAGATCATGGGCACCGGAAAAGAGGGCCTTTACCTTCGGCGAAGGTCCGAGCGGGTTTTCGTTGGAGCCCAGTTTTGCAATCGACGGAGGGTGATAACGCGCTTCCACCTCGGCAATGGTGAGACCAGCATTATAGGGGTTAAGGCAGCGAATTTCAGGCCGAATCAGATCGCCAAGCCGGGCTTTTTCCTGTGCCATCCACGTTCTCCTCCAGTGCAGCGTTTCGCATGACGTGCGCCGTTTGGAGAGAAGTTCTAAGACTAAAATCCAATTTTGTATATATATGTATAGACAAGTTATGAAAAAGATGGTCCTATGCTGGGGAGACCACAAAAAATTGCTAAACATTAGGGCCAGAACAAGTAGAAGTTCGGGCAACAATATTGTTTTGCCAAAGGTCCGCAGGGGAACATGATGCAGGTTTTATCGCTTTTCGACCTTAGCGGGCGTAAAGCGCTGGTTACCGGTGCGAGCCGGGGACTGGGACAGGCCATTGCCGAAGCACTCGCCTCGGCTGGTGCCGATGTCGCCATTACAGCGCGCAAGTCCGACGACCTCTCCGACACGGAATCCCGTATCGCCGCTCATGGCCGCGCCTCAACATCCCTTTCGCTCGATGTACGCGATGTCGCTGCCTGCGGCGCCGCCGTTGCACACGCAGCAGAAGCTTTCGGCGGCCTCGATATTCTCGTCAACAATGCAGGTTATGAAGAAATCCGTCCCTCGCTCGATGTGGACGAAGCGCTCTGGGATCGTATCGTGGCGACCAATCTCAAAGGCGCGTTCTTCTGCGCGCAGGCCGCTGCCCGCCACATGACCGACAGCGGAAAGGGTGGGGCGATCATCAATCTGTGCTCGCTGACCTCCTATATCGGCGTGCCGACCGCCGCTCCCTATGGTTCTTCCAAATCCGGCCTCATGGGCATGACACACGCTCTGGCGACCGAATGGGCGCCTTCCGGCATTCGCGTCAACGGCATTGCGCCGGGCTATTTCCGCACTGCCATGACCGACGTGTTTTACGAAAACGACGACTGGCAGAAGGCGATGTTGGCCAAAATTCCGCAGGGGCGTTTCGGCGCAATGGAAGATGTTGCGGGCGCCGTGGTGTTTCTGGCAAGCGCCGCATCGTCCTATGTCACGGGGCAGGTGATCCCGATCGACGGCGGCTATCTCGCATCAATCTGATATTCTCAAGGGAAACATCAGCAGATTGCGAAATGACATTGAAATAACTTCATAAAGCTCCTTCCGGTGCTTTGACTGAAATGGGAAACAGCGATGAATACAACCGAAACCGGAACTGGCCGTAAAGTCTCCAACGGACCGGCTGCCGTATCGGTCAACAATGTCAGCATGATCTATAACGGCTTCCATGCCGTGCGTGCGGCATCTTTCGATCTCGCCAAAGGCCGTTTTCTGACCATTCTCGGGCCATCGGGTTCCGGCAAGACGACGCTACTCCGTCTCATTGCCGGTTTCCAGAAACCCAGCATCGGCGAAATCTTCATCAACGATGAAGCTGTCAGCGCCGTGCCGCCGCACAAGCGCTCCATCGGCATGGTTTTCCAGAAACTCGCGCTTTTCCCGCATATGACGGCGGCCGAAAACGTCGCGTTTCCGCTGAAAATGCGCCGCTTCGATGCGCGTTCCATCCCCGAGCGGGTGGAACGCTATCTCGACCTCGTTCGCCTCAACGGCCTTGGCGGGCGGCGTGTGCACGAGCTGTCCGGTGGCCAGCAGCAGCGCGTGGCCATCGCGCGCGCCCTCGTTTTCGAACCGGACCTGCTTCTGCTCGACGAACCTCTGGCAGCGCTTGACCGCAAGCTGCGCGAGGAAATGCAGCTCGAATTCCGCCGTATCCAGCGGGAGCTTGGCGTCACGACCATCAATGTCACCCACGACCAGCGTGAAGCGCTCGTCGTATCTGACGAAATCATCGTCATGGATGGCGGTGAAATCCAGCAGATGGCGCAGCCATCCGAAACCTATCGCAACCCGTCCAACGCCTTTGTGGCGAACTTCATCGGCGTCACCAATTTCATTTCCGGCAAGGTATCTTCGTTCGACGGCAATCTCGTGCGGGTCGACGCGGGAACGGCTCTCGTAGGCATGGCAGGCGAGGGGCACGGACCGGTTGCCGCCGGCGCAAATGTCTCGTGCGCAATCCGCGCCGAACAGATCCGCATCGGCGGCAGCGCCGCAGCGCATGCAGAACTCGATACCGTGCTTGAAGGCATCGTTACCGATGCGATCTTCGAGGGCGAACGCATCGTCTATGAACTGCGGGTTCCTGCCTTGGGAGACGTGTTGATGCGCGTCTTCGATCACGACCCTATCGGCCACAGCCAGTTTGCAGAAGGCGAAACCGTGCATCTTGGCTGGAACGCCCGCGATCTCATCGTCTTTGCCACATGAACTAACACGTTACGGGGAAACTCCAGAGGAGAACAAAATGAGCAATCTGAAGAAGCCTTTTCTGATACTCGACCGCCGCCGCTTCCTGCAGAGCGCAGGCGCTTTTGCCGCTGCAGCCAGCACGACATCGCTCGGCCTGTCGCGCGCATTTGCTGAAGAACCGGCCAAGCCGAAGGAACTGATCGTGCGCGCCTGGGGTGGTAGCTGGGTGGACGCGCTGAAAGCTGGTGTATCCGATCCGTTTACCTCCAAGACCGGCATTTCCATCCGCCACGACCTGACGGAAGACAACGAAATCCAGCCGAAGCTCTGGGCTGCGGTCGCGCAAAAGCGTGTTCCACCGATCCACGTCAACTGGGATACGACCACCAATGCAACCAAATCGGCATTGCGTGGCGTGACGGAAGACCTGTCGGACCTGTCGAACCTCAAGAACACCACCGATCTTGCCAAGCCGGTCGGCCTCGACGGTTATCCGATCGTCAATACCTATGGCTATGTCTATGTGCTGGCTTATCGCCCGGAAGCATTCCCGGATGGCCCGCCGAAGTCGTGGCATGCTCTGCTCGATCCGAAGTTCAAGGGCCGCATCGCGCTTTACAACGACGGTATCGGCTTCCACTTCCCGGCGCAGGTTGCCGGTGGCGGCAAGCTGGAAGACATTCCGGGCAATATGCAGCCCGCATGGGATTTCATCACCAAGGTGAAGCAGCAGCAGCCGCTTCTCGGAGAAGACCCGGATTTCACCACCTGGTTCCAGAAGGGCGAAATCGATCTGGCCTGCACCATTTCCACCAATGCGCGCGAAGCCCAGAAGAACGGCGTCAAGATCGACTGGACCGTTCCGGAAGAGGGCGCGAAGTTCGACACCGATGGTCTATGGATTCCAAAGGGCCTGCCGGAGAACGAGCTTTACTGGGCCAAGGAATATATCAACTTTGCGCTTACCAAGGATGCGCAGCAGGTCTGGCTCGACGGCCTTGGCCTGCCGGGCGTCGTGCCGGGCCTGACGCCACCCGCAGACCTTGTGGATGATCCGGCCTATCCGACCAAGGATGAGGATTTCAAACACCTCATCCGCATTTCAGCAAAGGTGCAGGTGGAAAACGAGAGCGAATGGTTCTCGAAGTTCAAGGCCATCATGCAGGGCTGATCAAGCTCCATAAAAACAAGACGGGTCGCCCGAAAGGGCGATCCCCATGCCCGAAATACCAATACTCAGGAATTGAAACATGCGAGCGGCACGCACTGCCTATCCGGTTGTCTGGCGCATCATGGACGCGCTGGAAGCAATCGCAGCCTTTTTGTGGCCAGCGCGGTTCAATCGCGCCGTGCCTTATCTGATGCTGTTTCCGGCGATTGCTCTGGTCGGGCTGCTGGTGCTGGGCCTGATCCAGATTGGCGATACCAGTCTTCGCACGCTCGACACCTCCACATTCCTGATGTCGGACTATTACACGCTCGCCAACTACAAGCGCGCGCTGACGGAAAGTCTGTTCGCAACCGTGGCATGGCGCAGCCTGTCCGGCTCGCTTGTCGTGACCGCGTTCACGCTCGTTCTGGCCTTTCCCTATGCCTATCTCATGGTGCGCACGCCATCGGCCGCTTTGCGCAAATTCCTGCTGATCGCGCTGTTTCTGCCGTTCTTCATCGGTCAGGTGGTACGCGCCTATGGCTGGCTCATCATTCTCGGCAATCAAGGCATGGTGAACGAGGCGCTTGGCCTTGTCGGTATCGCACCGATGCGGCTCCTCTATAATTATCCGGCAGTTCTGTTCGGTCTCATTCAATATATGTTGCCATTCGCAGTGCTGATGCTCGCACCGGCGCTGACCGCTATTCCGGAAGAAATGGAAGCGGCGGCAAGCTCGCTTGGTGCAAACTGGCTGCGGACCTTCGCCCATGTCGTCCTGCCCATGGCCCGTCCGGGCCTGATCGGCGCGGGACTGGTGGTTATGACGCTGTCACTCACCGATTTTGCCGTACCGGCAATCTTAGGCGGCGGATCGCAGGATTTCATCGCCAATGCGATCTACGACCAGTTCTTCCGCACATCCGATCAGGGGCTCGGTGCGACGCTCGCACTGCTTCTGGTCGGCGTAGGTTCCATCCTCGTCGGGATTGTGTTCACGCTGTTCGGGGCAGGCACGCTTGCCATGGGGAGGACGCGCAAATGACCTCGCCACTGTCGAAATCCATCGTCATATGGACGTTTGTGATTGCCGTTCTCGTGCTGCTTTCCGCACCGACCATCGTTGTGCTTGGGGCGTCGTTCACATCCGGCAACATGATTACCTTTCCGCCGGAAGGGTTTTCGCTCAAATGGTATCAGAAGATCGCCGGAACGAGCGATCTCTGGGATGCATTCCTGCGCTCGCTCTATGTCTCCTTTATCTGCACTATCGTCGCCATTCCGGTCGGAACGCTTGCTGGCATAGCGCTGGCGAAATATGCGGTGCGGTTTGAAAAGACGATCCAGATTTATCTGCTGCTGCCCTTCACCATTCCGCTGATCGGTTCCGGCATTGGCCTCATGCTGATCTTCGGTCAGGCTGGCATTCTGGGCCAGCTCTGGCCGGTAGGGATTGCGGCCTGTGTCATCAATCTGCCTTTCATGATCTGGGCCGTGACGGCAAGTGCCGCCAATCTCGATGCCGATCTGGAACTTGCCGCCGCCAATTGCGGGGCAGGACCGATCTCGACCTTCTTCTTCGTCACGCTGCCGGTCGTCGTGCCGGGCGTCATCAGCGGCTCGCTTCTGATGTTCATTCTGGCGCTGAACGAATTTCTGGTCAGCCTGCTTCTGGTCGATGCGCGTATCGTGACGCTGCCGGTACAGATCTACAATTCGATCCGGTCCATCATCACGCCTGACCTCGCGGCCATCTCGGTTGTCTTCATTGCCTGTGCCGCTGCCGCCATCTTCCTGCTCGACCGGCTGGTCGGGCTCGACATCTTCCTCAAATCGAAATGACCGGTTGCGCCACCACCGCAACCAGCAAGGAGCCGATCATGTCCGATGTTTCTTTTCACGAACTGGCTAAACTGGACGACGCAGCGCGCGCCGAACTTCTCAAGCGCTCGGAAACCGATCTGTCGGGCTTTATCGAGAAGGTGAAGCCGATCATCGAGGCCGTTCGCACCGAAGGCGATGCGGCGCTTGTCCGCTTTGCACGCGATCTCGACAAGGCGGAAGTCGATCCGGCCAATATCAAGGCCACGGAAGCCGAGTTCGATGCCGCTTTCGACAAGGTGGAAAAGGACGTGATCGAGGCCATCCAGTTCGGCATCGATAATATTCGCCATTTCCATGAGGAGCAGAAGCCGGAGGCCATGTGGCTGAAGGAAATGCGTCCCGGCGCCTTTGCGGGCGACCGTTTCACCCCGATCCGTTCCGTCGCGCTCTATATTCCGCGTGGCAAGGGCGCATTTCCGTCCGTCACCATGATGACCGCCGTTCCGGCTGTGGTTGCTGGCGTGCCTGATCTTGCCATCGTCACTCCGCCCACGCCGGACGGTTCCGTCGATGCCGCAACACTTGTAGCCGCGCGCCTTGCCGGTGTGGAAACCGTCTATAAGGTCGGTGGCGCACAGGCTGTCGCTGCCGTCGCCTATGGCACGGAAACGGTGAAACCGGCGCTCAAAATCGTCGGCCCCGGCAGCCCATGGGTGGTCGCAGCCAAGCGCCTGCTTGGCGGCGTCATCGATCCCGGCCTGCCTGCCGGTCCTTCGGAAGCAGTCATTTTCGCCGACGATACGGTGAAGGGCGGACTTGCGGCGCTCGACCTGCTGATCGAGGCGGAACATGGTCCGGATTCATCGGCATGGCTCGTTACGCACAGCCGCCGCGTCGCGGAAGAAGCGCTGGCCGCATTGCCGGACCACTGGGCACGCATGACCGAACAGCGCGTCGGCTTCTCCAAGACCGTGCTTACCGGCAAATATGGCGGCATCGTCCTGACGTCTTCCGTGGAAGACAGCTACAAGTTCATCAACGATTATGCGCCGGAACATCTGGAGCTTCTCTCGACCGATCCGTTCGCGCATCTCGGCCACATCACCGAAGCTGCCGAAATCCTGATGGGACCGCACACGCCGGTCGTCATCGGTAATTTCGGCCTTGGCCCGAACGCCGTGCTGCCGACCAGCCGTTGGGCGCGCACCTATGGCCCGCTTTCGGTGACGGATTTCGTCAAGCGTTCGTCCATCGGCTATGTGACGGCATCCGCCTATCCGGAATTTGCAAAGCACGCCCGCACGCTGGCGCGTTATGAAGGCTTCTCCTCGCACGAGAACGCCGTGTCGGAAATCCGCAAGGATTACCTCTGAGAAAAGCCGGGGAGGCTGACGATGAAGGCTGTTCGGCTTTATGCGGCGAAGGACTTGCGGGTCGAGACAATCGACCCGTCGTCGCGGCCTGAGCCGGGCTGGGTCCGGCTGAAAGTATCGGCTGCCGGTATCTGTGGCTCCGATCTGCATAATTTCATGACCGGACAATGGATCAGCCGGTCACCTTCGGTCGCCGGTCACGAATTTGCTGGCGTCGTGACCGAGATCGGCGCTGGCGTGACCGGTTTCAAACCCGGCGATACGGTGATCGCTGACTCCCGCTACTGGTGTGGCAAATGCCCGTCCTGCAAAAGCGGCAGACACAATGTCTGTGAAACGCTCGGCTTTTTCGGCGAAGTCTGTGATGGCGGTTTTGCCGAGGAGACAGCACTTCCCGCGCGGCTCCTCGTTCATTACGATTCGGCCATCAACCCGGCGGTCGCCGCCATGGGCGAGCCGCTTTCGGTGGCGCTGCACGCCATCCGCAAGCAGCGCGTGCCGTCGGGCGAAGCGGTTCTCGTTGTGGGTTGCGGGCCAATCGGCGGGCTTGCAGCGCTTCTTCTCTCCCGCCTGCATGACGGTCCCGTACTGGTCTGCGACCGCAACGACCAGCGCGCCAATCTTGTTTCAACAGTCACCGGTGCAATCAAGGTGCCACTCGACAAGGCTGCAATTGAAGCCGCACTTGATGGCCAGCCAATCCGCTATGCGATTGATGCCACCGGCAATATCGGCGTCCTCAAGGCAACGCTCAACGTGCTTTCCGGCGGCGGCTCGCTGGCACTGGTCGGCATATCCCATGGCAGGATCGAGCTTGATCCGAACATTCTGGTCGAGCGGGAGATCAGTCTGATCGGCTGCCATGCCTATCAGGACGAACTGCATGAAATCGCAAAGCTTCTGCCCGATCTTGAGGCGCCGCTGCTGCAGCTTGTCGACCGGGAAATCCCGCTCGATGAAGTCCCGGAGGCCTATGCCCGGCTGATAGCCGGTGAGGCTGACGGTTTGAAAACAATCATACGGACAGGGATGTGACCCATGGGCGCTGGCGACAAATCGGAACCCCATCATATCGCCGGCATCGAACTGCCCGAAACCGCCGGGCCGCTCTATGAGAAGGTCAAGGCGCAGGTGCTGGACAATATCCGCTCCGGCCGCTGGCCGGGCAATCACCGCCTGCCTTCGGAACATGAGCTGGTGGATGCGCTTGGCATTTCCCGCATGACCGTGAACCGCGCTTTGCGGGAACTGACCGATCAGGGCATATTGAAGCGCATCCAGGGCGTCGGCACTTTCGTTGCCCCTCCAAAGCCGGAAACGACGCTGATCGAAGTCGTCAACATCGCCAATGAAATCAAGGCGCGCGGCGGGCAACATCGCGCCGAAGTCGTCACCCTCGACATCATCGAACCAACGCCCGAACTGCTCAATGCGTTTGAACTGCAAAGGAGCATTCCCATCGCCCATTCGCTGATCGTACATCTCGAAAACGATGTGCCGGTGCAGCTTGAGGAGCGCTTCGTCAATACAAACCTCGTGCAGCATTATGAGCTGCAGGATTTTCGGGCGATCACGACCTACGATTATCTTCAGAAAAGCACACCGATGACCGAGGTTGAACAGGTCATTTCAGCGATCACACCCGACGCAGAAATTGCGCGTCTGTTGCGTCTCGACGATGGCATCGCCTGTGTGCTTCTGGACCGCCGGACATGGACAGGCGAGACGGTGGCGACCGTCAACAAGCTGATCTACGCCGGTAACCGCTACCGTCTCGGCAGCCGTTACAAGCCTGAAATCTATAGATAATCCAAACCACTCCGTAATGATCACATTTATCTGACCCGGTGCTTTTCATCGGTTGTGTTGACATTTATCGATTCTCGTAACATTTATTGTTACATGAAAAGAGACAGCAAATTATCGGGCGTTCTGCACGTCCTTCTTCACATGGCGGAACATAAAGGACCGGTCACGTCTGAGGTTCTTGCCAAAGCCATGACCACCAATCCGGTCGTCGTGAGACGCGTCATGGGTGGCCTGCGCGAGCAGGGCTATGTTCGCTCGGAAAAGGGACATGGCGGCGGGTGGGAAATCGCCTGCGACCTCAACAAGGTTACCTTGCGTGACATTTACGAAGCCATCGGGGAACCGGCGCTTCTGGCCATGGGCAACCGCACGGAAATGCCGGGCTGTCTTGTGGAGCAGGCGGTGAACGCCTCGCTGAGCAAGGCATTTAACGACGCCGAAAACCTTCTTCTGGGGCGTTTTGGCGAGGTCACGCTTGCCATGCTGAGCGCGGATTTTCATCAACGCGCGCTGGAGCGCGGCGTAACATTCGATCTGGAGAGCAATCATGCATCATGATGCAATCATCATCGGCGGCAGCTTCGCTGGCTTGTCTGCGGCAACCTATCTGGCGCGCGGCAGACGATCTGTCCGCGTGATCGACGCCGGAAAACCGCGCAACCGTTTCGCCGAACATTCGCATGGTTTCTTTGCGCAGGACGGCAGCAACCCGCTCTCCATGCTGGAAACGGCGAAGGCGCAGGTCGAAGCCTATCCGACCGTGACCTTCACGCAAGGCAAGGCCGTTTCGGGTAGCGGCGAAATCGATAATTTTACGATCGAACTTGATAGCGGAGAGATTGTTGAGGGACGCAGACTGATCTTTGCTTTCGGCATATCGGATGATCTGCCGGATATTCCCGGCCTCGCGGAACGATGGGGCAATACCGTCATTCATTGTCCTTATTGCCACGGCTATGAATTCAGCGACCGTCAGCTCGGCGTTCTCAATCTGTCGCCCATGTCGGTGCATCAGGCCATGCTGATCTCGGAATGGGGACCGACAACCTTCTTTATCGATAAAGGGCTGGAACCGGATGCAGAGGCATTCGCAGAACTGGAACGGCGCGGCGTGAAGATCGAACACAGCCCGGTCAGTGCATTGCACGGCGAGGGGGGCGACATTTCAGAGGTCGAGCTTGAAGATGGGCGACTGGTCCCACTCAATGCGCTTTACATCGGACCACGCAATCGGCTGAACAGCCAGATTGCCGACACGTTCGGCTGCGCAATGGATGAACTGCCGCTCGGCAGAACGATACAGACAGACGGACTGAAGACGACAACCGTGCCCGGAATTTTTGCAGCAGGCGATATTACTCGTGGCGCGCACAGCGTCGCGTGGTCTGTGGCTGATGGCGTGACGGCAGGAACTGCGGCGCATCGATCCCTGGTGTTTTAGCCTCCCAATTTGTTGCATTCCGGCTACATTGGCACTCCCGTCTGCAATCGTCATATATCAGCCTCTTGCTTACGCGCTGCAGTCCTGCAAATTCAGCGTTCGTGGCCCTTCCCGCAGCGGAGATTCCTGGGCCGGATCGAGGAATTCATGGACACCGGGTCAGTTAGTTCAAGACCGCTCGCAGGCATTGCGCTTGCCTGCGGCGGTTACGCCTGTTTTGCCCTTCAGGATGCCATGGTGAAATGGCTCGTGGCGACCTATCAGGTGCCACAGATATTGTTCATGCGCAGTCTGGTGATCGTGCTCATTACCGGCGTGCTGATACGCTATCGCCGTCATCCATCGATTTTCCGAAGCCCTTATCGCAACACCGTGGTTCTGCGTGCCGCGCTTATGCTTGGCGCGTGGCTGCTGTTCTACAATGCCGCCCGCCATCTCGAGCTGGCAGAACTGACGACGCTTTATTTCTCCGCGCCGATCATGGTCATGTTCCTGTCGATCCTCGTCCTCAAGGAGAAGATCGGACCGGGGAGATGGATCGCCTGCGCCATCGGTTTCATCGGCGTAACGGTTGCTGCGAACCCGACCCATTCGCCCAATCTTATTCCCGCCGCCATGTGTATCGTGGCAGGTTTCTGCTGGGCATGGAGCACGATCCTGATCCGGCTTGTCAGCCGCAGCGAAACCACGATGACACAGATGTATGCGACCAGCCTGTTGTTCGGCCTGGCCTGTGCACTGTCCTTTCCGTGGACATGGCAGGACCCCGATCTCAACGGCTGGCTTTTGATGATCTGTCTGGGGCTTGTATCAACCCTCGGCCAGTTCCTTCTTTATGAAGGGTTTCGCCACGCACCCGCCTCGGCGCTGGCGCCCGTGGAATATAGCGGGCTGATCTGGGCCTTTATCTACGGCTATCTCATATGGGCGGAAGTTCCGGCCGCGAATGTGTTTGCCGGTGCATTCCTGATCGTGCTGGCAAGCTTGCTGCTCATCGCCTGGGAGCAGCGACAGGCAAATCTCCGCAAGCGCCGCGCCCCCTGTTGAGAGCCTGCTCCAAAAGTCGCCCTGTGTGGCTGCAAATGGCGATTTTTCTCCGTTCCGGTGCTTATGTACCTTAAGTACACTGCGCTCCGGTACTCGAAAATCACCATTTTCGCACACACATGCCGCCTTTGGATTCAGTATCGAAGGCGCGGCAGTATAGCTATTGCAAAATGCTAGACCGCTTCTGCAGTCTGCCCGAGTGGCAGCGGGAACAACCTGTCATATGCGATGTTGAACACGAACGCATAGACCAGATAGAAGACGACAATCGCTATATCCATCACAAGAGCGGTCACCAGCGAAATTCCCAGATACCAGGCGATGAACGGGATCAGAAGCACGATCAACCCGGCTTCGAAAAGGATCGCGTGAAGAACCCGGACGGCCATGCTCTTGTTGACGCTGCCGGTGAAGCGCAGCATCGCCTTGTCAAAACCCAGATTGAACAGAAAATTCCACACGGTTGCGGTGGTTGCCGAAACAACCCCGATGACGCCCATCTCTGCTGCAGGCTTGTCCAGAATGAAGGCGGAACCGGGTATGAAGATCGCCAGACCGATGATTTCAAACATCGTTGCGTGGCGGACACGGTCCATAAAACTGCGCATTTCCTTTAATCCCTGTTGTTAATGCGCGTGCTTCTATCTTATTATGCCAATAAGAAAAGTTAGATATTATCTGGATTTACGATAGATGAGTATCGAACTGGAGCAACTCGAGGCCTTTGTGGCCTCTGCGGATCACGGATCATTCTCCGCCGCCGCGCGATATTTGCGCAAGGCACAGTCTGCGGTCAGCGTGCTGGTTTCCTCGCTGGAAGACGATCTCGACGTCAAGCTGTTCAGCCGTGCATCCCGCAATCCTGTGTTGACGGAGGCGGGTGCAAGGCTGTTGCCGGAAGCGCGGCTGCTGCTTGCAAGGCGGGAGCATCTGATTTCCGTCGCCAGAAATTTCGGCGATCATGTGGAAAGCCGTCTCGTGGTTGCAATCGACGAACTTTACCCCGAACCGGCCATCGCGACGCTGTTTGCAGCCTTTGCACAGGAGTTTCCGCATGTAGAGCTTGAACTGACCTTTCCGCCTTCAACCGCGATAAGCGGGCTTGTACTGGAGGGAAGGGCGGACCTCGGCGTCATGTGGCGCGCCGAGCAGATGCCTGATGAGCTTGGCTTCCATACCATAGGCTGGGTGCCTCTGGTGCTGGTCTGCGGGCGCGAGCATCCGCTGGCGCATACTGCGGTCAGTTGGGAAGATTTGAGGTCGTTTCGCCAGATCATGGCCCGTAAACACAGCGACACCGCAGAAAGCCGCCGTTTGCGGGTCGGTGCCGAGGTCTGGTGGGTGGAAAGCCACTGGGTCATCCTGCAAATCCTCACGCGAGGGATCGGCTGGGCGTTCATTCCAGAACATATCTTGAAGGACTCACCGCTGGCGCCGGAGCTTGTCATTCCGAAACTGCAGTTCGACGAAGGTGCGCATCCGGTCGCGCTGGAGCTGATCTGGAACAAGCGGCGACGGCAGGGGTCAGCCGCACAATGGCTGCAGGAGCGCTTTGCCAAGAGTCGCTTTTGAACTTTTGATAAAGAAGATGCAAAGGGCAGGGCACAACCCTGCCCAAAGCGGATTTATACTTTTGCAGCTTCCACGAAGCGCGGATCGAAGGTTTGCGCGAATGAGATATCCGCACTTGCCAGTTCCGGATCGAGCGCCTTCAGCATCTCGAACAGGCTCTTGAAGCCGTCTTCCGCGATCAGGCCCTTTTCGGAATACATGGCGCGGGACTTCTCGAAGCCGGTCTTGTACAGCGCGCGGTCGCCGAGCAGATATTCTTCCGGCACAGCATCTGCCACGTCATCGGCAGAAGCCTTGTGAATCCAGTTCAGTGACTTGACGAAAGCATTGACGACCCGCTGCGTGGTTACCGGATTTGCATCGATGAAGCTCTGCTGCACGTAGACGGTCGCGGCTGGATTGGTGCCACCGAAAAGCTGGCGGGTGCCTTCTTCGGTGCGTGTATCGAGTAGCAGCGTGATGTCGCCATCGACTTCCAGTCGCGTGATGACCGGATCGAGATGGACGAGGGCGGCGATTTCGCCCTTCTTGATGGCTGCGACAGCACTTGCACCACCGCCGACACCGATGATCGAAGCAGCATCTTCGGAGAGGCCGTTCTTGATGAGCGCATATTGCAGCAGCAGAGAGGTAGACGAGCCGGGCGCCGTGACGCCGACATTCTGGCCCTTCAGATCGGCAATCGTCTTGATTTCACCGGCAAGGTCCTTGCGCACGCCGATACAGATGCCCGGAAAGCGGCCAAGCTCGCAGACGGCCTTGATGTCCTGCCCCTTGTTCTGCATGCGAATGGTGTGCTCGTATGCGCCGGTCACCACATCGACCGAACCGCCGATCAATGCCTGCAAGGACTTTGCGCCGCCACCGAAATCATTGATGGTCGCCTTGATGCCTTCTTCCTCGAAGAAGCCCTTGCGCTCGGCAATGGTGAGCGGAAGGTAATAGAAGAGCGGCTTGCCACCGACACCGAACATCAGCTCCGGCTTTTCCGGCGTTGCGGATGCATCCTGCGCATAGGCGGGAAGGCGCGAGGCTATACCCGCAAGCCCGAAGGCTGCGGCGCCCAGCAATATATCTCTACGCGTTGTCGTCATGGTTTCCTCCTTGAATCTTTTTAACCGTTGTGACCTGCAGCTTTCGGACGCCAGACAAGCAGGCGCGCTTCAACGATGGATACGCCCCAGTCGATGACCAGCACGAATGCCGTCAGCACCAGCATTCCGGCAAAGACGCCGGTGACGTCGAACACGCCTTCCGCCTGATGAATCAGGTAACCAAGCCCCGCCGACGAACCGAGATATTCGCCGACAACCGCACCGACGACGGCAAAGCCGACGGCCGTGTGCAGGCTTGAGAACATCCAAGACAGCGCCGATGGCAGATAGACATTGCGCAGAAGCTGTCGCTCGTTCATGCCGAGCATACGCGCATTGGCGAGTACCGTCTGGTTCACTTCCTTCACGCCCTGGTAGACGTTGAAGAAGACGATGAAAAAGACCAGCGAGACGCCAAGCGCCACCTTTGACCAGATGCCGAGGCCGAGCCACAGTGCAAAGATTGGCGCAAGCACGACGCGCGGCAGAGAATTGGCCGCCTTCACATAAGGGTCGAAAATCGCGGCAAGCAGAGGCTTGCGGGCAAACCAGAACCCGATCAGCACGCCGCCGATTGAGCCAATGGCAAAAGCCAGCATGGCTTCAAGCAGGGTGATGCCGAGGTGATACCAGATCGTTCCATCGGAGAACCATTTATAGATGCGCTGCGCCACATCGCCCGGTGTCGCAAAGAAGAATTTCGCCTTGGCCGGATTGCCCAGCAAATGGGTAGCGGTGAAGAGGTGCCAGACCAGAATAACGACGACAGCCACGCTGAGCTGCGCCAGAAACAGCATAACAGGCTTTTTCATTTCTTTTCCCCACTCGTCTGCTGATAGCCCTTGAGAACCTCTTCCTTGAGCGCACTCCATATTTCACGATGAATTTCGTGAAACTTGTCATCGAGGCGAATTTCGGAAATCTCGCGCGGACGGGCGAGGGGAATCTTATATTCCGCCATGATGCGGGCACGCGGCCCGGCAGACATGATGACAACGCGATCCGCCAGCGCGATGGCTTCTTCCAGATCGTGGGTCACGAACATGACGGCCTTCTTGTCCTGCGACCAGAGATCGAGCAAAAGGTCACCCATGATGACGCGGGTTTGCGCATCGAGCGGGCCGAAGGGTTCATCCATCAGCAGATATTTCGGATTGCGGATCAGCACCTGCGCGAGACCAACACGCTTGCGCTGTCCACCCGACAGCATATGTGGATAGCGGTCGCCGAAACTTGCAAGGCCGACGCGACCAAGCCACTCACGCGCCTGCTCGCGCGCCCGAGCCTTTGGCGTGCCAGCGATTTCCAGTCCGATGGAGACGTTGTCCAGCACTGTCTTCCAGGGCATGAGGGCATCCTGCTGGAAGAGATAACCTGCCTTGCGATTGAGGCCTTGCAGCCGCTGGCCGCTGATTTCGACAGTACCACTGGCTGGCACCAGAAGCCCGGCAACGGCATTGAGCAATGTAGACTTTCCACAGCCCGTCGGACCGACAATCGCCACGAATTCGTTTTCAGCGACTTCCAGATTGCTTTCGGCAACAGCATCGAAGCAACCGCCATCGGCCAGCTTGAATGAAATCTGCACATCTTTCAGCGCGATTGCAGTCTTGCGCGCTTCTTCCGGTTGAATACGGCTTGGTTCGGCGCTCATCGTTCAGCACATCCGATGAACTGACAATGTGCGGTGCCATAACGGCTCATATATCCGCTCCTCTTCGGGTAGCGCCTCATGAATGGGGGAACAGACAGGATGCGAGATCTTGTCCGTCTAAAGTGAGACGCAAAAATTTGCGATAGAGTCCCTTCGTATAACGTCCCGGCAAGAACATGCAACGAAAAGCGGACAGCGCATTTCAAACTATCGACAAAAATAAGTCTATACGAAATTTTATTGCGGGCCGTGAGAACTGGAGTGGACTGCGCGGACAGCAACTCCATCACATCTGGCGCAAGACGCTGACTGATGCCCGTTCAGGGCATTTGCAGAAGCGATGTGGTAGTGGAAACCCAATGAGCCTGCATTTACAAAGCCCATTTCAGGCTTGAACCCACCTTGGCGCCAGATCAAATCAGATAATATGTATTATGGAACTAACCGATATAAATCCGACGTTGAATTGGCGGCCTTGTGAGCGGCCCAATCCTTGCAATTGCCCCGCTGCCCGTTATTGCCCCGGTGCGCCAAGCTGGCGGAGAAAACTCCGGTAATCCGTCCGAACCCATTCTTCGGTTAATCGTCCTTCCCCGTCGAAACGGAATATATTGATCAGGTCCATTACAATGCGTTGTCCATTGGGTGGCAGTGGTCCTGCCGGAGACATGGTGAAATCCCGAACAAATATCCCTTCGATCCAGGTCTGACAGGCAATATTGTTATCCTCGGCGATTATAATCCCGCGCCTGATCGAACGATCGTCAAAAGCGGCACGAAGCGACTGAAAATATGCAGTAAGTCCTCCATAGTCCGTCTCGAACCCATCGGGGCCATGGAAGCGAAATTCGTCTGTATTGAAATAGGTGTCCGTCTCTGCCTGATCCGCACCAGAAACCTCGAGTTCGCCAGCTCTGATCAGGCGCTTGATCAATTCATCTCGACGCAGTGTCATATCTCATCCTTTACAATGACAATCTTCGCCCTCCACCTGGATGAAACTAAAAAAGAAAGACCCGCCCGATAAGATAGTCATCGATGCATGATCCAGTGAAATCTTTTCAACAATCGGACGATGCGTCCTGTATGAGCACCAGAATTACCCGGTTTCCTCATCACGAATTTGCTGACAATCGCGCTCTGATATGGGGAGCTCTCACGACATCGATAAAACCCCGCAGGGCTGACGGCACATGCCGGCGACCGGGATAATAAAGCATCAACGGCGAGAACGGAGGGCACCAGTCTTCGAGCACCGTCACAAGGTCCCCAGCGACCAACAAATCATGTGCCAGGTTCTCCGGCACGTAGGCAATACCCAGTCCCCCGGCAGCCGCCTCGATCATCAGGTCATTATCGTCCAATGTCAGCGTGCCCGGAGCATCAATCGTCATCTCCTGACCATGCTTCTCAAATTCCCAGCGATACCGTTTGCCGCTCGGTAAACGCTGGCGGATGCAGCGATGATTGCGCAAATCATCCGGAACCAGAGGCCGATTGAAATCGCGCAGATAGGCAGGAGCGACAACCGCAAGAAAGCGAAGCTCGTCGCTGATGCGAACGCCAATCATGTCCTGCGGCACCGTTTCTCCCAGCCGGACACCTGCATCAAAACCCTGCTCCACGATATCGACCAGTTTCCCGTCGCTGACCAGATCCAGTTCCACTTCTGGATAACGGGTCAAAAAGGTCGGCACGACATGGCGAAGCAAGACACGGGCAGCCCCCTTGCTGGCATTGATGCGCAAAAGGCCGCTCGGATGGCCACGCTCATCGGCAAGGCTATCAAGCGCTATGTCAAGTTCCCGAAGCGTTGGGGAAACCCTCTGTAGCAGGTGTGCACCAGCTTCCGTGGGAGAAACGCTGCGCGTGGTGCGGTGCAGCAGTCTGATGTCAAGTTGTGCTTCAAGTTTCTTCATGCGATGGCTTAGCGCAGAGCGCGATACGCCAAGAAGATCGGCAGCTCGGCGAAAGCTGCGCTCGTTGGCGACCGTTGCAAAGGCTTCCAAGTCTGCAAGTGTCGGCTTCATGACTGATGAAATCCTTTCGCCAATACATGTCTGTTGAAATACGCAAGGTAGCGCCTTGGTCCGTCCACCGCCAGCATGCCTGGAAAAGCAGTTTTCACCCGTTGCCTGAAGGCGATTCAATGTACTGCAAGGGCCTTATGATCCACTGGTCTTCCTATTGTCGCCACTACCGGGCCGACCATGAAACCGAACCTCAGTATCACAGCAACGAAAAGGCCGCAGCTCGCCCCAGCGGGGTTGGCTGCAGCCTCGTTTTTTCGTTGCTGACCGGTTGTTATGCCGTCTGGAACGATTGCTCATAGCGATCGTGACGGCGCACCCAGTCCATTCCCCCGGCCTCGTTGCGACCTTTCGGAGCGAGATCGAGCATATTGTAGGTACCCATCATCACTTCAACGCCGCGTCCATAGGTGGAGTAGGTGCGGAAGATCTCGCCCGCATCATCCTTGTAGAAGGCGCTGACGCCCGGCCATTCCCCGCCAACTTCGCCCCATTCGCCGAAATTGTAATCGATTTTGCCGCTGGCGATCTCATCCGGCGTGAAGCTCACTCGGAAATCGTAGTTGAAGTCGGTGCCGAAGGACGACACCCATTTGAACTGCCAGCCCATACGTTGGCGGTAACGTTCGATGTCGGCAAGCGGCGCGCGGGAAACAGCGATCATGGTGACATCATGATGCGCAAGGTGCTTGTTCATACCATCGGTGTGGTCAGCCATGAAGGAGCAGCTTGGGCAACCCTCCTTCCATCCCGGCGCGAACATGAAATGCTGCACCAGAAGTTGCGACCGGCCTTCGAAGAGATCAGCCAGCGTGCGTGAGCCCTCCGGCGCATCGAAGACATATTCCTTGTCGATGCGTACCCACGGCAAGGCGAGCCGCTGCCGGGCAACTTTATCGCGAAGATGTGTCAGCTCCTTCTCCGCTTTCAGGAAGTCTCGACGGGCAATCAGCCAGTCATCGTGTGAAACAATAGCGCGTTGCATTGGAGTCTCCTATGGTTTGGTATTGGGGAGTTGAAAACGGGCGGCAAAAAGCTTCATCCACGGCGTTAGATGGAAGAGGCTCATCAGCGCGTACATCAGGGCCATGTCGTTGACGGGAACGAAAGTCGATGCACCCGAACACATCGTCATGTCCTGTGAACCGACAGCAGAAATCCACGCCATCAGCGCGAAGGTCGGCGTGGCGGCAAGCCCGATCAAACTGGACGCATCGCTCGTCGGCTCGGGTGGAGAGCCGGCTTTCTCTGTCACTGTGCGCATTGGCATATCTGCCTCTCCCATCGAATTGCCGTTTCCAGCTGTTGCGATACAATGAAGCTAACTCGGATGGAGGGGTGCGTGAGAGTTACAAGTGTGACGGGATTTCAATGGACCCACTGATCGCCGCCGCTGCAGGCGCTCTCTCAGCTGGCGATCCCCTCGCTGTGCTGAAAAGGGTTGCCCTGCGAAATGACCCGCCAGCGCTGGCATTGCGCGGCATAGCAATGGCACAACTCGGCGACTTCACGCGCGCCAGAGAGCTTCTGCGAAGCGCGGCGCGTAGCTTCGGTCCGAAAGAACTCGTAGCCCGCGCGCGTTGTGCCGTTGCCGAAGCCGAAATCGCCCTTGTTTCACGCGATTTGGGCCAGTCATTGCAAACACTCAACGCAGCCCGTCTGCTTCTCGAAGCATTCGGTGACCGCAGCAATGCTGCTCATGCCGGCTATCTCGAAGCCCGGCACCTCCTCCTGATCGGCCGCCTTGATGAAGCGGAAACGTTGCTCGGTCAGTTGGATGACAGCGCTCTGCCGCGCGCTTCGATGGCAGGGCGCCAACTGGTGGCCGCTGGCATAGCCATTCGTCGCATCAAGACAAAACCGGCGAAAGCAGCTCTGGAACGGGCAAGGCAGGCCGCAGAAGACGCACGTATTCCAGCACTCTCGGCCGAGGTCGACCGGGCGATACGAGCATTCGGAATGCCGGCAGCCCGTTTGGTCACCGACGAAGCCGAGCGTTCGCTTCATCTAGAAGACGTCGAAAGGCTTCTGGCCACCGACACGCTGATAGTGGACACCTGCCGCAATGTGGTGCGTGGAGGGGCAACGATCATTCCGCTCGCCACTCGTCCGGTGCTGCTTAAACTCATGCGCGCTCTGGCGGAAGCCTGGCCGAAGGATGCAGCGCGCGAAACGCTCCTCAAACGTGCTTTCAATGCACGACACGTCGATGCGTCGCATCGGGCGCGACTGCGCGTTGAAGTCGCGCGGCTGCGTGAGACGGTCAAACCGCTGGCAGCACTGAATGCCACCGCAGACGGTTTCGTCCTGCAACCTCGAACCGCCCGAAATATTGCCGTGCTGGCGCCGCACGTAGAAGGTGACGGTGCGGGAGTCCTCGCGCTGCTCAGCGATGGGGAAGCCTGGTCGAGTTCCGCATTGGCGCTGGCGTTGAATGTCAGCCCGCGTACAGTACAGCGAGCACTCGAGGAGCTTGCCCGCGACGGTAAGGTCGAGGCATTCGGGCGCGGAAGAGCGCGCCGCTGGATCGCGGCGAGCGTACCCGGATTCCCGACAAGCTTGTTGCTCCCCACCACGCGGATTTACAGCTAGGATGAAGACATGAAACACTCAACCGCCGAAATCATCCGTGAATATGGCCCCTTCCCCGATGCAGATGACGTGGCCGGGGTCAGCTTCGACGGCAATCAGGTCTGGTTCGCGACGGGCAACAGACTGAACGCCCTTGATCCCGATAGCGGGGAAATCCAGCGTTCGCTGGATGTCGCCGCCGATGCGGGAACCGCATTCGATGGCGAGCACTTGTTCCAGATTGGCGATTCCATGATCCGCAAGATCGATCCCCGCACCGGCCAGATTGTCTCCACAATTCCAGCGCCCGGAGATGGCGGGAATTCCGGCTTGGCCTGGGCGGAGGGTTCGCTCTGGGTCGGACAGCATCGCGGTCGCAAGATACATCAGGTGAATCCCGAGACCGGAGAAGTGTTGCGCACGATCGAATCCAACCGGTTCGTCACCGGTGTCACCTGGGTCGATGGCGAACTCTGGCACGGCACGTGGGAAGGCACCGGCAGTGATATTCGCCATATCGATCAGAAAACAGGCGCCGTGCTCGAGCGATTGGACATGCCGGCCGGGACTGGCGTTTCTGGACTTGAATCCGATGGCCGAGACCGTTTTTTCTGCGGCGGCGGAAGCAGTGGAAAAGTGCGGGTCGTTCGTCGGCCCCGACATGGTATCTAGATCATTTTCCGTTTTATTGAATCGGCCTCTCTTGACGGAAAACGGAGACCGAATGAGCATGATACTCAACATCTGAACCTTTTTGATCTGCGCCGAGGAGCAAACCATGAGTGAGGATCATCATGAACATTCGGATCGATGGAAGCACGACGGCGTACGCGTGATCAAAGGGGATCAGCTTGATCCGAATACCGCGCAAACGCCGGGTATGTTCCGTCAGGCGGCGATCAATCACGCGCGCGTTGGAGCACAGAAAATCTGGGCAGGAACAGTAGCAATCGAACCCAATGCGAAAACCGGTGTCCATCACCATGGCGCGCTTGAAAGCGTCATTTTTGTTCTTCGGGGCAAGGCGCGGATGCGATGGGGAGATCATCTGGAATATGTGGCCGAAGCGGGACCGGGCGATTTTATCTTCGTACCGCCCTATGTTCCCCATCAGGAGATAAATGCCGATCCTGACAACGTGCTGGAATGCGTTTTGGTTCGATCCGACAACGAAGCCGTTGTCGTGAACATTACGGATGTCGATCCGGTTGAAGATCCTGAGGAAGTTTATTGGGTTGATCCGATACATCCCCATCCAAAGTAGAGCCGCCTGCCCGCCTGACTGAAAGCTGGCCACCCAGCGGATGGCATCTGGACACAGAAAACCGATGAACCGTGACAAGAAACCGCCCTCGCCTCTTGGTGGACTGACAGTTCATCATTCTCAATTTTTTTATGAAGGCTTGTTCCGATGCGATTGGGATGTTGCGCCAATTTTAGATGAACGCGATGGAAAACTCACCATTCTTCGCAGGGTTCCATCGCGCCGGATGAGATGATGATAAAGTGCTGCGATAACATGCAACATGATAATAGCGATGGTGCCATAAACAAGTGTGGCGTGCAGCCACGACCAGAACGCTTCGTCGGCGTCTGAAACGGTCAATGGCAAATTCGGCATGACGAACAGGTCGAAGACGTAGCTCGGTATGTCGAGAGGCGACGAGGAAACGACCGCCCATCCTGTGATTGGAACAAGGATAGTCATCGCCAGAAGCATTCGATGAGCGCCTCCCGCAAGCATTACCTCCAGCCAGTTCGTGTTATTGTAGGGCGTCGGGTGAATGCTCGTTACAAACCAGAACACCCGGATGAGTGCCAAACCGAAAATCGCGAAGCCGAGTGACTTGTGCCACTGATAGAGTGTGAACTGGAGTGCCGGATCGGAACCCGTTGCCTGTGTCAGAAAACCGAGACCGATCTGGACAATAAACAGACAGGCGATCAGCCAATGCAGGAGCTGCGCCACAAATCCGTATGTGGTTTCAGTATTGCGCCACATCACGATCTTTCCGAAAGACCTCAAGTCTGTTTCACTCGAACTGTTTATAAGCACTCAATGCAATTTCCTGGAGCCGCGCACGCGGCAGGTCGCCGACAAGCGCACAACTGATGGCATTGTCGGTCCATACAAGCGCTTCCAGATTATCCTGAGACAGATAACGCAAGGACGTCTCCTTCATATTGTCCGAGGGCACGATGAACAAAGTGACGCGCTTGCCCTCCCGATCCTCATACATCAGTTGCGCCGCAGGTCCGCCTTGGGCAGGCAATAGACGCCCGCCAACGAGGGAAAGTCCTTCCGTCCGCAAGTCGGGAATATTAAGGGGGCGATCCAGCCGCTTGGAGAGCCATGCAGAAAGATGTTGCTCCTGCTCGGCTTTCACTTCCACAGGATGCACGATTTCGCTGGCGTAAAGGTTGTGAGCTGCCATAGCCTCACTTGCGAGTGGCCATGAAGGTGTCGGCGCGCTGCCCGGAAAATCGCGACCGAACCAACCGCCGAGCCCGCCCAGTGCCACCAGAAACACCGCCGCTGCGGCCATGCGCCGCCATCTTCGTCGCGCCTCAAGAACCCGTTTGCTGACTTTGTCGGGGAGAAGTCGCGTGGGCAGCGGCTCCTCCAAGACTGGAGCATATAATGCCCGCAACGTCTCGTTCTGCCTTTGCCAGATATCAAGTTCGGACCGCACAGATGGATTGGATAATAGCTCCTTCTCCACTGCCTGGCGGCGTTCTTCGCTTAAAAAGCCATCGACATAGGCCTGCAATTCGGTGTCGCTGATCAGGTTGCTCTTCATTTCACCACCCTCAATTGCGCACCCGTCTCCTCTGTAAGCCTGCGCAATGTGGCCCGTGCACGCCCCAACCGCGACATCAGTGTGCCGAGCGGAATATCCAGCACGTTGGCAGCTTCCGTGTAACTCATCCCCTCGATGGCGATAAGCAGAAGCGCTTCCCGCTGTTCAACAGGCAGCAGCTGTATCGCACGCGCAGTTTCGGCAAAAACAAGCCGGGAGGGAGATGCGCTGGCAACCTGCGGTTCTGTCGTGACGCTCGATAACGGCGCATTATCCGGGGCGCGTCGCCTGTGGCGCAATTCGTTTCGCCAAAGATTGACGAGCATTCGAAACAGCCATGCACGCAACGGCCCGGAAGGTTGCCAAAGACTGCGCTTGCGAATGGCGCGCTCCAGACAATCCTGAACGAGATCGTCTGCCTGGTCAGCGTCATGCGTCAGCGCCCGGGCGTAACGTCGGAGCGCTGGAACACATTCCTCCATTTCGTCCAGGAAGCGCGACATTTCCTTTTACCCGGCCTCCTCAATCCTTCGCGACATGCCAGACGCCGCCAACACCATCGCCGGAAACGTCACCCGGCTTTTTATCGCCTTGCCAGAGATAGAGAGGCTTGTCTTCATAGGCCCATTGCTTCGTGCCGTCCTTGCGAGCAATAAGACTGAATTCTTCACTAGCAGTCGCCTTTCCGTCGGCTTTCAGCGGCGGCCATTTCTTCGCACAGTCGTCGTAACAGTTGGATGTCCCTTTGGTATCCTTGTCGAAAACATAAAGCGTCATCCCTTTGGCGTTCGTGAGGACCTCCTCCCCTTTCGCCGTTTTCATCGTTTTTATGGTTCCCGATGCGTAATCTTCAGCATGCGCAACGAATGGTAAGCCAGTCATAAGCGTGACAGCTACGAAAAGTGTTGTGGGTCTGCACATGATAATCCTCCTTTGTGGTGTTGTCGTTGCTTCCAATCACGACAACACCACGCCCGCGAAATTAATCCGTAGCCGGAGACATTATTTTGCTCCGCGCAAATTCATCTCGAATTTAACCACGTTGGAATAGATCGGTGTGCCGACATCCATGCCGTATGGGGAACGAAGCACGTCGCCTGTCACGTGAAATGTAACGGTTCTCGCGTCGTTGCTGACAAGGGCCGCGAAGAATGTTTCACCATGGGTTTTACCCCGTGCCGTCAACATTCCATCGATACGGGCCGTGCGCGGGCCTGTCTGCGTGATCCGGGTCGATTCAAAAGTCAGAACCGGATAATCCTGCACATCGAAGACTGCCGAAGACTTCAGAAAGTCCGTGATACGGGATTGCTTGGCATCGACGCTTGCAGGCCGGAGCCGAAACGATACAGAGGATCTGGAGAGGTTTTGTGCATCGAGCTCCAGATTGCCAGTGAACTCACCAAATGAGCCCCCCAGTCCGCCACCGCCGACCTGGCTCACGGTAAAGGCGATGTGTGATGATTGCTGAATAGTATAATGCCCGCTGGCAACACCGAACGTGTCGGCATGCGATGAGTCGGGCATGGCAGCGAGGACCATTATGATAGCTAAGGGGCGGAACATGACGACCTCCCGTGTTTACCGTCTTCAGCATCAACACCGGTCATCCATTTTTAATCCGCCTGTGGGCACATTTTTTACGCCGCAACGCATTTTGGCAAAGCAACGCGACGGAAAATTCAGGCGGATGACTGAACTATCGATACATGATGAACGCGAGACCGGTGACCACAAACATGGCTCCTAACCAAGCTCCGACTGCGGGGCGTTGCCCGGTTCGCACCCACAGCAGCGGAAGGATGATGACTGGCGTAGTTGCCGAGATCGTTGAGACTACGCCTGTTTCTCCACCAGACAAGGCAAAGAGCAGCAGCGTCATTCCCATGGCGAGCGACAGAAAACCGGAAAAGGCCGTCATGGCGGTTGCCTGCCATGTCAGCGGATTGCGTGGACGAAAGGCTGCGACGGGAAACATCGAGACGAAGCTGAGGCAACAGGCTGCCGTGCCCACGCGCAGCAGTGAGGCTAGAAACGGATCGATGCCGGTAGCCATAACCGGCCGCACGATGATCGATCCAACCGCTTGCCCGAGCGCGGCAAGCAAACCGAACATCAAGCCAACGATCAGAGAGCCTTTTACCGTTTCCCAGGGATGAAGCTGGGTCCGGCGGTTGCTGAAAAATATTGCCAGGCATACGCCCATAATGGTGAAAGCGATGCCGATCACAACCGAAGTAGAAAGTGTTTCACCGAGCACGACCCAACCCAGAAGGGCAGCAATGGGGGCATTCATCGCAAACAGAATTCCGGATCGGCGTGGCCCAAGCCGGTTCAAGGTCACGAAGAGGATCGTGTCGCCCAGGAAGATGCCGATAAAGCCCGACAGGATGAGCGGAAAAGCATTGCCAGAATGGATCTGCTGCCACGTTCCTGTCGCCATCACATAGATGACAAGCAGGCAGCTGACGAATATCTGTCGCACCTGATTGAAGGTCAGCGCACCCAAATGGCCAGCAGGCCCGGCCGAGATAAGGCCCGTGAACGCCCAGCAGATAGCAGCCCCCAGCGCTGCCAGCTCATAAATAGGCATTGAAGCCCCTCAGCATATTCGTGGATTACGACTCGGAATCGGGAAACGATAAACCCACCCCGAACTCACCGCTTCTCCTATCTGACCTTCGATATACAGGCAATGCTATGCTATGCGGCGGTATAATTCCGCAGTGCTTCCCCAGGCCATAGGTCCTGGAGATTGGAAATCACGGTTATATTCGAGGCGCTGTGTTGGGTATCGCGCCCAACTGGAACAGTATCAGTTTTTGAATGATCTCTTCAGAAGAGGAAGCCTGTCCCAGCTACAGTTCAGTGGAAACTCGATCTTTTTGCTGGTCATAATGGAATTTCTGCGACCTGATCGTCGATCAGATCGCTCTTGTTTCCACAGCCAGACTGCAGTCGAGGTTGCTCATCCTTTTTACTATCGCAAAGTGGCCTTTTCCTTTTCACGCTGCGGATGACGGGCGGAAAGAGCATCGGCATGCTTACCCCGTCCCGTGGTGCGGAGCCGTTCGAGATAGGCAGGAAGCTCGCCCAGCGTATGATACGGACCACCCTCGCGCAGAACAGTCATGAGCGGATCGATATCCTGGTCGCTACGTTCGGCCATTGTACCATGCCATTCATCGAGCAGACGGCTGGCATATGCGACGATATCCGGGCAGCTTTGGGATAGATCCTTCTGCTCATGCGGATCGGATGTGAGATTGAACAGCGTGACAGGCCCGAAATCCTTCAGCCCGTCATGCCATGTCCGCAGCATCAACCAATCTTCGTCTAGATGCCGGAACCGCACACCGCGCTGTACGGCCCATGCGCCTTGGCTGAGCACGAGGTAATCGCGTCCACCATTCTCGCCTTGACACATTGAAGGTGCGAACGACTTTCCATCCCAAACCGACGGCACTTTTCCGCCCAGCCCGTCAATCAATGTTGCAGGCCAATCGAAATGATAGTGCAGTCCGTGATTTACGCCCGGAGCCTGACCCGGCCAGCGAATGATGAGTGGTACGTTGCAGGTGAATTCATCCGCCGTCTGATGATCTCCCCAAACATTCAGTTCACCCAGATTTTCACCGTGATCGGCACTGATCACAATGATCGTGTCGTCATAAAGACCATGTTGCTTCAATGCTGCGATCAAATGGCCGATATGCTCGTCTGCGTAGCGGACACCGGCATCATAACCGTTGAACCAGGCCGAAGCTTTCTCCATTGAGTCTATAGGAGCTGGCATTCTGGTGTGATGCGCATGTGGATTGTCTGCAGAAAACCCGGTCGGTTCCTGTGGGCTGTGCGGACCGTATCCAGCAATGCTTCTTGCCAGAACTTCCTCTGTCATCCATTCGGGTAGCGGCTCACCGGCAAAGGGATCACCCCATTCCTCGGGCACGCGATAAGGGGTATGCGGGTCCCACAGATTAACATGCAGGAACCATTTTCGTGACTTGTTGCGTGCAATCCAGTCTATAGCCATCCGCACGATTTCGTCGGCATTTTCCATGCCACCCTTGCCGCAATTCATGACTTCATTGAAACCGGCATACCAATGCCAGCAGCCATGGCGCTCACCAAAGCTGGATATGGTGGTGGTATGATAATCTAGATCACGCAGAGCTTTCATCCAGCCTTCTTCATAGAAGGTGCCCGCCCATGCGCGACTCGCACCTTCCCGAAAAGGCTCGCAGGCCGTGCCTCCATGGCCGACCACCCCTGTGCGAAAACCGTGTCTGCCCGACCAGAGCGCAGTGCGCGACGGATGACAGGGAACATCCGAAACATAGATATTTTCAAACCGTACGCCTTCTCGCGCGATAGCGTCGATAACCGGTGACGTATTGCGATGATAACCGTAGCAGCCCAGATGATCGCGGCGCAGGCTGTCAATGTCGATATAGAGCACGTTCATTGTGAATTTCCTGTAGGCAGAAGAGAGGGCGGGGACAGCCCAACGGGCATGGGTTTGAGCGGCTCTGAACTATCTGTACAATTCAAAGCCGCTCCGGGATCCGCCGTCTGCGCGTGGTTCGTTTCGCGCAGGCGGCGACTCGTCATTTCGCAGCGAAATAATCAGCTAGATAATAGTCTTTCGGATCCAGTGGGCTTTCCAGTTTGCCGAAGGTAACGAACATCTCGGCCATGCCGGACAGCCAGCCATTAACCGATCCGTCGCCGGTGAGCTTCACCAGTTCCTCACTCGTCAGCGACTTTCCGTTTTTGGCTTCCGTCTCCAGATTGGTCTTTTCGATCTGGAGAAACTTTGCCGTAATGTCGACGGACTGCTCCGGATTTGCAGTGCGGAAATCCTCGGCTTCCTTGATGACCGCGATCATACGCTTCACCGCCTCTGGATTCTCGGCCACAATCTCGTTGCGTGCGATGAACGCGCTTGGAAAAGTTTTCTCCGGAAAGAAGTCGCTATTGGCCGCCAGCTCCACCATACCGGGAACATGTTCCTTGATCGTGCCGATCAACGGATACCAAATGCCTGCAGCGTCGATTTGTTTGGAAGCAAAGGCCGATACGACCGTAGATGGGTCCATCTTGACGACCTGAACATCATCCAGCTTCATCCCTGCCTTGCCTAGAGCGAGCCGGAGTAGCATATCGCCAGAGGTGCCTTCTGGGACACCAATCTTCTTGTCCTTCAGGTCGGCCATTGACTTGAAGCTCTCCTGCGCGATCACCCGGTCTGAAAACCCCACCGAATTGATGGCCACAATCTTGGCCTTGCCACTCGCAGGCAACCACAGCGCGCCGGGGCCGATATAACCGAAATCAAGGCTACCGGCACCAAGTGCCTGCACCTGAATGGGGCCGTTGGTAAATACCCGCGTGTCAACTTCAAGACCGTGCTTCTCCCAAAGCCCCTGCTCGCTGGCAATCGCCGTGATGCTGGTGCCCCAGTAATCCGCAATATAACCGACACGCACCCGAATATTGTCGGCAAGGGCGGCGGTGGGCAAAAGGGTTAATGCTAAGCTAATTGCAAGAAAAGCACGTCTTTTCATCTGGTCATCTCCTCATTATTGACCGTGTGACGATTGCTGGCCTGTTTGTGGCTTCTGATGGTAGACGGCATGCCAGACGCGGTTGCGGATGGCTGCAAATTCCGGGGAGAGACGAATGGCCTCGGTGCGCGGATATGGCAGGTCGACCGGAATGATCTGATCCAGCCGGCCAGGGCGGGCCGCCATGACGATAACGCGATTTGCGAGATAAACCGCCTCATCCACGTCATGGGTGATGAACATCACTGTGCGCTGCTCGCGGCTCCAGGCATCCAGCAACTGGTCCTGCATATGCACACGCGTCAGCGCATCAAGCGCGCCGAACGGTTCGTCCATCAGCAGGATTTCAGGTGCTGCTGCATAAGCGCGAGCAATGGCGCAGCGCTGCTTCATGCCACCTGACAAGGCTTTCGGCAGTGCATCCGCAAAGTCCGTAAGGCCGACCAGAGAAAGGTAATGATCGGAGATCTCGCGCCGTTTCGTGCGCGACATGCCTGCAATGCTGAGGCCGAATTCAACGTTCTGACGCACGGTGAGCCAGGGGAACAGCGCATATTGCTGAAAAATGACGCCACGCTCCGGTCCGGGACCAGCAACCGGCTTGTCACCAACAAGAATATCACCGCTCGACGGTCGCAGAAGCCCGGCCGCAATATTCATTGCAGTGGATTTTCCGCAACCGGACGGACCTACCACCGTTACGAATTCACCATCGGCAATATCGAGGTTCAGCCGATCCAGAGCGAGAAAGCCGCCATAGTGCATCACCACGTCGTTGAAGGATATTTTAGGTGTCATGCCCGCTCCTGCCATTGTGTCAGGCGACGGTCAGCCGCCTGAAGCAGCCGGTCCATGAACAGCCCGAGGATACCAATTGTGACGAGGCTCACGAAAATGGTCGGCAGATCGTAGTAGAGCTGCGCCTGCTGCATGCGATATCCAAGTCCGGACTGGGCCGCGATCAGTTCAGCAGCAACCACGGTTGCCCAGGCAGCCCCAAGTCCGATACGCACGCCCACCAGAATGAAAGGAACAGACGCTGGGACGATCACACGGGCGAAGATTGTCGCATCCTTCGCACCCAGCACCCGAGCAGCGTTGATAAGCGTGCGGTCCACACTGATTACACCCTGATAGGTAGCCACAACAGAAGACAGAAACGATGCAAGAAAGATGACGAAAATCTTTGGCGATTCATCAATGCCCAGCGTCACGATGGCCAGCGGAATTACTGCCAGTGGCGGAATCATTCGGAAGAACTGAACCCACGGCTCGATCAGACTGCGCGCAATACGATACCATCCCATCAGAAAGCCAACGGGTATTGCGAGCGCCACGCCGAGCACGAAACCGGAGAGAACCCGACGCAAACTGGCGAAGATATCCCCCACGAGCTGACCATTCAGCAACAGCGCCAATGCCCGGTTTAGCACATCGACCGGGCCAGGCAGCACCACCGCACCTGTAGCCGTGAGGAGATACCAGCCTCCTATCCCAACGGCAAAGGAAAGAAGATTGAGGCTGAGGCCCGTCATACGCGCGTTCATCGGGATACTCCCGAATAAAACAGGTGATCCAGCGCGACAGCGGCAGCGCCCACCGCACCGGCATTATCTCCGAAGCCGCCGCGCTCTATCCGCAAGACATCACGCATATGCGGTAGCACCCGTGGTGGCAGATCGCTCCGCAAGCACTCGTAGAAAGATTCAGGCGCTTCCGCAAAATGCCCCCCGAGCACGATCAAATCCGGCGTTAACAGATTGACCGCATTGGCAAGCGCAGTTGTAAAGTGGCTGGCAACCTCATCATGCAGTGCCGGGTCACGGGCGACCGCTGCAAGAAGCGGCTCTCCGCTGCCAGCTCCACGCTCGCGCAACACGCGTTCCGACACAAAAGTTTCCAGACAACCGCGATTACCGCATGCGCAAAGCGCACCCTGCGGATCGATCTGGATATGTCCCAGCTCCACCGCACCATGACCGCCGGGGCGAAACGGCACGCCGTCGACCACCAGACCCGCTCCCAGACCCGTGCGCAAATAAACATAGAGGACAGCCGGGCAGCCCTGCCCTATGCCGTAATGGGCCTCGGCAAGCGCCATGGCCGTAACATTCTGTTCAACCACGGTTGGAATATTCAGTTCCGCTTCCATTGCATCGGCGAAAGCGACATCGCGCCAGCCGGTATTGATCGACAGCAAGTTGCGTCGGCGTGCCTGATCGACGGGTCCCGGCACGCCCATGCCGACACCGACCAGGCTACCCAGAGCAATGCCTTTGCTCCGCACGAGATCGCGCAGAACATCGGCTACCTGATGCGTCAGTTGCAGCGGATTATCGTTTGCAGCGTGGTCGAAGGCAGCACTGGCGACAATCTGTGCCGTCAGATCGCAAATCGCGACCTGCACAACCTCGGCTCCGACATGCACGCCAGCCACATAATATGCCGACGGAACCAGACGCACACTGACCGGCGGCCTTCCCGGCGCTGGCGATCCTGAAGGCAGAACTGGAACTTCTGTTTCGGTAATACAACCGTCCCTGAGCAGTTGCGCGGTGAGATGTGTGAGGGTCGTGGCAGACAATCTGCAACGCCGCGCCAGCTCGGCCCGCGATTGCGGTCCCTCGTCACGCAGGATTTTTAACACCATGCCGAGGTGTATGCTCATGCGACCTCCCCTATTTATTTTCTAAAGTTTAGTAAATAATTGGAAGTGTCAATAGAAATATGGAGGCAGCTGTCGAAGCAACGTCTTGGTCAAGAGGGCCTTCACCGAAAAGGGCCGGCGAAAAAGGCGGCATGAAAACCAAAGCGCCGCCTCTTATCCAAGAATATTAAAGCACTTGTTTTCAGCCGATGATGCGGCGCACAGTCTGCGCAAACATCCGGTGCCGCCTTCGGACTTCCCTCAAATTGCTTGGCAGCGCATGGCGAGCCAGTCTAATGTGGTGCCGTCCAGTAGGTCCTTAAGCGCATCATAGACTTGCCGGTGATAGGCATTGATCCACTGAATTTCCTCACGGTTCAGGCTTTCGATGTTGGCCAGCCGCACATCCAGCGGAATGAGTGTCAGGCTTTCAAACCGCATGAAGCCATTTTGGTCTGCGACGATTTCAACCTGATTTTCGAGACGGATGCCATAAGCATTCGCCTTGTAATAACCCGGCTCGATCGTGGTCACGATGCCGGGGCGCAGGTCGACAGCGTTTACTTTCTTATCGAAGCGCTGCGGCTGCTCATGCACAGACAGGAAGTGGCCGACGCCGTGGCCGGTACCATGATCGTAGTCGAGCCCCAGCTCCCAGAGCGGGCGGCGGGCGAAGGCGTCAAGCTGATGACCCTGAGTACCTTTCGGAAACCTAACCGACAACATCGAGATCAGCCCCTTGAGTACGGCGGTAAAGGCAATACGCATCTCATCTGGAACGGCGCTTAGCGCTGTCGTGCGGGTGGCATCCGTGGTGCCAGTGAAATATTGACCACCGGAATCGAGCAGATATACATTGCCGGGCCTTATCAGAGAATTGCTGGCAGCAGTGGCTGCATAGTGGCACATGGCGGCATTCGGCCCCGCAGCGGATATGGTCTGGAAACTCGCTTCCACGAAATCGGGATGAAGTTCGCGAAAAGCGAGTATCATGTTTTCCGCTTCCAATTCGCTCACCGGGTTGTCGCTTGCACGCGCGCGGCCTTCGGTGTCGAGCCAAGCCAAAAATCGGACCCAGGCTGCACCATCGTGACGATGAGCATCGCGGAAACCGGTCAGTTCAGTATCGTTCTTCAGCATCTTCAGATCGGTTATCGGGCTGCGGCGGTGCTGCACGCAGCCACCCGCGGCCATCGCCGAACGGGCAAAGGCCGATGGAGCGAAGCTTGGGTCGATGAGCGCCGTTTTCCCGGTGCAGCGCGCGGTGATGAGTTCCAGAACCCGCGAAGGATCGCTGATGGAAACGCCGTCCAGTTCGAAATCGGAAAGGTCATTGGGCAGCTTGCGGCTGTCGACAAGCCATTCGGTTTGGCCATCCTTGCCGAACAGCAGAAAGGATTGCGGCAGCGGGTTGAAAGCCACGTCGCTACCCCGCACGTTGAGCAGCCAAGCAATATTGTCCGGCTGGGCCTCAAGCAGATAGTCGGCATCGATTTCGCGCAGTATTGCGGCCAGCTGTGCTTTTTTATCGGCCACAGATTGTCCAGCATAGCGATTGGAAAAGGCATTGATCTTGCCCAGTGGCTTATCCGGCTGATCGATCCAGATCTCATCTACGAGGTCCCCGTTCACGGCTACCCATTCGCCACCTGCGTCGGTAACGGCCGCGCCGCATTCCTGATCCCATAGCAATGGAATCAACATCGGATTGAAGCCGATCCTCTGCCGCGGCTCCACATGATTGCGCAGCCATTGCTTTAGCGGGGCGTCGTGAAAATGTTCAACAGTAAAAGCCGTCATATCCACCTCGCTGCGGACCTGTACCTGATAGCGCCCGTCGACGAAAATCATCGCCCTGTCGCGCAGGACCAGAGCGACTCCCGCCGAGCCGGTAAAGCCGGTAACATGAGCAAGGCGATTGTCATGGGGTGTGCAATATTCACCCTGATGCTCGTCGAAACGCGGTATGACATAGCCATCAAGCGCGTTAACGACGAGCGCTTGTTGCAGGATCTCCAAAGGCGACGGACGTTGGGAAGCGACAATATTCACGGCAAGTTTCCTTCTGGAACGCATTTCGCAAGGTAGGAAACGGCCTTCGTCGCAAGATGTGCGTTCGAGCAAATAACAAGAGACTTTCAGGCCGGACCAGTGACGGCGTTGCGTGCCGAAATGCGTAAATGGGTGGATAGTTCAAACTTCTGGAGAGAGAGCGGACATAACTTGAACGGAGCTTCAGACAGCTACCGAGGCAAGTTCTGTAGCGAAATGGCAGGCCACCGCGCCCTCACCAAAAGCGCGCAAGGCCGGTCTCGACTGACGGCAAGTTTCCTTGGCGAACGGACATCGAACATGAAAGGGGCAGCCGGACGGGATGTTGAGTGGGCTCGGTAGTTCACCTGTAAGCACGGGTGCCGCACGCCGCTCATCGGGATCAAGCGAAGGAGCAGCCGCAAGAAGTGCCTTAGAGTAGGGATGTACGGGGCGCCTAAACAGTTCTTCCGATGGTCCAATTTCGACGATGGCGCCCAGATAAATTACGGCGACGCGGTGCGAAAGGTGGCGCACGAGCGGTAGGTCATGGGCTACAAAAATGACAGCCAGTCCCAACTTCATCTGCAACTCAAGCAACAGATTGACGACTTGTGCCTGCACGGAAACGTCGAGCGCCGAGACAAGCTCGTCGGCGACCAAGCAGGACGGTTCCAGCGACAGTGCACGCGCAATCGCAATACGCTGACGTTGCCCACCGGAAAATTCGTGAGGAAACTTTTCCGCTGCATTTTGTGGTAGCCGTACGAGATCAAGAAGCTCGGCAATGCGCTGGTCCACGGCCTTGCCCCTACGCATCTGATGTACTGTCAGTGTTTCTTCTAAAACATTACGCACGGTCATGCGGGGGTTGAGCGAGGTATACGGATCTTGAAACATCATCTGGACGCGGCGATTGAAGGCGCGTCGGGCAGCAGCCGATTTGCTGCGGGTGGGTTGTCCTTCGAACAGGATTTCGCCACTGGTCGGACGGTGCAGCCCCACAATGCAACGGGCAAGTGTGGACTTGCCACACCCGGACTCGCCGACAATACCGAGTGTTTCGCCTGGCATCACATCAAGCGACACGCCGTTGAGCGCCGACACGGTTTGCGCCGCACGCCGTGACAGCATGTCCGCGAGCGTGCGCCCCTTGGTAAAGCGCATCGTGAGACCCCGCACGCTGAGAAGTGGCGTGGTATCAACCGATGGCGTGGGAACAGAATGCATCATTATGCCTCCAGCGGGATTTTTGCGACAGCGGCTGCCAGTTTGTGACAACAGGCGGCATGCGTAACATCGATTAGTTCGAGTGCGGGACGTTTTGCAGCGCAGGCTGCTTCTCCCAAGAAACATCTTGCTGTGAAAGCACAGCCGACAGGTAGATCGCTCAGGGCGGGCGGTGTACCAGGGATGGAATAGAGCGGGGTGCGAGGAGCAATATTGCGCGGGATCGAGCGTAACAAACCCTGGGTATAAGGGTGGTGCGGATCCCGGATTACGCTGCGGGTTGGTCCCGTTTCACACAGCCGTCCCCCATACATCACTGCAACCCGGTCACAGGTTTGCGCCACCACGCTCATATCGTGGGTGACAAGTACAACACTCATGCCCATCTCACGTGCAAGCGTCTGGATCAGGCGCAGAATCTGGTCCTGGATGGTGACATCAAGTGCTGTCGTCGGTTCGTCTGCCAGAAGCAGTTCCGGATCGGAGGCAAGCGCGATAGCGATCATCACGCGCTGACGCATCCCGCCGGAGAATTCGTGCGGGAAGTCGTCAAGCCGTTCTGCCGCAGATGGAATACCGACAATGTCTAGGAGTTCGACGGCCCGCTTCTTGCGGGCGTTACGATCAAGCGTGGCGTGCGCGGCAAGATTTTCGCCGATCTGCACCCGGATCGAAACAAGTGGGTTGAGTGAAGCCATCGGTTCCTGAAAGATCATAGCGATCTCGCGTCCGCGTACACCCCGTAGCTCCGCTTCGCTCATGGCGACGAGATCGCGGCCTTTCCATATAACTTGGCCGAAAACCCGGCCCTTAGGACGGATGATGCCGATCAGGGAACGCAGTGTCATACTTTTTCCGGAGCCGGATTCGCCTACAAGACCCAGAATTTCTCCTTTGTCGAGCGTCAGCGAGAGATCATCTACCGCCAAGAGCGGACGGTCTAGCGCACCGAATTCCGTGCGCAGGTTGCGGATTTCGAGAAGAGAAGACATGTCAACGTCCTTTCGGGCGCATGAGATCGGCCAACGCATCACCAAGGAGACTGAAACCGAGGCCGGTCAGCACGATCGCCAGACCGGGGGTGAGGCTCATCCACCACGCAGTAAGGATAAAGTTGCGCCCTTCCGCGATGAGTACGCCCCATTCGGCAGCAGGTGGTTGCGCGCCAAGGCCGAGATAACCGAGAGAAGAACCAAGCAGGATGGCGAGCGCCATGTCTGTCATCCAGTAGACGATGAGCGGTGAACTAATATTGGGCAAAAGATGCCGGAAAATGATGCGCCGGTCAGAAAAACCAAGCACGATCCCAGCAGCGGCATAGTCATTGGCTTTCTGCGTGCGAACTTCAGCCCGGGTTAGCCGAGCATAGTAAACCCAGTTCACAGCTGTCACCGCGATATACATGTTGACGAGACCGGGTCCGAGCACCGCCACGATGGCGATTACCAGCACCAGAAAGGGGAAGGTGATGATCGCATCGACCGTACGTCCGAAGACGATATCGGCGATGCCGCCGTAATACCCAACCAATGCGCCGAGACTCATGCCTATGATGAGAGCGAAGACCGTTGCGAAAAAGGCGATCTGCATGTCGACGCGATAGGCCCATATCACGCGGGAAAGCATATCGCGCCCGAAGTTGTCGGTACCGAAGGGATGAACAAGGCTGGGTGGCTGCTGAATCGCGGTCATGTCGAAGGTCAGCGGATCATAGGGTGCAAACCACTGTGGAGCTGCGGCCATTGACACAGACGCGAGCACGATCAGAAAGCCGACGATGAATGTCGGCTTGGTGAAAGCGCGGCGGACAAAGGCACCAAGGCGTGCATTGTGCATTAGGGACGTTGTTTCAACGAGTGTGATCATGCTTGACGAAGCCTCGGATCAAGCCAGGACTGAGCGAGATCAGTCAGCAGGAAGACAACGGAAACGCAAACCGCGAAAGTGAGTGTCAGTGCCTGGATGAGTGGATAGTCGCGAGCGTATATCGCCTCGAGCATGAGACGGCCCAAACCTGGAACAGCAAAAACCGTTTCGGTGACAAGCGTACCGCTCATCAGGTTGCCGATGGATAGGCCGAGAAGAGTAACCGTCGAAACGAGGGCATTTTTCATGACATGCCTTGTCCAGATAGTGCGTTTCGGCAATCCCTTGGCACGGGCGAATTGCACATATTCGGCGTCAAGCACGTCAATCAGCGATGCGCGCAGATTGCGCAGGATGATGGCTGAGATGTAGAGCCCAACACTCATTGCGGGCAGAAACAGATGATGCATCCGCTGAAGAAATGTGTCGCCATAGCCACCGACCGGGAAAAGTCGCAGCTTGGCCGCCAGCACGGTCAGGAGGATCAGGCCGATGTAGAAGACCGGTGCGGACAATCCGACTTGAAAGACGGAGCGAATACTTATGTCCGCCCATCCATTAGGTTTCGATGCCGCGACAAGTGCCAGCGGTGCTGCCAGCAATGTCGCCAGCAGAACAGCATAAAGGCCGAGCGCGATGGTGGTCGGAAGTCGCTGCAGAATAACCGAAGCCACCGGCTGCTTGAGCAGGATGGACGTGCCCAGATTACCTGTCAGCGTGTTCTTGACGAAATAGCCAAATTGTACGGGCAAAGGCTGGTCCAGCCCCATCGTATGTCTGATCTGCTCAAGCTGCGCATCCGTTGCCTTGGCTTCCGCCATTGCGACCGCCGGATCACCGGGCAACATACGCACCAGCAGAAAAATGAAGACCATGACGAGAAGCAGGGTCGGTATCATCTGCAGCAGTCGCGAGATTAGGTAAGTGGGGGAAAGCATAACTCCACCTCTGTAACCGTTGATCGGAATGGCAAACCAGGCAAGGTGACCGACCTGACCTGCATGACATGTCTCGATTACTTTGCCTTTTGGGCTTCCGAGAAGTCGTTAACGCCAAGCGGGGTCTGCACAAAACCGGTAACGGTCTTGGAAAGGGCCGTGGCGAAAGGCGTCTCGAAGAGAAAAAGTAGCGGTGCTTCATCCGCATAAATTTTCTGCATTTCCTCATATTGAGCCGCGCGCTTCTCCGGGTCCGCCTCTTTATTGGAGGCCTCGAAAAGCGAGTTGAACTTTTCATTATTCCAGCCCGTACCGACCGACTGACGAAGCTTGTAATAGCCGAGCCAGCCGGTGACCTGTGCAGGATCGTTGATGTCGTTCGCCCAAGCATAGGTATGAATATCGAAGTCGCCAGTGCGGTTCTTGGCGCCACGGGTTGGATTATCGACCTGCTCTACTGTCATATTGATGCCGAGCGGGGTCCACATCTGCTGTAGGGCGGTGAAGAGCGTGGAGTCTTCCGCGCTGCCAGCAAGCGTGGTGAACTTGATATTCAGACCTTTGTCGAAACCGGCTTCAGCAAGCAGCACCTTGGCTTTGTCTATATCGTAAGGATAGAGCGGTGCGGGGCCGTAATGCAGGTTGGTGGAGGCCGCCATTAGCGACGTCATCGGCTTGCCGGTGTCAAAGGTGATAAGCTTGATCAGCATTTCCTTGCTGGTGGCATAGTTCAGCGCCTGGCGGACGCGCTTGTCGCTCAGCGGGTTGCCCGATCCGTCACCTTTCGTGGCGCGGGTATTGATGGGCGAATAGATGATGCGGCTCGACGGGAACAGCTCGACCTTGATGTTGGGCTGCGTATTAAGCTCCGAAACGCGAGAGAATGGAATGAATTCGGCCGCATCGGCCTCACCAGCCTGCAGTTTCAGAATACGCGTCGCATCGTCTGGGATGATCAGAAAGTTGACTTCGTCGAGATAGGGCAGCGGTTTGCCGTCCTCGCCTTGGCGCCAGTAATGCGGATTGCGGGCAAAGACCATGCTGGTGCCTGCCGTGCGACTTTTAAGCGTAAAAGGACCTGATGTAACCGGTCCCTTGGCGAAAAATGAAGCGGCCTTATCCTTGTCCGCCTCGCCTTCGGCCTTCTCGAACGCAGCCTTTGGAACAATGCCGGTGTTGAAGCTTGCCAGAACCGGCACGACGGTCGGATCGGCGTGCTTGAGCGAAATAGTTATGAGGTTGCCATCCGCATCGACCTTATCGACAGAACCAAGCAAGTCGGCCCACGGGCCAAAATCAGGGTTGCGCGAGCGGTTGAGCGAGAAAATTACATCTTCTGTAGTGATAGGCTTGCCGTCCGAGAAGAAAAGGCCGTCGCGTAGCTTCAGCGTCACGGTCTGTCCGTCCGGCGAAACCGTATAGCTTTCGGCAAGACCCGGCTCGATCTTGCCATCGTGGCCATTGCGCAGAAGCGTTTCGTAAAGGCTTGTCACCAGCCAGATATCGGGATTGCGGTCGGCATATACCGGATCGATAAGCGTCGAGTCGTCATAGCGCGCAAAGGTCATGGTGCCACCGCGTTCCACCGCCATGGCCACGCTTGTCAGGCTGCCCATCGTTAGCGCGGTCGCGAGAAACAGATTTGTCGGCAGTTTCATAGAAGTCCTCCCCTATTTTGGCTTCGAACCAGGCCTTGCTATTCAGATGCTTTTCTCCAGAGAGCTTTTCATCCCCCCTTCTCTGGCCAAGCGTGCCTGATATTGTTAAGTTCAGCTAAAGTTTAATCATTGATATATCAGTTTGCCTTTCGAACTTTAATCACACTAAAGTTCGAAAGGCAAGGTACGGAATGTGAAATGCGAGAAATTGAAAAGATGGCCGGCCTAAGCCCAACTGACTTCGTCCAGAGGGAGGAAACAAGCGAACATATCGAACGACTGGGCACTCTTCTGCGTCAGAGACGCAAAGCTCTGCGCATGACGATGAAAACTGTCGCCACAAAGGCAGGTCTGACAGAAGGGTTTATCAGTCAGATCGAGCGCGGGATTTCAACGCCGTCTCTGGTCACTCTATACAAGATTGCCAATGTACTGGGCACAAGCGTCGATACGTTTCTCAATCATACACCACCCGCCGAGCATTCTATCGTCTCGCGGGCGGAATCGCGCCAAGGATACAATATCGAGACGAAGGAACGCGTGTATGAAATTGTGGAGCGAGGTTTTCCGGGCGCGCTTTTGAACGGGTGCATAACCCATATTCCGCCAGGTTACGTCTCTGAAATGACATCGCACGAAGGCGAGGATTTTCTCTATCTGATCGAAGGTGAAATTCTCTACGAAATCAATGGGAAGGAATATTATCTAAAAGCCGGAGACACGTTGCATTTTCCATCGTCGTTGCCGCACCGCGCACGCAACATGACATCGAAAACTGCGAAGGAACTCTGGGTAGGAACAACACCTATCCTGAAAAACTCTAGGGAATAGCTGTCAACACCTTCCGCTACGTGCCGCCGGCCAGCTAAGCCTGGCCCAACAGCGACAAACGTCACGCTATTTGCCCTGCGGGTCGCGTGAACCGGAGGATATCTCAGCAAATACGCTGACTTAAATGGCAGAGAGCTTTATCCCGTTGTCGGGTCGTGCATCAGATTAGGACTCCATCATAGCTTGTCGAGCGGCCCTCCATATTGGTCATCTTGACCTCGAACCATTGACTTTTCAAAAAGGCCGCATTTAAACACCGGTCAAATTCCTGAATTGGATCATCCCCAAGCGTCCGTGTCGACTGGTACGCTGCGTTAGAAATCAAGAGTAAATCATGGCAAACGAAGATCTCGAAGCTCGGCATCTAGAGACTCTGGACCGGGACTTGGGCCGCTTCGTCAAGCTGGAAACGGCGGCGAGTTACGTCTCACGTCCGCTCGTGGCTCCGGGCATTGCTCTCGTATTCATCATGCTTGCCGGACTTGGCGCGGCCATGCTGCTGGGCCAGACCAGCCAAATGCTCATCGTTGTGGCCGCGGCCGTTTTTGGTGCCTACATGGCTTTGAACATTGGCGCCAACGACGTGGCCAACAATATGGGACCGGCTGTCGGTGCCAATGCACTGAGCATGGGGGGCGCGATTGCGATCGCCGCAGTGTTTGAAAGTGCTGGCGCACTCATCGCCGGAGCCGATGTTGTGTCAACGGTCGCAACCGGCATCATTGCGCCAGACACACTTGCAACACCGATCATGTTCATCTGGGCAATGATGGCAGCGTTGCTCGCCTCCGCGCTTTGGGTCAACCTTGCGACGTGGATCGGCGCTCCTGTTTCAACAACGCATGCCGTCGTCGGCGGTGTCGTGGGTGCAGGCATCGTCGCAGCTGGCTTCGGAGCGGTGAACTGGTCTCAAATGGCGGCGATTGCGGCAAGCTGGGTTATCTCGCCAGTGCTGGGTGCGATCATAGCGGCTGGTTTTCTCTGGTTGATTAAAGCCCGCATTGTCTATCGTGCAGATAAGATTGCTGCCGCTCGCGTATGGGTGCCAATCCTTGTTGGTCTCATGGCGGGGACCTTCGCGACATATCTGATCATGAAGGGGCTGAAACAGCTGATCGACGTATCGATTGAGGTAGCTCTGATCTGTGGATTGGCTGTTGGCGTCGGAAGTTGGTTGATCTTGATCCCGGTCATCCGCCGCCAGTCATACGGGCTCGAAAACCGCAATAAGTCACTCAAGATCCTGTTCAGCATTCCTCTCGTTGTTTCGGCGGCATTGCTCAGCTTTGCCCATGGTGCAAATGATGTGGCAAATGCCGTCGGGCCGCTCGCGGCAATTGTCCAGACATCGCAGACCGGCGCGTTAAACGACGGCGTTGAGATTCCGCTCTGGGTTATGCTGATCGGCGCATGTGGCATTTCATTCGGCTTGTGTCTGTTTGGCCCTAAGCTCATTCGAATGGTTGGCAATCAGATCACCAAGCTGAACCCGATGCGTGCTTATTGCGTGTCACTGTCAGCCGCAATCACCGTCATTCTGGCCAGCTGGCTGGGATTGCCGGTCAGTTCGACCCACATCGCCATTGGAGCGATCTTTGGCGTTGGTTTCTTCCGCGAATGGGACACTGAACGACGATTGAAGAAGGCGCGCCAGGCCCTGCCGTTGGATTCTATCCCGGTTGAGGAGCGCCGCCGTCGCAAGCTGGTTCGCCGCTCCCACGCACTGACGATTGCAGCTGCCTGGGTGGTAACGGTTCCTGCTGCCGCAATCCTCTCGGCCATTCTGTTCGCGCTGTTGAACCAGATTCCTGTTGGGCATCCCTGAGACGGCAACGCAGGCATTCAGTCCGATCCTCCCTGGGCAAACGAGCGGTGCGCTTGCTGAAGCGCGCCGAACGCCCTCTTACTGCTTGAGAACGCGACCCAGCGGCGCTTCTCGTTGAAGCTCGCACTCCAGGCCTACAATTGCGACTTCACAGCACAATTCATACACAGAAACGCGCGCCAAAAGCCGCGTATGTAACTTTCAGCGAATCGGGTGAAGCCCGACGTCAATTCAGCTGACATTCAAACGTCGCAAATGCCGGAATTTACGGCATTTTTCTGGCACATATGGACGGCAATTCGAGCTTGTAAATTCGATGAAAATGCGTGTTTCCGTACCAGAAAACCACCATATAAATTGCTCAAGAAATTGTGAATATGTTAATTAAGTCAAAGCGTTGATAAGTTCTCTTGCAAGTGGCGTGCTTATCCATAAGATGCGGGACATTTCAAAAATTTCAAAGGAGGGGTTCTCAAATGTATCGTAAATTTCTACTGACAGGTGTGTGTCTTCTGGCGCTGGCCGGAGCAGCTTCGGCTGAAGTCGTTCTCAATCGCGGCAACGACACCGATCCCGCGACACTGGACCATCATCGCACCTCGACGGTGGCTGAAGGTAATGTCATGCGCGACTTGTATGACGGCCTGACTATTCAGAACGCAAATGGCGAAGCAGTGCCGGGTGTAGCGAAATCCTGGGATGTTTCCGAAGATGGCACCGTCTACACCTTCCATCTGCGCGATGACGCAAAATGGTCGAACGGCGATCCGGTCACCGCCGGTGACTTCCAGTTCACCTTCCGCCGCCTGATGGACCCGAAGACGGCCGCCGGTTATGCCAGCATGCTGTTCATCATCAAGAACGCCGAAGACATTGCCGGAGGCAAGAAGCCGACCGACCAGCTCGGCGTCGAAGCCGTCGATGACCACACTCTCAAGGTCACGTTGAACGCCCCTGCTCCGTATTTCCTTGAGCTTCTGACCCACCAGACCGGCTTCCCGATGAACCAGAAAAGCGTCGAGGCGAATGGTGACAAGTTCACCACGCCCGGCAAGATGGTGACGAACGGCGCTTATATGCTGGAAAGCTTCACCCCGAACGACAAGATCGTGATGAAGAAGAATCCGTATTATTACGAAGCGGATCAGGTGAAGATCGATACGGTCAACTGGATACCGTTCGAGGATCGCGCAAGCTGCATGCGCCGTTTCGAGGCGAAGGAAGTGCAGATCTGCTCCGACGTTCCGGCCGAGCAGATGGACTATGTGAAGAAGAACCTTTCCAAGGAATTCCGCATGGCGCCTTATCTCGGCGTCTATTATCTGCCGGTAAAGGGCAAGACCGCTGACAGCAAGCTGAAGGACCCGCGCGTCCGCCAGGCGATTTCCATGGCCATCGACCGTGATTTCATTGCCGATCAGGTCTGGCAAGGCACCATGCTGCCGGGCTATTCGATGGTTCCTCCGGGCATCGCCAATTATGTGAAGGATGCGCCGAAGCTCAACTATTCCGACGATATGCTGGAGCGCGAAGACAAGGCCAAGGAACTGCTGAAGGAAGCAGGCGTAGAGCCGAATACGCTTTCGATCGAACTGCTCTACAACACCTCGGAAAACAACAAGAACACCATGGCTGCCATCGCCGATCAGCTCGGCAATATCGGCGTCAAGGCTTCGCTCAACGAAACTGAAGGTGCGACCTACTTCAACTTCATGCGCGACGACGGTCCATTTGACATCGCCCGTGCAGGCTGGATCGGTGACTATAACGATCCGCAGAACTTCCTGTTCATCAGCCAGAGCAACGTGAGCTTCAACTATTCCAAGGTGAAGAACGCCGATTACGATGCGCTGATGGCGAAGGCCGAAAAGATCCTCGATCTCAACGAGCGTGCCAAGACACTGGCAGAAGCCGAACAGCTGAAGCTTGATGAGATGAGCAATATCCCGATCCTCTATTATTCGTCGCGCGCCCTTGTTTCGGACAAGATCGACGGTTGGAACGACAACCTGATGGATAGCCACAAGACGCGCTGGCTTTCGTTTAAACAATAAATTTTCAGCTCGGGCTGCGCTTCTCGGCGCGGCCCTTTTTCTTCCGGCTGTTCCGGAGGGCCCTCTTTTGTCGGGGCAAACGTTTTCTAAAAAGTATATGGGAGTTTTTACAATGGTTCGCGGATTCCTGATGACAGGCATTTGCCTGATGGCACTCAGCGGCGCTGCATCGGCAGAAACAGTGCTCAACCGGGGTAACGATACCGACCCCGCCACGCTGGACCAGCACCACACGACCACCGTTTCGGAAAACCGTGTCCTGCGCGACCTTTATGAAGGTTTGCTCGCGCAGAACGAGAAGGGCGAGGCTATCCCCGGCGCGGCTGCATCGTGGGATATTTCCGAAGACGGTCTCACCTACACATTCCATATGCGCGAAAATGCCAAATGGTCGAATGGCGACCCCGTCACCGCGGGCGATTTCGAGTTTTCCTTCCGCCGCATCATGGACCCGAAGACGGCTGCCGGTTACGCCAGCGTCCTCTATGCCATCAGGAATGCCGAGGAAGTTGCCACCGGCAAGATACCAGTCGATCAGCTTGGCGTGAAGGCGCTTGACGACAAGACCCTTCAGATAAGCCTCAAGAACCCTGCCCCTTATTTCCTTGAGCTTCTCACGCACCAGACGGGATTTCCGGTCAACAGGAAGGCTGTCGAGAAGTTCGGCGACAAGTTCACCCTGCCCGGCAATATGGTGACCAATGGCGCCTACACGCTTGTCGGTTTCACTCCCAATGACAAGATCTCCATGAAGAAGAACCCGAATTACTGGGACGCTTCCAATGTGAAGATCGATGCGGTCAACTGGATACCGTTTGAAGACCGGGCAAGCTGCATGCGTCGCTTCGAGGCGAAAGAGGTCGACATCTGTTCCGATGTTCCTGCCGAACAGATGGATTATGTGAAGAAGAACCTCAGCAGCCAGTTCCGCCTCGCTCCCTATCTCGGCATCTATTATGTCGACATCAAAGGCGAGCCCTCGAGCAAGCTGCGCGATCCGCGCGTGCGTCGGGCCATATCGATGGCCGTCGATCGCGAGTTCCTCGCCAATGAGGTCTGGCGCGGTGTGATGCTGCCAGCTAGTTCGATGGTGCCGCCCGGCATTGCGAATTACGTCAAGGATGCGCCGAAGCTGGATTTCGCCGACGAGGATGTGCTGGACCGCGAGGACAAGGCCAAGGAACTGCTGCAGGAAGCCGGTGTCCAGCCGGGCAGCCTTTCTGTGACCCTGCGTTACAACACCTCTGAAAACCACAAGAATACCATGGCAGCGCTTGCCAACATGCTGGGCAATATCGGCATCAAGGCGACCCTCAACGAGGTCGAAGGCGCCACCTTTTATAACTACCTTCAGGAAAAGGGGATGTTCGACATCACCCGCGACGGTTGGATCGGCGATTACAACGATCCGAATTCGTTCCTGGAGCTTTATACCACCGGCAATTACTTCAATTATGCCGAATGGTCGAACAAGGATTACGACGCGCTGATGGCGAAATCCGCAACTACGACCGATCTTAAAGAGCGGGCAAAAATCCTCGCTGAAGCAGAGAAGATACTGCTCGGCGACGGGGCTGTCGTGCCCCTGATGTACTATTCGTCCACCGCTCTCGTTGCCGACCGCGTTCAGGGTTACGAAGACAACCTCATGAATTCGCACGGCACGCGTTGGCTATCGACAAAGAATTAAAAACAAAAATGAAACACGCCCTTAGTGGGATTTACCGGATCGTTTGAAAGCGATCCGGTAAAGAAGGGAAGAGAACATGCTGGGCTATACGCTCCGACGATTGGGTAGTGCGATACCCACGATATTTATCATCATCACGCTGACATTCTTTCTGATCCGGCTTGCGCCCGGCGGACCTTTCGACCTTGAAAGGCCGATTGATCCACTGATCCTGGAGAACCTCAAGAAGGCCTATAATATGGATGCGCCGCTGTGGCAGCAGTATCTGATTTATCTGGGCAATCTTCTGCACGGCGATCTTGGACCAAGCTTCACGCGACGCGATTTCACCGTGAACGACCTTTTCGCTTCCGGCCTGCCCGTTTCGATCATGCTCGGCACGCTCGGACTGACGCTTGCGGCAATTATCGGAACGTTTCTCGGCACACTGGCAGCGCTGAAGCAGAATTCAGCCGTCGACTATTTCGTTGTCGCACTGGCCACATTCGGCATCACCACACCGAACTTCGTCGTGGCCCCTCTCCTCAGCCTCTTGTTCGGTGTCATCCTCGGCTGGGTTCCGGCAGGCGGCTGGTCGTCGGCCAATGTAACCTACTGGATATTACCGGTTCTGACACTTGCATTGCCGCAGGTCGGCGTCATTGCGCGTCTCGTACGCGGAGCGACCATCGAAGCTTTGCGCGCCAATCACGTGCGCACCGCGCGCGCCTATGGCCTGCCATCGCGTGTGGTTGTGGGCGTGCATGCATTGCGCGCCGCCATGCTTCCCGCCGTCTCCTATCTCGGCCCGACGGCTGCAGCCCTGCTCACGGGTTCGGTCGTCGTCGAGACGATTTTCGGCATTCCCGGCATCGGTCGCTATTTCGTGCAGGGCGCGCTCAGCCGCGATTACACCCTCGTCATGGGAACCGTTGTTGTCATTTCGGTCTTCGTCGTGGTGTTCAACCTGATTGTCGACCTTCTTTATGCATGGCTTGATCCGAGGGTTCGCTATGACTGATCTTTCTGTACCGACGGAAACAGCCCGGCTGGAAGTTCCAAGCCGCTCGCTCTGGCAGGACGCATGGTTGCGCCTGCGCAAGAACAGGGCTGCGGTGGCAAGCGCTATCGTCCTTCTCCTGATGGCATTTCTGGGCATATTCGGCCCGATGCTGAGCCCGCATCCTTACGACAAGATTTATCCGCAGTTCGTGCGGGTGGCCCCAAGCCTGGAAGCCTATCCGCGTGCGGATACCATCCTGCCGGGCCTTGACCGCGAACTTGCCCGCGCGCGATTGAAAGCTGCCGGCGAACCGGAACTGAGCGGCAACAATGTCGTTGTCGATTTCACCGCACAGCGCCCGACGGATGAACGTGTGCTGCGTTATTTCCAGCGCTCGGACCTGTTCAGCAATCCGAAGATTGACATCGCTTCCGATGGGCTGTCGGGCAAGCTGACCCTCAACGTGACGCGCAATTACTTCCTGCTCGGCACTGATAATCTTGGCCGCGATCTGATGACGCGTATCTTCATCGGCGTGCGCATGTCGCTTGCCATCGGCCTGCTTGCTTCGGCGATGTCTCTGATACTGGGCGTGTCCTTCGGTGCCATCTCCGGTTATCTGGGCGGACGTGTCGATAACGTGATGATGCGGCTGGTGGATATTCTCTATTCGCTGCCCTTCATCTTCTTCGTCATACTGATGCTCGTCTTCTTCGGGCGATCCATTTTCATCATCTTCATCGCCATCGGCGCGACGGAATGGCTGGATATGGCGCGCATCGTGCGCGGACAGACATTAAGCCTCAAACGTCAGGAATTTGTTCAGGCGGCAGAAGCGCTTGGCGCGACGCGGCGCGGCGTCATCACCCGCCACATCATTCCGAATGCGCTCGGCCCGGTCATCGTTTTCGTGACGCTTCTGGTACCGAAGGCAATCCTGCTCGAAAGTCTCCTCTCCTTCCTCGGTCTCGGCGTTCAGGACCCCCTCACCTCTCTGGGGCTGCTGATTTCCGAAGGCGCCCAGAACATGCGCGGTGCAAGCTGGCAATTGATCTGGCCTGCCGCAACGCTGACCATCATCCTGTTTGCGCTGAACTTCCTTGGCGACGGCCTGCGCGACAGCCTTGACCCAAAGGACCGCTGAGATGACGAGTGAAAACATTCTGAGCGTGCGCGACCTGAAGGTCACTTTCGACACGCATGACGGGCCGGTGCAGGCAGTGCGCGGTATCAATCTCGATGTCAAAGCCGGTGAAACCATCGCCATCGTCGGCGAGTCCGGCTCCGGCAAGAGCCAGACGACAATGGCGATGATGGGGCTTCTGGCCCAGAACGGCAAGGCGACCGGGCAGGCGCTCTATCGCGGTCAGGATCTGATCGGCATGTCCGAAAAGAAGCTGAACAATATCCGCGGTGCAAAGATCACCATGATCTTTCAGGAGCCGATGACGTCGCTCGATCCGCTTTACCGCATTGGCGACCAGCTTGCCGAACCGCTTCGCTATCATCGCGGCATGAACAAGAAGCAGGCGCGCCCCCGTATTCTTGAACTGCTCAAGCTGGTTGGTATTCCAGAACCGGAGCGCCGTATCGACAGCTACCCCTATGAACTGTCGGGCGGACAGCGCCAGCGCGTCATGATCGCCATGGCGCTCGCCAACGAACCGGACATCCTGATTGCCGACGAACCAACCACCGCTCTCGACGTCACCATTCAGGCGCAGATTCTCGACCTGCTGGCCGATCTGCAGAAGCGACTGGGCATGGCGGTGGTCTTCATCACGCATGATCTCGGCATCGTGCGGCGCTTTGCCGACCGGGTCTATGTGATGCGTTCCGGCGAAGTGGTTGAAACCAACGATACGGAAAAACTTTTCACTGCGCCTGAGCATCCCTATACGAAGATGCTGCTCGATGCGGAGCCGGAAGGCGAAAAGGCGCCTCCCCGTGAAGACGCGCCGGTGCTGGTTCGCGCCGACAATGTGAAGGTCAACTTCCTCATCAACAAGCCATGGCTCGGCGCTGCGAACTATCTCACAGCCGTCAACAATGTCTCGCTGACGCTGAAGGAAGGCCAGACCATCGGTATCGTGGGAGAATCCGGTTCGGGCAAGTCAACGCTCGGTCGCGCCATTCTGCGTCTTCTCCCGTCAGAAGGCCGTATCGCCTATCTCGGCAAGGAATTGCCGACAGAATCGCAGGCGATGCGCCCGAAGCGCCGCGAATTGCAGCTCGTTTTTCAGGATCCTTTCGGCTCGCTCAGCCCGCGCATGACCGTGGGACGCATCATCACCGAAGGGCTTCTCATCCACGAACCGAACCTTTCGGCGAAAGAGCGTGATCGTCGTGCGCAGGAAGCATTGCGGGAAGTCGGCATGGACCCGGCCATGCGCAATCGCTATCCGCACGAATTTTCCGGCGGCCAGCGCCAGCGCATCGCCATTGCGCGTACGATGATCCTGAAACCGCGCGTGATCGTCCTCGATGAGCCGACGAGTGCGCTGGATCGCTCAGTGCAGAAGCAGATCGTTACCCTGCTGCGCGACCTTCAGAAAGACCACGGCCTGTCCTATCTCTTCATCAGCCACGACATGGCGGTCGTGCGTGCGGTCTCGGACTATGTGATCGTGATGAAGAACGGAAAGATCGTCGAACAGGGCGATACCGAACAGGTCTTCGATCACCCGCGCGAGGACTATACCAAGGCCCTGATGGCGGCGGCGCTTAGCGAAGAACGCTTTGGTACGTGATCTCGTGACGGAATAAAAAGCGAAAAGGGCCTGATTTCAGGCCCTTTTCATGCGGAAGAGCTCAGGCGACGCTGTGCAGTTCCGTGCAAACCTTGTTGCGGCCCATATGTTTGGCGCGATAAAGCGCGGCATCGGCTCTGCGGAAAACAGTCTGGAAATCATCGTCTCCCGGCGTGCAGAAAGCGATCCCCGCACTGGTCGTCGTTGAGAAGTCCCCCGCCGGGGCCTCGAATGCAATCGCCGCAAAGGCTTTGCGGATTGCGTCGGCCAGAGCGAGAACATCGCTATTGTGTTTCTGCCTCAGGATCAGAACAAACTCCTCGCCGCCTATGCGGGAGATGAGGGCCGCGCCTTTGACATGGCTACGCAGAACGTCGGAGAAGGTGCCCAGCACCTGATCGCCCACAATGTGTCCATGCGTATCATTGATGGATTTGAATGCATCGAGATCGAAGATCACGACTGAATCCCCGAGTTGCAGTTCATTATCGTCCAGCACGTCGTAAAGCGCGCGCCGGTTCAGCAATCCGGTCAGGCTGTCGGTGCGTGCCTCATTGGCATGACGGCGGGCAATGCGCGACTGGGTGAAATTCAGTGACAGCGCGCCAATGCCCGTAATGCCTATGATGGCGGTAATGGCATTGATATCTTCAGCCCAATTGCTTGGGATCGTAGTCATGACCCACTGTTGTTCATGCAGGATGACAGCGCCGCACAGAAAAAACGAAATCGCCGTCAGGGTATATAGAGCGATCATGCCTATGACAGGGACCGGCGCTTCCCGATAGACACGGAAATATTCTTTCGCCGTCAGCAGGAGCAGCAGAGCCGAAGTCAGATTGAAGATCGCCGTGCCGGTACCCGTCTGCCCGGCCAGAATAGGAAGCGTCGTTGCGCATATGACGGCAACCGCCAGAACGACCAGAAAGCTGCGTTGTATCGGACGTCCGGAAATCTGCCGAGAACCAATAATCAGAAATATGAAACCTATACTTTCCAGACTGAAAGCAACAATCGAGGCCGTAGCCAGCGACAAAGGCCCCGCATAATAAAGCACTGCTCCCGTGCCGAGCAGGATCATGCCAAGGCAGCCCCAAAGCAAAAACTTGTCCCGCGAATTCTGATACCAGACGCTGAGAATCGTAAGGCCTACTGCCAGCGAGCAGATACCAGTCGCAAAAAACAAAGTGTTCTGGTCGAGTCCCAAAGCTGCCTTTCCCCCACCGCATGCCCACGATGAAACCAAGTGTAATTCAGCTCTTGAAAATAAGCGATAAGCAATATGCTCCCATCAGACAGGCATCGTCCCATTGGATGCCATATCTATACAGAACAGATGAGCTATGGTTAATAATCAGCGCGCGGGGTTTTGGTAAAAGAGGTCGAGATGTTGAAAATTGCATTGCTGGCAGGCAGCCTGACACTTCTTGCGGCGCAATCGTCGTTCGCAGACGAACAGACAATCGAAGGCGTGGGCCTCGGCAGGGAAATCACCTGCACCTCCGGCGATGTCGGAATCTACGGTGCGGAAAATAACGTCAAGCTCAAGGGAGAATGCGGCCATGTCACCGTTCATGGCGTTTCCCATACCGTGACCTTTGAGAACGCCCAGAAGCTCTCGATATCGGGAACTGACAACACGGTGTCGGGCGGAGCAACGCAAAATCTGATTGTTGAAGTGTCGAACAATCAGGTATCCGCCACCTTGAAGGAAGGAACGGACCCTTCAATTCTGGAGGTTTCCGGCGCAGCGAATATCGTCAATGTAAAGGTCGACGGGCCTTCGCAATTCGACGTCAGCGGCGCGAACCATCAGGTGACCTGGTCACTTGCCGACGGCTCCACCGAACCGACAATCTCGATCTCCGGTGCTGATAACGATGTAACCAAGGCTGAATAAAAATGGCCTGCGCAGCACCAGGAAGGAGCCGCGCAGTTTATCGGTTTAAGCTGCCAGCGAAGCCATATCGATGACGAAGCGGTAGCGCACGTCGCTTTTCAGAACGCGCTCATAGGCTTCGTTGATGTCCTGAATAGTGATCTTCTCGATTTCCGAAACGATGTTGTGCTGACCGCAGAAGTCCAGCATTTCCTGCGTTTCCTTGATCGAACCGATCATCGATCCCGCAAGCGACTTGCGACCGGGAATGAGCGAGAACGCATGCACCGGCACCATGTTTTCAGGAACGCCGACGACAACCATAGTGCCATTTACCTTGAGCAGGGCAAGATAGGCATTCCAGTCGATGGCAACGCCAACCGTGCAGATGATGAGATCGAACGATCCTGCCAGCTTCTCGAACGTGGTTGCGTCGCTGGTTGCATAATATTCGTGGGCACCAAGTTTGAGGCCATCTTCCTTCTTTGAAAGCGACTGGCTCAGAACGGTCACATGCGCGCCCATGGCGTTGGCGAGCTTGACGCCCATATGCCCAAGCCCACCCATGCCGACGATGGCGACATGCTTGCCGGGGCCCGCATTCCAGTGGCGCAATGGCGAGTAGAGCGTAATGCCTGCGCAAAGCAGCGGCGCTGCCGCATCGAGTGGAAGATTGTCGGGCATGGAAAGGACATAGCCTTCCTTGACGACGATATGGTCGGAATATCCGCCCTGCGTCCGCTCTTTTCCCTCCGCATCGAATGTATTGTAGGTCTGGATGAGGCCCGGAAGATACTGCTCGTTGTCGACATCACGGCTGGCGCATCCGACACAGGAATCCACGAAGCAGCCAACGCCGACCTTGTCGCCGACCTTGAACTTGGTAACCGCATCACCGACAGCAGTGACAACGCCCGCGATTTCATGCCCCGGAACGATTGGATAAACGGCATTCTTCCATTCATTGCGGACGGTATGGATATCGGAATGGCAGACACCGCAATACTGGATCGAGATGACCACGTCATCCACATTGGGTTCACGTCGTTCAAAAGTGAACGGAACCAACGGTTCATCTGCATCCGTAGCAGCGTAACCTCTTGCTATGGCCATGATAGACTCCATTTATTGGATTAGGGAAGTAAGCGGAATATGCGGGAAGCAAGGGCAGAAGCGGTAGACCGATCCTGCAAGCTTCTTGCACGATCCTGCAAAACTGCCTGCTTCATGATTGCTGATGCATGCCTGTCTGATCAATAATTTCTGTATTCTATCTCATCTCAAGCGGATAACCTATGACCTCACTGACAGACACCTATAAAGAGCTTGCCGCTCTGGCTGAGCGTTTCACCGGACAGGACGGTGAATATCGCACGCCAATCGAAGGTCTGGGGATCAGCAGGCGGACAACGCCAAGCATACCCTGCCATAGCAGCTATCGGCCCTGTCTCGCCATGGTTCTGCAGGGCGCGAAATCCCTGCGTCTCGGTTCCGAGACGATCAACTACACCAAGGGCGAATATCTGGTGACGTCACTCGACCTGCCTGTCACATGGCGGGTGGTGGAAGCAAGCCCGGAAGCGCCGCATCTTTGTCTGGCTCTCGCTATCGACAGCGAAAAGCTCACCGACCTGATAGGGCGCGCCGACGTTCGCAGGCATATGATGACCGACGGCGATCAATGGGGCATCACCGTCAATGCTGCACCAGCGGGATTGCTGGATGCAGCCTTGCGCCTGCTGCGCCTCCTCGACAACCCGGAGGATATTCCGGTGATGGCACCCCTCATCGAACAGGAAATTCTCTATCGCCTTCTGACAGGTCCAGGCGGCGAGCGCCTGATCAACATCGCAACCGCCGACAGCCAGGCTAACCGGATAGCCCGCGCCATCGGGTGGCTTCGGCAGAACTTCGCAGCGCCATTGCGGATCGAACAGCTTGCCGAACACGTCAATATGAGTGCGTCGTCATTTCATCATCATTTCAAGGCGATTACGGCTATGACGCCGGTTCAATATCAAAAGCAGTTGCGTCTGAACGAGGCACGCAGGCTGATGCTGGTCGAGCGGCTGGATGCCGGTACGGCGGGTCATCGCGTCGGCTATCAAAGCCCTTCGCAATTCAGCCGTGAATATAGCCGCTTCTATGGAAACCCGCCCATGCGCGACATCGAAGCCGCATAGATAGAAACGGCGGAACTTGTGTTCCGCCGTTACTTTATTCTCAGTGGGTCTGGCTGCCACGGACCGCTGCGACATCTGCCGCCTTTACCGGTCCTGCGCTGTTCCCCCATGCCGAGCGCACGAATGTCGCCAGTTCGGCAACTTCGTCATCCGACAGGCGGTCGGCATAACCCTGCATCACCAGACGCATCGGACGCTTCGCCGTGGACGGAACCTCGGCGCCGTGCAGGATGATCGAGATCAGCGGCTTCGTTTCCGAACCCGTCACAAGATCATTCCCGGCAAGCTCTGGGAAGATTTCCGGCGCGCCCTTGCCCGTCACGAAGTGACACGCGGCACAATTGTCGATGTAGAGACGCGCACCAAGAGGCATATCCGGAGAAGCTTCCGTCAGCATCTTTGTCGTTGCTTCACCGGCGGCATCCGCCGGAGCCGCTGGCAATGCCATCGACGCCTTTAAAGCAAAACCCTGCGGCACTTCGACGGCTGCACCGTCGATCCCCTTGAGGAAGGCGGCAATCGCCAGATTGTCGGCGTCGGTGAGATGCTGCAACGAATGTTCGACCGCAAGGCCCATTTCGCCATTGGCCGTGGAGTATGAATTGCGGCCCGTCGCAAGGTAGGTCGCCAGTTCCTCGATGCTCCATTTCTGCGGAGCGGAATTGGCACCGCGCAGGGACGGTGCATTCCAGCCATCGACAACACCGCCGGTGAGGAAGTCCTTGTCACCGACCTGTGTGCCACTTTGCGCCATCAGCGGATTGCGCGGGCTATGGCAGGCGGCGCAATGCGCCGGTCCCTCGACCAGATATTGTCCGCGATCCTCTGCTTCCGATTTGCCAGCGGCCTTGAAGCCCGCTTCCTGGCCAAGAGCCAGCCAGTTCCAGGCGCGAATGCCGAAACGCATGTTGAACGGGAAGCCGAGCTTGGTTTCCTGAACGACATTGTTTACCGGCTCTACCTGATGCATGAAATAATCATACAGCGCGCGGACATCTTCTTCCGTCAGCTTGCGATAGTTTTCATATGGCATTGCCGGATAGAGATGCGAGCCGTCGGCACGAATGCCGTCATAAAGAGCGGCGCGAAACTGATCGAGTGTCCAGTTTCCAATGCCGGTCTCCTTGTCAGGAGTGATGTTGGTCGTCCAAATTGTGCCCATCGGGCTTGCAATCGGGCGACCACCGGCAAAGGGCTTGCCGCCTTCCGCCGTATGGCAGGCCATGCAGTCGGAGGCATACATGACATACTGGCCCTGCCCTTCGGCGGGCTTCCAGTCTGCGGCCAGTTCCTTGGTCGGCTTGGTCAGTTGTACCGGCACGAAGATGAAGGCCAGCAGCGCGATAATCCCGATGACGACCAGAACGCCGATTATGCGAAGAAAAGTTTTCATCACCATTCTCCTCAGATCAGCGGACGCGGATTGGACAGATATTGCGTGCGGATCGCATGCGCAGTCGAATAGGCAAGCCCGCCGAGCAGGCCTGTCGGATTGTACTGCGTGTTCTGCACGAAATTGCCTGCGCCGGTCATGAACACATTGTGCTTGTCCCAGGCCTGCGAGTAACGGTTGACCACGCCCTCACGCGGATTTTCCGACATGATATGGCCACCCGTATTGTGCGTCGTCTGGTATGGGCGCACGTCGTATTGAGCGCCTTCCTTCTTGAACGACGACTGCAGCAGGTCCGGATTCATCGTCTTCGCCAGCTCTTCCATCTTGGTCTTCATGTACTGGGTCATCCGGATATCGTTCGGATTCCAGTTGAAGGTCATGCGCATAAGCGGGCGACCGTGACGGTCCTTGTAGGTCGGGTCCAGATCGAGATGGTTGGTCCGGTAGGACATATGCGAACCATGGCTGCCGATGGACATGGCGTGGCCGTACCAGTCGGCGATGGCTTTTTTCCATGCCCCACCCCAAGCTGGAGTGCCCGACGGAAGCGGCATACTGCGGATCGGCTGGCCGTTGGTCTGGCCTGCGCGCCAGTACGAACCGCCGATGAAGCCTTCCCGTCCGAAATCGATCTGATTGACACCGAAATCGTCGATGCACATGCCGTTCGCGCCGGTGCCGATGAACGGATTGAACTCTTCATCCTTGAAGAAGAGCGTCACGCCGCCATTCATCTGATAGGCATAATTACGCCCGGTCACACCTTCGCCCGTCGCCGGGTCGTATGGCTGGCCGATGCCGGAAAGCAGCGCCAGATGCACATTGTTGAGCGAGAAGGACGCAAGAATAACGATATCGGCGGGCTGGAACACCTCTTCCTGCGTCGCCTCGTCGAAATAGGTAACGCCTGTAGCCGTCTTGCCATCCGGCGCCATTTCGACGCGCAGAACTTCCGACTCCGTGCGATAGGAGAAGTTCGGCATGCGTTTCAGTGCATCGAGAATTGCCGTCTGCGGCGAAGACTTGGAATACTGGTAGCAGCCGAAACGCTCGCAGAAACCGCAATGATTGCACGGCCCCATCTGCATGCCATATTCGTTGACATAGGCCGTCGACGCGATACCACCCGGCGACGGGAACGGGTGATACCCCATGCTTTGGGCGGCATCTCCAAATTTCCGTCCGTCCCAGGTCGTGTGCATTGGCGGCATCGGATAGTCGTTTGAACGCCATCCCTCGAACGGATTGCCGCCTTCGACGGTCTTGCCCTTGAGATTGCCAGCCTTGCCGGAAATGCCGGCAATGCGCTCGAAGCGGTCGAAGAACGGTTCCAGCTCGTCGTAATGGATTGGATAATCGCCCAGGAGCATGTCTTCCGGAATGATCTGCTCGCCCCAGCGTTCCCTTACATAGGAGCGCAGGCGCAGCTCTTCCGGCTGCGGACGCCAGTTCAGCCCGTTCCAGTGCGTACCCGCTCCGCCGACGCCATTGCCCGGCAGGAACGAGCCGAAGCTGCGATAAGGCAATGCAATTTCGTTCTCGTTGCGCCGGATCGTGACTGTCTGCTGACTGGCGCGCTGCATCAGCTTGAGGCGCACGCCATATTTCAGCTCGTCAATCATGTTGGGATATTTGAAATCGGGGACCGTGTTCTGGTCGTGGCCGCGCTCAAGCGCGACGATTTCAAGCCCTTCCTGAGCCAGTTCCATGGACAGAATGGCGCCTGTCCAGCCGAGGCCGACGACGACCACGTCTTTTTTCTTTTCCTGACGTGCCATTGTTAAGCCCTCTCGCCCTTGATCGAAATCGGGCCTAGTGGATAGCGAACATTATAGCGTTCAACCCATTCCTTGTAGCTGCCGCGCGCACCGGGGAAGCCGATATAGCTCCACGCCTGCATGCCGTGATTGCCGCCATACATCGGATCGGCGAAATAGCCTTCCTTGGTGTTCTGCAAGAGAAGCGTAAAGAAGTCGCGCAGTTCAGGCTGTAGGCCGACCTCCCCCTTCTGCAACGAGGTCAAAGCGGCGTCCTGCTGTTCAGCCGTCAGGGCAGAGAAAGCTGCGCCATGCTTTTGTTCGCACCACGCATTGAAGGCAGGAATGCCCTGCCGGTAAATCTGTGCCGGATTGAGGGGTGTCTGCCAGCCGCGCGTCGGATCGGCCGAAGGATCGTGGGGACCGACCATGTACCAGTCATCCGCACGACCGAAATCGCCGGCAAGCTGGAGATCGATGAATACGGGAACACGGGCTTCGATGGCGCCGGGGCCATCCCCCTCGGACGGGATCAGTCGCGCCGTCGCGGCGAGAATGAAAGCCCATTCAACTTCATTGAAATATTGACGTTCATATTCTTCAAGCGGAACCGGGGGAGTTTGTGGCTCCGCTTTGGCTGAGACAGCGAGCCCTGAAAGCATCACGCTTGCCGCGGAGGCTTTCAGAAAACTGCGCCGACTCGGATATCCGGGAAGGTCGGTCATTGTCGTTTCCTGCCGATTTGGTGGGTAAGACTTTTTGAGGTGTTTCCGAGAAAATTCCACGATACGCAGACGAGAAACATATACGCTGGATACACATACCTCCAGAATAGTTCAAATAACTTGTACCCTAGTTGTGCATAACCAACCGGAGTTCATTATAAAACTAGAGCCTTAGCGCAATTCGGAAAGGCCCGAAGAACGACGAAAATCAGGCCCCGTGATACCACTTCGAGCACGGTTTTCACAATCGCGTGAATGCCGGCTTAGTTCACTGCCTATTTTCCCAGACCTGCGGTTTCGAGCCCCTCTCACTGCAGAATTCACTTCGCCTAGCCGGAACCGGCAAGGACTTTTCACGTTGAAAGCGACGGCCGGAAGTGGCCATTATGGTGCGTCGCGATTTCTACGCGACGGAAGTGAAACGAAGGGAGGTCGGAAAAATGAAGGCACGCACAGCGACTGTCGGTGATCTTGAGAGCGTTTTTCACGACCTTTCAAGACGGATGGCAATCGAGTACATCGCAGCCGGCAAAGATACCAAGGCCGCCTATGACAATCTGATGATGAACTTGCGGGAAGGCCGGGCGCACGCTTTACTACAGAACGACAAGGTTGTCGCAATCATCGCCTGGCACGAGGGAGATGGCGCCACTGACACGCTTTTTGCTGCGAAGGAAGAGTTCTTCAACCGAAATACGGTGCGCTTCTGCAAACAGCACATCCGGCAGATTCAGGCTTTGGCGGGCGATCTGCCTATTCATTCGCGAAGCTGGCTCGACCGTTCCGATATCGTGAAATGGTTCAAAATTATCGGTTACGAAGAAAAGGGAACCGACAATGGCGCCCGCCTCTTCGAGCTGCCTGCCCATAGTGACGGCATAGTCGGCGCATGAGATTTCGTCACCGGAGAAAATTCCGGTGGCGATCCACAAAAGCAAAATCCGACCTCAAAGCCATCAAACTTGAGAAGTCTGTTCCTTGATGAACAAGGCCCCGTAGCCCACCATCACGGCATGGATACGAGCTACGTTTATATCGCCATCGCCCTGCTCCCGTTTCTGCTTTGGAGCGCGTTTATCTTCCTGCTGTCGGAAGCTGACATGGACACCAGCTATTCGGGCCGCGAAGAGTTGAGTGATGATCGCCCAACCGACGACCAAATGGCGGATGTCGTGACCATTCCTTACGGCCTGATCTTCCCGCTTTACTATCATACACCTGTTGCATCGCGCGAAATCGGTTGAAACGCTCGCGCTCCTGCGACACTCGGCCAATTGCAATAGACTATCAATTCTCTCGATTTCATGCAAAAGCATCCCGGCGAAACATCGGCGGAGTGCGCATGCTTACCAAGAAGGGTAAATACGGTTTGAAGGCTCTGGCTCATCTCGCCGCGCTTGAGCCGGGTGAAAGCGCCTTCGTCGCTGAAATTGCCGCACGGAATAATATTTCGAAGAAATTTCTCGACGCAATCCTGCTGGAATTGCGCAATAATGGCATTCTGCGCTCCAAAAAGGGTCCCGGAGGCGGCTATAGCCTGTCGAAGCCCGCGTCCGAAATCACCATCGGACAAGTCGTCCGTGTTCTGGACGGACCTCTGGCGCCGATCCGTTGTGCCAGCCGCACAGCGTATGAGCCTTGCGACGACTGCGAGGATCACCGCGCCTGCCAGGTACGCCGCTCCATGCTGCTCGTGCGCGAAGCAATAGCAGGCGTTCTCGATACGATGACGCTTGAACAATTTACCCGCAACGGTGGACTGGAAGACGACAGTTCCGCGCCGACCTGGGCCCGGTTAAGCGCCTGATACGACGTCCAGAAGCCGATAGCTGCCATTGTGATACAGGAGCGGTTCACCGGAACCGGTGACGATCTTCAGAACACGCCCGATCACGATTGCATGGGTATGACGCTCGATGACGTCTTCCACCGCACAATCGACCGACGCCAGAGCGCCTGTCAGCGCCAGCGCTCCGCTTTCAAGCGAATACCATTCGGCACCTGCATACCGGGCAGTCCCCTTGATGCCGCCCTTGCCGGCAAAACGATCAGCAATCGACTGCTGGCCGGAGGACAAAACATTCACGCAGAAATGGTTGTGGCGACTAATCGCCGACCAGACCGACGAACCGCGATTGATGTTTACGATGATCGTCGGTGGCTCAACTGAAAGAGCAGTGGCCGATGTCACTGTCGCGCCCGTGCGGCCATCGTCATAACCTGCGGTGACGACGCTGACACCACCGGCAAGTTGGCGCATTGCAGCTTTCAGTTCACCGGGAGAAACCTCAATATCTTCCGGTTCATCAATATAGCGGGACGCGCTGTCGCGTAGATATGTCACCGTTGATACCACGCCAGATCCTCTCATAAACCGAACTCGACAATTTCTAGCATGCGTGGAAATGCCGACCGAGATTGTTCTTTCCATAGTTCGAAAGAAATTTAGAAAACTGCGCTATCTCTGCGGATATGCTTGCTTTAACGCCGAAAATACTGACGGCGGCACGGCTCAAGCCGACTTGGCCAGCAGTTCTCTTGGGCCTACCGGCTTCAGACCCAGATGCGAGCGAAGCGTCGAACCCTCGTATTCTTCCCTGAAAAGACCGCGCTTCTGCAAAATCGGGACCACCTCCGTCGTGAAAAGCTCGAACTGGCTGGTGATGATTGGCGGCATCACGTTGAAGCCGTCCGCAGCGCCCGAACTGAACCAGTCTTCGATTGTGTCCGCGATCTGTTCCGGCGTGCCAACCGTCGCGAAATGGCCACGCGCACCGGCGAGTTTGCGCAACAGCTGCCGCAATGTGAGGCCCTCGCGCAAAGACATCTCGATATAGCCGATGACGCGGCTTTTTGATGCCTGCACGGCTTCCGGATCGGGGAAATCTCCAGCCTTCAATGGACGATCCAGAGGTACGGTAGAAAAGTCGTGACCACCGAAGCGAGCCGACAGCCGTGAGAGGCCGACATCGGTACTGGTCAAGGCATCAAGCTCTTCCCATACACGTTCCGCTTCTGCTTCAGTTGATCCAACTGCAGCGCTCAGGCCAGGCAGAATGGCGATATCGTCGTTCTGCCGTCCGTAGGCCGCAGCCCTGCCCTTTACATCCGTGTAGAAGTCACGCGCCGATTCCTTGGTCATGTGAGCGGTGAAAATTGCCTCCGCCCATTTGGCGGCAAAACCACGACCGGCATCCGATTGGCCCGCCTGAATATAGACAGGTCTGCCCTGCGGCCCTTCCGGCACATTGAGCGGTCCAGCAGTCCGATAATGGCGTCCAGTGAAATTGACTGGCTTTATCCGCGAAGGGTCGAGATATTGCCCACTTTCCCTATCGTCTTGAACGGCATCGGCCGGAAAACTGCGCCACAGCGCGTCAACGGCCTCGACAAACTCCTCCGCAATCTTGTAGCGGTCGGCATGGTCGACATTCTGCTGCAGGCCGTAATTGGCTCCAGCCTCGGCAGCCCAGGATGTGACGATATTCCAACCAGCGCGCCCTTGGGAAAGATGATCCAGCGTCGCAAACTGGCGTGCCAGCGTATAGGGCAAGCTATAGGTCGTGGAAGCCGTGCCGATAAGACCAATGCGTTGCGTTTTTCCGGCGAGAAGCGACAGCAACACTATCGGTTCGAGTGCCCCGGAAGCCGCGAGCCCGCTGCTGTTGGGGGCAACAAGCGTATCCGCCAGAAAGACCGCATCGAATTTGGCCGCTTCGGCGATCCGGGCCGCTTCGATATAAAGTTCGAGATCGGTCAGGGATTTTTGCGAAGACGACGGATGCCGCCACGCGCCCTCATGATGGCCACGAGACATGAGAAACAGGTTCAGGTGCAGTTTTCTCGACATGACGAGTTCCTTTAAAGAGCATTGCCTTCCACACCGAGACTTTGCAGTAGCCTCTGTCGGAGAGCAGTGAATTTATCGAGGCGGGTACGGCGCGGATGCGGCAGATCAACTGCGTGATCTTCGGCGATACGCCCATCTTTCAGGACCAGAATGCGGTCCGAGAGCAGCAAGGCTTCATCGACATCATGCGTCACCAGAATGACGGTTGGCCTCCTTGTCTCGATCAGCCGGAACAGCAAGGCATGCATGCGCATGCGCGTCAGTGCATCGAGTGCGCCGAAGGGTTCATCAGCCAGCAACAGTTCCGGTTCGCGCAGAAGCGAACGTGCCAGCGACGCCCGCTGTTTCTGCCCGCCCGACAAGGTGGCTGGCCATACGTCGGCCTTGTCGCCCAGACCGACTGCTTCCAGCATGGCACGGGCGGCTTCCGCCGGATCGGGACGGCGCAGTCCCAAGGTGACATTGTCCAGCACTTTCATCCATGGCAGCAGCCGTGAATCCTGAAAGAGAACCGACATGCTGACCGGAACCACGAAATGGCCTTCAGTTTCCGCATCATCATCAAGACCGGCCAATGCGCGCAGGAGCGTTGTCTTGCCCGAACCAGATTCACCCAGCAGCGAAACGAACTGCCCCTGCGGGATTTCCAGCGAAATATGTTCGAGGACGGTTTTGCCGCGAAAGCCGCGCGAGATATTCCGCAGAACGACTGCCGGAGGTGTCTTGATGTGAGTGTTCATGAACCGAGCGACCTCCGATAGGACAGAGCTCGCGCTTCGACAAAGCGAACAACCGCATCCGATACGAGACCAAGCACGGCATAAATGATGATGCCGACGACGATGATATCAGTCTGCCCCCAGTCACGGGCCCGGTTCATGAGATAGCCGATGCCCGTCTGGGTATTGATGAGTTCCAGCACCACCAGGGCTGTCCAGCAAAGAGCAACGGCCAGTCGCAGAGCCACAAAAAAGCCGGGCAATGCCCCTGGAAGTGCGACCTTGCGAATGAATTCGCTGCGGGTAAGGCCAAGCGTGCGGGCAAGCTCGATATAGGCGATGTCGATACCGCGAAGCGCTGCATGGGTATTGATATAGACCGGCACCAGGACGGCAGTAAAAATCAGGAAGACCTTCATCGCTTCGCCGATGCCAAGCCAGATGATGACCAGAGGAATAAGTGCAAGCGTGGGAACAGCCCGTTTGATCTGAACCAGCCCGTCGATCAGCGCTTCACCGCTGCGGGTGAGACCGGAGAGAAGCGCCAACGCGACACCAGCGAGCACGCCCAGAAACAGACCGGAATAGGCACGTGCGGCAGAGGCGAGAAGATGCGGTAGCAGTGTGCCATCGGCAAACATCTGATAGCCGGTGACAAATGCGGTCGAGGGAGCGGCAAGTGTACTCGGCGAAACCAGCCCTAGACGCGAAGTGGCTTCCCATAAGAGCAGCACGATTATCGGTCCAAGAAGCCGCATGCCGCCGGGCAGTCGCCTGGGCGCCAACTGACCGCCATGCCGTCGGCTTGACCGGGTTTCGCCCTTGCCGGAGCGTAGCCTGCCGGGCTTGGGGACGAATACATTGGCTATCATATCAGTCATGGGACCTCCTCGCTGATATCTTGCGCTCAACGCTCTGCAGCGATCACGTCGTCATAGGTATCCACAAAGGATTGCCTGGCGTCGAAACGCTCCTTGATCGAACCTGCCTGATAAAGAATATCGATCAGCTTCTGATGATGAGGGATTGCCTCTGCAGACGTTTGCAGGACAAGCGGAGACTGTGCCGCTAGGATCGCTGCCGTATCGGCCGGATCGACGCGCTGGAAATCTGTGTAGTAGAACTTGGCCCAGCTTTCCTCGTTTTCATTGCTCCATTTCGCTGCCCTGACAAATGCCGCCAGGAATTCGCGGATTGCTGCGGATTTTTCCGGGTCGGCAAGAACATCGGGACGGGCATAAAAATAGGAAGTGCTGGGAAGAAGACGACGTTCTTCCGGATCGAGGACCGGAGATGCACCGACCTGTTTCACCAACCGCGTTATGTGCGGCTCCTGCAGCACCGCCACATCGACCGTGCTGGAACGAACGGCATCGGGAAGATCTGCGACGCGGAGATTGACGAGTTCCACATCCTTCAGGCTGAGTCCGGCACGGTTGAGCGCCTCGGTCAGGTACACCTGCCGCCCCGAGCCCTCAATATAACTGACCTTCTTGCCCTTCAGTTCGGAGAGCTTGTTGATGACGAGACCGGGTCTGGTCGTCAGCCGATATGTGGCCAGTTCTCGGGTGAAAGTACCGATAATAGGCAGAAGCGTTCCTGCAGCGCGTGCCTGAATGGGCGGCGTGTCGCCGACATAGGCGATATCCAGCGCACCGGCGCGGATTGCCTCGTAGATCGCTGGACCACCGGCAAAATTTGGAAACTCGATGTCAAACTGGAGCTTGCTTCTCTCTCCGCTTGCATCCAGCAGATTACGCACGAACTCGCTCTGATCCGCGACGACCAGTTTTGTCGAATTGTTCGTCTGCGCATGGGAAGTAACCTGAAACGTACCCGCCAGTGCAACCGCAAGCGAAAGCTTGATAAAATCTCGTCTTTTCATATGGTTATACCGATTTTGAAACGATAGGGGTCTTTTAAATTCTTACGGCAGCTGGAATTAGTTTTCAATGTCTATAGATATTATAGATTTAATTTAGAATAGGTTTGCGCGGGAACCCGGCTCTCGACCAAATGGTCCTAATTTTCGTGGCTGACTTGGCTGCCTATCCTACACTTTTGGCTGACGCTAAATGGCTACATTGCGGTTTAAGTTGCCGGAGAACGCTTCTTTGACGTTTACCGGCAGAACAAACCGGAATCAGTGTCGAGCATGCACCACAACCTCTGTTCGCTAGCAATTATGCCCTCACCAGACAGAGTTGCGGCCATGCGGGGCAAACTGTTGCAGATTGATCGCAACGATCGGATTGCCCCCCCATTTCGCGATAGATTGCCCACTAATTATTGTTGACTTTTACACTCCATTTTATAGTGGAGTCTCTAACTCCTATTTACGTCGTTGGAACGGGGCTCTCACGGCGTATAAGCCTATAATCAGAGGGAAACGTATGCGCTTCAATTCCTATCACGGTCGGCTGAATCTTGCTTTGACCTGCTCCACCCTTCTGGCATCGACTGCGATTTCGCTTGCTCAGGATAGCGCACAACCACTCGTTCTCGATACGGTTACGATCCAGTCACAAAGTAACGACACGCTCGTGCAGGACGGTTACGTTGCCAAAAAGGATCGAGAAGGCACCAAGATCGACACGGACATCGTCAAGATCCCCCAATCCATTTCGGTCATCACGCAGCGCCAGTTAGAAGATCAGAAACCAGTCACACTCAATGATGCGTTGAGCTATACGGCAAGCGCCAACCCGAACAATTTCGGTTTCGACACACGTTACGACGCGTTCTATCTGCGCGGTTTCCCCGCCTATTATACCGGCATGTTCAGGGATGGCTTGCGCATCATCAATGGCCCGTCCGCCTGGCTGAAAACCGAACCTTACGGTATTGAGGGCATAACCGTCCTGAAAGGACCTGCCTCCTCTCTTTACGGTGTGAGCGGTCCCGGCGGCATCGTCAACGTTGTCACCAAGCGCCCGAAGGATGAAGAGTTCCGTGAAGTCGAACTGCTATTCGGCAATCACAATCGCTATCAGGCGGCTTTCGACGTATCCGGTCCTGCCAATGAAGACAAAACGCTTCTCTATCGCGTTACTGGCTTAGGTCGCATAAGCGATACGGAACTGCCCGGCTATCCAGACGACAAATATTTCATCGCGCCAGCCTTCACGATAAAGCCGGATGAAGATACGCGTTTCACATTCCTCAGCGAATTCTCCCGCTCTGTCACCGGTGGTACCGCAGCATTCTACAATCCGTCCTATGGCGAGGTTTCCAACCTTTACGAAGGCGATCCAAACTATAATGACTTCGTGCAAAAGCAGGGTCGCATCGGCTACGAGTTCGAGCATCGCTTCAACGATCTGCTGACGGTTCGTCAGAATGTCCGCTATAGCGATGTGGACGCCGACCTCGAATATAGCGGTCATTATCCGCAGGAAGGCAGCGCCGACCTTGCCCGCTATTGGGGCCACTACAAGGAGCGCATGAAGAACTTCGTCGTCGATACGATGGCGCAATTCGATTTCGAAACCGGCCCTCTAACCCACAAGGCAATTACTGGCATTGATTATGCGTGGTCGGATTACAAGGCTTATAGCGGCCTCTCCTATGTGTCCGTCGAAGATATTCGCGCCATGGATGTGCCGTTCAACGGCGCGCAGAAGATGAATCAGGTCGGCGTCTATGCACACGACCAGATCGAATGGGACAACCTGACCCTGTTCGGCAGCGGCCGCTATGACTGGGTGAAGTCTACGACCACGGACGCTGACTACACCGACAGCAAACAGGACGACAGCGCATTCTCCGGCCGTATTGGTGTCGCTTACAAGACCGAATGGGGTTTCATTCCCTATGTCAACTATTCGACCTCGTTCTCGCCCAATATCGGTTTCGTCTATGACGATGTTATGAGTGACGACAAGCGCGTCGCAAATCCGACCATAGGTCGGCAGAAAGAGATCGGCGTCAAATACGAGATTCCCGGCTACAATGCCGTTATCAGCGCTGCCCTCTTCGATATCGACCAAAAGGATGGCATCGTGCTCGATGCGTCTTCGGGCATCAACAAACAGCGCCAGCTCGACCTGAACTCACGCGGGTTCGAGCTTGAAGCCAATGCCACGCTCGATAATGGCATCGGTGTTATCGCCTCCTATACACACCTGCGGGTCAAGATCGACAAGGGAGCCGAAGGCACCGTTGGAAACGAACTTTCCGGCACACCGAATGACGTGCTGTCGCTTTGGGGCAATTACAAGATCGAAAATGGCGTTCTCGCGGGTCTTGGTCTTGGTTCCGGCGTTCGCTACGTCAGCTCAAGTTACGGCGACGACCAGAACAGCTTCAAGAACGATTCACGCATCATGGTCGACGCCGCCGTTTCCTACGATTTCGGCTATCAGAATCCGAAGCTTGAAGGCGTTCTGCTGCAGGTCAATGCCAAGAATATCTTCGACAATCGCGATCCGGTCTGCACCTCGGGCTATTGCTATCAGCAGGATGGCCGTCAGGTTTTCGGTAGTCTGCGTTACCGCTTCTAATGAACAAGATGGAACGGATCGACAAAGCACCATCGCCGGTCGCCGTGTTCGCGACGATCAGCGGGCTTTATATTGCCCAAAGCGTAATTGGCGGCATGACGTGGACGGGCTTACCGGCGATCATGCGCGACAACGGCGTATCGCTCGACCAAATCGGCCTTGTTTCGCTTATCATTCTGCCTTGGGCGCTCAAATTTCTCTGGGCACCCACAGTGGAACGTTTCCGGCTGCCGCCAGCAGGTAGAACCCGAACCGCCACCATCATTCTGGGCGGCGGATTCCTGTCCGTTCTCTGCCTGCTTGTCATCGGCTTCATCGATCCGGGTCAAGTCTATCTGCTGCTCGGTATTCTAGCGGTTGTGGCCTTTGCCACAGCCACCGTCGACATAGCCTGCGACGGCTATGCCGTTCAAAGCCTGTCGCCGGAAAACTACGGTTGGGGCAATGCGGCTCAGGTGGGTGGTGCCTATCTGGGGTCGGCCATCGGTGCCGGCGCCTTTCTCATCCTTGTCGACAGGTTTGGATGGCATATTGCGATCTGGACGATGGCAGCAGTTCTGGTGATGCTTGGTTTGCCTTTCGCTTTCTTGTCACGCGGGCGGGACACAGCAGAAGACCGTTCGCACACCCCTTCCCTGCTGGCCGCGTGGCGGCGACCGGAGATCAGACGCGGTCTCGCAGCTGCAGCAGTCTACGTGATTGCGCAAAAGACTGGTCTGGCAATGCTCGGACCATTTCTCATCGATGCAGGTCTGGATCTCACCACCGTCGGTATCCTGAACGGAGCCGGCAGCATGTTTTTGGGCCTTGCTGCTGCATTGGCAGGCGGCGGGCTGGTTCGCGCTTTCGGCGTTCGCAGCATTCTGGCGGCGGCTCTGTTGCTTCAGGCGTTCTGTTTCCTGTTCTTTGCTCTGCATTCAGCTGACAAGAACGCAGGCATTGCACTCATTGCCGTTGCAGTGATTAGCTCGTCAGGTGTGGTAGCACTCGGTTTTGTCGCTCTTTATGCCCAATTCATGCATTGGTCAGATCCAAAACAAGCAGGTGTGGACTTCACCTTGTTCCAGTGCATGGATGCTCTTGTCAGCATGGCGGGTGGCGTCGCATCTGGCTTTCTGGCGCAGCATTTCGGATATGGGCCGTTCTTTGCTGGCTTTGGTGCGATCGCGATTTTCGCTGCCCCACTGATGTGGAAACTCTGCCGCCCCAAAGTAACGAATTAGCTCCCCGGAAAGAGCAATTTTCCTCAATAGTTTAACCTATTTCTGACAAATAGCCGCTATCCTGAAATGCGCCTATCTATCGGGGAAAACCATGGCTTGGAAATTCATGTTTGCAAGTGCCGTCCTTGCTATAGCTCGGACAATGCCGCGAGTCTTCGTCGCACCTGCCGGACCAGCTGTGACCTCCGACAATGCCATGGAGATGGAACTCAAGTCCGCGCCAATCAATCCCGATTGGATACTTGAAGGTAATCCGCAGGCGCGAGCCCGCGAGCAATCGGCAAGCAAAGATCGTGCCGCCTACACCGCGATCTGGGATTGCACTGCGGGCACATTCCGCTGGTATTTCGGCTGGGATGAAACCGTCTATATTCTGGAAGGCGAAGTACACGTTACCGACGCAGATGGCGGGACCCGCACTTTGCGGGCTGGCGACGTTGCCTATTTCCGCGGCGGTACATGGGCAACCTGGAAAATCGACAACTATCTGCGTAAGGTCGCCTTCATGCGACGTACCTTGCCAGAGCCCGCATCATTCATCTATCGGGCGAGCGATGCCGCAAGACGGCGCCTGGGACGAAGCAAAGGGGCGCCCTCTCCTGACGACCGCTTATAATAGATGCGGCGCTGATCGTGGCCCCTCAGATTGACGGCTGCCGTCACTATTCTGTATAAACGCACAGCGGCACCTGCCGTGCATGATGGGAATGGGGTTCTCCCGAAACTGCCACCAATTGGCTGATGACTCCTGCTTGAATTGAAACAGGAGAAGAGTGCGTCGCAAGACCTCTCGAAGCGGGATACCATGTCAAGCTTCCAAAGGTAACTGACCGAAGCTCTATCCATTATTGAATGGACACAGAACAATGCAAGCAACCCTGATGGTGGCGCTCGGCGGAGCGATCGGAAGCGTCGCGCGATACTGGTTGGCCGTGTTGATGTTACCTATAAGCCGTGAGCTTCCCTGGGGAACCATCGTCATCAATATTGTCGGCTCTTTCGCAATTTCGTTCTTCGGCGCATTGACGCTGGAACAGGGCCGTTTTCCTGTACCGGAAATCTGGCGCATCGCCTTTATGGTTGGCGTGTGCGGCGGTTTCACCACTTTCTCGTCTTTCAGCCTGCAGACAATGGATCTTCTACGCGCTGGCCAACCCGGAAAAGCTCTATTCAATATCGGCTTTTCGGTCGTGCTTTGCCTGATCGCCGTATGGCTCGGACTTCTCGCCGCAGAACGCTTCAACGGCGGTATTGAGCAGGTCGCACAGAATGTGATCGAAGAAGAAGCATCATGAGCAATATGTGAAAAACAATGGCGGAGGGGGTGGGATTCGAACCCACGGTACAGTCTCCTGCACGCCGGTTTTCAAGACCGGTGTGATAATACTGATTATCTTGACTTTTTTATCATTTATATCCACAATGTTGCATAATTGTTGCAAACGTGGGTAAAAACAGCGATGGCAAGCCTTGTAAAGCGTAATGGACGATGGACCGCGACAGCGCGCCTTCCTGATACTTTTCAGGGACCTGCCAAGGCCAGATCGATCAATCAGACCTTCACCAAGAAGTCTGATGCTCGCCTGTGGCTTGAGTCAACAGAAGCAGCTATGCGCCTTGGCACCTGGAAAGACCCTCGCTTGACTCCAAAACAGTTTGGCCCGCTGGGCTGGCCTGACAAGCAGTTTAAAGATGCGATAGAAACCTACCGTGATGAGGTAACACCAGAAAAGAAAGGAGCGTCTCAAGAAGCCGCGATGCTCAATATGCTGGCGCGTCAGAATTTCGCGAAGAAGAAGCTGCGCGAATTGTCAGTTCCTGATTTTGCGGATTTCCGCGACGGCCGCGAAGACGAAGGCCGTAGCGCTTCCACCATCAGAAACAATTTGAATACGATCAGCGCAGTCTTTGAATGGTTGATTCATGAGAAGTCAGTTGACGTCGCAAATCCGATTGCCAGCCTGAGAAGGCGTAAGCGGGGTATTCCGCAACCAAATGGTCATCGCGAGCGCAGATTACGTCCAGGAGAAGAAACAGCCATCAATGAGGCCATTGCCGCGATTGAAGGGCCTGTTGGTCGCCAGTGGAAGGTTCTCTTCCCCCTGCTGCTTGACACAGGCATGCGCTTGGGCGAAGCCATGTCCCTTCGATGCGGATGGCTGCGGGAACAGGAAAATTTTGTCGTAATCCCTGATAGTAAGAACGGCAGCCGTCGTTACGTCGCCCTTTCCGACCGCTCCTATGAAGAGCTTATGAAACACATTGATCGGGAGTCTGATGACAGCCTTGTTTTTAGGTTTTCGGAATGGACAGCAAAGAACGTCTGGCGGAATGACATTCGTGTAACCGCCAAATGTCCCGACCTACGCATCCATGATCTACGCCACGAGGCCCTGTCATTGATGGCATCGCGAGGCGTGGACCTGAAAACCCTCATGCGCCAATCAGGTCACAAAACGGTTGCCGTCCTGATGCGGTATCTGAATCCAACGCCAGCGGAACAGCGAGCGCGACTATTTCCTTCAACGGAATCGGTTGCTGGGACGGAGACATCGGCAGCGGGTTGACATCGTCTAGCCCGACATATGATTTATTTCTCTGGCTCCGCCTTGGCGAGCCGGAGATGGCCGTAGGACAAAATCGTTGGGCGAAACGACGTCACCGAGCGGCGGGTCCCAATGTCCTGTTTTTCTGGTGCAACGAAAACCTGCCCCGGACGAGATGCGCAGCTCGGTCGGGGCGTTGGTTGAAGTGCTTCAGAAAAATCGACGTTGGGCATAGCGAGGCTACCTCTGCCTCACAATAAGAAAAGCGAGCCCGCTGGATCAGCGAGATGCCCTGCACAACCAATGAGTGCAGTGGGATTGCCACCATCCCCCTCTGTCTGCTGTATTGCTAGATTTAAGATTTCCGAGAATAGATCGGTTACATATCTCCCGTTTGAAAAAACTGTCGGACCTTCGTAGTGAAGTCCCGAAAATCTCTGTTCTCGACGGCGAGACGGCTACACATCGGCCATTCAATATCTAGCTTTTCGCGTGCGGGAACGAGGATTTCACTTTCAACGGGATTATCTTGATCCAGCCGTATGAGTCCAATCCCATGCATAGCGTACAGGATTCGCAATTCCTTAAGAGTTTCAGACCCTTCAAAATCAGCAGCAACCAAGTAGCCGAAATTTGCCCATGATGAATTAGAAACCGCTTGAAAGTATGTCTCTCGGGCGTTCGACCTGTTAATCAGGAGCTTAACTTCAAACGACCAGAGCCGTAGTTGTCGATCCCGGCTTTCCCTGACTGCTGTCACTACTTCTGAGTGAAGCCCCGTCGTCAGGTTTTCCATTCCGACAACATCTGGAAAGAGCCATTTGTTGCCCCCGGAGCCATGTGCATTCGAGGACTTTTTCTCATCAATCCTATAGCCTCGTACGCTATGTTCAGCCTCAATGAAATCAATTAACATCGGGTACAGATCGTGTTCGCTCCGCCTCGGAGTTATTTTCTCGACTAGTTTCGGTGTATCGTTTTTTGCCAAGATGTCGATGTCTACTTCAACCTGTTCAATACCCCCGGCCTCTACCTCCTCGACTTCCTGCTTCTCGGTCTTCTCTGTCCAATAATATTGGCGGGGCCGAACGCCTTCAGTCGTGCGCAATTGAGGCATATTTCGCTGCCAGCCCGGCCTGTTAGCGCCGATTTCAGCGACAATCTGGTTCAAAAGCTGCGAGTGATTCTCCAGAGATGCGCTCTTCTTCATTTTCGCCGCAGAAGCCTCTGGATATGTCTCTGTGATCCAGATTGCGATATCGCGCGCTTTATACCGCTTCCCCGGATTAGAGGACAGCAGCTCCGCTACGCGCCTTCTCAGATCAAATTTCATGTAAACCCCACCATAATACTCGGCAGATGATAGGCATAAGGGAAATCAATGCAATGAGTCTACCTCAGCATCTTTACCGTTGTTGCAGGTAACCCACGCAAATATGCTAAACTCGCGAAATCGATGACGTCCGCTTCCACCGCGTAGCCCGTCCAGACCTGCTAGACCGGTTTCAACCCATACCGGATATGCCAAATCAAAATTACAGGCATAGGTTTGAGCCGCTATTTAGCCATCCACTCCTTTCAGCCGAGTGACTTTATCGGCGCATTTGACTATCATTTCGTATGCGAAACAACAGCCGAGCAGCAAAGTGTTTGGCAACGGCGGAGTATACGATTTGACAGCATCAAAAAATGACAGCCAAAATAAAACTCCGTGGTCAAAGGGCAGGAACCCTACACGGAGTTTTTTAGGAACCATTCAATGATGCTTAACGGCCATGATCTTGTAAAGCTCCCTCAAATGCTGCGGTGATCGCGGCGCTGAATACCCCCGTATTCAGCAAACAGGGCTTTTCTACTCCCCTAACCAAAAATATTGACAAACCCACGTCTGGTCTCGCGAATTCAGTTACTGCTTGTTCGCCCGACGTCTCCAACGACAATGTTCTTGTGCGCACCCATGACGAGGTGCTGCACAACAATGCGCTCAACAGGCTCGCGGGTATTGATTTCGTGGAACGGTTACTGGCCGACGCCCAGATTGCCAAGCAATCCGAACGCATCGCCTATAAGCTGGAGAAATCCGGCTTCAATCCGTACCTGTCAGGCGAAAACACCATTTCCATGGTCGGCCTGATTTCCGGTGCCATTTTCGGCCTGTCTAAATATCGCAACGTCAACATCATTCCTGAAGTCGCCCAGCGCAATCGGCAGCCGTTGCTCCAGCAATTTGACCTGTTCCTGAAAGAGAATCCAAAAATTCGCCGCTATGCCCGTTATATGGTTGTGACGTCAGGACCTCGATTTCATCTCGATCAGTTCCCCGAGCGCCTTGCGGCCTTTAACAAGCAACTGGGCCGCTACTTCGCAATCAGCACGAATGCCGAAATCGATGTGATTTTATGCTCGATTGAATTCACGGTGGACGAAGATCGTTCCATCAATCTGCATGCCAACATTGTGTCTGCGCCACGAAAAGCATTCGGCCCGCAAGGCTGGTCAAAATGGCTCGATACGACCCGAAGCCATTTCGACGGTCAGATGCTGCACGATGCAGGACGCGTCAAGGACACCAAGGAAATTATCAAGTACGTCTGTAAGTACAACGAGATTGCGGGGCTTGACGGCACGAGCACCGCATTCATTGCAGAAACCCTGCATAAGAAGCAGATGGTCCGCCCTCTGGGCCTTTTCCGTGAATGGCGCATGAAACTCAAGGATAACGGTCAGAAGGTCCGTTTTGACAGCAAGGCCAAGTCGCTTGTCCGTTGTCAGGTCTCAAAGCGCAAGCCTGTACCGGGATCGGCGGAAGAGATTCAGGCCGACATTCTGGCGGACGCCGAAGAAGCCGAACGTCAGCAGCGTCGTGTCATGGCTGCGCGATATGAGCGCGGCAACGAGAAAGAAGAAATCGAAAATCAAATCCTCTGCAAAACGCTTCCCCAGTCGCGAGCCATGCTCTTGGCCGAGCCTTTCGTCGTGGTGAGCAATTTCAGCAGCTATCCGATGACTAGGAACGGCAGGGATGGTCTGGAAGCCATCAATGGGCGTCGCGCCTTCCATATGAAGCTGCTTGCCGAACAAGGCGTGGAGTGTGAAGACCTGGACGACGCAGGCGTCCGGTCGTCTAAACTTGACACTCTTACGATAATTCCCAGACAGTTCATTTCAGAATTTGTGCGCACCTCTCATGAGCGACGTCAGAAGCTGTTCAAGCTGCTCGGCTTTATCAGGCCGGAACACGATTTGGATGTCGTCCGTGACCGTGTAACGCAAATCCTGCAGGAACACGCTCCGAAGACGTTCCATGAATGGTCAATCGACGTCGCTGATCCCCATAAGCTGCTTGAGAAAGGCCGGGAACAGCAAGAAGCATGGGAACAGCGCCGTAAGGATGATCTTCTCCTGCTGGAAGAATACGGCATTTATCGCGAGCGTTTCGAAGAACTCACGGACGATGATCTGGACGACCTGATCCCATATGATCTGCCTGTCTCAACATTTGTTGAACAGATGCGGAATGATTACATATCTGGCGCGATGCAATGGAAATGTAACGGATAATTCCGTTACAAAAACGGCCCCTGCCGAGGCCCTCGGAGAGCCGATATCTATGAGCAGCTGAAGGCGTGAAGCGAATAGATGTAGTCGGTCACTATATCTTCCCCTTGTTTCATTCGCGCCGATGGGTGACGATTCTTGTCTAACCGTTATGACAGGAGTCTGGACCATGAATCTGCTTGAAATTCCAACCGACCAATTTCCCCTCAATCATGCCCGCTATAACCACCTCATGGATGAGCTGCGCTCGGCTGCGCGTGGCTTTGAACAATTACAGCAGCGCGGCTGGCCAAACGGCAGAGAACTGGATTCCAGACTTATGCAAATCCGCGCCGACCTTCAGGCGGTTTGGGAATTGGTTCAGGAAACCGAACGCCAGCTTGCAGCCAGCGTTGGATCGAAACTGTAACGTAAATGGGCTTCCAGTTCGCTCATATCGAAACTTATTCCCGAACAGGTGGCCGCAGCGGAAAGCTCACTATTGCGGAAATTATTTCCGAAGCGCGGCGCTCACCGGAAGCCTCGCTGCACGTTGAAAATCCTAAAAATCCCGTGACCGTCTATGGCTGCGGTTTTGATGAACTCATGCGCCGTCACGATACAATGATCGAGCAGGCCCGGGAATCGCTGGCGAATGGCAAGACGCGCGCCGTGCGCAAAGACACCTGCTCGCTGTTCACATGCGTGTTGTCACATCCAGCGACACCCGAGGAATGTCGCAATGATCCTAACGTCAAGGCTGCCGTGGAAGCGTGGGCACGGGATTCGGTGAAATGGCTGCGGCATGATCTGGAAGCGCGCGGTGGCACGCTGGAAACCGTCATCATGCACGTGGACGAGGCGCATGTGCATCTGCACGCATATGGTCTGCATTCCTGCGGCCACGCTGATCGGTTGCACCCCGGTAAGGTAGCCAAGAAAGCAGTGGTGGAAGCTGCAATTGAAAACGGGCAGGAAAAGAAGGCTGCCAATGCCATGGGTGATAAAGCCTATGTGGAAGCAATGCGTGCATGGCAGGATTCATATTCAACGAATGTCGGCCTGGTGCATGGACTGACCCGCCTTGGTCCGGCGCGACGTCGCCTTTCCCGGGCCGCATGGAAGGCAGAAAAGGCTGCAGCCAAAAGCGTGCAGCAGGCGAACGCTATGGCAGCAACAGCGATGAAGGCCGCGCAAGCAGCCGACCAAAATCGTCAGCAGCGCGAAATGGTAGCACAGAAGACCATGGCCCATGCCCGGCAGCATGCAAAAACCATTGTGCAGGATGCGCGGCATCAATCCGATAGGCTTGTTGCCAGTGCCAACGCCGAAATGCGGAAGGTCCGCTCCCTCGCCAGCAGGCTTCGCAGTTTTTGGGACGCGTTGCGCATATCCGCACTTCACAAGGCCCTTTGGAAAGAAGTGCAGCCCCTCATTGACCGGGAGCGCGAACGCGCAGCCCATACCCAGAAGCATTTGCAGAATGAAACCCGCCGCCGCATGGCTGCGGAAACAAAACTTTCCAATACCACCCAGTCAATGCAGGCCCTGGTCAGCGAACGCGATCAATTGCGCCGTCAGCGGGATCGGCTGCTCAATCCTGAGCAACAGAGTTTCGAGCCGAACAGTCCGAAAATTCGATGACCTCACCATCATGCGACACCAATCTTCGCATTCTTTGCCCTGTTTCTGTGCGTTAGAATGTTGACGGCTTGCAAAAACCGCTCTGAAACGAGCCGCCGGTGGCTTTTCCTCCCATAATTCTTCCGTTGCCGAAAATCGGGAGATAGCGATGAAAAAGACAAAACGACCTCAAAAGAGCTGCGCAGAAATTGCTCTGACTCGCGCACGTCAGGCGCGACGTCAGAAGAAGCATCCCCTCCTGATTGGCTGGATATTCATTGCAGCGCTGCTATCAATCCGTACACCTGTCATGCGGCCAGCGACGCCACAGCAATCCGATACCGATACTGATTGGCCGATATCAGATTATGAGCGCGGTTACTCCACCTCGCCGAAACCCCACCGCGAGCGCTACAACACGCAGCCATCAATTAAACGCCTGATGCGTGATCTTCGTCGCCCTGCTGCACGTGAGGATGCGATGCAATTCCTGCTGGCGCGCATTGATGACGTCGGCCTTCGTTGGTGGGTCATTGAACAAATTCGCGAAGAGAAATTTAACCGTTTGGCAGTCCACGTTCGGCCCGGGTTGGAAGACCATGCAATCATCGCACTTTGGCAATCAGAATTGAATGCAGACAATACCATCGAAGCTGACGCAATGGATGACGCGACCGCTCAAGCAGAGCTCATGAGAAAATTGAAGGAACTTTTCACTAGAACGCCGGATGACAAGGTGCGAACAAAAGTCTGACGCAGTCTACCACTCAATCTTAGTGCACCTCTATCCGTGATCACTGTAGCGAAGGGTATCATTAATACTGCTAGCCGTACTTTGTAGCTACTCACTTAGTATTTTTTACGTCTGCAGTGGACGATGTGAGCATTCAAAACAGGAAACGACTATTGTAAACTAGCACTTTAGGCAACTGACCGAGATGAAGTAAGTCATGTATTCTATCGTTTCTCATACTCCAATGGGTCTTTGAGAATTGCCAATCGATAAACGGCCATAGCCGCTGCTACCATCAAGAGAATAGAATAAACCAGCAAGAAGCAGCCCATAAATGAACCCATCAAACTGACGTAAATAAATCCATTCCGTGCGAACGGGAGACTCGGTTCTATCAATACAACAAAATCGATTAACCAAGTTCCTTGGTACAAAAAAGCCCAAGCTAAACAGCAGACTTGAACAAATATAAAGTGAAAAAAAATAGAGTTGATTGCCTCTAGATAGCTCACGCCGTGTGGAGCTTGCACTTGCCTTAAAGCGCCTTTTATTCGCCCACCCACTATGCTGAAGATTATTGCGTATGTACCGAGACTGAATCCAAGAAGGCTTGGAATAAGATTTTCTGCTTTTTCAATCCATTTAGGCTCAATCCACAACGAATAGCTTAATCCTGTGATTATTATCGCGACCCCAAAAAAAGGCGATGCGAACATAGCTCGGAAGCCACCGTAGGCACGACGATATCGATTCAGCCACTTGAACAAGGTCACCCATGGCTTAAACCACTTAATCATGATCAAGCGCCCGCGTTTCTGCGAGCCGGAATTAGAGCGAAAAAGGCCGACCGCTCGCTTTGTTCATCTGGATCGTAACGGTCGTGCAACTCCTTCGGGAAGTCTTCACTATTCAGACGAACAGCCCCCCTTTCATCTCTGCCCACCACCTCGACGGTTCCATTCTCAAGGGCGACCTGGCTGATCTTCTTAATGTCATCATCGGGTTTGATCGACCCGTTACCCTCCGACTTATAAGAAACTGAAATCTCACGGCTTCCGGTTTGCTCCAAATGTTTCTCGATATTAATTTCAAAATCATCATCAAATATATCTGTATTTGGCTTAGCGATTGTAATGTTTATTTCTTTAATTCTTTTTATAGAAAACATTTCCTTAAGAGAATATTTGTCTTGGACAATGTTTATCTTTGCCACCCCGAACTCATCAGCGATATCCGACCTTTCGGCAAAACCTCTAAAAAACCTTAGAGCCGACCCCGGTGTAATTGTTTTGCCCTTTGAATAGGTTTGAAAATAGATCTTGTGTTCTTGCACATCAAAATAGAAATAAAACGACGCAGCATTGGGAAACAGATTCTGGGGAATATGGATTTCGGAGATATCCTGTTCTGTGGCTTCAGCCATGTCAGCAGCGTTAAACCAATTCCCGTCGCCATCAAATTTAATGAATGTAGTAATGGCTCCAGTTACAATGTTATTCGCTTCCCCCGAACGGTCAATGCTGGAAATCATCCCATACCTGTCTCCATAAACTTGGGCGATTAACCGTTTCGAATAAATTGACTTTATCCATCGTTTATAGATGTCCGCTGAATGAGGATGTAACCGAACGTTTAGCGCCGACGCAGATATTTTTACTTTGCGCCCCATAACACCTTCCCCAATAACTATGCCCAAATTTCATTTACCGGGGTATTTTCGATTCCACAAATATTATTCGCTGTCCTCGCTGCACCAAATGTCGATTTGCAATTTAGCGTGTTGATAATTGTTGTCTCAGATTAGTCTTTTTAGACTCGACATATCGGCACATACAGGCCGTTCACTGTCATGATTCGCATAGCGTCTTCAGAAGCGGCGTTTGCAACAAGAAAATTGTTGCGTCATTGTTGCAGCTGTAAACAAATTTGTTGCAGGCCGATCCTGATAAGCTCGTTTTTTGTCAACTAAATTTGCATAATAATTTTAGTAAGTTATGGCGGAGGGGGTGGGATTCGAACCCACGGTACAGTCTCCTGCACGCCGGTTTTCAAGACCGGTGCCTTAAACCGCTCGGCCACCCCTCCAGGCAATTGTTTTATCTATGCTTTTCCGCATTGTGGAAAAGCAGCAAACCGAAGCAAGCTATCGATTTGCGCCCAATCGCTCAGCGAGTGACTTCTTAGCAGTTTTTCTTCTCGCGTCAACGTGCACTGTTTCATTTGCCAGCATTCTGTCCCGGCAAACGAAATTAGCAGCAGGACTTGATCTCAGGAACTTGATCCGGCCGTCCAAAATGCAACTTTCAATGCCAGCGCCATGGCCAGCGGTAGAAACCGCGCTAGATTCTCTCAAGCAGCCTCAATCGCAGATTGCCGTTCCGGCATGATTCAACACGGAGGAATCCCCATGCAACACAAAATCCAGGAAGACATGGAAGTCATCGGCGCCGATGGCGTGCATGTTGGCACAGTCGACCACATTGAAGATAACCGCATCAAGCTGAAAAAAACCGATAATTCCGGCCTGCACAGCGACCACCATCATTATATCGAACTCGGTTTTGTTGCCGACGTCGAAGGCGACAAGGTGAGACTTTCTGCCAATGCCGATGTGGCGGTAACCCTGGAGGAAGAAGCCTCAGGCCGTCCGGTCGATCTCTGAAGCCAGTCTCAATACCTGCTCATAACACGCGGCCAAAGGCTGCCGTGTTATGAGCCCCTTCCACCTCATCTGCCTTGCCCACCGTTTTTCTGCATTGTTGCAGTTCGAGACCTCGATCTGATAGAAATTTATTGTCAAAACGCCGCAAGGAAGCGACCGGGCTTGTCCTTCGCCATATTGCAGCTTAAACATGAGTATAATAATCAAAATAAAAAGATGGGAAGCTATGAGTCTGGATTCCGTAAAGGCATTTTTTGCAGCAAAAGCGCCTGAAATCGAAGTGATCGAACTGCCGACGAGCACCGCCACAGTCGTTCTTGCCGCCGAAGCCCATGGTGTTGAACCAGGGCAGATTGCCAAGACACTTTCTTTTTCGGCCAAGGACCAGACGATACTCATCGTTACGCGTGGCGATGCGCGTATCGATAATCGCAAGTTCAAGGATCAGTTTGGAACCAAGCCGCGCATGCTGGATGCCGAAACCGTTCTTGCTGAAACCAGCCATCCGGTCGGCGGTGTATGTCCATTCGGTCTGCCAAGCGCCCTGCCCGTTTACTGCGATGTATCATTGAAGAGTTTCGAGGAAGTCGTGCCTGCCGCCGGGGCGACCAACAGCGCCGTACGCATTGCTCCGCACAAAATGGCTGAATTGGTCCGCGCCGAATGGATAGACGTCTGCCAGTAAGCCGAAATGGGCTGTCGCAGCGGATCTGGGAGGAACTCGCAGTTAATTGATGCCGGTAACAACTTTTCCCCTTTAAAGGTGAGAAAAGACTTCATATATTTTAAGAATGATTCTAAAGTGGGTTAAGAAACAGATATCCGCTTTAGCGCATGATCCGATTGAGCCTTGAACCTTTCTGGATCGAAAATGCGACAAGACCAGAATTTTGGAGCAACTCCGAAACAAACCGAAACAGGGAATACGCCGCTTTCGGTTAGGAATTGCGAACTCAAGGATTGGAGCATCATCGTCCTCACTATCGAGGCATGGAATCGCTCCGAGACGTGTTGAAAGGAACAGTGATGCGTCTTACCCGCCAGACGAATTATGCCGTTCGTATGCTCATGTACTGCGCTGCCAATGACGGCAAGCTCAGCCGCATTCCGGAAATTGCGCGTGCCTACGGTGTCTCTGAACTGTTTTTGTTCAAGATTCTTCAGCCACTGGTTGAGCATAAACTCGTAGAAACTGTACGCGGCCGCAATGGCGGCGTGCGCCTCGGACGTGCCGCAAAAGACATTTCGCTGTTCGACGTCGTGCGTGTGACCGAAGAAAACTTCGCCATGGCAGAGTGCTTCGAAAATGATGCCACCGAATGCCCGCTCGTTGATAGCTGCGCGCTAAATTCAGCGCTCCGCGAAGCGCTCAATGCCTTTTTCGGCGTGCTGATGAAGTACAGCATTGCAGACCTCGTCAAGGCGCGCCCGAATGTGCGGCACTTGCTTGGTCTCGATGAAATGGAAGAAGAGCGCGTAGCGAGCTGATAGTTCACCGCAAGACCAGAAACGAAAAGGTCCGGCTTTATGCCGGACTTTTTTATTCTGCGGCTGCGCGATACGCAGATTGCGGCAATACGAAAGGAACACCCTTTTCCGGCGGAACGCCCACGCGCAACGAGCATTCATAAACACGTTCGAGCCGCTCGTCGGTCAATGCTTCGCGCGGCGTGCCCATCGCGTCGAGCTTGCCCCTGTTCATGACCGCGATACGGTCGGCAAACATGGCAGTCAGGTTGAGATCATGCAGGATGGCAATCACCCCGCCGCCTGCTGCGGCAAAATCCTTCGCAATCTCCATCACCACGATCTGGTGACGGATATCGAGACTTGAAATCGGCTCGTCCAGAAAGAGATAGCGCGCCTTCCCATCCACGACCGGTTTCCAGACCTGGCAAATAACGCGGGCAAGCTGTACCCGCTGTTGTTCTCCACCGGATAGCTCCTGATAAAGCCGCCCGCCGAAGCCAGCGAGATCAACCTTTTGCAGGGCGAGATCGGGCAGACGTTTTTCTTCATCACGAGAAACGCCGCTATAGCCGCCGGTAAGCCCGATCTTTACGATTTCGCGAACCGTGAAGGGAAACGACAAGGCGCTTGCCTGCGGAAGCACTGCCCGGCGCGCCGCCATCTGCCACGGCTTGATTTCAGCGAAGGACTGGCCATCCAGATAGGCGTTTCCTTTGTAAGCGATATCGCCGGAAAGTGCGCGCAACAGCGTGGTCTTCCCGGAACCATTCGGCCCAACGATGGCGGTCACCTCACCCGGCTTAGCCGAAAAGGCGATGTCACTGATGATGGTCTTGCCCGACAGGCTTACGCCCAATGCCTTTGTTTCAATCATGATAGCCTCAGAGATCAAGCAGGCCGCGCTGGCGCAGCAATATCCAGAGGAAGAACGGTGCGCCGAAAAGCGCGGTGATGATGCCGATCGGCAATTCTGCCGGAGCCACAATCGTGCGACTTACCGCATCCGCCAGAAGCAGAAGCGTAGCGCCCAACAGAGCTGACGCTGGCAGGAGATAACGATGGTCCGGCCCGATGCTGAGGCGCAGCATATGCGGCACAACAATGCCGATAAAGCCGATCCCGCCTGCAACGGCCACCGTTGCGCCGGTAGCAGCAGCCACCGTCACGATAGCAATGTTTTTGATGCGCTGCACCTGAATGCCAAGATGACCAGCAGCAGCCTCACCCAAAGCCAGTGCATTGAGACCACGGGCGAGCAAAGGTGAAACCACCAGAATGATGGCGATGACCGGCCCCGCAGCGCCAATCTTTGCCCAGGTAGAACCAGCAAGCGAACCGAGGCCCCAGAATGTCAGATCCCGCAACTGCCGGTCATCGGCCAGATAGATAAGCGCGCCGGTCGCAGCGCCCGCCAGGGCACCAAGTGCAATACCTGCAAGCAGCATGGTTGCAACAGATGTGCGTCCGCGACGCGTCGCGACACGATAGAGCAGCAAAGTACTGGCAAGACCGCCCAGAAATGCGGCCAGAGGCAACGCGTAGACACCGAGGATCGCAATAACGGGTGCAAGAAAAGTGCCACCCAGAACGATCATCGATACTGCGCCAAGGCCGGCACCGGCAGACACACCGACAAGCGCCGGATCGGCCAGCGGATTGCGAAACAGGCCCTGCATCACGGCCCCGGAAACGGCGAGCCCAGCCCCGATCAACATGCCCATGACGATACGCGGCAGGCGGATTTCCATGATGATCAGATGATCGCGACGAAATGCATCCGCACCTTCGGCTGCGCCGGAGGAGGTCAGAGCGCGCAGCACAGAAAGCACGGACGCATCCGAAGCACCTGCTGTCAGGCTGAACAGTGCCGCAATGCATAAAGCAACGGCGAGCAATAGGATGGTGAGCCGTGCACGAGCCGCCCGGTCCCCCGTGACATCACGTTCGGAGGTAGTGGCTTCATTATCTGAATGACGCGCTGCAAAGCGCTGTTCGCGCGCTACGCGACCTTGGCTGGTCATTTCGAATATCCCTTACAATCAGGCTTGCATGTTCTTCAAACGTGCAAGCCTGATCATGTTATTGCGCTGAGGAAGCGCCGTAGAGTTTTGCTGACAGGTCACGAATGGCAGCGCCGGTCCGCGGCCCAAATCCCAACAGATAGGTTGCTTCCATCGACACGACATTCTTGTCGCGGCCCGCCGGTGTCGCGGCAATAACGGGATTTTTCAACAGCGATTCCGGCGTCATCCCGTCCGAACCCGTATCCATCATCAGGATCATGTCGGGCGCGGCTTTCTCGACAGCTTCGTCGGTCAGCTGCTTATATCCGTGATACTCGGTGATGACGTTTTCGCCACCGGCAAGCTCGATCATGCCGTTGGCCGCCGTGCCTGTGCCAGATGCCATCATGCGCCCGCCAGGAGCCGACAGCACGAAAAGCACACGCTTGCGTGAACTGTGGCCGGACGCGGCCTTCTCAGCGGCGTCAATATCGCGCGAAACTTCGGCAGCAAGCGTCTTGGCCTTATCTTCCAGACCGAGAGCTTTGCCCACGATCTCGATTTTCTTGACGACGCCTTCGCCGGTATAAGTTTCCGGCACGACGATCATCGGCACAGATGCTTTTTTCAAAACATCCAGCGTGTCCTGCGGACCGCTGCCCTCAAGGAGCAGAATGCCGGTCGGATTGACCGAGAGCACGCCTTCGGGCGCAAGCTGGCGCATATAGCCGATATCCGGCAGCTTCTTTACGGCATCGGGATAGATACTCGTCTGGTCACGCGCGGCGAGCATCTTTTCCGCACCGAGAGCGTAGACGATTTCCGTCAGCGAGCCGCCGACGGAAACAATGCGCGACGTGTCGCCGAAATGATCGACAGTCTCGGCACCTGCAGCACCACCAGCCGCCAGCGATAATGCCACGGCAGCCAGAGCAGCTCCGCGCCTGAAGCGCAAGGAAATGAACGACATTGCCGTCACCTCATGCCGCAGACGACTGCGGCAGACGCGGAAGATTTTCCGCGATCATGCGCCAGTCGGCCAGCTCCGCTTCGCCTTCATGACGCTCGCCGAAGAACTGAACAATCAGTTCGCCATTGGCATCATAGGCCTCCAGCGATGTCACATGACCATCCTTCGTAGGCTTGCGCACCACCCAGACGTCGGCAATGTGATCGACGCGCAGGTGCATATGGAACGTCGGATCCAGTACGTTAAGCCATGGGCCCATCATCTTGATCTCGAGGATCGGACCCGTATGAATCTGGATGCAGCCACGGCTGCCGACAAAGCACATGATCGGCAGCTTTTCCTGCACAGCATGGTTCATCATAGCCTCGACCGACGACGTATCGACACGCCAGGCAAAATCATGACCGGCAAGATGCACAGCCTGATGGCGATCCACGCCGAAATCCTTCAACAAGCCGACAAACTGGTGCACATCGGTGAGAGCGCCCCAACGTTCACGGAATGCGTCGATATCGAGAAGCGATACGTCGACCTTCGGTCCTTTTGGCGCGAGAACGCTGGTTTCAATGACTGGGGACTGATCGTCCAGCAGCAAATCGTTGACGAGCGCCTCGTAGGCTTCAACGTTGGAAGCCGGACGCAGATGAATCTTGAAGACCGCCTCGCCCGTGGCGTCGAAGAACTGCAGGCTGCGGCGCGTTGCTTCGCCATCCTGCTTGGAAACCGCAAAACCGTGAACCCAATGCTTCGGGAAAATACGAAGATCGATTTCCTTGCCGAGTGCCAGCGAAGCATGTGGCCCCCAGATCGTCTTTTCAAAAGGCCCGATCTTCTCATGGACAACACTCTCATTGCGCGTCAGCGCCATGATTTCGCCGACGGCCCCAATGCGATTCAACAGCGTTTCGACATCGGCGCGAACACGCCGCGCCGAAATCGGTGCCGTTGCATCTTGTCCGCAATGCGCTGCTACGAAATCGGCTTCTGATATACCGAGGCTCTGCGCAAAATCGCGTTCACGCATTTTCGGATTATCAGCCCGTGCCTTGAGAATCTGCTCTGGGGAGGGCTTGGAATGAGTCGTCATCTGATGGTTGCCTACTTGTTTAGGATGAGCTTGCCTTGGCGGGTGATCTTGAGGCGATAGAGCGAGCCGCCGTGCTCTATGCCCACTTCCCGGGAGCCGTCGAAGAGTTCGCGACTGCCATAGGTTTTCAGTTGCGGCTCAAGTGCATTCTCGCCGAAGCGAGGTTTTATCTGAGCCGGGACAGACCCGGTTGAATCGCCGCTGAGCTGGCTTTCAGGAATGCGATTTGCAGTTCTGTCGGAAACGGGTCCGCGCGGTAACCGCACCTGCATGTCGATATGGATTCGCCTGTTCATTTTCTCGCCTCAGCATCGACTTTCCACACGGTGATGACAGCAAATTTGTTTTGTTGACATCAACAGTCATGTTTATTAATCACTGCATTACTGGAATAATCGAGTCAAGTTTAAATCTCGCTTTTTCAGCGCAAGCCCGGAAGAAACCGTCTTCCCAGCCAGCACGCGGCCTTCTCTTGAGGGGGAAGTCATAAACAATTGAATTTTCTAGTTTCTTCGTCACCCGTCGGGTCGATGAAGCGCGTCTGGTTAATGAAGGAAACATTGGAAATGCGGGCGACTGGTGGGGTTCACAAACATTCAATTCTGGCGAGCACGGGGCTTGCTGTCATTCTTGTGGCGATGACGTCACAAGCCTTTGCGCAGGAACAGAAAGCCTCTGAAGAAGAAGCTGGCGTTGCGTTGAAGACGATCACCATTCGCCGGGCGACAGAGGCGGCACCGGTCGGTAGGGTCGACCGCGAAGAGATCAATCGTTTCGGTGGCGCGAAGCTCGATGATGTGTTGCGTGGCACGGCTGGCGTGTTCACCTTGCAAAATGCGTCCAATCCGGGTGTCGCGGTCAATATTCGTGGTTTCGAAGGCTCCGGCCGCGTCAACATGATGATCGACGGCGTGCCGCAAAGCTATCGCAACACCGCGCACGATGCGCAGGGTTATGCCTATATTGACCCGAACCTGCTGTCAGAAATCGATGTGGCGCGCGGCGCCGTGACGACCGAGGGCGGCACCGGCCTTGCCGGCAGCGTCAATTTCCGCACGATCGGCGTTGATGATGTCATTCTGGATGGCAAGGACAAGGGCGTCCTCGGCCGCGCTTCCTGGGGCAGCAATGGCACCGGTTTCTCCGAAATGCTGGCAGGTGCTGCCCGCGTCAATTCCATCGGGATTGTTGCGGCCATCAGCCGTCACGATTCCAGCGATTACAAAAACGGCGACGGCGCGACTGTCGAGAAGTCCGGCGAGGAACTGACCTCCGGTCTGTTCAAGGCTGAGTTCGGTCTTGGTGAAGACCAGAAGCTGACGCTTGGCGGTGTCCTCTACAACAACCACTACGGAACATATGCCAACGGCTACCGTCCGGGAACCTATACGATCTACGATATGTTCCTGCAGAACCGCACGTTCTTCGCACAATATAACTACAACCCGTCCGACAACGATCTCATCGACCTCGACGTCAACCTCTACCACAACAGCACGCTGCAGAACTGGGTGGGCGGCAATGGCAGCTACGTCGGGCGTCAAATTTCAACAGACACCACAGGGATGACCGCCTCAAACACGTCACGATTCACCTTTGGTGATGTAGCTGTCGCGTGGAAGAACGGCTTTGAAATTAATCGCGACAATGCTGGTGGCAACATTACTGGTGTCAACCCGACAGACGCCACTTCCAATCGCAGCGCGGTCTTCTCGGAAGCGACCTGGAACTATCAAGCCTTGCAGGTCATCACCGGCCTTCGCTACGATTATTTCAAGCTTGAGAGCGAAGACAGCTCCATTTCGAACAGCGATGGCGAACTCAGCCCCAAGGTCACAGTTGCCTATAACGTGACCGACTGGCTGCAGCCTTATATTACATATGCGCATTCCATGCGTTCGCCAACCTTGCAGGAAACCTTCCTTGGTGGCGTGGCCCATGCGGGTACAACAGGTTTGCGTGGCAATCCGGATCTACGCCCTGAAAAGCAGCGCGGATGGGAGTTCGGCGTCAATATCGCACGCGACGGCATATTTACAGCAGAAGACGGCCTGCGCATCAAAGCCAACTACTACATGATGCGTGTTGAGGACTACATCACCGCCTCCAGCACGAACAGCCAGTTCATCAATGTGGATGGCATTTCCGATGTGAAAGGCTTCGAACTTGATGCCCGTTACGATGCCGGCTTCGCCTTTGGTGGCATTGCTTACACGCACTCCACCTCCGAACTCCCGGAACAGACGGCGGGCCTCGGGGCAAACCAGTATCTGCCTGAAGATGTCGTAACAGTTACGGCTGGTGCACGCTTCTTCGAACGCAAGCTTGAGAGCGGTCTGCGCGTTCAACATGTTTCGAGTGGCAGAAGCATCACAGGAAACGACACCGATCCCTATACGCTGGTGGACGTCTTCGCGAAGTACAAGTTCACTGACACGGTTGATCTTTCGCTTCAGGTGCTGAACATCACTGACAAGGAATATACTCCTGCTCTCAGCACCTATGGCTCTGGTCGCGGACGCACTTTCCTCGTCTCGACACAGTTCCAGTTCTAAACCTTTGAGAGGCGTTCTCGTCTCTCGTTCATGATCGTCGCATCTTCGAAGACCGGCCAACCTGACCGCGGCGGCCTTCTGATCCCGAGATGTGACGCGGCGAGTGCAGCCCCTACCGCTGCACTCGCCAAAAGTTATATAAAGTAGTCAGTCCCAAACCTGATGGAAAAGGATCAGCAATGTTCATAGCCATGAATCGCTTCAAGGTTCGCGTCGGCAGCGAAACCGATTTTGAGACTGTGTGGAAAAACCGAGACTCCAAATTGTCCGAACTTCCCGGTTTTGAAAGCTTTCACCTCCTGCGCGGTGCGACCAACGAAGAGGAAGGCTACACGCTTTATGCCTCGCACACGGTATGGCGCAATCGCGATGATTTTGTCGCTTGGACCAAGTCCGAACAGTTCCGCGATGCTCATCGCAATGCTGGAGACAACAAGCCGCTCTATCTCGGACCTCCGCAGTTCGAAGGCTTCAGCTCCGTTCTTGGCTCCTGACGCTCGGGAGAAACGCCTGTCCACAAGGTGCGGCGAAATAGCGCATAATGGCATGGCGGCGCCATTGGAACGCTGCCATGGCTATACTAAAATGACAATTATCGTTTAAAGATGGGTAGTTAACTCATATTTAGAATGATTCTAACTTATTGATCTTTAGAACGTTTCAAAAACATAAAAATTGACAGATTGGAGCCTCACCGGCCATAACCTGACTTAATTTGGTGGGTTTTATAAACACCACTTAAGTAATGCCTTTAATGTTCGGGCCTTTAACCCTTGCAGTTGGAGGAACCATTGACCGGTTCAGTTCGGCCTTGCGCCACAAGTGAAATAAAGCTGTCCATTTTTCAGGCCAGCAATATAGTAGAAATACGCAGTGAGCCGGTAAAGTCTCTCCATTTGGTGCTTTTTGCATCTGGTTTCTGCTTTACAGGCATGGGAGATAGTTTCTCATGCTAGTTTGCAGCTGCAACGTTATTACCGATAAAGACATTGAAGCCGTTGTTATCGAGCTTCTTGATCAGGATTGCTGGCAGCTTATCGTTCCCGGCACCGTCTATAATATCATGTCCAAGCGCGGCCGTTGCTGTGGCTGCTTCCCAAACGTCGTGGAAACGATCATAAGGGTGACTGAAGAGTATCATCTTCGTCATAACCAAATGGACGAAAACGTGGTCCAGTTCATGGATCGTGTACGTTCTCTACGCGACAAATTCGGGAGTTCATGGAATGAAAGGCGAACCAAAGGTCATCGAGCGGCTTAACGAGGCTCTGTTTCTCGAGCTCGGCGCCGTCAACCAGTATTGGCTGCACTACCGCCTGCTGAACGACTGGGGCTTCACGCGTCTTGCCAAGAAAGAGCGTGAAGAATCCATCGAAGAGATGCATCACGCTGACAAGATCATCGACCGCATCATCTTCCTCGAAGGTCACCCAAACCTGCAGACTCTCGCACCGCTGCGCATCGGCCAGAACGTCAAGGAAGTTCTGGAAGCCGATCTTGCCGGTGAATATGACGCCCGTGCTTCCTACAAGAAGTCGCGCGAGATCTGCGATGAGCTCGGCGACTACGTTTCCAAGCAGCTTTTCGACGAGCTTCTGGCGGATGAAGAAGGTCATATCGACTTCCTTGAAACCCAGCTCGACCTCCTCGCCAAGATCGGCGAAGAGCGTTACGGCCAGCTCAACGCAGCTCCGGCCGATCAGGCAGAATAAGCCAAACTCGCCAAGTAAACAAAAGCCGGGGCTTTGCGCTCCGGCTTTTTTTATCATCTCAACTTTACCGTTGCCCCTTTATCGTGATATTGCGCGCCCAATTTTCCGAAATTCGCAAGGTATCACCATGAGCGCACCGCGCGTCAGTTTCGTTTCACTCGGCTGCCCGAAGGCGCTTGTCGATTCGGAACGCATCATCACCAGCCTCCGCTCCGAGGGCTATGAAATCTCCCGGAAGCATGACGGAGCCGATCTGGTCATCGTCAATACCTGCGGCTTTCTCGATTCCGCACGTGATGAATCGCTCGATGCGATCGGCCTTGCACTCAACGAGAACGGGAAGGTCATCGTAACTGGTTGTCTTGGCGCCGAACCCGATGTCATCCGTGAGCGCCATCCGAACGTGCTGGCCATCACCGGCCCCCAGGCTTATGAAAGCGTGATGAGCGCGGTGCATGAAGCCGCCCCTCCCGCGCACGACCCCTTTGTCGATCTGGTGCCGCCACAGGGCGTGAAGCTTACCCCGCGCCACTACGCCTATCTGAAAATTTCCGAAGGCTGCTCAAACCGCTGCTCCTTCTGCATCATCCCGGCGCTGCGTGGCGATCTGGTGTCGCGCCCGATCGATCAGGTGCTGCGTGAAGCGGAAAAGCTGGTCAACGCAGGCGTGAAGGAAATCCTCGTCATCTCGCAGGATACGAGTGCCTACGGCCTCGACATCAAATATCAGGAAGCCATGTGGCAGGACCGCACGGTTCGTACCAAGTTCCTCGACCTCTCGCGCGAGCTGGGCGATATGGGCGTATGGGTGCGTATGCACTATGTATACCCCTACCCGCATGTCGACGAAGTCATTCCGCTGATGGCTGAAGGCAAGATTCTGCCTTATCTGGATATTCCTTTCCAGCACGCCTCACCGGCAGTTCTGAAAAACATGCGCCGTCCGGCACATCAGGAAAAGACCTCGCGCCGCATTCAGGCCTGGCGTGAAACCTGCCCGGATTTGGCCGTGCGTTCCACCTTTATCGTCGGCTATCCCGGCGAAACGGAAGAAGATTTCGAGATGCTTCTCGACTGGCTCGACGAAGCCAAAATCGAGCGCGCTGGCTGCTTCAAATATGAGCCGGTGAAGGGCGCGAAGGCTAATGATCTCGGCCTTGAGCAGGTTCCTGAAGAAATCAAGGAAGCGCGCTGGCATCGTTTCATGGCCAAGCAGCAGCAGATTTCGACCAATCTCCTCAAGAAGAAGGTCGGGAAGCGCCTGCCTGTCATTATCGATGAGACAAACGGCACGATTGCCAAGGGCCGTACGCGCTACGATGCTCCGGAAATCGACGGCAGCGTTCACATCCAGTCGCGCCGTCCGCTTCGCGTCGGCGACATCGTGACGGTGAAGATCGAAGCGAGCGACGCTTACGACCTGCATGGCATGGCGGTCTGATGGCGGCGGAAGTTGCCATAGCGATCAGAAAAGCCGCAGCGGCTGACGTGGCGGCGATTGTCTCCATGCTTGCAGACGACGCACTCGGTGCACAGCGCGAAGATGCGAGCCTCCCCTTGCGGGATTCTTATCGCAACGCCTTTGCAGCAATCGATGCTGATCCCAATCAGCTTCTGGCTGTCGTTGAACATGATGGCGAGATCATCGGCTGCATGCAAATCAGCTTCATACCCGGCCTGTCGCGAATGGGCATGTGGCGCGGACAGATCGAAAGTGTGCGGATTGCAAGCCACATTCGTGGCGGTGGAATAGGCCGCCAGATGATCGGGTGGGCAATCGAGCAGTGCCGTGAGCGCGGCTGTGGTCTCGTACAACTGACGACGGATAAATCGCGTTCCGACGCGCTGCGTTTCTATCAGTCGCTCGGCTTCTCGGATAGTCACGATGGCCTTAAGCTATCGCTTTAACGGGCAGATTTAATCCATTGTAAAAAAATAAAAAGGGCGCTTTGAGCGCCCTTTTTCTGTTTCAGTATGGAGAAGCTTACTGCGGTAGTTTGTCGTCCACGCCAGCGACGTAGAAATTCAGGCCCAGCAGGGTTTTGTCGTCAGCCTGTTCGCCTTCTTTCAGCCAGACGGAGCCGTCCTGCTTCTTGATCGGGCCAGTGAAAGGCTTCAGTTCGCCCGACTTGATCTTGGCTTCGGTTTCCTCGGCCAGTTTCTTCACGTCGTCCGGCATGTTGGTATAAGGCGCCATCTTCACGAGGCCTTCCTTCATACCCCACCAGATGTTCTGGCTTTTCCACGTACCGTCGAGAACAGCCTTGGCGCGATCGATATAATACGGCCCCCATTCGTCCACGACAGCGGTAAGCTGCGTGTCGGGCGCGAACTTGATCATGTCCGAAGCCTGACCGAAAGCCTTGATCCCGCGATCATGCGCCACCTGAATGGCGGCGGTAGAATCGGTGTGCTGTGTGATGATGTCCACGCCCTGATCGATCAGGGCCTTGGCTGCATCGGCTTCCTTGCCCGGATCGAACCAGGAGTTAGCCCAGATCACCTTGACCTTGAAGTCCGGATTGACCGACTGTGCGCCAAGCATGAATGCGTTGATGCCCTGCACGACTTCAGGAACCGGAACGGATGCGATGTAACCTGCAACGCCCTTTGTCGACATCTTGGCAGCGATCACGCCCTGCACATAACGGCCTTCATAGAAGCGCGCATTATAGGCGGACATGTTGTCGGCGGTCTTGTAGCCGGTTGCGTGTTCGAACTTCACGTCCGGGAACTTCTTGGCGACCTTAAGGGTCGGGTCCATATAGCCGAACGACGTCGTGAAGATCAGCTTGTTGCCAGCACGTGCCAGACGTTCGATGGAACGTTCGGCATCGGCGCCTTCCGGAACGCTTTCCAGAAATGTGGTTTCGATCTTGTCGCCAAGCGCCTCGACAAGCTCCTTGCGGGCCTGATCGTGCTGATAGGTCCAGCCGAAATCGCCCGGAGGTCCGATATAGATGAACCCGATCTTGAGTTTATCTTCTGCATGCGCTGCGCCGCCAAGCATAAAGCTGGCCGCAGTGGCCATAGCCATAAGCGTCTTTTTCATGTTCCCTGCACTCCTTGTTTTTACCCACTAACCAAAACGAAAACCCTTGGGACGGTTTACGTCTACCCCTCAGCCGTTCTTTCTATCGGTCAGGAACAAACGGCTTGCCGAGCGAAGCCGGCGTATTCATCATCGTCAGGCGTTTGTTGCGCGAGATGATGACCAGCACCACAATCGTCGCAAGATAAGGCAGCGCAGACAGAAACTGCGACGGCAAGCCAAAGCCAAGCGCCTGCGCGTGAAGCTGGCCGATGGTCACCGCGCCAAACAAATAAGCACCGATCAATACGCGCCATGGTCGCCACGAAGCAAAAACGACAAGAGCAAGAGCGATCCAGCCGCGCCCGGCTGTCATGTTCTCCACCCATTGCGGCACATAGACGAGCGACAATTGCGCGCCTGCAAGACCGGCGCAAGCACCGCCGAACAGAACCGCCAGATAGCGCGTGCGCACCACATGCACGCCGAGCGCATGGGCTGAGCCATGGCTGTCGCCGATGGCGCGCAATGTAAGCCCTGCTCGCGTGCGGAACAGAAACCATGCCACACCGGCAACCAGCAGGATAGACATATAGAAGATCGGATCCTGACCGAAGAGGAACCGCCCGACAAGCGGCAGATCGGTGAGATAGGGAATATGGATAGCTTCAAGCCGGACGCCGGGAAGCCCGACAAAGCTTTCGCCAAGCAAGGCCGATGCCCCGACGCCAAGGATCGTCAGTGCCAGCCCGGTTGCCACCTGATTGGTGACGAGTATGAGCGTCAGAAAGCCAAAAACGGCGGAGAAAAGCACACCGACCAGAACGCCAGCAACCAAGCCCAACCAAGCGGAGCCAGTCATTTGTGCAATGGCGAAGCCGGACACGGCTCCCATCAGCATCATGCCTTCGACGCCGAGATTGAGCACGCCGGAGCGTTCCACGACAAGCTCGCCAATGGCGGCGATCAGGAGTGGCGTCGCTGCTGTTGCAATCGTGAGGAGAATAGCCTGCGTCAAATCCATGAGATCAGGCCTTTCCCGCTTGGCGACCGGATATGAAGCGAATGCGATAAAGGATGAGTGTATCGCAAGCGAGAACGAAGAATAGGATCATGCCCTGAAACACGCGCGCAGATTTTTCGGAGATGCCGATAGCAACCTGTGCAGCTTCGCCGCCAAGATAGGAAAGCGCCAGCACCAGACCGGCTGCTATTGCTCCCAGCGGGTTGAGGCGCCCCAGAAATGCGACAATGATCGCCGTAAAACCGTAGCCCGGAGATATGACCGGACGAAGCTGGCCAATGGCACCGGAGGTTTCCGCGATGCCCGCGAGGCCGGCAAGAGCACCCGAAACCGCAAAGACGAAGAACACCATCTTGCCTGCACTGAAACCCGCAAAACGCCCTGCCCTCGGACTTTGGCCGATAACCTTGACCTCAAAGCCCTTCAGCGTGTGCTTGAGCAGGAACCAGACGAAAATCGCTGCAACGAGCGCGAAAATGAAGCCCCAATGCGCACGACCGGATGCACTCCAGATTTCCGGCAGAATGGCGCTATCGCTGAACTGACGGGTTTCCGGGAAATTATATCCTTCCGGGTTGCGCCACGGCCCGCGCACCAGCCAGTCGAGGAACAGTTGCGCGACATAGACAAGCATGAGGCTGGTCAGGATTTCATTGGTATTGAAGCGCACTTTCAGCAATGCCGGAATGGATGCATAAGCCGCGCCACCCGCCATCCCCATCAGCATCATCAAGGGCAGAACCACCCATGACTGCAGGTCGGGAAACATGACAGGCAGGACCGATCCCGCTATGGCACCGGCGATAAACTGTCCCTCAGCACCGATATTCCAGTTGTTGGATAGAAAACAGACGCAGAGACCAACCGCGATCAGGATCAGCGGTGCGGCCTTCACGAGCAATTCATGCCATGACCAGATGTCGAATAACGGTTCGACAAAGAAGACGTAAAGCGCATGTAATGGGTCTTTGCCCATCAGCGCAAAAGCAAGTCCACCGAAAATCAGCGTCAGCGACAGTGCAAGCAATGGTGACAAAGCACTGAAAAGTCTCGACGGCTGCGGGCGTTTGACGAGTTCGATCCGCATCATGCAGCTCCCGCCTCTCCAGAGATACCGCCCATCAGAAGGCCGATCTTTTCCAGCGTTACATCGGCAATCGGCAGAGGATCGGAAAGCTGGCCATGATTCATCACGGCAATGCGGTCACTGATTTCAAGAAGCTCATCAAGATCCTGGCTGATGACGAGAACCGCCGAACCGGAGCGCGCAAGATCGACAAGCGCCTGCCGGATATGTGCCGCGGCACCGGCATCAACGCCCCATGTCGGCTGGTTCACGACCATGACCGACGGTGAACGGTCAAGCTCACGCCCTATAATGAATTTCTGCAGGTTTCCGCCGGAAAGGGCAGAGGCAGGCGGATTTTCAGCGCTCTTGCGCACATCCATCCGTTCAATAATGCGTTTTGCGGCCGACCGAAGCGCACTCTCTACGATCAGCTTCATCTTGCCGCCACGCAGAAACATTTTTGCATCGGTTTTGTATCGGGACAAGAACAGGTTGTCGGTCAGCGTCATGGTCGGAACGGCACCGTGACCAAGCCGCTCTTCCGGCACGAAAGCCGCGCCCATCATGCGCCTTTCGCTGATACCGGCCTTGCCCGCATCCTTTCCGCGAATACGCACATTCGATGGAATCGACTGTAGCACTTCCCCTGAAACAGCTTCGAAAAACTCACCTTGCCCGTTGCCTGCCACACCGGCGATGCCAACGACTTCGCCAGCGGCAACCGAGAGAGAAATATCCCTCAATGCCGTCGAAAATGGTCCACGCGGCGGTTGCGACAATGATCGGATTTCAAAAAGCGCATCATTCCCGGCATTTACTGCCACAATTGGGCTGCGTGCCACGACATTGATATCATTACCAACCATCATACGGGCAAGCGATGCAGCAGTTTCCTTGCGCGGATCGCAGTGCGCGACGACCTTGCCATGCCGTAACACGGTTGCGCGGTCACAGAGACGCTTCACCTCCTCGAGACGGTGGCTGATATAGAGGATCGACTTGCCTTCAGCTTTCAGGCGTTCCAGCGTTTCAAACAGCTTGTCCGCTTCCTGCGGCGTCAGCACCGAAGTCGGCTCATCCAGAATGATGAGATCCGGCTTCTGAAGAAGGCAGCGTACAATTTCGATACGCTGGCGTTCGCCAACCGACAGATCACCAACATGGGCCTGCGGATCAACCGGAAGACCGTACATCTTGCCAACCTCACGCGCACGCTTTGCAACATCTGAAAGCGGCAACGAACGGTCTAGAGACAGGGCGATATTTTCAGCGGCAGTAAGCGAGTCGAACAGCGAAAAATGCTGAAAAACCATGCCAATGCCGAGCTTTCTTGCGACACCGGGTTCATCTATGGTGACCGGCTGCCCCTTCCAGACAATTTCGCCTTCAAGAGGTTGCAATGCGCCGAACAGCATTTTCACAAAGGTGGATTTTCCGGCGCCGTTTTCACCCAGAAGCGCGTGAATTTCGCCTTCCCCGATGGTGAGATCGACACCATCGCAGGCCCGCAGCTGACCAAATACTTTCGTGAGCCGGCGGACATCCAGAAGAGGCCGGTCGGTTAAAGGCGCTGTCATTGTTCCCCAATTGTATTTTTGTGCGACCTTATCCAGCAAGCCTGCTCTTGAAAAGCCTAAAAGCAAGCAGCGGCGGACATATGCACACCGCTGCAATCATCAGCCTTATCACGGAAGCAGAATGGTGGTTCCAGTCGTCTTGCGGGCCTCCAAATCCTCATGTGCCTTGCCCGCATCCTTGAGCGCATAGGTCTGGTTGATCTCGATCTTGACGGCTCCGCTTCCGACTACATCGAAAAGCTCTGCAGCCGTCTTTTCGAGGTCCGCCCGCTTGGCGATGTAATTGAATAGCGTTGGACGTGTGGCGAACAGCGAACCCTTCTGCGCCAGAATGCCAAGATCGAACGGTGGAATGACGCCAGACGATTGCCCGAAGCAGGCAAACATGCCAAGCGGCTTCAGCACGTCGAGCGAGCCCATATAGGTATCGCGCCCAACGGAATCATAGACGACGTCAACCCCCGCTCCGTCGGTCAGTTCCTTCACCTTTTCGGCAAAGTTCTCGGTACGGTAGTTGATGACATGGTCGTAGCCATGCTTTCTGGCCAGCGCGATCTTTTCTTCCGATCCCGCCGTACCGATGACCTTGGCGCCAAGGTGTTTCGCCCATTGTCCGGCAATCAGCCCGACCCCGCCAGCGGCCGCGTGAAACAATATCGTCTGCCCCGGCTCCACCTTGAATGTACGCCGCAGAAGATATTGCGCCGTCATGCCCTTCAACATCATGGAGGCGGCGGTTTTCAGGTCAACATTATCCGGAACCTTGACCAGCCGGTCGGCTGGCAGAATGCGCTCGTCCGCATAAGAACCCGGCGTTGCCACATAGGCAACACTGTCGCCGACTTGAACATCCCCCACGCCCGGACCAACCGCTATGACCGTGCCAGCACCTTCGTTGCCGGGCGTAAACGGCATTTGGGCCGCCTTGTAAAGCCCGGTACGGAAATAGACGTCGATGAAATTGAGACCAACGGCTTCATGGCGCACCTTCGCCTCACCCGGACCAGGCTCACCTATATCAATCTGTTCATACTTCATGACTTCAGGTCCACCGGTCTGATGGACGCGAATGGCATTGATCATCATGCTTCTCCAGTCTTCTTTGCGGCAGCGGCTTTCTCAGCCGCGATGACGGTGGCAGTTCGTCCCAATCCCGGGAAAAACTGCATGACAGCGCCGATGAAGTAGATGTAGAGGCCCGTCACGGATATGCCGACGCGGACCCACAGCGGCGCGTCCAGAGTATAATAGAGGGCAGCCGCACCAAAGGCACACCAGAGCAGGAAAACCGTCAGGTTAAGTGGTCGCAGGCGCACAACGCGCACCGGATGCAGGAAATTGATCGGCAGGAACGACAGGATTGCCGACACGACGACCGTTGCAAAGGCGACCCACTCTCCCGGCCTGACTATGAAAAGCGTAAAGACCACCATGTTCCAGACGACCGGGAAGCCCTTGAAGAAGTTCTCCTTCGTCTTCATGCCGGTGTCAGCATAATAAATCGCGCTCGAAACCACGATGATCGCGCCGGAGATGAATGACAGATACGTCCCCATAAATCCGCTCTGATAAAGCGCGAAGGCCGGTATCAGAACATAGGTAACGTAATCGATGATGTTGTCGAGAAGTTCGCCAGACCAGTTTGGCAGAACATATTTGACCTCGAGCTTGCGCGCGATAGGACCGTCGATACCGTCGACGAAAAGCGCCAGCCCCAGCCACCACCACATGGCCGTATAGCGCCCGTCACTGGCCGCCACGATGGAAAGGAACGCCAGAAACGAACCCGATGCCGTCAGAAGATGAACCGAAAACGCCTTGGCTTGCGGCGCGGTGACTTTCTTGGCTTTGAGTTTTCCGGTCAGTTTGGTTTTCACGCCGTCCGCCATTTCAGTTTGTCGCCGCGCATATCCCGCCCAGGACATTCCCCAAGGCAGCGAGTACATTTCATCAAACGGGAAACGCGTACACCAAACAAACTGACGTCCCCAACCCTCAAGATCGTTGAATAGCTTCTCCTCTAGGAAAAGCCATGATCCTGCAGCAGCTTTCCCTGAATAAGCACAAAAGAGCAAGTAAGGCGTGAGGCAAATCCGCCATAATCCCACGGAAGAATGGCCTTTTGGCTGCAATTCGGTTTAAGTGCAGCTGGAATCATCAGACGGTGCACGAGGTCCGCACTGTCGGACCAGGGATGAAACACGATGAACGATCTTGTTGTGAACAAGCCTCTCACTGATATTGTCATCAGCGGCAGCGGACCTGCAGGAATGATGGCCGCGCTGGCGCTCGGCGCAAAAGGCTATCGCACCGTGTTGCTGGGACCGGAGACCGACAAGGGTGATCGCCGCACCACAGCGCTCATGATGCCTGCTATCAGATTGCTGCAGGGACTGGGCGTCTGGTCGGATATCGAGCCGGAAGCGGCGGCTCTTGCTTCCATGCGCATTATCGACGCGACGCGACGCCTTGTTAGAAGCCCTGTCGTGACTTTCCGTGCCGGGGAAATCGACGAGACTGCGTTTGGCTACAACATTCCCAACGCCGTTCTGAACGAGAAACTGGCGGAAGCCGTCGCACGCAATCCGAATATTCAACGCATCAATGCCTCCGTCATAGAGTATCGTTACAATGGCGACCATATGACCATCACGCTCTCAGGCGGCGACACATTGCATACGCGGCTGGTCGTGGCTGCAGACGGGCGCAATTCTATGGCTCGCGAAGCAGCAGGCATCCGCACACGCCGCTGGAGCTATCCGCAGACGGCCGTTGTGCTTTCCTTCTCGCATAGTGTCGACCACGAGAATATTTCGACCGAATTCCACACCGAAGAAGGCCCATTCACTCAAGTGCCGTTGAAAGGCAAGCGCTCAAGCCTTGTCTGGGTAGTGAATCCCGGTCGCGCCGAAGGACTTCTCGCGCTTGATGAATCGACACTCGCTCAGCGTATCGAAGACATGATGCAGTCCATGCTGGGCAAGATTAAGCTCGAAATCAAGCCGCAAGCCTGGCCCCTTTCCGGCCTCGTGCCCCATGTCTTTGCGGCCAAGCGCACGATCCTGATCGGTGAAGCCGCGCATGTGTTTCCACCGATTGGCGCACAAGGCCTCAATCTTGGTTCACGCGATGTCGAAACGCTGGTCAAGGCTATCGAAAGCGATCCAGTCGATCCGGGTTCAGATCGAGTCATTCGCGCCTATGACCGCGCACGTCGTCCAGACATTCTGGCCAGAACCGGTTCGGTCGATGCGCTCAATCGTTCGCTTCTCTCCGGTATGCTTCCAGCCCAGATCGTGCGTGGAATCGGGTTGGAAATGCTTCGTTCATTTGCGCCACTGCGCGCATTCTTCATGCGTGAGGGGCTTCGTCCCGGCAGCGGTTTCTCACATTTTCTTCCGAAACTGCCGAGCCTTCCGCAACGAAGCGACGGGAAACGTTCTAGCTAAGATCGTTTTCAGATCATCCGAGACATCGAACAGACAGAATTGCCGGTTGCCGCCGACTTTAATTTGTCACGCGGTGAACTACATAGTGTTGCATGGGTATGACACAGATAAAGCACGCGAAATTTCAGATCGGTCAGGTCGTCAAGCATCGGTTATTCCCATTCCGTGGCGTTATTTTCGACGTGGACCCTGAATTTGCGAATACCGAAGAATGGTACGAGTCCATTCCAGAAGAAGCACGCCCGCATCGCGACCAGCCTTTCTATCATCTGCTGGCTGAAAATGCGGATTCCGAATATGTCGCCTATGTATCGGAGCAGAACCTTGTTCCAGATTTAAGTGGCGAGCCTCTCCGTCACCCTCAGATCGCAGAAATGTTCGACCGGCTCGACAATGGCGCTTATCGCGTAAAATCACAGCATTCGAACTGAGATAGAGCTTTCTTTTAAAGTGAATTTTCAAAATAAAAGGGGCGCTCGAAGCGCCCCTTTTTATAACAGACTGGAGAGCAGCTTAGTTAGCTGCGCCTTTTGCCTTGTCCTGTTCAGCCTTCATCTTGGCTTCGAAATCCTTCTGGCGCTTCTGGACGGCGTCCTGAAGTTCCTTCTGGCGTTCTTCCAGTTCCGACTGCTTGAGAGCCGGACCGGTCAGGGCGCCAGAGAAGCCGGTGAGTGCAACCGGAATCGGATTCGGCTTGTTCTGATAGTTGACCGACGTCAGGGTCAGCTTGCCGCCCTTCTTGAGCGCATTGATGAGATCGTCGGTCAGCGGAGCTTCTGCGATGCAACGATCCGGGAAGCAGATGCCGTATTCAAGCTTGACCGGCTTGTTGTTGTCGATCTGGAGGCCGACACCGGCAGGAATCAGACGACCGATAGGAACAGTCACCTGGAATATCTTGCGGTTGATCTTACCTTTGATCTCGATGAGATTAACGGCGGTCAGGAGCTGGCCGGAATCTGCAGTGACGATGTTCTGCGTGTTGCAGATATCATTGTCTTCCTGCTTCGAGCAGACCTTGAACCAGCCCTGTGGCGGCTGCTGCGCCGATGCAGGCATCGTCGCGGAGGCAAGCAGGGCGAACGCGCCAGCAATGGCAGATGCGGCAGCGATTGTCTTAGTGCTGGACATGATCAACAGGTTCCTTTCAACGCTCTGATCTATAGTTCCCGTTCTGTATTATAAGTCAGCGATAGACCGTCACTGGTTTGAAAATGCGGCAACAGCGTGACCTTGGGGATTTTAGCCCCCATCCGGACCCTTCCGGGCCCCAATCCGCAGCCGTGTTACAACGACTAGGGGTATGAATCCAGATGAGTTTCGACATTCCATGCCCGGAATCCGCCAAAATCTTTATTTTAGCCCCTACTGTCGCGTGACGGACACGCCCTAATTCCGCACTTAATGTACGATCATGCTAGTTTCCGGTTCCGAATCGACGCTTCCGGCGGCGACCATCAAACTTATTTACAATGGACGATTGAAGTTGAACGGATTGATTGCCTTTCTCCGCAAATCGGTTCTTGCGAGCCTTATCGGAGCAGTCGTCGGCGCGACGCCGGTACAGGCGATAGCCGAAGTACAGCCAGACTATGCGCTCTCCATGCATGGAGATGTGGCGTTGCCGGCTGACTTCACCCATTTTCCTTACGCAAACGCTGACGCTCCAAAGGGCGGCGCCATCACAATGGGCGTTGTCGGTACTTTCGACAGTCTCAACCCATTTGTGCTGAAAAGCATGCGGACGACGGCGCGCGGTCTGTTCGGGGATGTTGACCTCGGCAATCTGGTTTATGAAACGCTCATGCAGCGGTCGCGGGATGAACCCTTTACCCTTTACGGTCTGCTGGCTGAAAAGGTTGCGGTCGATCCAGATCGCAAATGGGTCGAATTCACCCTGAACCCGAAGGCAAAATGGTCCGACGGCCAGCCGGTAACGGTGGACGACGTCCTCTTTACCTACGACATTCTGACGGAAAAGGGACGCCCTCCCTACAACAACCGGATGAGTCGAGTTGATAAGATCGAAAAGACGGGGGAGCGTTCCGTTCGCTTCACCTTCAACGACAAGTCGGATCGCGAATTTCCGATGCTAATCGCCTCATCGATGCCCGTGCTGCCAAAGCACAGCATTGATCGCGAAACCTTCGGCAATTCATCCCTGAAACCACCTGTCGGCAGCGGCCCTTATCTCGTCTCCGGCGTGCAGCCCGGCCAGCGTATCATCTACAAGCGCAACCCAGACTATTGGGGCAAGGACTTGCCTTCGCAGCGCGGTCTCAACAACTTCGATATGTTGACGATTGAATATTATCGAAACGAGACGTCCCTGTTTGAGTCTTTCAAGAAGGGGCTGCTCGATGTCTTCATTGAGGCAAACCCTACTCGATGGGAAAAGCTTTATGACTTCCCGGCTGTAAAACAGGGCCGCGTTATCAAGGACAGCTTTGAAAAAGGTACGCCTGCCAACATGTTTGGCTTCGTGTTCAACACACGCCGCCCAATTTTCGCCGACCGTCGCGTACGGCAGGCTCTGGGGCTGCTGTTCGATTTCGAATGGGCTAACCGCAACCTTTTCGCTGATCAATACCGCCGCACGCAGAGCTTTTGGGAAGGTTCGGAGCTTTCCTCCGTCGGCAAAGCTGCCGATGACCGCGAGAAGCAGTTACTGAAACCATTCCCCGAAGCAGTTCGCGACGATGTCATGAATGGTACATGGCACCCACCGGTAACGGACGGTAGCGGTCATGACCGCACGCCAGCGAAAAAAGCCTATGATCTCCTGACTGAAGCGGGTTTTCAGTTTGAACACGGCCTCGCCGTTGATCCTTCTGGCAAACCGCTTAAATTCGAGATCATGACGCGCTCGCCCGACGAGGAAAAAGTAGCGCTGGCCTATAAGCGTAATCTCGCGCGACTGGGCATCACAATCGAAATACGCACTGTGGACGACGCTCAATATCAGCAGCGGCTCCAGACATTCGACTACGACATGATTCTCGGCGCGCTGACCGGATCACTTTCACCCGGCAATGAACAATGGATGCGATGGGGCGCAGCTTCGCGTGACGTTCAGGGAAGTTTCAACTATCCGGGTGTTGCCGACCCGGCGGTAGATGCGATGATCGAAGCGCTGCTGGCAGCCAGAAGCCGCGCCGATTTCGTGAGTGCGGTCCGCGCCCTTGATCGTGTGCTTATCTCCGGGGATTACTACATTCCGCTTTACCACCTGCCCTATCAGTGGGTAGCGCGCTGGGATCGCATCGATCACCCGAAAAGGACTTCGCTCTATGGCTATCAACTGCCAACTTGGTGGCGCGCAAAGCCATGATCGGGCTTTAACGTTGATGTAATTCGCTCTACATGCACCAATATATATGATGAGCATTCAACCGGAGGCCATGCCTCTGGTTCCCGTATGGAGACACTGCCATGGCCGCCAGAAAGATAACTATCGATGTCGTGTCCGATGTCGTCTGCCCTTGGTGCTTTCTGGGGCGCAAGCGCCTCGAGGCGGCTCTCGCCATGGTGCCGGATGTGGAGGCGGAAGTACGCTGGCGCCCCTTCCAGCTGGACCCCACCCTGCCTCCGCAGGGAAAGGATCGCCAGACCTATATGCGCGAGAAATTCGGCACAGGCGGGAAGATCGATGACATCCACAAGCAACTGACGCAGCTTGGCGAGGAAAACGGCATCGTCTTCGATTTCGACGCCATCGCCCGCGCGCCAAACACTCTGGACGCCCATCGTGTCATCCATTGGGCTGCGCAGGCTGCTCCTGATACGCAGGACCGGATGGTCGGCATGTTGTTCTCGCTCTATTTCGAGCAGGGACAGGATATCAGTGATCATGAAGTGCTGATCGATGCGGCGGCAAGTGTCGGCATGGATGCCGAAGTGGTGGCCCGGCTCCTGCAAAGCGAGGCCGACAAGGCGACGATTCGCGAGGAAATCGACACTGCCAGTCGCATTGGCGTGCGCGGCGTGCCTTGCTTCATCATCGATCAGAAATATGCCGTCATGGGTGCGCAGACGGCAGGTGTCCTTGCTGACGCCATCCGTCAGACGGCAGAAGGCTTTGAGCCGGGGATTTCTGAAGATCGCTAAAAGGCGCGAAGCGGCGGGTTAACCCGCCGCAATCTTCGCCAGTTGCGTCATGATGACGGCAGAACCGTTGAGGCGTTTTTCCGGTGTCGGCCAGTCGCGGATGAAGACAATGCTCTGATCCGGCCTGATCTTGGCCATGGAGCCCTGCTCGCCGATCATCTTCACCAGCCCAACCGGATTTGCGAACGTCGCATTGCGGAACTGGATGACCACGCCCTTCGGACCGGCATCAAGCTTCTCGACATTCGCACGGCGGCAAAGCGCCTTGATATAAACAATCTTGAGCAAATGCTGCACTTCGTCGGGCATCGGACCAAAACGGTCGATGAGTTCGGCACCGAAAGCATCGATATCCTGCGGCTCTTCCAGATCAGCCAAACGGCGATAAAGACCAAGACGCAGCTGCAGGTCGGGCACATAGGCTTCGGGGATCATCACGGCGGTGCCGATCGCGATCTGCGGCGACCACTGGCTGTCTTCCACTTCGCCGGTCCCCTTGAGCGTGGCCACCGCCTCTTCGAGCATCTGCTGATAAAGCTCGAATCCAACTTCCTTGATATGGCCCGATTGCTCCTCGCCGAGCAGATTGCCCGCCCCGCGAATATCCATATCGTGGCTGGCAAGCTGGAAGCCTGCTCCCAACGTGTCGAGCGACTGCAGAACCTTTAGGCGACGTTCCGCCGTCTGCGTCAGCATCTTACCTGCCGGAAGGGTGAACAGCGCAAAGGCGCGTTGCTTGGAACGACCGACTCGACCGCGTAGCTGGTACAATTGAGCCAGGCCGAACATATCGGCGCGGTGCACGATCATCGTGTTAGCCGTCGGAATATCGAGGCCGGATTCCACGATGGTCGTAGACAGAAGCACATCATATTGACCATCATAGAAGGCGTTCATGATGTCATCCAGCACGCCCGGCGCCATCTGCCCATGGGCCACGGCCACTTTCAGTTCGGGCACATGCGTTTTCAGGAACTCTTCGATCTCGCCAAGATCGGAAATGCGCGGACAGACGTAGAAGCTCTGGCCGCCGCGATAGCGTTCACGCAAAAGCGTTTCACGAATAACAAGCGGATCGAACGGCGAGACGAAGGTGCGCACCGCCATACGGTCGACGGGAGGCGTGGTGATGAGCGAGAGTTCTCGCACACCGGTCAGCGCAAGCTGCAAGGTGCGTGGGATTGGCGTAGCGGACAATGTCAGCACATGCACGTCCGACTTCAGCTCTTTCAGCCGCTCCTTGTGCTTAACGCCGAAATGCTGCTCTTCATCGATGATGAGCAGACCGAGATTCTTGAACTTGATCGAATTGCCGAGCAGCGCATGCGTGCCGACGACAATATCGACGGTTCCTTCTTCCAGCCCCTTCTTGGCCGCCGCAAGCTCCTTCGTGCCGACAAGACGCGAGGCATGAACAAGATTGATCGGCAAGCCATGGAAGCGCTTCGAGAAGGTCTTGAAATGCTGGCGCGACAGAAGCGTCGTCGGCACGACGACCGCCACCTGAACACCGCTCATCGCAGCAATAAAGGCTGCGCGCAGCGCTACTTCCGTTTTGCCAAAGCCGACATCACCACAGATCAGACGATCCATCGGCTTGCCTGCAGCCAGATCATCCGCCACGGACTCGATAGCAGTTAGCTGGTCGTCGGTTTCATCATAGGGAAAACGAGCGGAGAATTCGGCATAAAGTCCGTCCGGCGGCGTCATCACCGGCGCACCGCGCATCTGGCGTTCGGCGGCGATCTGGATCAGATGACCGGCGATCTCAAGCAGGCGTTTCTTGAGCTTGGCCTTGCGCATCTGCCATGCGCCGCCGCCAAGCTTGTCGAGAACTGCATCGGAGCCTTCCGAACCATAACGCGAGAGCAGCTCGATATTTTCGACCGGTAGAAACAGCCGGTCATCACCCGCATAATGGATCTCAAGACAATCATGCGGAGCGCCAGCGGCGGTAATGGTCTTGAGACCAATGAAGCGGCCGATACCATGATCGACATGGACGACAATATCGCCAGCGTTTAGCGAGGCGACTTCCGAGATGAAATCCTGATCGCGCTTGCGACGCTTGGAACGGCGGATAAGACGATCACCCAGGATATCCTGCTCGGCCACAATGACGAGATCGCCAGCATCGAAGCCGCTTTCGACGGCCAGCACAGCCGCCGTTACCTTGTCGCGCGACAGCGCCTTGACCGTAGAAAGCCGGTCAACCGACTCGATCTTTTCCAGCCCATGTTCATCAAGGACCTGCAAAAGACGGTCGAGAGAACCTTCAGTCCAGGCAGCAACCAGCACTTTCTTGCCCGCTGCACGCAGTTCGGCAATATGCTTCACCACCGCTTCGAACAGGTTCACGTCGGTAGCGGCACGCTCCTCGGCAAAGCTGCGGCCCTTATGCACATCCGCATGAACAATCGTCCGCCCCGTAACTTCCGGCGCTACGAATGGCGTCAGGTCGATGCGCATGCCTCCGGCTTCGGCATGCTTCTCGACCTCGGACGGTGTGAGATAAAGCGTTTCCGGCTTGACCGGCTTGTAAGGCACGGCATCACTGCCCGGCTCCTTGCCTTCCGCCTGTCTCAGCCGCGCCTCGTAATGATCGACAACCATGGTGTGGCGCTCGGTCAGCGCCTCATGCACCAGATGGTCGAACACCACCGGCATATTGCCCACATGGTCGAAGACAGTATCGAGCTTGTCATAGAACAAAGGCAGCCAGTGTTCCATGCCTGCAAAACGGCGACCTTCGCTAATTGCCTGATATAGCGCATCGTCGCGCTGCGGCGCACCGAACATCGCAACGTAATTCTTGCGGAAACGGCTAATTATGTCCGGCGAGAGCGTGATTTCGCTCATCGGCTGGAGCACGAATTCCTTGCGTGTGCCCGTGGTACGCTGCGAGGCCGGATCAAAAGCACGGATAGATTCCAGCGTATCGCCAAAGAAATCAAGCCGCAGCGGCTCTTCCGCACCCGGCGCATAAAGATCGAGAATGCCGCCGCGCACCGCAAATTCACCAATGTCACGGACGGTAGAAACGCGCTCGAAACCGTTGCGTTCCAGTCGGGATGCCAGATCGTTCATATCCAGCTGGTTGCCGGGGCGCGCCGAAATCACCTGTTCGGCAATAGCCTCCTGCGGCGGCAGTTTTTGCAGAACGGCATTTGCAGTCGTGAGGATGATCGCCGGATGCGGCGTCTTTTTAAGCTGGGGCAGTGCACTAAGAGCAGCTAGCCGGCGCGCGGATGCATCGGCACCGGGCGATACGCGATCATAAGGCAAGCAGTCCCATGCAGGCAGATGCAGAACCGGCATATCCGGCGCCACGAAACTCAAGACCTGCTCCAGATCGGCAATGCGCTGCCCGTCGCGCACGATATACATGATCGGCCCGCGTTCGCCGATCTCTTCTGCCAGACGGATAAGGCAGAACGCCTCGTAACCGTCGGCAACGCCGTCGATCACGATATGACGATTTGCCCCGAGCGCGCTGGAGGACTTGAGACCTAGTTTGCTGAAAACGGGCATGGGAACCTTGAACTCAGAATTCTATGCGGTCGCGGAAAGCGACAATATCGCGGAACAGAGGCGTGTCGTAATCTGCCGGGATCGGGCTTTCACCCGTCACCCATTTGAGAAGATCGCGGTCAAGCACTTCAAGAATATGCTCGAACTCATCGAGCTGCGGGTCGGTGAAACCCACAATATATTCATCCGCATATTGCCCGAGGATCAGATCCATCTCGCGCATACCACGATGCCACGCGCGAAATAGAAGCTTGCGGCGCCGTACATCCAGATTTTCCGTCGCCAATGTGCTGCCAGTCATCCTCGGTAAGCTCCAATCATTCAAATTGCTGCTGGTATATAGCATCTGCGCGGCAAACGGGAACCCGTTTATCCAACAAGAACAAAAAGAGCACAGAAAGATTATGCGCTGCCCTTGCACCCTGAGACGAAGCAGTTAATGCTCTGCCCTATGCGTCCATCCATGCTCGATCCATTTTTTGCTTCCGTTCGTTCGCTTTCCGGCATTGGTCCGAAAGTTGCCGCTTTGCTTGGAAAATTGCTTGGTACAGATATACCGGGCGCAGAGCCTAGGGTCGGGCAACTGCTATTTCTGGCACCGCACAGTGTGATCGATCGGCGCAATCGGCCCGGCATCGCGCTTGCGCAGGAAGGTGCAATCGTCACACTCGAAGTCACCGTCGACCAGCATCAGCCTGCATCACCCGGGCGTGGCAATGTTCCGCATCGCGTCTTCGCCCATGACGATACGGGCGAAATCGCGCTGACCTTCTTCCATGCGCAATTGCCATGGCTGCACAAAATGCTACCCGAAGGCGAAACAGTTATCGTGTCAGGCAAGGTGGAATGGTTCAACGGTCGGGCCTCCATGGTCCACCCGGACTATATTGCAAGCCTTGAGGATGCGGCCAATCTGCCATTGGTCGAGCCGGTCTATCCGTTGACTGCGGGCCTATCGCCCAAGACACTGGCACGCGCCGTCAAGGAAGCCTTGAGTCGCGTGCCCCCGCTGCCGGAATGGATCGACCCATCCTTGCAGGCGCGCGAGCGCTTCACCAGTTTTCAGCAATCGCTCAACACGCTTCACCTGCCCGAAGATCCGTCGGACATCGCGCTTGAAAGCATTTCGCGACGCAGGCTCGCCTATGACGAATTTCTGGCCGGGCAACTGGCGCTCGCCCTCGTACGTGCCAAGACGCGCAGGCTTTCCGGTCGCCCATTGGAGGGCACAGGACGCATCGTTGCCGAGATCATGCGGCACCTGCCCTATCGTTTGACCAAGGGGCAGGATCAGGCGGTCCGCGAAATCATCACAGACCTCAAATCGCCTGAGCGCATGTTACGGCTTTTGCAGGGCGATGTCGGCTCTGGTAAGACGGTCGTTGGATTGCTGTCCATGGCGCACGCCGCTGAATCCGGCGGCCAGTCAGCACTCATGGCCCCAACGGAAGTTCTTGCCCGCCAGCATTTTGCAACCATCGCTCCGCTTGCGGAGAAGGCAGGATTGAAAGCAGCGCTGCTGACCGGTCGCGAAAAGGGCCGTGACCGGAATGCCGTTCTCGAAGGATTGAAAAGCGGCGAAATCGATATCGTCATCGGCACGCACGCTCTTTTTCAGGAAAAGGTCGAGTATCACGACCTCGTTCTCGTCATCATCGATGAACAACACCGCTTCGGCGTGCATCAGCGCCTGATGCTGACTGCAAAGGGTTCCGCACCGGATATGCTGGTGATGACGGCTACACCCATCCCGCGAACCCTCGTGCTTACAGCCTTCGGCGATATGGACGTGTCGAAACTGACTGAGAAGCCTGCCGGACGCCAGCCCATCACGACTGCCATTGTGCCAATGGAACGCATGGGCGAACTTGTCGAGCGCATCCGAAAGGCCGTGGCAGAAGGACAAAAAATCTACTGGATTTGCCCGCTCGTGGAGGAATCCGAAGTCGTTGAACTGACTTCGGCGGAAGAACGTTTCGAAAGCCTCAAGCCCGTCTTCGGCGAGCGCATCGGCCTTATCCATGGCCGCATGAACGGGGCTGAAAAAGACGAGGCCATGCGGGCATTCAAACAAGGCGAAACGCGGGTTCTCGTCGCGACTACCGTGATCGAAGTCGGCGTGGATGTGCCCGACGCCACGATCATCGTCATCGAGCATGCAGAACGGTTCGGTCTGTCGCAATTGCACCAGCTACGCGGTCGCGTGGGTCGCGGCGACAAACCTTCAACCTGCCTGCTGCTGTACAAAGGGCCGCTGGGTGAAATTGCACAAGCCCGACTGAAGGTCATGCGAGAAACGGAAGACGGTTTCCGTATCGCTGAAGAAGACTTGAAACTGCGCGGCGAAGGCGAGTTGCTCGGCACGCGGCAATCCGGAACGCCGGGTTTCCGTCTGGCATCCATTGAAGCGCATGGCGATCTTCTGGAAATCGCCCGCAAGGATGCGCGCTATATTTTGACAAACGATCCCGATCTGGAATCCGAGCGCGGACAGGCGTTGCGCGTCCTGCTTTATCTTTTCGGGCGCGATGAAGCGATCAGACTTTTAAGAGCTGGATAGCAAAATGGCGGCAATCCGCCGCCATTTCTATTAACTTATAAAGTTTTTTCTATAACAAGCTGAATTTACTCGACAGTTACCGACTTTGCCAGATTGCGCGGCTGATCGACATCGGTGCCCATCAGTACGGCTGTATGATAAGCCAGCATCTGGACCGGCAAAGCATAGACGAGCGGCGTAATGAATTCCGGCACATCCGGCAGAACAATGGTCGCCATCGTGTCGATGCTTGCAGCTTCAGCGCCCTTCTTGTCGGTGATAAGAATGATGCGACCGCCGCGCGCTGCGACTTCCTGCATGTTGGAAACGGTCTTCTCATAGAGACGATCAGACGGCGCAATGACGATTACCGGCATGCTTTCATCGATCAACGCAATCGGGCCGTGCTTCAATTCACCGGCGGCATAGCCTTCGGCGTGAATATAGGAAATTTCCTTCAGCTTAAGCGCACCTTCCATCGCCAGCGGGAAGGACGTGCCGCGGCCGAGATAAAGCACATGATTGACCTTGGCGAGTTCTGTGCAAACCGCTGCGATCTGGTCTTCAAGCTTCAGAACCTGATTGATGAACCGTGGCGCTTCGGAAAGCTGGCGTACCAGTTCCTGTTCCCGCTTGTCATCGATAGCGCCGCGCGATTTCGCAGCCGCAATTACCAGCGAGGCCATGGCCGACAGCTGGCAGGTAAAGGCCTTGGTGGAAGCAACGCCGATTTCAGGGCCCGCAAGCGTTGGGAAAACGGCATCGGATTCACGCGCAATGGTCGAGCCGGTGACGTTGACGACGGCGGCGATCTTCAATCCTTGCGACTTGCAGTAGCGCAACGATGCCAGCGTATCAGCCGTTTCGCCTGACTGCGACACGAACATCGCCAGCGAATCCTTCGAGAGCGGCATTTCGCGATAGCGGAATTCGGAAGCGATATCACTGTCGACCGGCAGGCGCGCAATCTGCTCGAACCAGTACTTGCCGACGGATGCCGCATAGTAAGCCGTACCGCAGGCGGAAATCGTCAGGCGGTCGATCTTGCTGAAATCAATACCAATCGCTTCCTGGCGCACCTTACCCGTCGTGAAGTCGAGATAGTTGGCAAGCGTATGAGAAATCACTTCCGGCTGCTCAAACATCTCCTTCTGCATGAAGTGACGATGATTGCCCTTGGAGACGAGCATGTTTGCCGTCTGCGTCTTTTGGATCGGACGCTCAACTTCACTGTTGTTTTCGTCGTAGACAGTCACGCCCTTGCGCGTCAGAACAGCCCAATCGCCATCTTCGAGATAGGCAATGGTATCCGTGAAAGGCGAAAGTGCGATGGCGTCGGAACCGAGGAACATTTCTCCTTCGCCATAACCGACGGCGAGCGGCGGCCCCTGACGTGCACCGATCAAGAGCTCTTCGTCCCCTTCGAACAGGAAGGCGAGTGCGAAGGCACCATGCAGCATCGGCAGGCTATCGCGCACGGCTTCAACCGGGGACTTGCCCTTTGTCAGTTCGCGGGTCACCAGATGGGCAACAGCTTCGGTATCGGTTTCCGTCTGGAAATTGTAGCCTTCTGCCTCAAGCATCGTGCGAAGCTCGGCGAAATTCTCGATGATGCCGTTATGAACGACCGCGAGACGCTCGGTAACATGCGGATGCGCATTGCGTTCCACGGGCTTGCCGTGCGTAGCCCAGCGGGTATGCCCTATACCGATGACGCCCGGAAGCGGCTCTCCGGCCAGACGCTTTTCCAGATTGACCAGCTTGCCTTCTGCGCGGCGGCGATCGAGCTTGCCGTTCTGCAGTGTAGCTATACCGGCAGAATCGTAGCCGCGATATTCAAGCCGCTTCAATGCATCCACAAGAAGCGGAGCGACTTCGTTATTTCCGATAATGCCAATAATGCCACACATAGGCTGCTCCAAATCCAGCGTTCAGGCGCGTTGCTTCGCGGTTTAAAGATTCTAACGCAGAACGGCAACCCAGAGGATCGCCGTTCGCTTAAACAATTGGATGATTCATTTGGTGGAGGTTTTAGCCGCTTTGATGGCGGCGTACTTCTCTCGCAGGAGCTTCGCACGCCCCTCTTTCGTTTCCTGCCGAGCGCGACCAAAGGCCAATGCATCGGCTGGAACATCGTCGGTAATCGTGCTGCCCGACGCGATATACGCATTGTCGCCAATTTCTACCGGAGCAACCAGCGAACTGTTCGACCCGATGAATGCGTTCTCGCCAATCACCGTTTTGTATTTGTTATAACCGTCGTAATTGCAGGTGATCGTACCTGCACCGATATTGCTGGATGCGCCGACTGTCGCATCGCCGATATAGGTCAGGTGATTGATCTTCGCACCTTTATGCACCGTGGCATTCTTCACCTCGCAGAAATTGCCAACCTTGGTTTTCTCACCAAGATTTGCGCCGGGACGCAGGCGCGCAAATGGTCCTATCTCCGCCTTCGGACCAACATCGGCACCTTCCATATGCGAGAACGAATGGATCAAGGCGCCTGTCGACACACGCACATGAGGACCGAAGAAGACGTTCGGTTCAATGACGACATCCGCCTCGATAAGCGTGTCGTGCGAAAAGAATACAGTTTCCGGAGCGATAAGCGTCACGCCTGCAAGCATCATCTCGCGGCGCTTGCGCTGTTGCCAGATGGTTTCTGCTTCGGCCAGTTCAACACGATTGTTGATGCCGATGACGTTATCGACCGGCACTTCGATGGCAGTCACGTTCATACCCTTGCCATGGGCGATGGCGACGATATCGGTGAGGTAATATTCACCCTTGGCGTTGTCATTGCCCACCGCATCCAGAAGCGCCAGAGCGTGTTGACCGCGAACGGCCATCAGCCCACCATTGCAGAAACCGATCAGTTTTTGCGCTTCTGTTGCTTCCTTCTCCTCGACGATGGCGACAAGTTGGTCGCCCTCCTCGATCAGACGACCATAGCCGTACGGATTATCCGTGCGAAAACCGATAACAACGACATCGGCACCATCGGACAGTCGTTCACGGGCCTTTTGCAAAGATTGCGCCTCGATCAGCGGCGTGTCACCGAAAACGATCAGCAGATCGTCATAGCCGCGCTCAATTGCTACGCGCGCTGCCAGGACAGCGTGTGCTGTACCGAGACGTTCCTTCTGCTCGAAAGCCGACACCGGGCCTGCATTTTTTTCCACCGCAGCACGCACATCCTCTGCACCACGCCCTACGACCAGCGCAACGTCACTTTTGCCGGTGCCCTGAACTGCCTTGACCACGTGAGAAACCAGCGGCAGGCCTGCCACCTGATGCAACACTTTCGGCAGGCTGGATTTCATGCGTGTGCCTTCACCAGCGGCAAGTACGATGGAAAGGCAGGAACGGTCTGTCATGATATCGTCCAGAAAATTGAGATGATCTTCGCTCATAGCACCAAAGCGTCTATGAAAACTTACGCGCCGGTCTTCAGGAAAAGACCTTCGATTTGTCCTAGTGCCGGAAAGGTTTCAAGCATCCAGTACGAGAAGGATTGCATGCCACCCGTCAAGAACAGAATACCCGCTACGACCAGAAGCGCGCCCATCGCTTTTTCCACCTTGCCGAGATGCACCCGGAAACGCGAAAGAAACCGCATGAATGCGCCGGAAAAAAGGGCAGCAATCAAAAACGGAATGCCAAGGCCGAGCGAATAGGTCGCAAGCAGTAACGCGCCTTCGCCGACTGTGCTGCTGCCACCTGCAAGCGTCAGGATCGGCCCAAGAACAGGCCCGATGCACGGCGTCCAGCCGAAGGCGAATGCCAGCCCCATGACATAGGCTCCAAGCGGCGATGCAGGGGCATTGCGTGCCTGAAACCGCGCTTCGCGGGACAGGAATGAAAGACGCAGAATGCCAAGGAAATTCAGTCCCATCAAAATGATGACGACACCTGCAACGATTGCGATCTCCTGCTGCCATGCGCGCAGGAAGGCGCCGATGGAAGACGCTCCGGCACCAAGCGCCACGAAAACCGTTGTGAAACCGAGAACGAAGCAAATTGCCGCAAATGCCAAGGAACGGCGCGCAGAAGGTGCTGCCGCGACGGTTGTCGCCTTCTCTGCACGAAAATCTTCAACACTCACACCCGCCATATAACACAGATAGGGTGGCACCAGCGGAAGGACGCAGGGAGAGAGAAACGACAACGCACCGGCTCCGGCTGCGGTCATATATGAAATATCGAGCACCAATACCTCTTTCAATCTATCAAATCACTTGCGGTCTGGCCCGACCGCAGGCTTATATAGACCAACTTCTGCTCTACTTAGAATATTTTCAATGCGGCATCTCGCTCGAACACAAGTTCGCCCTAAATCGAGATCATTGCGCGATTTATAATATATTGCTCCAACCGGACGACGTTCCTATGAGCCTTATTGATGATGAAGTGCCTTCAACACCATCTGCGGCGTCGACAAGACATTCGGGCTGGTTCAAACGCTACCAACATTTCCTGTTTCCGATAGCCGGCATCGCGATTGCGTTGCTGGCGATCTATGTGCTGGAGAATCTGCTTCAGCACACGTCTCGCACGGAAACGCTCGCAGCCTTTCACAACATATCATGGATGACGCTTGGTCTGGCTGTGCTCTTCACGGCGGTGAGCTATGCAGCCGTTGCTCTCTATGACGTTGTGGCAGTGGATACGATTGCGCCCAACCAGATACCGCGCCGTATTGCCGCCGTGGCCGGTGCAGCCGGTTACGCCATCTCCAACGCGCTCGGCTTTTCCCTGCTGACCGGAGGCGCTCTGCGTTATCGCATCTACGCGGCCGAAGGCGTCAGTCTCGCCGATATAGGCAAGATCGTTGGAACATCGTGGTTCGCCATCTGGTTCGCGCTGATTATTATGGTCGGTGCGGCACTTCTCATTGACCCGCAAGATGTTCCATGGCTCTCCGCCATCGATTCCCGCATAGATATTGTCGCTGGCATCGCCATTCTGGGCGGTATCGGCTGGCTGATCTACTGGCTGTCGCATGAACAGCGCAGCTTCACGATAGGCTCGTTCAGCTTGCGCCTGCCGAATTCCAAAGGCGCGCTGACCCAGATTTTTGCCGGACTGGTGGATGTGGGTGCTGCAGCTGCTACTCTCTATGTCCTCATGCCTGCCGATGCAGTGCCAAGCTTTGCAGTATTTGCACTGGTTTATGTGATCGCCATTGTGCTCGGCATTGCCAGTCATGCTCCAGGTGGTCTTGGAGCTTTTGAGGCGACGATCATTGCGGGCCTTGGCCTGGGCGGAAAACCGGATGCCATTGCAGGACTTCTCGCGTACCGGCTTATCTACACCGTTTTGCCGCTTGTTGTGGCGACGGCAGGCATTCTCATATGGGAGATCATGCGCCGTCGCCATATGCTCGGCAAACAGGCGCGCTTCGCCAAACGTCTGGTGGAACCGCTTATCCCGAGTCTTTCTGCCAGTATCATCTTTCTTGGCGGCATCATCCTTCTCATTTCCGGTGCAACGCCGGACCTTCGCTACCGCGTGGAAGTCCTCTCCGACATCGTTCCTGAATCTCTCATGGAGATGTCGCATCTTGCTGCCAGCCTCGTCGGCGTTGCGCTGCTCATCGTGGCGCGTGGCCTGTCGAAGCGGCTTGCGCGAGCGTGGGTGGCCGCACTGATCCTTCTCCTCAGTGGCGCTGCCTTTTCCCTGGCTAAGGGCCTCGACTGGGAGGAAGCGACCATTCTCTGCATTTTCGCCTTCACGCTCTGGGGGTTCAGGGATTCGTTCTATCGACGACCCATTTCCGGGCCGTTCGACTTGAGCTGGAACTGGATTGCGACCGTCGGTACAACCGTCCTCGTTTCCACATGGCTTGGCTTTTTCGTCTATCGGCATGTGGAATATTCCAATGACCTCTGGTGGGATTTCGCTTGGAACGGCAACGCACCCCGGTTTCTGCGGGCGACTGTGCTTGTCTTTGCCGTGGTCGCCGCCGCCGGCCTCTATTCGCTTATCAACCGAAACGGTCACCGCAAACGGAAGGTGGATTATTCTATACCCGATGCCGTGCCCGAACTGGTCGCTCGATGGCCGCACACAGATGCGGCACTGGCACTGCTTGGAGACAAGCAGTTCCTTCTCGCTCCTGACAACAGCGCCTTCATCATGTATGCGCAATCCGGCGGCAGCCTGATTGCGCTTGGCGACCCTATCGGCAGCGAACAGACGGCCAGGGAGCTTGCATGGTCATTTCACGCGCTGGCTGACAAGCTTGCCTTGCGAACCGTATTTTATGGCGTTGGCCCGCAAAGCCTGCCGCTGTTTCTGGATATGGGACTGGTTGCACTGAAGCTCGGTGAAGTGGCTCGCGTCGACCTCACCAATTTCTCGCTCGACGGGCCCCGTCGCCAGCCATTCCGCTACGCCGACCGCAAGATCGACAAGGACGGCCTGACGTTTGAAATCATCCCGGCAGCCGACGTGCCTCCGCTCATTCCTCGCCTGCGAGAGATTTCCAACGCTTGGCTCGATTTCAAATCGGGCAGCGAAAAGGGGTTCTCGCTGGGTTACTTCGATGACGAATATATGAAACGTTTCGATGTCGCCGTCTTGAAAAGTAACGGAGAAATCGTGGCGTTCGCCAATATGTGGCGTGGTGCGGATAAACATGAAATTACTGTCGACCTCATGCGCTATATGCCGAACGTGCACAAGCTCCTGATGGACGCGCTGTTTGCAAAACTGCTGATGGCCAGCAAGGAAGAAGGTTACAAGTGGTTCAATCTTGGCGCCGCCCCGCTTTCCGGTCTGAGCGGCAGCAGGCTGGCATCCCGATGGAACCGTTTCGGTTCCTTCATCTACAAGCGCGGCGCTGATCTTTATCACTTTGACGGCCTAAAAGCTTTCAAGGAGAAATTCGATCCAGTCTGGACTCCTCATTACATGGTTTGCCCCGGCGGGCTTGAGACCCCGCGCGCACTTCTTGATGCCACAACCCTTATCAATGGCAGCCCATTGGAGTTCATCCGCAAATGACGAAAAGACGTGTTCTCTTTACTGTGCTCGGATTGGTTCTGGTGGCTGCTGCGGGCGTTTACGGCGCGATGCACACCGGTAAAATTGCAAGGCTCTGGACGAAAATAACCGATTCCGACGAACCGGTTATCCATGCAAGCGCTGAAAGACTATCCAATATTCCGGTTTATATGCCGAAGAACGACCCCGTCGGCCTTGCGATTCTGCTGAGCGACGACGGCGGCATCGGTGATCGCGAAAAAAAGTTCATGGATGCCATGCTTGCCCGGAACATGATCGTTCTGCCCGTCGAGCTTGGCCCATGGCGCGCCGCGCTCGATAAGGAGGACGGCGAGTGCAACTATCTGGACTCCGATTTCGAAGCCATCGCCAAGGAAGCCTTACGCGGGCTTGATCTAGGCGTCTATTTTCACCCTGTCCTGGCAGGTATTGGACAGGGGGGCACTATCGCTTACGCGGCTGCCTCGGATTCACCGGATGCGACCATTGCTGGTGCTGTGTCGCTTGATCCTGTTCCGGCCAAGACCCGTTTGCCTTCGTGCACGGAGAAAGCTGATGCAACCAAGGCTCCCGATGGTGGCTTCACCTACGGCTTCAATGCCGCCATTCCGGCCCCTGCCCTTGTGATCAGCCCCGCCGGATCGCCGACAAACAATCCGGTTACGGCCCGGCAGGAAAATTTCGCCGTGCTCCAATCCGCGCCCGAGTTTCCGGCACGTCTGAAAATGGCCGTCGACAATGTCGTTGCCATGGCGGATCAGGATGCCAAGAATGAAGCCCTGCCTATCGTAGACCTTCCCGCAAAGGGTGGGAAAGCCGAAATGGTTGCGGTTTTCTATTCGGGCGATGGCGGCTGGCGCGACCTCGACAAATCCATTGGTGAATGGCTGCAGGCTCATGGCGTTCACGTCATTGGCGTCGATTCGCTGCGCTATTTCTGGTCAGAGCGAACGCCGGAAGAAATAGCCAATGACACGACGGCCATGATCAAGAAGGCAGACCCAACGAACAAATTGCCGGTTGCAGTCCTGGGTTATTCGTTCGGTGCCGATACATTCCCCTTTGCGTGGAAATATCTCGACCCCACCATACAGGACCGGACGAAAATGATCGGGCTTCTCGGTGTCGAAACAACGACGACCTTTCAGGTATCCATCGAGGGCTGGCTTGGAATGGATGGCGACAAGGATGTTGTTCCGGCCATTTCGACCATTCCGCTTGACCGGGTGGTTTGTGTTTACGGCGAAGAAGAAGACGATACCGCCTGTACTGCTACAGAGCTGAAAGGCATGGAAGTCATGAAACTGGCAGGCGGTCATCACTTTGATGAAAACTATGAGCCTATTGCCGCCAGCTTGCTTGAAAAGATGCGTGCCCGCGCTGGATTGCCACCACGGCCAGCCAGTTGACAGCTCTGTCGAAACTGGCATCCGCATGACGGACGCCAGTTTGATGGTTCAGCCGACAGCGGATTTTCAACCCTCAAGTTGCCAACGCGCATAATCAACCAACAGGAATGCAATCAGACTGATTCCGATCAGCGGCAAAGCCCAGCCGATAGCAAGAGAAGCGATTACAACCCCGACTTGCTGCGCGACAGAGAGGCGCTTCCAGCTTGCGATCAATGTTCTCGGCTTCGATCCCGCCGGTGGGCGCCGCTGCCACCAGATGCGATAGCCGTAAACGATCATCACAATGAGCGCCAAGCCAAGTCCAGCCATCACAATTTGATTGGCGATCCCGAACAGGATGCCCATATGAAGATCGATGCCCCAGCGGATCAATTTTGCGATGATGGGAAAGGTTTCAAAATCTGCACGGCTGATAACACCCATATCGCTTGGATCCAGAACAATCGTATCTACTTGCGTCGGCCAGGACCGATCATATTCACGCACCAGCCAGCCTTGATCCGATGAACGGGGCACCCGAATTTCGACCATGGGTGAGTCCAGCCCCGCCTGTCGCGAAGCCAGATAAACGTTATCCAGCTGTCCAACATAGTCCTTCACATCACTCGTGCTGGACGGCACCGACGTATCGCCATGGCCTTGATGTGCGCTATGTTCTTGCTTGGAATCTGTTGCCTTATTCAGGGCGGTTGAGACCGACGGCGTAATCCAACCAACCGCTGCTCTGAACTGGTCAATTCTTCCACCGGCCAGTTGCGACCACGTCATGCCGGTTGCCGAAAGGAACAAAAGCCCGACAGCGATCCAGATACCGACCTGACCGTGAAAACGGCGGGTCTTCAGGTGCTGGTTTTTCGTTTGTTGTTGTTTTCGCCGGATATCCCGCTTCCACCACCAAAGCAACACACCACCGAGAGCTGCTATCCAAAGCCAGGATGCCGCAAGTTCGCTGTAATAACGCCCGAAGTTCCCGAGCATGAGATTGCGGTGCAAATAGTCAATTGCCGCTCGAAACGGCAATGTTCCACTTGTGCCATAGGCGACGAGATCACCTTTCACTGCCAGTGTGACGGGATCAACGAAAACTGCCCGACTTTCAGATTCTCCCAATCCAGGCTGGTTGAACATAACCCGTGTGTTCCAGCCCGGACCGGCTGAGGGCCTCACGGCGAAAAGTCTTGGGCCATCGCCTATATAGGCCTCGGCCACCTTCACCTGTTCTGTCAGCGGCTGCACTGTTCCAAGCGACGCGGTACGCAACTGGTCACGATAGATATAATTTTCGAGCTGCGGCGTGAGGACATAAAGTGTGCCTGTCACAGTTGCGATCAGAATAAAAGGACCTACAAACAGGCCGACATAGAAATGAAGTCGTGTGACAAAGGCGTGGAAGCCGGAGCTCGTAGAACTCGTGGCATTATGCTGTACGTGTGCCTCACCTTTTCCTTCAAGAAGCATATCCGTCATGGAACCCTCCTTGAACATAGAGGGAAGCGCAGCGCATGATTTGTGCAATTGCGTGTGCAGCCAGCCTCGGCCACCACGATAGGACGATGGTTTTGCATCGATATCTCCAAACGATATGAAATTGCCGTCGCGGAGCGGCGGCTTCGTTTTTCAAAGATCGTGCAAACTGGGCGGGCCTCTGGCCCGCGTAGCCGTAACAAACTGGCCAGGAGGGGCACGAACGGCCAAAGAAAAAGCGACAGTGTCTTTCGTAACAATCGAATCGAAAGATACCGCGACTGGTTGCTCCATCAGCCCGGTTCCGATAGCACATGCAGCCTGACACAGGGTCGAGCAGCAATGCCTGGCGAGGTCCTTCAGGGGAGCCTCTGCATCGACCGGCGTCGAGTGAACCGAACAGATCACAGATGAAGGGTCAGCACTCCACGCAGCCATGGAAGCTTGCGCATAAGCCGTTACCAGCCCCTGTAGAAGAATAACAAGCGCCATCGATACGACCCAAAGGGCTGTATCCGACCGATCGCCAATAATTCGTCTACGCAAGGTCATGATAACTCATGACATTCTTGCTGAACAAAGTCACTGCGACAAAGGTGAAACGAACAAACTGGAGGAAGAAGTGGTGAGCGCGCAGGGATTCGAACCCTGGACCTACTGATTAAAAGTCAGTTGCTCTACCGGCTGAGCTACGCGCTCCCTGAAGGAGCAAATCGCCCCCGGAAGTGCGGCGGAACATAAGGGCGACTTACGGATTGGTCAACACCATAAAATGAGGTTTCTCCAACATAAATTCAAAAAATCACAGGTCAGGGACACGTCTCATCGCGTTGCGTTACAGAACTGGTGTTTTTAATGCTGGTTGGACTACTGAATACGCCTTGATAGGAAAGCGATTCCGAATCCCGATGTGCACAAACAAGACTATCCAGCTTTCGCTTTCCCCTGGGGCAGGACCTTGCCGCGCGGTCGTGCTAAAGCTAGTTTCATCAGGATAATCGAACAGCGCGGTGTTTCATGTCTCTGGCCACCAAGGCATTTTCTCATTTCCGACGTTCCTTGTCCGGCGTGGGCATCGCGCTCGGAACGCTGTTTTTTGCCGCAGCCCTCACCCCAAGCCTCATCCCGCGAACCTATGTCATGCAGGGAATTTTGGGAGGTGTTGCCTTCGGAGCCGGTTATGGCATCGGTGTATTGTGGCGCTGGCTCTGGCACTATCTCGAATTGCCAGAACCCCGAAACCGGCTACGCAGCCGGGTCAATCTTATTGTTGGTGTCATCTGTCTCGCGGTCGCCATCGCAGCACTTTATTTTGCCGCGGGCTGGCAGAACTCAGTTCGTGCAGTCATGGATATGGAGCCGGTGCCGAGCGCCTATCCTATGAGCGTCTCTGCTTTGGCTGTGCTTACATTTCTGCTTCTGCTGATTCTGGTTCGCCTTCTCATTCGACTGGGGAAGTTCGTTTCCGCCAAAGTGCAACTCGTCATGCCTCGGCGGTTAGCCAATGTCCTGGGCGTCACGATCACAGTCGTGCTCATCTGGACCATCGCCAACGGCCTGCTCATCCAGTCCACTTTCAAGGTTCTGGATCGTTCGTTTCGCGAATTTGACGCTTTGATCGAACCGGATCGCCCACAACCGACAGCATCGAACGAGACTGGCAGCGCCGCTTCGCTTTTGCATTGGAACGAGCTGGGGCGGGCCGGACGCGAGTTCGTTTCCTCAGGCCCCAAGGCTGCCGATATTGCTGCGTTGACCGGTGAAAAGGCCATCGATCCGATACGGGTCTATGCAGGTCTGCAAGTAGCCGATACACCTGAACAACGGGCCGAACTGGCCCTTGAGGAATTAAAACGTCAGCGTGGCTTTGAACGTTCTGTGCTGGTCGTCATCACTCCAACCGGTACGGGCTGGGTCGATCCCGCAGCCATGGACGGACTGGAGTTTCTGCACAATGGCGATGTAGCCAGCGTTGCCATGCAATATTCCTATCTTTCCAGTCCTTTGTCGTTGTTGTTTCAACCGGAATACGGAGCAGAAGCTTCCCGAGCCCTGTTCATCACCGTCTATAATTACTGGAAAGAGCTGCCGCACAATCAGCGTCCTCGCCTGTATCTTTATGGATTGAGCCTCGGCGCAATGAACTCGGAAGTCTCCTCCGAGCTTTTCGAAATGCTCGACGATCCAATCAACGGCGCTTTGTGGAGCGGCCCCCCTTTCCCAAGCCGCGATTGGAAAGCCATGACGAGGCGAAGGAATCCGGGAACGCCTGAATGGCTGCCCGTATTCCGTGACGGCTCCTTTGCGCGTTTCATGAATCAGAATGGCGAAGCGCCAGGAAACGGAACGCGCTGGGGACCGATGCGCGTGGTTTATCTGCAATATGCCAGCGATCCGGTGACTTTCTTCGACAGCCTGTCATTCTACCGTCAGCCTGACTGGATGCAGACGCCGCGTGGGCCCGACGTTTCGCCGGAATTACGATGGTATCCGGTTGTCACCATGCTGCAACTGGCGCTCGACATGGCGTTTGGCACCACCACACCGATAGGACACGGGCATGTCTATGCTCCAGAACATTATGTCGATGCGTGGCTGGAGGTCACCGGCGTGACTGGGTGGGACACAGACAAGCTTGATAAGCTCAAGCAGCACTTGCGTCAGAAGATGGATGGGGAAAAAGTCGAAGGCTATGAACAGCGCGGCGGATAAGATGCGTTTCAAATCAAACAATTACCGCCCCGCTGTTCTTTGCTTCACCGATCAGTAATCGGGTGATTTCTGCTGTGTCTGGGAACTGTTCAGGTTCAACATGGGGATAGCCCCGTTCGGCAGCATCGTGCTGGGCAGCTGGCCGTCCCATCGTTCGGCCTGTGTCAGTGCCACAAGACCCGGATTGTCACGAAGTGCATCGCCCCGCGCCTTGATTGCGGTTGCTTCCGCTTCACCCTTTACCCGTATCGCCTCCGCATCGGCCTCAGCCTGGAGGCGAACGGCATCGGCTTGAGCCTGGGCTTCGGCACGGCGTGCATCGGCCTGCGCTTTTGCCTGCGTCACGGTGATTTCAGCCTGCACTTTTTCGCGCTCTGCATTCTGACGGAGACGCTGCACCTCAACTTCGGCCAGCATGCGCTGTTCGATGGATTGTTCATAGGAGTCCGAAAAATCGATATTCTCGATCTGCACCGTATCGATGATAACCGGACCACGTACGCTGTTCTGTATAGCCTCCGCGATTTCCTGATTGAGACGGCTGCGTTCCTGAATAGCCTCAACAGCATTGAACTTGCCGAAAACGGTCTTGCTTTCCTCGAAAACGCGCCGCTCGACAAGGCGGGACAACAGGCCCTCCTCACCACCGTAAGTCGCATAGACTTCTTCCACTCGGTCTGGTGGAATACGATAGTTGACCGACAGGTTCATCGTGGCAGGCTGCTGATCGCGGCTGTAGGCTTCCATGCTGTTGTAGATCGCAGCCTTGGATTGCACCGATATACGCACAATCGAATCGATCATAGGAATTTTGAAGCCGAGCCCCGGCTGTGCAACGCCGGAAACAGCACCATAGCGCAAAACAACGCCGCGCTCACCTTCGTCAATCGTGTACCAGGAACCAAGTACTACGCTCAGTATGCCGAGTATAACTATACCGGCCAATGCTTTGGGTAAAATCTGGCGCATCCCGTCTCCTCTAGCGCTTCGTTATGAAATGGGGAGACCGAAAGCGATTCAACAAATGCACCCCGGAATCTTACCCCGACCGCCTTTTAGAATGCACTGATATGGATGACAATTACTGATCGATGCAGTTGATAGACTTAGTCCACAAAAACAAAGCCGCCCATAAAAGGGCGGCTCCATTGAATTTAACGAATTTCCACTATCAGTATGGTGAATAACACTGCTGACGTGGACCGTTATACGGCTGGAAAGTGTTGTCGGACGCCCGATAGGACCGATAACGATTATAGCACCACTGAACATGCGAGTTGCTGTAACCGTAAGCCGGTGCGCGGTAAACTGGAGGCGGCGGTGGCGGTGCGGCAATCGCACCACCGATGATTGCGCCAGCACCGAATGCTGCGAGCGGATACCACCATCCGTCATTATGGCGGCGATAGCCGTGGCGATAATAGCGGTCGCCGCGATAGCCATTCCAGTAACCCGGCCCCGGACGGTAGTGAGGGCGACCCTGCCAGCCCGGACGATAACCAGGTCGGTGTCCACCCCAATGTCCGTGTCCCGGCCCACGACGCCAGCGATCGTCACGAACCTGCTGAACATTTTCATTGCTTGCCGCAGGCGCAGTTGGCATGACAGGTGCAGCCGAGACCGGAACCATTGCGCCGATCAGAAAGCTTGCACCGACAAGGCCAACCATCATCTTTTTGAAGGTGTTCATCCTGTGCTTCTCCATTTCAATGATGTCATCATTGCTGTTCGTTTATGAATGCCCGCTGAATATTGTCGGAAAATTACGCGCGTACCTTATTTTCACCTTGCAACACACAGCTGGTTCCTCTGCTGCTTAACGGAAGATGCAATAATTCGTTCTGGCTATTCCATTATTTTTGTTAGCAAATTAAGCGACAATCGGATAACTTGCGTGAAGTAGGGCAGCTTGTAAGCGTTTTCAGCGAGTGGGGTTTGCATTGGCAACAAGAGTACAGCCGTCCGTAACAGTGTTGGGAGCATCCTTTTCCCAGGAAGCGAATCCTTTCACGGCGGCAGTTGAACTGACGCCTATGCCAATGCTCATCACAAATCCCCGTCTGCCGGACAATCCTATCGTCTTTGCAAACAAGGCTTTCCAGGACCTGACCGGCTATAAGTCCGATGAAATCATCGGAAAGAATTGCCGCTTCCTTCAGGGACCTGGCACAGATCCGAAGCATATCGAGACCATCCGCACGGCGTTGGAAGCGGAACAGTCAATCGATGTCGATATTTTGAACTATAAGAAGTCAGGCGAACCATTCTGGAATAGACTTCATATCTCCCCGGTCAAAACAGAGTCAGGTGAGCTTCATCACTTCGTTTCATCGCAGCTCGACGTGACGCTGGAACTCGGAAAACTCGTTGAACTCGAAAAAGAACGCGAAACGCTTTCAATCGAAAAGCAGCGCAGCTATGACCAGCTGCAATATATCGTCGAAGTGGCGAATGTCGGCTTCTGGACGCGAGATTATCATACTGGTGAAATCAATTGTTCGGCGGAATACAGGCGTATTTTTGGACTGACGCCGGACGAGCCAGTCAACTACGACAAGATCATCGACATGGTGGTGCTTGAAGACCGGATAACACTAATCCAGCGGTCACAGGAGTCTTTCACGACCGGCAAGTCTTTCCGGGTGGAATATCGCATCACCAACCGGCTGGGTCAGGTGCGCTGGGTGGAAACCCGCGCAAAAGCCCTGCCGGGCAAATCGCCTACGCTTCTGGGCATCGTCATCGACGTCACCGAACGAAAAAAAGCCGAGGCGGACAAGGCACTCGTAACACGCGAAATTTCTCATCGCTTCAAGAACTCGATGGCGATGGTGCAATCGATCGCCAACCAGACCTTGCGGAATGCCACCGATCCACAAACCGCAAACGAACTGTTCAGCGAGCGGTTGCGTGCTCTCAGTCAGGCCCATGATATGCTGCTCAGGGAGGACTGGACGGGCACAACGATCGGCCAGATCTGTGAAACCGCACTCGCTCCTTTCAACAGCACATTCGGCCATCGAATCCGAACCCGTGGTCCAGAGCTCATAGTAAGCGACCGCGTAACGGTCTCGCTCTCGCTTGGCTTGTATGAACTGGCAACAAATGCCGTAAAATACGGCGCTCTCTCCAACGATAACGGCACGGTCCAGTTCAACTGGGATGTCGTCGAAAACCAGGGCGAACGGAAATTTCATATGCGCTGGGTTGAAGGCGGAGGGCCCCAGGTCGAACGCCCTACCCGCCGCGGTTTCGGCCAGCGGCTGCTCTATTCCGTTCTGACGGGTGAACTCAGGGCCAAATGCGATATCAACTTTGCACCAGACGGACTGATAATTGATGTATTGGCCCCTATGACACCGGATGTATTTCCGCAACTCGACAGTCTTTCAGACACACAAGCCGAGCCAGTATAAAAAAGAGCAGCGAAACCGCTGCTCTTTTTCTTTTTAGTTATGTGGGCCGCGGCGACGCGGTTCGATATAAACACGATCACGATGACGGTCGCGCTCATGGCGCCAGCGACGATCACGGTCGCGTTCGCGATAGTAGCGTGGTGAATGGCGGTCCCACCCGCGACGATCATCCCGCCAGCGGCGATCAGTAACGCAGCGACCGCTCGGAGTACGGACCATCCCGCGACGGCAGCGATAATCGACCTGAATGGCGGAGCCAACGCCATCGACGGCAACAGCCGGTACTGCTGGAGCAACGGGGGCGCCCGCTTCGGCTGAAGCGGTCACCGCGAAAAGCGCGAGCGCCGCAGAAAGTAGTGTCAATCTCATTCTGGGTTCCTTTCCAAAGTTGGCCAGAATTGGAATCTTGCCCGCAGATAGGTAGGCCAATCGGTTATCCGGTAAAGTCACTTAATCTTACGATGCTCTATCAATCTCGAGCGCGGCCAACAAAAAACGCCTTCGAAAGCACCCCAATTGTTAAGCTACAATTTTGCGGAAAGATTTTTAAGAAAGTCACGATATCAGGAGCCTGTTGAGTTCGCACACTGCCCATCTAAAGCAAGGGCAAAACCGCAGAATCTCCAATCCGCAAAGCCGATCAGGCGCTGGTTTCAAACCGGTCGCGGGCGGAGCCTTGCGGTCATGGCAAGGAGTAGGAACATGAATTATTCGACCTCTGAAATCACCACTACATGGGGGTCGAAAACCGGGCTGGGTGCCAGCCAGGCCGAATGGGTCGAACTGGTCGCTGGCCTCTCCGAAGAACACGCCGTCCTTCTCCGTGACTTAATCAACCGTCACCGTGAGCAATTTGTCGGCGTTTTCTATGACCGCCTGATGAGTAATCGCGATGCGGCAACATTTCTGTCCCAAAAGATAGTGCAGGAGCGACTGCATAATTCGTTGAGCGACTGGCTTCTGAAAATGTTTCAAAGAACCGCTGACGATGTTGATGCATTCCTTCATGAACAGCGCAAGGTTGGCGAAGTTCACGCCCGTATCGACGTGCCGATCCACGTCGTCATGCAGGGGGCACGCCTGCTCAAAAACGAAATCGTTCGTCAGCTGGAGCTGGAGGTTGCATCACGCGAGGCTCTGGCGCGCCTGATCGTGCATGTCAGCAATGCCATCGACATCGCGATTGAAATCATGAGCCAGGCTTTTGTGAAAGATGCACGTGAAAGCGCCCAGACCGACGAAGCCTATCGGGCTTTCACGCTAAGCCATGATTTTCCGTTGGAGCGAGAATCGCAGCGTGCAGCGCTTATGGAATGGAGCCAGTCGCTTCTCTTCAACCTTTATGGCAATTCCGACAATCCGCTTCACGCGCTCGCAAGCTCAGATTTCGGGCTGTGGTTACAGCATAAGGCTGATCTGATGTTTTCCAACTCTGGCACGTTGGAGAACATCCGCCGGAACGTAGAGCATATCGATGAAGTGCTGCTGGCTGCCATCAGCAAGGCTCGCAAGGATAACCCGGCTGAACTCCCCGCTTTGCTCGCACAGTTTCAAACCAAGATCGGTGAGGTGAAATTCCTGCTGTCCGAACTGTTTCAGACGGCGGCGGCCATGGAAACGGGACGCGATCCACTGACGCGTGCACTCAATCGCCGCTTCATGCCTTCGATCCTGACCCGCGAGGTGCGCATGGCCTCGCAGAAGGCTATGAACCTGAGTGTTCTGATGATCGACATCGATCACTTCAAGAACATCAACGATACATACGGGCATAGTAGTGGCGATGCCGTTCTCCAGCAGGTGGCTGAAGCGATCCTGTCGCTTTGCCGCCCGAGCGACTTCGTGTTCCGTTATGGTGGCGAAGAATTTCTGGTCGCTCTTGTAGAGGCCGACGAGCACAAGGCTTTTGCAATTGGCGAAGAACTGCGCAAACAGATTGCGCATCAGCCACTGAACCTCCCGGATGGCGCACGTCAGACGGTCACGCTGTCCATCGGCGTGGCTGCATTCAACGGTCATCCGGATTATAGTCATCTCATCAACGCCGCAGACCGTGCTCTTTATCGGGCCAAACAGGCAGGACGCAATCGCTGTGAAAAGGAAGTGCCGCTCGCGATTCATTGATCGGAGAGGCATTTTGACATCTGGCGGTTACACTGCAAAACCGCCATATGCTGCCATCATGACAAATAACTCCGCTTCCCCCATTTTCGAGACAGCTTCTCAAAAGCCGCGTGAGCGCGATGCGCTGGAAGCATATTTCCTGCCTGTCGTTGCAGATGCAGCTCCCGTCGATTGGGTCGTTGCCGAAGAGTTGACGGATTATGAAGAGGCTCTCGCTTTCATGGAGGCGCGCGTCCAGGCCATCCGGGAAGGCACCGCCAATGAACTCGTGTGGCTGGTCGAGCATCCCTCGCTTTACACAGCGGGGACGAGTGCCAATGCAGACGATCTCCTGACCCCAAATAGTCTTCCTGTCTTCAACACGGGACGCGGCGGGGAATATACCTATCACGGGCCAGGCCAGCGCGTTGCTTATGTAATGCTCGACCTGAAACACCGCCGTGAGGATGTGCGTGCTTTTGTAACAGCTCTTGAGCAATGGATTATCGAGAGCCTTGCTGAGTTTAACGTCAAGGGCGAACGTCGTGAAGATCGTGTCGGTGTATGGGTTACACGGCCTGAAAAACCTCGCCTTGCCAATGGAGGCATGTGCGAAGACAAGATCGCGGCTATCGGCATCCGCCTCCGTCGTTGGGTAAGCTTTCATGGCATCGCCATCAATGTCGAACCCGATCTCAACCATTATTCCGGCATCGTTCCTTGCGGAATTTCGGAACATGGCGTTACCAGCCTTGTAGACCTTGGATTGCCGGTAACAATGGGCGACATGGATGTCGCTTTGGGAAAAGCGTTCGAGACGGTCTTCGGACCCCGTCAGTTGAAATAGAGCATTTCCAGCAAAAGTGAGAAGCGGTTTTGCGTAGGATAATGCGTAAAATAAAGAGATAGAGCGGTCCCACGCTTCCGTTTTAACTAGAACCGCTCTAGCTCTGTCTCAAGCCACAGCGTCGGCTTTCACGCGGCGCTCGCGCATGAAAACATAGAACCCGGATCCGACGATAATCGCGATGCCGCACCATTTCGATGGTGTCGGGAAATCACCGAACACGATCAAACCGACCAGAACAGCATTGACGATTTCCAGATATTGGAACGGAGCCAACATTGATGCCGGTGCCAGCTTGAACGCCTGCACGACCATCAAATGGCTGACAGTCCCGATCGTTCCCAGAAGCAGCAGAAGAAGCCAGGGGTGAATGCCGTCCGGCAGGCCGAAACTCAAGTCACCGAGCCCCGCGGCTGTTCCGAAAATCATGGCAACGCCGGCGAACACCCAACCGCCGACACCCGCATAGAACTGCATGACAAGCGGACTTTCCTTCGCACCGTATTTGCGATTCAGGATCAGGTAGATTGCGAAGGTTACAGCTGTCGCCAACGGCAGAAGCGAAACAGCACCGAAAATCTCGAAACTCGGCTGGATCACGATCATCGTGCCGATAAGACCGATGCCGACTGCGCTAAACCTTCTCCAGCCTACCTTCTCCTTGAGGAAAATTGCCGAAAAGAGCGTCAGAATAAGCGGTTCGGCGAAGAAGACGGCCATCGCATCGGCCAGCGGCATATATTTGACCGCCGTGAAGAAGCAGAGCCCACCGAACCCCATCAATGCGCCGCGGATGAGATTTCCCGCCAGATATTGTGTTCGCAGTGCAGCGAAACCACCGACAATTAGCAGGATAAAGAACATCAGCCAGCACTGAATGAAAAAGCGCATGAACGTGACAGTGGCCGGAGGCATGTTGTCCACCATGGCGAGCCATTTGCCGATGGCGTCCATCAGTGGCAGCAAAAGCACCGAGAGCACCATGATCGCCATGCCCTTTACGTGCGCTTCCATGCCACTTGTCGCGCTGTTTTGCATTTCAAACTCTCGGTATTCTGAATATTCCCCGCTATCGCTCTATGCGAACTGTGATAGCGTTTCCATCCAATTTGATCCGAAATGTCCCACTTGTTTGACTTTCGCCTTCTTTCTGGTGCAAATCATTTCGGTTCTGAACAAAACCCTTTGAAAAAGCAGTGTGAAAATGGAACGTAAGGCGAACTTTGTTCGCCTTTCGCGAGCGCACATGGCATCATTCAGGTGATTCGCGAACAGTATTTTCCGGTCGATGGCGAGCAAGCTCGACACAGACCTCCTGAAATTCAGATAGAGAGCTTTTCGGAACAAATGGACGATAGCAACGATCTCTTCTCGAGAGTGGTCAACAATGCCCGGGCCCGAGAACGGGAACAAGAACAGGGACGCCAGGGGGAAAAACCTGTGGCACCACAGCCTGTTGCGCAGCCAGTGGCAGCGCCGTCGCTCTCTGTTCCAAAGCAGGTGACGACCAAGGCGCCACCTGCTTCATCGGCAGGCGACGACTATAATGCATCATCTATCCGTGTTCTGGAAGGACTGGAGCCGGTTCGCCTGCGTCCCGGCATGTATATCGGCGGCACAGACGAAAAGGCACTGCATCATCTCTTCGCCGAAGTCATCGACAACTCGATGGACGAAGCTGTCGCAGGGCATGCCAATTTCATCGAAGTGAGCTTCGATGCCGACGGGTTTGTAACGGTTTCGGACAATGGACGCGGCATTCCTGTTGATGAACATCCCCAGGTTCCCGGAAAGTCCACGCTCGAAGTCATCATGACCAAACTGCATGCGGGCGGCAAGTTCGACGGCAAGGCCTATGAAACATCAGGCGGCTTGCACGGCGTCGGTGTTTCGGTGGTGAATGCCCTTTCTGACGTGCTGGAAGTGGAAGTCGCACGCAATCGCCGTCTTTATCGCCAGCGCTTCTCACGCGGTATCCCACAAGGCGGGCTGGAAGAGCTCGGTGAAGTGCACAATCGTCGCGGTACCCGCGTCCGCTTCCATCCCGATCCTGATATTTTCGGCAAGACGGCGCAGTTCGATCCGCACCGTCTTTATCGCATGGCACGATCAAAGGCTTATCTGTTCGGCGGGGTTGAAATCCGCTGGAACTGCGATCCTGCCCTGCTCGACCCGAAGAAGGAAACGCCTGAAAAGGCCGTGTTCCACTTTCCCGGCGGCTTGAAGGATTATCTTGAGGCATCGCTCGGCAAGGAACATCAGGTCACGCGTGAGGTTTTCGCAGGCAAAACCGAAAAACAGGGTGGCCACGGCGCTGTCGAATGGGCAGTTTCGTGGTTTGGTGGGGACGGTTTCGTCCACTCCTATTGCAACACCATCCCGACCGGCGATGGCGGCACGCATGAAGCGGGTTTGCGTATTGCCCTGACGCGAGGGCTGAAAGCCTATGCGGAACTAACCAACAACAAGCGCGCTTCGATCATCACCACCGATGACGTGATGGTATCGGCAGCAGGGATGCTGTCGGTTTTCATTCGCGAGCCTGAGTTTGTCGGTCAAACCAAAGACAAGCTTGCCACCGTCGAAGCACAACGCATCGTAGAGAATGCGATCCGTGATCCATTCGATCACTGGCTTGCCGCCTCTCCGCAGGAAGCATCTCGCCTTCTGGACTGGGTGATCGACCGCGCCGACGAGCGCTTGCGCCGCCGTCAGGAAAAGGAAACCGTTCGCAAAAGCGCTACACGCAAACTGCGCCTGCCCGGCAAACTGGCTGACTGCACGCAGAACGCAGCGGCCGGTGCAGAACTGTTCATCGTCGAAGGTGACTCGGCAGGTGGTTCGGCCAAACAGGCGCGTAACCGTGCCAATCAGGCCATTCTGCCATTGCGCGGCAAGATTTTGAACGTTGCTAGCGCCGGACGCGAAAAACTGACGGCAAACCAGCAGATTGCCGATCTGGTTCAGGCTCTCGGCTCCGGTACACGTAAGAACTATCGAGAAGACGACCTGCGCTATGACCGCGTCATCGTTATGACTGATGCCGACGTCGATGGTGCACATATCGCATCACTGCTCATCACATTCTTCTATCAGGAAATGCCCGATTTGATCCGCAACGGTCATCTTTATCTGGCAGTTCCTCCGCTTTTCCGCTTGAGCCAAGGCGGAAAAGTCGCTTATGCGCGTGATGAAGCGCATAAGGACGAGCTTCTGCGGACCGTGTTCAACGGGCGTGGCAAAGTGGAAATCGGTCGTTTCAAAGGCCTTGGCGAAATGCGCGCCGAACAGCTCAAAGAGACGACCATGGACCCAAGGAAGCGCACGCTTCTGCGTGTTCAGGTGGACGAAGAATATGTCGATGAAACCCGCAACACCGTCGATGAACTGATGGGCACCAAACCGGAGGCCCGTTTTCGTTTCATTCAGGACCGTGCAGCTTTTGTCGAAGAATTGGATATCTAAAGCATTTCCAGCAAAAGTGCGAAGCGGTTTTGCATAGGATAATGCGACAAAACAAATAGTTAGAGCGCGCCCTGAAAAGGGGGGGGGCGGTTTTCGGAACGAGATGCGCTTAAAAACAAGAAGATAGAGCATTTTCGGCAAGCCACGAAATGTGTCTGAAAATACAGACCGGATGAACGGCAGTTCGCAAGCGTGACGCCGTTCATTTTCTTTTTCAATAAAGCTAATTAAGCCACTAATAAAAGAAAGCTTCAGGCTTTCACGTCGATGCCCAACTTGGCTTCAATCTCCTCAATCGACTCTTTGACAAAGAAGGTCTGATCCGTACTCAGTGTCACAATGCGCGTGCCGGTTCCATAAGCGTTATAAGAAAGAACGTGATTGAAATTCACGGCGAGCTTTTCACCATTCACTTCCGTCAGCATGATCCACATCGCTTGCCCTCCTCCTGATGTTGTCCACTCCAAGGAAGGATAGGCGCGATAGACCATTCGGCAACGGTTGCGCGGAGCTGGCCTTCAAAGATCGGCGCGCATTCTGACTTTCTCGACAGTCCTTCCGAAACTCTCCGACCACTCGCCCCCTTGCCAGTTTATTTGGAAACCAGCCTTTTTATAAAGATTGATCGCAGGCAGATTATCCGCATGTGTGCCAATCAGTGCTACATCAAAACCATCAAGCAGAATTTGCGCCATCAGGGCATCAAGAAGCTGCCTGCCAATTCCCTGCCCATGATACCGTGGATCGACCCATAAATCGGAAATGTAATTGCTTTGGGGCACCCTGGCGCTCCAGCCTGCAAGTGCTCCGGCCCTTTCGGCAGCCCAAACACCGTCCGCATTTTCTTGGAGATCGCGCTGGAACTTGGCTTCCAACGCTTTTTGGCTTTCCGCGCTCAGTTCAATATCGCGAGCCGCAATACGCCAGGCCCTGACCGCTAATGCAGCCATAGAAACAAATTCGCCGGGGAAACCCCGGCGAATAAGAAGTTCGGTTTTTACCACCACTTTGCCGGAGTAAACCGTCCGGCAGCCTGCTCAATGGCATGCGCTGCCTGGAACAAAGTCTCTTCCTCGAACGGACGTCCGATCAGCTGAAGGCCAAGCGGCAAGCCTTTGTCATTGATACCGGCCGGCACGGCAATGCCCGGCAGACCGGCCATGTTGACCGTTACCGTGAAGATGTCGTTGAGATACATCTTGACCGGATCGTTGGCGAGATCCTCATCGGCAAGACCAAAGGCAGCTGAAGGCGTTGCTGGCGTCAGGATCGCATGTACGCCTTTGGCGAATACGTCTTCAAAGTCCTTCTTGATCAGCGTACGTACTTTCTGCGCACGCAGATAATAGGCATCGTAGTAGCCTGCCGACAGAACATAGGTGCCGATCATGATACGACGCTTTACTTCCTTGCCGAAGCCAGCTGCGCGGGTCTGTTCGTACATATCGGCAATGTCCTTGCCGGGTACACGCAGACCGTAACGCACGCCATCATAACGGGCGAGATTTGAAGAGGCTTCCGCCGGTGCCACGATGTAATAAGCGGGCAGCGCATACTTCGTGTGTGGCAGCGAAATATCGACAATCTCAGCACCGGCATCCTTCAGATACTGGATACCCTTCTGCCAAAGCTCCTCAATCTCATCCGGCATGCCATCAACGCGATATTCCTTCGGAATGCCAATCTTCATGCCCTTGAGCGACTTACCGATTGCAGCTTCATAATCCGGAATAGGCAGATCGACCGATGTAGTATCCTTCAGATCAAGTGAAGCCATGGATTTCAACAGGATAGCCGCATCACGCACGTCGCGGGCAATCGGTCCTGCCTGATCGAGCGACGAAGCGAAGGCAACCGTGCCCCAGCGCGAAACGCGGCCATAGGTCGGCTTGATACCAACCGTGCCGGTGAAGGCTGCGGGCTGGCGGATCGAACCGCCGGTATCAGTTGCGGTGGCGCCGGCGCAAAGCTGTGCGGCAACAGCGGCAGCCGAACCGCCCGACGAACCACCCGGCACCAGATCCGCGTTGGAACCATTGGCGCGCCAGGGGTTTTTGACCGAACCGTAATAGGAGGTTTCGTTGGACGAGCCCATGGCGAACTCATCCATGTTGAGCTTGCCGAGCATAACTGCACCATCAGCCCACAGATTGGCTGTGACGGTTGACTCATATTCCGGCTTGAAGCCATCGAGAATGTGGGAGCAGGCCTGCGTATGTACGCCCTTGGTGGCAAACAAGTCCTTCACGCCGAGCGGAATGCCTTCCAGTGCACCCGCTTCACCCTTGACAATACGCTCATCCGAAGCCTTGGCCATCGAGCGCGCCTGATCGTGAGTCACTTTCACGTAAGCATTGATCGCGTCATTCGCGGAATCGATAGCGGAAAGATAGGCGTCGGTGAGTTCGGTCGCGGTGATGGCTTTGGCCTTCAGCTTGTCGCGCGCCTCGGCAATGGTCAATGCGGTCAGTTCGCTCATCGTCAAATCCTGTCAGTGCGCCTCAACGAGACGCTTTTCAAAAAAGGCGCTGTATTCGGAATCCGGATAGTCCAGAACCACACCGCAGCGCGTAAAACCTGAATTCTCATAAAACTGCCATGCACTGGCAAAACCGGGTCCCGTGCCCGTTTCGAGTACAAGGCGGGAAATGCCATTCGCCCTTGCCTGATCGACAATCGCACCCACCAGAACCGAACCAACGCGCTTTCCGCGCACTTCCGGAAGGGTGAACATGCGCTTCACCTCGCCGACACCATCTTCGTGCATCTTCAAGGCACCGCAGCCGACAGCCTTGCCGCCTTCATCGCGCGCCACGAAGACCGTCGTATCCGGCCCTGCCATCTGCTCAACCGTCATCTTGAACTGGAATTCCAGCGGTGACAGCGGTAGAAGATGCGCATTCAGGCCTTCGACCAACGCGCGCACATCGTCCTGCAAGGGGGTCTCGATCGAAACCCGAATGGCCATAACCTACTCCACGACCTTTGGTACGACGAAGAAATTGTCTTCCGTAACCGGTGCATTTGCCACCACCGCAGCAGCAATGCCACCATCCGTTACCTTGTCCTGGCGCATGCGCATGTCCATCGGCGTAACGGAAGTCATAGGCTCGATACCATCGACATTGACTTCATTCAGTTGCTCAACGAAGCCCAGAATAGCATTAAGTTCGCCAGTCATGCGTTCCGCATCGTCATCACTGACGGCAATGCGTGCCAGATGCGCGACGCGCTTGACGGTAGAAATATCGACGGACATCCTGTTCTCCGCAAATGCTAGATCGGGCGGCGAACCGCCACCCTGAAAAGTTTTCCTACCGGCTATAACGGCGCGATTGTTGAAGCGCAACATTTCTTGCGCTTCAAACCCAAAGTCAGAACGAATGAACAGTGCCAGCGGGATCAGTGAGAACCTTCGTTTCCCGATGATCTGCCATTCCGGCCACGAACTTGTCCGCCGTCTGGTCGATGATCGGAAACGAGGCGTAGTGGCATGGCAGCACGGTTTTGAAGTTGAAATAGCGCTGGCAGGCGAGAGCCGCGACTGCGCCACCCATCGTGAAGCGATCACCAATGGGAACAATTCCTATCTCAGGCTGATGAAGCTCGTTGATAAGCCCCATGTCCGAGAAGATATCCGTGTCACCCATGTGATAGAGCGTTAACGCATCTTCGAAATGGAATACCAGACCATTCGGATTGCCCAGCGCCTGCGAGACACCGTTTTCCGTCAGCATTGCCGAGGAGTGGAGCGCATTGACGAAGGTAACGGTGAACCCGTCATGCGCCACCGTGCCACCCGTATTGCCAGGATCGAGCTTTTCCACGCCCTGACTGCCAAGCCAGCTTGCAAGATCGGCATTGGCTATCACTGTCGCGTCGTGTTCCTTGGCAATAGCTACCGTATCGCCCACATGGTCGCCATGGCCGTGGGTCAGCGCAATGTGGGTGACACCCATGGTCGCATCCTTGAAATCGATGCCCTTTGCACCCGGGTTTCCGTTCAGAAACGGATCGATGAGGATAACAGCCTTTGCCGTTTCAACGCGGAAAGCGGCGTGGCCAAGCCAAGTAAGTTTCATCAAGTCTCTCCTCAATCTTTGTTTCCGGCTCGATTTCCGGTTTGCGAACAGATATGACGCCGATAAAGTTGAAGGCAATATGAAACCACTTCAAAATCCTATGAGGTCCAATGGCTGTCGTTGAAATCGAGGAAATTCCGGCGGTGCTTCAGTCCGGGCAGACGATCGCCGGACTGGATCTGGGAACAAAGACCATCGGCCTTGCAGTGTCTGATCTCGGTCTTTCCTTCGCGCATCCGCGCCCCGTTATCAAACGGGTGAAATTTTCCATCGACGCACAGGTGCTTCTGAAAGCGCTCGACGCCGACAAGGTCGGCGTTATCGTCATCGGTTTGCCTGTGAATATGGACGGAACGTCCGGTCCCCGCGTTCAGGCTACACGGGCATTTGTGCGCACCATGCAGCCACTGACCGACCTGCCCTTCGTTTTCTGGGATGAACGCCTGTCGACCGTCGCTGCGGAACGAGCGCTGATCGGCATGGATGTCTCACGCAGCAAGCGGGCCGAACGCATCGATTCGGCTGCAGCATCCTTCATTCTTCAAGGTGCGCTCGACCGCCTGCACAGCATCAGGCGGTCGGCATCAGATAATTATGACGCCGGATAAAGCTGATCGAGAATCCGTTCGGCATTATGGCGCGCATCCAGCATGCCATAGGTCGAACGCCACTGGCCGCCAAGACGGGTCTCGATAAACGCATCGGCCACATCGTCAGCCCCAAGCTGGCGCAATTCCGCTGCTGCTGCAGCATAGGCCAGTTGCTCGGTCAGAAGGCGCGCAACACCCGGATCGGTTTCGGTTAACTGCAATGCGGCGCGCAGCACATCGAGCGTCCCTAGCCCGCGCGGACCAAGCTGTCCGCCAATCCATTCCAGCACTTCATCGAAAAGACCCGGCGCACGGGACAGCACGCGTGCCACGTCCAACGCCATGACATTGCCGGAACCTTCCCATATCGCATTGACCGGGGCTTCGCGATAGGCACGTGCAAGATTGCCTTCCTCAATGTAGCCATTGCCACCAAGGCACTCCATAGCTTCATAGAGTAACGCGGGCGCGATCTTGCACACCCAATATTTCACCACCGGCGTCATGCAGCGGGCAAAAGCAGCCTCGGCACGATCACTCGCAGCCATGTCGAAAGCACGTGCCAGCCGCATGGAAAGCGCAGTCGCACCCGCAACATCAAGCGCCATGTCGGCAAGAACGCGCTGCATCAATGGCTGCTCGACAAGAGCCTTGCCGAATACCTGACGATGACGGCTATGGTGAACGGCTTCGGCGAGGCCTGAACGCATCAGTCCGGCCGATGCGACAGCGCAATCGAGGCGCGTCAGCGTCACCATATCCATGATGGTCTTGACGCCCTCGCCTGGATTGCCGATCAGATGACCGACCGCACCATCGAATTCAACTTCCGATGAGGCATTGGACTTGTTGCCGAGCTTGTCTTTCAGGCGCTGGAAAAAGAACCCGTTCCCGCTTCCCTCTGAAGTGAGGCGCGGGAGCAGAAAACAGGAAAGGCCTTCTTCCGCCTGCGCGAGTGTCAGAAAAGCATCCGACATCGGCGCTGACATGAACCATTTATGGCCGGTGACGGCATAGGTACCATCGTCATTACGTGTCGCGCGCGTCGTATTGGCGCGCACATCGGTTCCGCCCTGCTTCTCGGTCATGCCCATGCCAAGCGTAATGCCCTGCTTGGCGAAAGCGGGTTTCTGTGAAAAATCGTATTTGCGCGATAGGATGACCGGCGACCATTCCTTGTAGATTTCCGGCGATGCCATAAGTGCTGCGAGCGACGCGCTTGTCATGGTAAGCGGGCAAAGATGCCCCGCCTCAAGCTGTGCGGTCAGGAAAAAGCGCGATGCACGCGCCTGATGACGGCGGCCAGTTTCGAGCGGATTGCCTTCCCAGATTGAGCAATGCAGGCCCGCTGCGATGGAACGGCGCATCAGCGCATGATAGGCCGGATGATATTCGACAAGGTCGATACGCTTGCCCTGCCGATCGTGCGTGCGCAATTTCGGTAGTTCGGTATTGGCGAGACGTGCAAGGTCCTGTGCTTCAGCCGACAAAACAAAACGGCCCGTCTGTTCCAGATCGGCATGCAGTTCCTTCGGGAAACGCGCCGCAATCTGCATCAGAAGCGGATCGCCCAGATAGGCATTGTTGCCCGTCATGGGCGGCGTCTGGTTGGTAACGTCGTGCGTTTTCAAAAGCTCGTTCCGTATTGTGCGATTCAACTTAACCTAGGTTTCTTGCATTGCATTTGCTAAAATTTTGCCATCCCGAACGCAATTTGTCGTCAGGACAGCACAGGTTTTTCTTGGTGAATCGCCCGAAGCCATTATAAGGACGGTTGCGGGACCTGCCTCATGGTCCTATACGGGTGACTTGCCATGACAAATCAAACGGTCCCTCCGCTTTTCCCTCACCGCCACCTGCTGGGCATCAAGAGGCTTTCGCCTCTGGACATTCTCTGCCTTCTTGATCTTGCCGATCAGGAAATCGCTGTTTCCAGACAGCCCGAGAAGAAAAAGTCCGTGCTACGCGGTCGCACGCAAATCAATCTCTTCTTCGAAGCATCGACACGAACGCAATCGTCGTTCGAACTGGCCGGAAAACGGCTCGGCGCCGACGTCATGAATATGTCGGTCGGCAATTCGTCGGTCAAGAAAGGCGAAACGCTCATCGATACGGCGATGACGCTGAACGCCATGCAGCCGGATATATTGGTTATCCGTCACGCTTCGGCAGGTGCCGCTGCCCTTCTCGCGCAGAAAGTCGGCTGCTCGGTCGTAAACGCCGGTGACGGCGCACACGAACACCCCACACAGGCACTTCTCGATGCACTAACCATCCGCCGCGCCAAAGGCCAGATTGAAAGCCTGATAGTCGCCATTTGCGGCGATGTGCTGCATTCCCGTGTGGCACGCTCCAACATTCTTCTTCTCAACGCGCTTGGCGCACGGGTACGCGTCGTCGCGCCGTCCACGCTTCTGCCTTCTGGCATGGCCGATATGAGCGTCGAAGTCTTCAATTCGATGGAAGAAGGCTTGAAAGACGCCGATGTGGTCATGATGCTGCGCCTTCAGCGCGAGCGTATGGCCGGTTCATTCGTGCCTTCGGTACGCGAATATTTCCGGTTCTACGGCCTCGATAAAGAAAAGCTCAAAGCCGCCAAGCCAGACGCGCTCGTCATGCATCCCGGCCCGATGAACCGCGGCGTTGAAATCGCGTCCGACGTTGCCGACGGGCCGCAGAGTGTGATCCAGCAACAGGTGGAAATGGGCGTTGCCGTACGCATGGCCGTGATGGAAGCACTGCTCGATCCGCGCCGCAATCCCAGCAACGGAGAAGCAGCATGAGCGCGATCCTGTTTGAAAACGCGCGCATCGTCGATCCGTCGCGCGGTCTCGATGAAACCGGTAGTTTGCTGATCCAAGATGGCAAGATTGTTGCCGCCGGTCCGGACGTCAGAAATCAAGGCGCGCCGGAAGGGGCGCAAATCATCGACCTGAATGGCAAGGCAGTATTGCCAGGCCTCGTGGATGCGCGCGTCTTCGTCGGCGAGCCCGGCGCCGAACATCGCGAAACCATTGCCTCGGCAAGCCGCGCGGCAGCCGCTGGCGGCGTAACTTCCATCATCATGATGCCCGACACCGATCCTGTGATCGATGACGTGGCTCTGGTGGAATTTGTCAAACGCACGGCGCGTGACACAGCTGTCGTCAACGTGCACCCGGCTGCGGCGATCACCAAAGGTCTGCATGGCGAGGAAATGACCGAAATCGGTCTGCTACGCGATGCCGGGGCGGTCGCCTTCACGGAAGGCAGACAGACAATCGCCAACACGCAGCTCATGCGGCGCGCTCTGACCTATGCTCGCGACTTCGATGCCGTGATTGCCTGCGAAACCCGTGATCCTTATCTCGGTGCCACCGGCGTGATGAACGAAGGCCTGTTTGCGAGCTGGCTTGGTCTTTCCGGCAGTCCGCGTGAAGCGGAAGTGATTCCGCTGGAACGCGATCTGCGTCTAGCAGCGCTAACCAACAGCAACTATCATGCCGCACAGCTTTCCTGCGAAATGTCGGCAGAAGCCGTGCGTCGTTCGAAGGACCTTGGTGCCAAGGTAACGGCAGGCGTGTCGATCAACCATTTGTCGCTCAATGAAAACGACATTGGAGAGTTCCGCACGTTTTTCCGGCTTTCGCCGCCTTTGCGCAGCGAACAGGATCGCCTTGCGATGGTAGAGGCCGTGAAAAACGGCACTATTGATATCGTTGTTTCTGCTCACGATCCGCAGGATGTCGATACCAAGCGCCTGCCTTTCTCGGATGCTGAAGCTGGCGCCATCGGCCTGGAAACATTGCTGGGGGCCGCACTGCGCCTCTATCACAATGACAGCATTCCGCTGCTGCGTCTGGTTGAAGTGCTATCAACAGCTCCAGCTCGTATTTTCGGCCTTGATGCAGGTACTCTCAAACCGGGCGCCAGAGCAGATATCGCCATTGTCGATCTGGATGAGCCCTGGATCGTGCGTGAAGAAGAGCTGCACTCGCTGTCCAAGAACAGTTGCTTTGAAAGTGCTCGCTTTCAAGGTCGCGTCGTCCACACCTTAGTGGCTGGCAAAACCGTTTACTCGGCTTGAAAAACACCGCATAACCCGGAACAATCATCCGAAAATTCCGGGTAGGCGGAATCAAAAAACAAGGGGACGTTCATGGCCGAAGCGGGATTCCTTAGCTTGACGCTCATGGGAGCGCTCGTCTTCGGTTATTTTCTTGGCTCCATTCCGTTTGGTTTGATCCTGACCCGGTTCGCCGGGTTGGGTGATGTCCGGTCCATCGGCTCGGGCAATATCGGCGCAACGAATGTGCTGCGCACCGGTAACAAGAAGCTTGCCGCTGCGACGCTGATTTTTGACATGCTCAAAGGCACCGTCGCCGTTCTCGTCGCTTCACGCTACGGGCCGGATGCCGCCATTGGCGCTGGCTTCGGTGCCTTCATTGGCCATCTCTTTCCGGTATGGATCGGCTTCAAGGGCGGCAAGGGCGTCGCCACCTATCTGGGCGTTCTTATCGGTCTTGCATGGCCCGGTGCGCTCGTCTTCGCTGCCGTCTGGATCGTGACGGCACTCCTGACGCGTTATTCTTCCCTTGCAGCACTTATCGCCAGCATCGTTGTTCCCATTGCGCTCTATTCGCGGGGATATCCAGCAATCGCAGTGCTCTTTGCGATCATGACGGTCATCGTTATCTTCAAGCATAAGGCCAATATTACGCGCCTCTTGAACGGTACCGAGAGCAAGATCGGAGCCAAGGGATGAAGGAAAGCGCGAATTCGAAAACTGGAATTCGCCTCTCTGATCGCCAGCGACTCAACTGGCTACGCCTCATCCGAACCGCCAATATCGGTCCTGTCACGTTTCGCGATCTGATTCTGTTTTGTGGCTCAGCTTCAAGCGCAATAGAAATGCTGCCTGATCTCAATATCAGAGGCGGCAGTGCCCGTCCGATCCGCGTTGCGTCCATGGACGACGCTGAACGCGAGCTTGAAGCTATTGAACGCGCCGGTGCCCGTCTTGTCGGCATGGGCGAGCCTGATTATCCGCAACAGCTCAGAAACTGTGAAGCCCCACCGCCCTTGGTAACAATCAAGGGAAATGCAGCCGTTTTCCGCAAGCCCCCCATTGCAATTGTCGGTTCGCGCAATGCTTCGGTGATTGGCGCGCGTTTTACCGAGCGCCTGGCACATGATCTTGGCGAGGCAGGATTTGCTGTGATTTCCGGGCTTGCCCGCGGTATTGATGCCGCTGCGCACCGCGCAAGCCTGAAAACAGGCACAGTAGCAGTACTTGCAGGCGGACTTGACCGTCCCTATCCACCGGAGAACCTTCCCCTCTGTCGGGCCATACCGGAACAGGGCGGCGCGCTTATAAGTGAAATGCCGATGGGCGCGGAGCCGCGCTCACGTGATTTTCCGCGCCGCAATCGGATTATTGCTGGCTTGTCGCTCGGACTGATCGTCGTTGAAGCAGCCGAGCGTTCTGGCTCGCTTATCAGCGCGCGTATGGCAGGAGACATGGGACGCACCGTGTTTGCCGTTCCAGGCTCTCCGCTTGATCCCCGTGCACGCGGTACAAACCTGCTTCTGAAACAAGGTGCGACACTGGTTACAGAAGTGAACGACATCATCGAGGCACTCAGGCCGCTGGCCGGCTCAATCACCTGTCAGACAGATACACTGGCACAGCCCGATCTTTTGTCTCCAGCAATGGAAGAACCGGAATCATTTCAACCGATTGCAACGGAAGAGCAACGAGACATCGTCATCGATGCGCTCGGCCCTGTGCCGACAGACGTCGACACGCTCGTTCGTCATACAGGTATGGATACCGGGGCCGTTCATCTGATTTTGCTGGAACTGGATCTGGCCGGACGGCTACATCGATATGCTGGCAATCAGGTCGCTTTGGTTCCTCAGGAATAACGAGGTTAGGTCTCGGACTCATTCTGAAGAGCTTCTCGAGCCTCTACATGAGCCATCTCAATCATATAGGCCAGCAACACATAATTCGTATTTTTCGCCATCATACTAAGCTGTTCGAGCATCTGCTCGATATATGTTACCGTCTCGAAGCGAGTCGCGGTTTCCACACCCTCACCGTCTTCCGTATCTGGAAAACTCGCCGTATCGTTCATACCTATCTCCTCGCGAGATAACTGATTTCCCCGCACTCTATGCTACTACTGGTTTCACTCAACTTAACAGCAATTTTAAGTTGTATTTCGTTATTTTTGTCGTCCTGCTCTTGACCAAACGCTGCCTGCTGTTCATGTGAAGGCAACGAATTTCTCGCGGAGAGGAGATATTTTGTCTCCATGGGGCGCGAATCTGGGCTGCTTTAAATGAACGTCGTCGTTGTCGAATCGCCTGCCAAGGCCAAAACCATCAATAAGTATCTGGGCTCGAACTATAAGGTTCTGGCCTCGTTCGGTCATGTGCGAGACCTGCCAGCTAAAGATGGCTCGGTTCGCCCTGATGAAGACTTTGCAATGTCGTGGGAGGTGGATAGCAATTCCTCCAAACGTCTTGCCGATATTGTCAAAGCGCTGAAAGACAGCGACGGCATCATTCTCGCAACCGACCCGGATCGCGAAGGTGAAGCCATCTCGTGGCATGTGCTTGAAGTGCTCAATCAGAAAAAGGCGCTCAAGGGCAAGACGGTCAAGCGTGTGGCTTTCAATGCCATCACCAAAAAGGCTGTTCTCGATGCTATCGCCAATCCACGCGACATCGACGAACCTCTGGTCGACGCTTATCTTGCGCGCCGTGCGCTCGACTACCTTGTCGGTTTTACACTCTCACCTGTTCTGTGGCGGAAACTGCCGGGCGCGCGCTCGGCTGGTCGTGTGCAGTCAGTGGCCCTGCGTCTCGTCGCCGATCGCGAATCCGAGATCGAACGCTTCATCCGTGAGGAATACTGGAACATCGCGGCGCTGTTGAAGACACCACGCGATGACAGTTTCACTGCCCGCCTCACTGCCATTGACGGCAAGAAGCTCGGCAAACTCGATATCAAGAATGGCGAACAGGCAACGGCCATTCGCACCATGCTGGAAGGCGCAAGCTTCAAGGCTCTTTCCGTCGAGGCAAAGCCGACCAAACGCAATCCGGGACCGCCATTCACCACCTCGACTCTACAGCAGGCAGCGTCTGGCCAACTCGGTTTTTCTGCCTCGCGCACCATGCAGGTGGCGCAGCGGCTTTATGAAGGTGTCGATATTGGCGGCGAAACTGCCGGTTTGATCACCTATATGCGTACCGACGGTGTGCAGATTGCTCCAGAAGCAATCAATGCAGCCCGTGACGCCATCGGCAAAAGCTTCGGTGCAAAATATGTGCCGGAAAAGCCGCGCTATTATTCCAGCAAGGCCAAGAACGCACAGGAAGCGCACGAAGCCATCCGCCCGACGGATTTTTCTCGTCACCCGAAGGATGTGCGTCGGTACCTCGATGAGGATCAGGCGCGGCTCTATGAGTTGATCTGGAAACGCGCCATTGCCAGCCAGATGCAGGCTGCCGATATCGAACGCACTACCGTCGATATCGAGGCTGTCAACGGCTCGCGTTCAGCCATGCTGCGCGCCAACGGCTCGGTCACGAAGTTCGATGGCTTCCTCGCCGCCTATATGGATCATCGCGAGGAAGAGGACGACGACGAGGATAGCGCAAAGCTGCCGGAAATTCGTTCTGGTGAAGCTCTGGCACGCGAGAAGATCGATGCGACCCAGCATTCGACCGAACCGCCACCGCGCTATTCGGAAGCTTCGCTCATCAAGAAGATGGAAGAACTCGGCATCGGTCGTCCTTCGACCTATGCTGCGACGCTGGCCACGCTGCGTGATCGCGAATACATCACGATAGACAAGCGCAAGCTTATTCCAGAACCAAAGGGGCGTCTGGTCACCGCCTTCCTCGAAAGCTTCTTCGAGCGTTATGTCGAGTATGATTTCACGGCAGACCTTGAGGAAAAGCTCGATCTTATTTCAGATGGCAAGCTTTCCTGGAAAGATGTTCTGCGCGACTTCTGGCGCGACTTCTCCGGCAATGTCGATGACATCAAGGAATTGCGCGTCACCAATGTTCTCGATGCGCTGAACGAAGAACTGGCGCCACTGGTCTTCCCTGCACGTGAAGACGGCAGTGATCCGCGTTCGTGCCCGACCTGCGGCACAGGAATGCTGTCGTTGAAGCTTGGCAAATACGGCGCATTCGTCGGCTGCTCCAACTATCCGGAATGCAAATATACGCGCCAGCTCGGCGGTGACGCCAATGGCGAATCTGCAGCTGCTGACGAACCAAAATCACTCGGTAAGGACCCCTTCACCGGGGAGGAAATCACCGCACGGACTGGTCGTTTCGGTCCCTATGTCCAGCGCGGCGAGGGCAAAGAAGCAAAGCGCGCCAGCCTTCCGAAAGGCTGGACCGTCGATTCACTCGACCACGAGAAAGCCGTTGCGCTACTGTCTCTGCCGCGTGACATCGGTCAGCATCCAGAAACCGGCAAGATGATCTCCGCCGGCATCGGTCGCTATGGGCCCTATGTCAGCCATGACGGGACATTTGCCAATCTGGAGAATGCCGAAGAAGTCTTTTCCGTCGGCCTCAATCGCGCTGTGTCCGTTCTGGCCGACAAACAGTCGAAGGGCGGCGGTCGTGGCCGCTCCACACCGGCTGCATTGGCGACGCTTGGCGACCATCCGGAAGGCGGTACGATCACCGTTCGCGACGGTCGCTACGGGCCTTATGTCAACTGGGGCAAGGTCAACGCCACTTTGCCGAAGGGCAAGGACCCGGCGAGTGTCACGCTGGAAGAAGCACTGCAGCTGATTACGGAAAAGGCTGGTTCTTCCAAGAGCAAGAAAGCCCCTGCCCGCAAAGCTTCGGCCAGCGCTGAAAAGAAAGCCTCTGCAAAGAAGCCCGCGGCCAAAAAGGCACCAGCAAAGGCCAAGTCGACAGCCAAGCCGAAAGCCAAGTCCAAGGCCGAGGCGGTAGAGGAGTAGCAATTGGCACGCCGTTTTTCCAAATCCGATACCGGTCGATCCGCACGGACCGAACGGCGTGCAGCCAAAGCAAAATCTGCCGATGGAAGGAGCGATCCCAATGCGTTCCTGCCAAGCCGCGAGGAAGTTCTCAAATATATTGAGGAGAACCCCGACCACGCAGGCAAGCGCGAATTGGCGAAAGCATTCAACATCAAGGGGGATGCTCGGGTCTATCTGAAAGACCTCCTGCGCGAGCTCTCCGACGAGGGCCTGGTCGAAAAACGCGCCCGCAAATTGTCTCGTCCTGGTGCGCTGCCTGCAGTTACCGTGCTTGATATCACTGGGCGCGACGAGGATGGCGGTTTACTGGCACGTCCATCGGAGTGGGATGAAGCCGGTTATGGCAAGCCTCCCGTCGTCCTGATCCGCCGCACCCGGCTGAACAAGGCCTCCGAAGGCGGTCCGGCTGTTGGCGTGGGTGACCGCGTTCTGGCAAAAATATTCCGCAATGAAGATCGTGACGGACCGGATTATACCGCTCGCGTGATGAAGCGCCTCGAACACCGCACAAATGCGGTGCTGGGCATTGTGCGCAAGCTTGGCAATGGTGAATGGCGCCTTGACCCAGTAAACCGAAAGCAGCCGGAAGTGCAGCTTGATCCGGCACAGCTTGAAAATGCCGAAGCAGGCGATCTTGTTGAAGTCGACCTGATCTCCTCGCGTCGTCAGGGATTGCCGCGCGGCAAGGTTCGACAAGTGGTCGGGTCTATCGACAGCGAAAAAGCCCTGTCGATGATTGCCATTCACGAGCATGAAATTCCGCATGTTTTTCCGGCGGAAGCGCTGAACGAGGCGGAAGCCGCCCAGCCTGCGACGATGGACGGCAGGGAAGACTGGCGCGACATTCCGCTCCTGACCATCGATCCGGCTGATGCCAAGGATCATGATGATGCGGTTTACGCCGAGCCGGACAAGGACCCAGAGAATCCAGGCGGTCAGATTGTCATCGTGGCTATAGCGGACGTCGCCGCCTATGTTCACCCAGATTCCGCGCTTGATCGCGAAGCACAGAAGCGCGGTAACTCGGTCTATTTCCCGGACAGGGTCGTGCCGATGTTGCCCGAACGGATTTCAAACAATCTCTGTTCGCTTCGTGAACTTGAAGATCGCCCCGCTCTTGCCGTTCGTATGATTTTTGCTTCTGACGGTCGCAAGAAATCGCACAAATTCCATCGCATCATGATGAAATCGGCGGCGAAACTCAGCTATTCGCAAGCGCAGGCTGCCATTGACGGCGCGCCGGATGACAAGGCCCAGCCTATTCTCGACGGGATATTGAAACCGTTATGGAACGCCTATGCCGCGCTGAAGCGCGGGCGCGATTCCCGCGAACCGCTGGAACTCGACCTGCCGGAAAAGAAAATTTTGCTCACGCCTGATGGGAAGGTGGACAAGGTCATCGTTCCGGAACGGCTCGATGCGCATAAGCTCATCGAAGAGTTCATGATTCAGGCGAATGTCGCTGCCGCAGAAACATTGGAAGCGCGCCGCCAGCCGTTGATTTTCCGCATTCATGATGCACCGGCGCTTGCCAAGCAGGAAACCCTACGCGAGTTCCTGCGCACGCTTGATCTGAACCTTGCCAAGGGTGCGGAACTGCAGCCCGCTCAGTTCAACCGGATTCTTGAAGCCGTTGAAGGCTCGGATCATCAAGAACTGGTCAATCAGGTCGTGCTGCGCACACAAAGCCAGGCGGAATATAGCCCCGATAACATCGGACATTTTGGTCTGCATCTGAGCCGCTATGCGCATTTCACCTCGCCGATCCGCCGTTATGCCGACCTCATCGTACACCGCGCTCTGATCAAAGCGCTGAACCTTGGAAGTGATGGACTAACGACAGAGGAGGAAGCGCATCTCGAAGAAATCTCCGCGCTCATCTCCTCGACCGAACGTCGCGCCATGCTGGCCGAGCGTGAAACCGTCGACCGTCTCATTGCACATTTTCTCGCCGCACATCTTGGAGATGAATATGAGGGGCGCGTTACGGGCGTAACGCGGGCCGGTCTTTTCGTGAACCTTGCGACATATGGCGCGGATGGGCTGGTACCCATTTCAACTTTAGGTCATGAATACTATTTATATGACGAAGCGAACCATGCGATTGCCGGTGAACGGAGCGGTAAAGGCTTCCGGCTTGGTGATACAGTGACGGTTCGGCTTGTAGAAGCGCTCCCCGTTGCGGGCGCGCTTCGTTTTGAGATGGTTTCGGAACCGCATCCTCTGCCAATGGCGACCCGCTCGCATCATAAGGCAAGCCGGACGATGCGTGGGCGAAGGGGTAAACCCGCGGGTATTCCGCGTCAGAAGAGAAGAGGTCGCTGATGAGCACGCTAGAGGCCAATTCCGCGCAAAATGTGCAGGTTTTCGGTGGCGAAAACCCCAAGGCCACTCACCCGAAACGCCCTTTGGGTGAAGCGATGTGGCGCGGTTTTCGCGGACGTTGCCCGCATTGCGGTGAAGGAAAGCTTTTTCGTTCGTTTGTGAAGCCAGTAGCGCAATGTTCCGTATGTGGCGAAGACTACACAGAACAACGTGCCGATGATCTTCCTGCGTACCTCACCATTTTGATCGTGGGGCACGTGGTTGTAGGCGCTTTCATGGGCGTGGAAGCAACCACCAATCTGCCACTCTGGGCTCATATGGCGATATGGGGACCGTTGACCGTGATTATGTCGCTGCTGCTTCTTCAACCTATGAAGGGCGCGACCATCGGCCTGCAATGGGCGCTCTACATGCATGGCTTCGGGGGTAAAGGCGAAGGTGAATATGGCGATGTGACCTGAAGGTCACCATAAACGCCATGGTTCAGCTCCCCCACTCTTCAGTCAAAGCCGCAAAAGCATTGCGTCCGCGTGACGCAGCATCCCTATTGCTTGTAGACAGGTCGGGCGGCAAGCCGCGTGTTCTCATGGGCAGACGCCACGCCAGCCTTGCGTTCATGCCCGGCAAGTTTGTTTTTCCTGGCGGACGCGCCGATCCTGTCGATGGCGCTATCGCTGCTGCGGCTGAACTCAATAACAGTGATGTTGCCAAGCTGCTCGCAGGCATGGGGGCCCGTGCATCGCTGCGCCGCGCCCGTGCACTCGGCCTATGCGCCATCCGCGAAACCTTTGAAGAGACTGGCCTTCGCATCGGGCAAGCTACTTCGGCTCCGATTGCATTACCCACACATCGCGACTGGTCAGCCTTCCTTGATAACGGCGTGATGCCAGCCTTGAACAGCCTGCGCTATTTTGCCCGTGCGGTCACGCCGCCGGACAATGTTCGCCGTTTCGATACCCGCTTTTTTATCGCATTTCGCGATCATATACCGGAGCTGGACGGGCAATCACTCGTTCCCAGTGGCGAATTGGAGGATCTGGACTGGGTTTCCATCGATCAAATCGATAAACTCGATGTCGCTCATATAACTCAGGCTATCCTGAAAGAAGCCCGCGTGCTTCTGTCGGATACCAAACATGAACTGCCTTCCACCTTGCCAGTGGTGCAATATTGCAAGCGGCACGGCCGCTTTGTTCGCGAAGTGATCTGAAACCTATGAATAAAGAAATCCAACCCGCCGATCTTGTCCCGCAAGAACCAGGCGGTGGGCCGGCAGAGGGCCAGATGCACTGGCGCTCGCTTGCTGCAGCCATAGCCACGATCAGCGCGGTTGGCGCCGCAATCGGCTTGGGTATCCCGCTTCTAAGCGTTCTCCTGGAAAGTCGTGGTCACTCCGCAAGCCTGATCGGCGCCAATACGGCCGTCGCAGGCCTAGCATCCATCGTTGCCGCTCCGCTGGCCGCTCCTATCGCCGCGCGGTTGGGCGTGGTCAAGGCGATATTCCTTATGTTGATTATCGGAAGCGGAGCCTTTCTCGGTTTCCACTTCTTTCAACCGCTGTGGGCTTGGTTCGCGCTACGCATCGTTTTGCATTTCGCATTGACCGTGCTTTTCGTTCTGTCCGAATACTGGATCAACGCGTCCGCGCCACCTGAAAAGCGTGGACTGGTGCTCGGAATCTATTCCACTTCGCTTTCGCTGGGCTTCGCACTCGGACCTTGGCTGTTCTCGAAGATCGGCAGCACGGGTGGACTGCCATTCTATGTCGGCTTCGTCATTATCATGATCGCCCTCATACCGGTTGCATTTGCGTGGCGGGATAGCCCCGATTTTGAGGAGGGCGAACACGTCCCCTTCCTGCCCTTCATTTTTGCCGTTCCAACCGCGACCATGGCCGTCTTTGTCTTTGGTGCTGTGGAAACCGGTGGCTTTGCCCTCTTTCCAGTCTTCGGTGCGCGTATTGGTTATCCGGAAGCTGATGCGGCTCTTCTGCTTACAATGATAGGCCTTGGCAACGTGCTGATGCAGATTCCATTAGGCCTTGTCAGCGATCGCATTTCGGATCGCCGCAAACTTCTGCTCTTCTGCGCGACAACGGGCCTGATAGGTATGATCGCCCTGCCCTACCTCATGCAGCACTGGTATCTCATGGCGGCAATCCTGTTCCTTTGGGGTGGCGTCGTGGCTGGGCTCTACACAATCGGCCTTGCTCATCTCGGTTCTGAACTGACAGGGCGTGAACTGGCATCCGCCAATGCTGCCTTTGTGTTCTGCTATGCCATCGGCATGCTTGCGGGACCGCAGGCCGTGGGCGTCGGCATGGACATGATGGGACCGAAGGGATTCCCGATGACTCTCGGCGTGTTTTTTGCCGCATATGCACTCTTTGCGGCTGGAAGGCTGCTTTTACGGAAGAAGCGGGCTTGACTTTTCGCCGCCAATACGTAGTGTCGCGCCAAATTTCCGCTGCCGGATGAGATTACCGGAATCGCTGGAGGTTTCCATCCATTGAGCATGATCCCGAAGATTGGGAACCGGTTTTCGGCAAGATCATGCTCCGGCAAAGATACAGAGCAGGTAATTTGATATGGCCAAGGCTACGACGATCAAGATCAAGCTTTTGTCGACCGCTGACACCGGCTTCTTCTACGTAACGAAGAAGAACAGCCGCACGATGACGGAAAAGATGACAAAGACCAAGTACGACCCGATTGCGCGCAAGCACGTCGAGTTCAAGGAAACGAAGATCAAGTAATTCGTTTCCGGTCGTCATCGACAAGACGATTGAAATAAAAAGCCGTCTCTCATGAGACGGCTTTTTTGTTTCCAACCTTGGTTCAATCTTCAGGCGGCTGACGAGACGATACGGTTACGGCCAGCTTTCTTCGCCTGATAAAGCGCGGCATCCGTCCTGGAGAAAAGCGCGTCAGCGCTATCCCCCACCAGTCTCAGCCCTGCGATCCCCATGCTGATGGTCAGATTGACCTTGTGCTTGCCGTTGGCGACCGCGAAAGGCGTGTCCGATACGGCAATCCGAATCCGCTCGGCAACAGCCCTCGCGGCCTCTACATCGCTGTCTGGCAGCACCACGACAAATTCCTCTCCGCCATAGCGACACATGAGATCCATCCCACGGATATTCTTGCGCAGACGCGTCGCAAACTCACGAAGAACATCGTCACCGGCATCATGCCCGTATTGGTCATTGAGCCGTTTGAAATGATCGAAGTCGAGCATGATGACGGACAATGGCCGCTCGCGCCCCATAGCGCGGGTTAGCAGAACAGACATATGCGTATCGAGATAACGGCGGTTATGCAGCCCTGTGAGGCTATCCGTAACCGCCATGGTGATGGTGCGGTTGAGGCTTTGTCGCAAAAGGTCGTTGTAGCACTTCCGTTTGATCTGGGTTCGCAAGCGCGCAAACAGCTCCAGCTTCTCAAGCGGGCGCATCAGATAGTCATTTACGCCAAGCTCCAGCGCACGCACCACGAGCGCTCCCTCATCTTCCCGTACAACGAGAATGATCGGCACCAGTCTTGTGCGCTCTATGGTCCGCAATTGTGAACACAGACGAAGCGGATCGTAATAAGTAAAATTAGCTGAAACGACGATACTGTCGTAATCCGTATCTATCGCCCGGATCAAAGCGGTGTTGGCATCGCTGGCTACATCGACACGATAGGTCTCCCCTAGAATGAGACGAAGGCGTGCCGCCGCGAGCTCATCTTCATCAACAACGAGAATGCGGGCCACCTCATCTTTATCCGCATAATTCCCGCCTATCTTGCTTGCCAGCAGCGTTTCCACCTCCGCATCCGCAACTGTACCCGTCCGCTGAAAAAGTTCGTCAGAGACCAGTTTTAGCCGCGCCAGGCTCTTCACACGTGACAATAGCTGAAGATCGCTGACCGGCTTCGACAAAAAGTCGTCAGCACCCGCTTCTAGGCCCCGAATCTTGTCCTCGGCGCTATTGAGCGACGTCACCATGACAACGGGAATATTGGATGTCCGGGGATCGTCCTTCAGGCGACGACATACGTCGAAGCCGTCCATCTCCGGCATCAGTATGTCGAGGAGGACAACGTCAATCTGCCCACCCAGGCAAAGCTCGATGGCTTCAGGACCGCTATAAGCCGTCACAACCTCATAATATTCGGAGAGCAGCCTTGCCTCGAGGAGCTTTACATTGGAATCCACATCGTCAACGACGAGAATTCGTGCAGTCATGATGCCCCTCGCCCTAATTTCCGCTAAGCGTCGCCCAGATAGGATTTGATAGTTTCGATAAAACGAGGCACCGATATCGGCTTGGATATATAGGCTTCGCAGCCACCTTGCCGAATGCGTTCCTCGTCCCCCTTCATGGCAAATGCCGTTACCGCAATAACCGGAATGTGTCGTAACTCGTCATCATCCTTCAGCCATTTTGTGACTTCCAGCCCCGACACCTCGGGAAGTTGTATGTCCATGAGAATCAAATCAGGTCGATGTTCGCGCGCAAGGTCGAGCGCCTCGAGCCCGTTTCGCGTCCGAATGGTCTCATATCCGCTGGCTTCGATAAGATCGCGAAACAACTTCATATTGAGTTCGTTGTCTTCGACAATCATCACGCTTTTCGGCATCGAATATTCCTTGGTCCTATTCCCTGCAGCAACCCGGCATTTGCTCGATTTTCTTATCCGCCAGAAAGTCCCCACTTCTTAGACTGCGGATAGTTTAACCTCATTTCATTGATGAAAGGCAAATAATTCCATTGTTCCTCGACTAAGCGGCAGTTACACATTTGGCAAAGCAACAGAAAAAACGGAGAAACCACATGAAAACGCTGGTGAGCCAAGCGGATGCGGAAGCGATCGCTATCGAAGCGTTGGCATGGCTGGCGCAAGACAAGGATCTGCTGCCTCGCTTCCTCGCTCTAACGGGCATTGAGGCCGCATCAATCAGGCAGGCAGCACGTGAACCCGGCTTTCTAGCCGGTGTATTACAGTTTTTTCTGACACATGAGCCGACACTACTGCGCTACTGCGAAGACGCAGGCCGTGACCCAACAACAATTGAAAAAGCTCTGGCGTATTTGCCTGGGGGGCTAAACCAGCATCTCTAGCTCCGCGCCCCGATCAATTATACTAAAAGCCCGGGTTCCCGGGCTTTTTATTGATTATTCAGCGGCAGGATGTGCCACAGCCTCCTTAGCTTCGTTCGAAACAGACAACACGTTCAGCTCATGTTGCTTGCCGTCGCGTGCCGTCCAGGAGATTGACTGGCCAGGTGCAAGGCCGATCAGGGCTGTGCCAATCGGCGTCAGAATTGAGATTTTGCCTTGTGCAATATCTGCCTCGCCCGGATACACCAATGTCACCCGGCGTTCTTGCCCGTCATTGGAACGAAACTCGACCGTAGAACCCATTTGAATAACATTCTGCGGCAAGCGCTTCGCGGGTACGACTTTCGCGCGGTCGAGTTCAACCATCAATTCCTCGGCGATCTCCTCGAGACGTTCCGAAACATTGGTGGCCAGCCCCATCAGGCGTTCATAGTCGATTTCGCTGACAACGATATTGGGCTTCTTGCGATTCTTTCCGCTCATGGCGAGTGCTCACTGCTGTTGAAAGGTAATAAGTCTCCGCGCTGTTTGGGCACGAAGCTGTTCAGATTGATTTTGGTGAAAGCGCTTATTTGAAATCCGCTGTTGGACAAGCGGCGTACCGTCCCCCGGAGTCCCCCTGCGCTAGGCAGAACTCGAGGGTAGCTATCCCGTGATCGGATGGACCCGATGGAGTATGGATGCAAAACGGTTGTTCATGATGCTAAACTTGGTGATATTCCCGGCAATGTCAAGTGTAAGACCAATCGCATCATATATCCCGGTGGCACTCCGACCTTTCGATGTTATAAAAGGATGTTCCTTTTATGTTCATCAGACGGTTCGTCCTCATGGTTGACACCATTGCAACTAACAATCCGGAAAAAGGTGTATGCCGCGATTGCCTTGCACCGCAGAAATCGGACACAGGCAAGCGATGCCATGCTTGTGGTAGCCCTCGCCTTCTGCGCCATAAAGAGCTTTATAAGCTCTCTCTCGCACATATTGATTGCGACGCTTTTTACGCGTCCGTTGAAAAGCGGGACAATCCGGAGCTGCGGGACAAACCACTCATAATTGGCGGCGGAAAACGCGGTGTTGTATCAACCGCCTGCTACCTCGCTCGTATTCACGGCGTCCGATCTGCCATGCCTATGTTCAAGGCGCTTGAAGCATGTCCTGACGCAGTCGTCATCAAGCCCAATATGGAGAAATACGTTCGTGTTGGCCGCGAAATACGGCAGATGATGCGCGACCTGACGCCCCTCGTCGAACCTCTGTCAATTGACGAAGCTTTTCTTGACCTGAGTGGTACAGAACGCCTGCATAAGGCGCCACCTGCCACCGTTCTCGCCCGATTTGCCAAGCGAGTAGAAGACGAAGTTGGAATCTCAGCATCCATAGGGCTCTCTTATTGCAAATTTTTGGCGAAGGTCGCATCCGATATCGAAAAGCCGCGGGGATTTTCTGTCATCGGCGAAGCAGAAGCGCTAACTTTTCTGCGGGACCGACCGGTCAACGCCATCTGGGGCGTTGGCAAAGCCTTTGCAGCCAAGCTGGAGAGCGACGGTATTCGATTTATTGGCCAACTACAGACGATGGAAGAAGGAGCCCTTATGAAGGCCTATGGCACTATGGGCCAGCGTCTCTATCGTTTATCCAGGGGCTTGGACAGCCGCAGGGTCGAGCCAGATCACGACATGAAAAGCGTTTCAGCGGAGACGACATTTAATAACGACCTGTCGGAAGCAAACGATCTTGTTCCGATTCTTCGCGCGCTTTCAGAAAAAGTCTCGCGGCGGCTGAAAGCAGGTGGAATAGCCGGGCGCACTGTAGTTCTGAAGCTGAAGACACATGATTTCAAATCGCGTACGCGCAATCGGCAGCTTTCCGATCCGACCCAGCTTGCAGACAGAATATTCCGTCAAGGATTACAACTCCTTGAAAGGGAGCTGGATGGAACACGGTTTCGACTGCTTGGGATTGGAGTTAGCGAACTTTCCTCAAGTGAGCGCGCCGACCCGCCTGATCTTGTGGATACGCAGGCAACCAAACGCGCCGTCGCCGAAAATGCCGTCGACCAGCTGCGTAACAAGTTTGGCGTAAATGCTGTCGAAACAGGCTACACTTTCTCTAGAGGCAATCTGGCGCGCCCTCAGATGCCGCCAGATCGAGACGAGCAGCCGTGAATCACAAGGATGCGAATAAACCTCTGTAGAAATTTTCTACATTTGGCTCTAACCGCTTGACGAGGCCGATCTGTATCAATAATGGAACGGGCCAAGGCGTTGCCAACTGATTTGGCGATAGCTTTACGGAAGGCCTCGTGGCGGAGTGGTTACGCAGAGGACTGCAAATCCTTGCACCCCGGTTCGATTCCGGGCGAGGCCTCCAATTGATCCCATAATCATCGGTAACGTATTGAATTGACACATCTTATTTTTATGGTGTGGCAATGTGTTCACCCGGTGTTCCGCCACACTTTTGTAGGTGTGGCAGTTCGTTCCTTATTTTCCCCCTTTTTCCACATCATTTCACTCCCCAAAGATTCTCTGTTGACTCTAACTTCAGGTGAGAACATTTTAGGAACATCGGAAGGCGGCCCGATAACCTAACAGACATGCTTGGTGGCGTGTGTGTCTGCTTCGCTGGAGCAGAACAATGAATGCGGTTGCGCAGGGAAATGAATACGACGACGAGATTGAATTGGTTCTCGCCTATCACAAGGGCGATGTGCGGGCTGCGATAGAAGCGCTTCTGAAAGATCGGGATTTTCTCGTCAAAGAGATCGAGTACGCCAGTCTGGCTATGTCGATGGGCTTTGCACGTGGCTGGAAGCCGACGGTGTTCGTGAAATGAGCGGCAGATCACGCGGTGAACCGCCGAAGACGCTCATCAATAAAGAATACCCGTTTCAGGTCGTGCTGTTCTTGACTGATGAACTGCGCATAAGGCTTTTGGAAGTGATTGCGGACGAACACCGGCTCGGCGCTTATCCCTTGCACGGCTGCGTAAATCATAAAGGCCGTTACTTCTCGATTGTGAAATTCCCAACCAAGGAAGGCCAGCAAGAGTTCATCCA